>NZ_JAUSUK010000001.1:0-657131 GCF_030813515.1 Rhodopseudomonas julia | reverse complement strand
CCGTCCTCGACAGCGTTCGCTCGGTCGGCGAAGCCGTCGAAGAGGTGCCGGCGGCGCGCCGGCTGGTCTTTCTGCTACGCCGTGAGGCACGGGGCGAGCTTTCCGATGCTGAGCGTGCCGAGCTCGAAGGCGTGCGCGACGCCGCCCGTGCCAGGGCAGAGACCTTCTTTCGTGACGCTCCGGAGCTCGCAAAGGCGCTCGGCGCCTATCTGCTTGCCCTGCAGAAACGCCCGGGTCTTCTCGAGGACGCCTACCGCCAGGGTCTCGCCACCCGCGAGGAGGTCGAGGCGGCCTATCGCGAGCGCGCCTATGTCGACACGCTCGTCCTTCTCAACGTGCCGCCGCCGTTCCTCGCGCTGCGTGCCGGCAAGCTCGTGGGCCTGCGCAATCTGGCTGGCGATGCGAAGGTGTTGGCTGAGGCAATCACGCGGGAAGCCGCTCGCCTTCGCCGCCTCCTTGGCCATGTCGGTCACAACATCGTCGACAATCCGGGCATCGTCTGGGGCCGCGGCATCAAGGAGCAGGGAATTCCCTGGGAGGACGCGCTGGAAGCGACCGGCCAGTTCGGCCAGCGTTTGCCGCAAAACTTCAAGACGATCGATTTTTACGATCCAGTGAAGCGGACAGCGACAAGCGCAAAAACGCTTTATACGCGGGCAGCTGGCTACGTCGAAGATCCTGAGAAGATATACCGCGCACTGCAGCGTTATGTCGATCGTCTGGAATCATTCGATGGCGATCGAAAGAAGGGACTAAGTGTGAAATCTTCAGAAATCGAAGTAAAAAGGATCGAGCTGGCTGTGCCGATGAATACGTCAAGACAGCAAATTGTTCAGATCAGGCGCGCTGTGAGATATGCTGAGCAACATGGCGTGCAACTCAGGGTGACTTTTATCAATGAGCCATGAACGAGCCGTCGCGCAGCTTCGAGCCCGCTTCTCCCGCGATAGGGAGCCTGAGCCTCCGCCACCGAAGCCTCGTAAGCAGGCAACCGTGGAAGCATACCGGGCTTTCACGAGAATCTACTCCCATGCGGTCTATGGCGCAGCCTACCCTGACCCGGCCGGCTACGACCAGATTCATACGGCACGAATGCCCGATAGCGATCTTGGTTACGAAGCGCGGTCTGCCCTGCGTGCAAGTCGTTTCGTTGCGCCAGAGCACCCCGACTGGGACAGTGTAATCCGCATCCCCACAGACGATGAGCTCAGAGAAGAAGAAGAGCGCGACAAAAAACGCGCCGGAGTCCGGAGCCTTCGTGCCCTTTATGCGGGCGCCGGGTCGGTTAGCTTGCGGCTGCGAGACGGCGAGATCACGATCGACGCTGAACGATATCGTGGACACGGCCATTGGGAAGGCATCCCCGGCATCAAGCCGACCATCCTCCCCGAAAGTGTCTCCGACGAGGAACTCGGCGCCGCGATCAATGCGGCGCTGGAGGTGAGCCGCAATGCGTGAGGGGGCCGGGGGGCGGCCTGAGCGGCCGCTCGCAGTGGTGTTGAAGCTTTCCTGCGGCGGGCGAGGGCGCTTCTGGTGATGTACCGAGCCGCGCGCGGCGGCGCTGCGGCCGCCGCCATGTCTTTCGTTCTGCCTGGCGCCCTCAGCCGCCGATCTTGGAAAAATCGGCGACGCCGTGCATCGCCTCGCGGATGCGGTTGAGGAGCGTCAGCCGGTTTTCGCGCAGCTGCGCATCATCCGCATTGACCGTCACATGGTCGAAGAAGGCGTCGACGGCCGGGCGGAGCTCGGCGAGCGAACCCATCGCGCCTGAAAAATCCTCAAGCTTCAGGTGCTTTTCGACATGCACCTCGACGCTCTCGATGACGGCGAGAAGCTCGCGCTCGGCCGCTTCGCCCTTCTCGTGAATGAGGGCGTGGTCGGGCTCGCCCGTGTAGCTCTTGCCGTCCTTCTTCTCCTCCGCACGCAGAATGTTGGCGGCGCGGCGGTAGGAGGTGAGGAGGTTCTGGCCGTCGTCGGAGGCGAGAAGCCCGGCAAGCGCCTCCACGCGACGCACGATCATGAGAAGATCGTCCTGCCCGGGCAGCGCGAAGACGGCATCGATCAGATCGTGGCGAGCACCCTGATCGCGCAGATGCACTTTGAGGCGGTCGGCGAAGAAGGCGAGGAGATCGGCAGATGTCGTCTCGTCCAGGCGCTTGGAGAAGAGCGGCAGAAGCGGCAGCCTGACCCCGTTTTCAAGCACGATGCGGATGACGCCGAGGGCGGCACGACGGAGCGCGAACGGGTCCTTCGAGCCGGTCGGCTTTTCGTCGATCGCCCAGAAGCCGGTCAGCGTGTCGAGCTTGTCGGCGAGTGCCACCGCCATGGCGACAGGTTCTGTGGGAACGGCATCGCCTGGGCCCTGCGGCTTGTAATGGTCGCGGATCGCATCGGCGACATTGGCAGCCTCGCCCTGCGCCTTGGCGTAATAGCGGCCCATGACGCCTTGAAGCTCCGGGAATTCGCCGACCATGCCGGTCGGCAGATCCGCTTTGGCGAGCTTTGCAGCGCGTTCGGCTTCCCCGGCCTTGGCGTTGACCACCGGGGCGAGCGCGCCGGCGAGCGTTGCGATCCGGGCGACGCGCTCCGCCTGCGTGCCGAGCTTGTCGTGGAAGGTGACGGCCTCGAGTTTTGCCCCCCATTCGCCGAGCGGCGTGGCGAGATCCTGCTCGTAGAAGAAACGGGCATCCGACAGGCGGGCAGCGATGACGCGCTCGTTGCCGGCAATGATCTCCTTGCCGCCGTCGCGCGCCTCGATGTTGGACACGAGCAGGAAGCGGTTGGTGAGCGCGCCGTCCGCTCCGCGCAGCACGAAACACTTCTGGTTCTGGCGGATGGTGAGGCGGATGACCTCTTCGGGGATCTCCAGAAAGGCCTCGTCGAAGCGCCCCATCAAAACGACGGGCCATTCCACAAGACCTGCCGTCTCGTCGATGAGCCCGGCATCTTCCACCACCTCGAAGCCTTGCGCGAAGGCGAGGTTCTTGGCTTCCGTGGCGATGATGTTGCGGCGCCGTTCCGGGTCGAGGACGACTTTGGCGGCCTCAAGCTTCGGCACGTAATCGTCGAAGCGACGTACGCGGATTGCATCCGGCGCCATGAAGCGGTGGCCATAGGTGACGTTGCCGGCTTCGATATCGCCGACCTTGAAGGAGACGATTTCGGGGTCTTCCGTCTCCGGGCCGAACATGCACAGGATCGAGCGCAAGGGCCTCACCCAGCGCAGCGAGCCGGTGCCGAGCGCGTCGGCGTCCGCAAAGCGGGAATCTTTCGGGGCGGAGGCCGCGCCCCAGCGCATCGATTTCGGCCAGGGGAAGTTGCGGATCACCTGCGGCAGGAGCTCCGCCACGATCTCTTCGGCGGCCCGGCCGGGCTTTTCGATGACGGCGACATAGAAATCGCCCTTCTTCGGGTCACTCTCGATCTTTGCGTCGTCGATCGAGGCGAGACCGGCAGAGCGCAGGAAGCCTTGAAGCGCCTTTTCCGGTGCGCCGACGCGCGGACCTTTGCGCTCTTCCTTCACGTCGGCGGAACGCGCCGTCACACCGTGAACGGTGAGCGCCAGGCGGCGCGGCGTGGCGAAACCCTTGGCGCCCTCATAGGTGAGGCCGGCCTCGACGAGACCGTCGGTCACGAGGCGTTTCAGATCCTCGGCGGCGCGTGCCTGCATGCGCGCGGGAATTTCTTCAGAAAAGAGTTCGATGAGAAGGTCGGGCATGGGATCGGATCAATGGTCATCGCCCGCCGCCGGGGTCGCCGGGGCGGGCTCAGCGGCGTCGTGCGGCCGCGAGGAGAAACTGAAATCGACGGCTTCCAGATATTGCGGCAGATCCGTGTCGGTCGCCTGGAAGACAACACGCATGATCATGTTGTAGCCGCTGACATATTCCTTCATCCGTTCCAGCATGCGCTGCATGGCGAAATCGTCGAGCGGGACGACGAGACGGCTCATCTTGTCGCGCAGCCGCAGTTCCAGCCGCTGGTTTGCGTCGCGCTTGACGATGGCGAGACGCGCCGGCCGCTTAACGAGCGGTTCGTCGCCGATGCGGTAGGCGATCTCGCCCAGCGCGTAAGCCGCCTCGCTCTCCATGCGGCCGGAGCGGTTGAAGCGAAAGGTCGCCGTCCAGCTGTCGGAGGAGAAAATCATCGGCACCCGCGTTGGAGCGGCCACCTCTGTCTTGCGCGGTTCGGTCTCGGTTTCAGCCATCTCAGGCGCCTCCGGCCTCGGTCATCAACCAGGCCTCGCCGCAAGCGATGGCGAGAGAGCGGACCCTCAAGATGTAGTTCTGCCGCTCCGTCGGCGAGATCACGCCGCGCGCATCGAGAAGATTGAAGACGTGGCTTGCCTTGATGCACTGGTCATAGGCGGGAAGCACCATGCGGTGCGGACCGCCGTTGCGTGCCGCTTCGTCCCGTCCGGCGGCAAGAAGCGCTTCGCATTCGCCCTCAGCATCCTGGAAATGGCGCAAAAGCTTGCCGGTATCGGCATGCTCGAAATTGTGCCGCGAATATTCCTGCTCCGCCTGCAGAAAGACGTCGCCATAGGAGACGCGCTCCGCGCCTTCGCGGCCGTTGAAATTGAGGTCGTAGACGTTGTCGACGCCCTGCACATACATGGCGAGACGCTCAAGCCCGTAGGTGAGTTCGCCGGAGACGGGGGCGCAATCGACGCCGCACACCTGCTGAAAATAGGTGAATTGCGAGACTTCCATGCCGTCGCACCAGCATTCCCAGCCGAGCCCCCAGGCGCCGAGCGTCGGGCTCTCCCAGTCGTCTTCCACGAAACGGATGTCGTGCACGGAAGCGTCGATGCCGATCGCCTCGAGCGAGCCGAGGTAAAGCGCCTGCAGATCGGGCGGCGACGGCTTCAGGATCACCTGGTACTGGTAATAATGCTGCAGCCGGTTCGGGTTTTTGCCATAGCGTCCATCGGTCGGACGCCGTGACGGCTGCACATAGGCAGCCTTCCACGGCCGCGGGCCGAGCGATCGCAGGGTCGTGGCCGGGTGGAAGGTGCCAGCCCCCACCTCCATGTCGTATGGCTGCAGAATGACACAGCCCTTGTCGGCCCAGTAACGCTGCAACGTCAGGATCAAGCCCTGAAAAGAGCGCGTCGGGCTCATATGCGCGGGAACCGCTTCGTTCATCACCGGTAGCTCTTGGAAATAGTGGCCGTTGCCTGCCACGGGGAGGGCGAGGGGTCAAGCTAACCAAACGCCTGGGTGCACTCGAGCACACCGTTTCGGAGAAGGCGAATGCGGCCCTCAGCGCGCGAGAGTTGCGCGCACCCACCATTGCGGATGTCTGCTGGCAAGCGTCTCTGCGGCGGTGCCGGCCGCATCGAGCGTCTCGTAAACCGCAAAACAGGCCGAGCCTGAGCCCGACATGCGGGCAAGGTGACAGGGCGTCTTTGCCAAAGCGTCGAGGACCTCGCCGATCGCCGGCTCGAGCGCAATGGCCGGTGCTTCGAGGTCGTTTGTCGTGGTCTTCAAGAAATCCGCGACCGTGCGCGCATCGCGCATCTTGTCCGGTACGTCGGGGAGTGCTCGCCCAGGCGGGCGGCCGAGCGTGTGGAACACTTTGCCAGTCGAAACCACCCGTGCAGGCCAGACGAGCACCAGCGGCAGAGCGGGCAGCGAGGGCAGAAGCGCAATTTCTTCACCGATGCCCCGTGCTCGCAGAGCTCTGCCGAAAAGACCCATCGGCACGTCCGCGCCAAGCTTTGCTCCGAGCGCGACGAGCTCATCCATCGACATCCCGACCCCCCAAAGCTCGGCGAGAGCGAGGAGCGTGGTCGAGGCATCGGAAGAACCGCCCCCGAGCCCGGCGCCAGCGGGGATCTCTTTGGTTACGGCAATCTGCGCGCCCGTCTTGACGCCTGAGGCCTGCTTCAGCGCTTCGGCGGCACGCAGGATGAGGTTGTCCGCTCCATTCGGGACGATTTCCGCAAACCTGCCGCTCACATTGAGTGCGAACTCCTCGGCGGGTGCGAAGCTCAACTCGTCGCCGAGATCGGCAAAGACGGCGAGCGTGTCGAGGAGGTGATAGCCGTCGTCCCGCCGTCCGGTCACATGGAGAGCGAGATTGATCTTGGCAGGTGCCGTGCGCACGAGGGCGGGGAGGAGGTTTTCGTTCAAAGCTTGTCAGATGTAGCAGCGTGCCGGTGGGCGCTCCAGCGTCGGTCATGAGGCAGAAGAGCGCGATCGTTCATCGGCCGTGCGGGCAGCGTCGGCGGATTCGGGGTTTCGGCCTTTCGGCCATCGCCGCCAAGAGAGGCCTCCGATCCAAACGAAGCTCTCAGCGCGCCCCTGAAGCCTGATCGGCAGGACCGCTGAAGGAGATCGGCTCGGCCGCTTTTGTCCGGCTGGAATCCTGTTCTGCCTCGGGCGTCGGCGTGATGCGCGGGGCACTTTCCACCAGGCGCTCGGCCGCGATCTTGCGGTTGATCACCTCGAGCTCGGGGAGTTTCGCGCCGAGATCGCGCGCATGGCGCCACTGAAACTGCGCTTCGAGCTTGCGGCCGACCTTCCAATAGGCGTCGCCCAGATGGTCGTTGAGAACTGGGTCCGCCGTCTCCAGGGAAACCGCGCGTTCGAGTTCTTCAACGGCGTCTTCGTAGCGCCCGAGTCGGTAATAGGCCCAGCCGAGACTGTCGACGATGAAACCGTCATTGGGCCGAAGATCGACGGCCTTTTGGATCATGTCCAGCGCTTCGTCGAGATGCACGCCCTGATCGACCCAGGAATAGCCGAGATAATTGAGAACGAGCGGCTGGTCCGGAAACAGCTCGAGAGCTTTCTTGAAATCCGCTTCCGCTTTTGGCCATTGCTTCGCCCGCTCGTAGGCGACACCCCGGAAATAAAACAGGGTCCAGTTGCCGCGTGCCGGAGCGTCCAGATGCTCGATCGCACGGCTGTAGATATCGGCGGCTTCCTCGTACTTTTCCTTGGCGCGCTGCATATTGCCATAGGCGATGTAGGCGGCGAGGTCGTCGGGATTTTTGCGGATCGCTTCCTCAAACGCCTTCTTTGCTTCGTCGATGCGATCCTGCTGCGCGAGAACGACGGCGGCTCGCAGAATGCCGACCGGGCGGAAAGGCGATTGCGCCGGGATCTGCTCCAGCACCTGGATCGCCTGGTCGCCGAGACCGTTGCTATCCAGGATATCGCCGAGAGACAGGGCTGCGAGGCCGCCGCCGCTGTCGGGGTCGATATAGAGAGCGAGACGCAGATAGACGGCGGCAAGTTCAAAGCCGCCCTCCTGGCCGAGAGCGGTCCCAAGGCCAGAGAAAGCTTCAGCCGCGCCCTCGACGGGCGTGTTCACCGCCTGCGTGACGGGCTTGCCGGATTCGATGTCGGCCATCGTGTCGATGGCGAGCGGGTTGCGCGGGGCGCGGTCGAGATACTCTTGCAGGATCTCTTTGGCTTTGTCCTTGTCGCCGGCGCGCGCCAGTTCGCGTGCATAGGCTTCCACGAC
This sequence comes from Rhodopseudomonas julia, assembly GCF_030813515.1. Taxonomy (NCBI): domain Bacteria; kingdom Pseudomonadati; phylum Pseudomonadota; class Alphaproteobacteria; order Hyphomicrobiales; family Nitrobacteraceae; genus Rhodopseudomonas; species Rhodopseudomonas julia. Next base: position 649,655 of record NZ_JAUSUK010000001.1, on the reverse strand, counting down.
GCGAACGGAATTGCCGTCCTGCTCGTAGGCCTTCGCAAAACGAGCAAGGGAATCTTCGGTGTTGCCGGCGACGTCGGCCATCAGGCCGGCATGGATGAGCTTGAACGGCTCGTACCAGCTTTCGCCTTCCAAGCCGTCGACGAGGGCGATCGCCTCATCCGTTTTGCCTTGGCCCGTCAATGCCCAGGCTTTCAGGAGTGTCGCCGTCAGTGCAGCGAGCGCGCCCTGATCGTTGCCCTGAAGCGTCTTGATCGAGGCTGCGAACTTTTTCTGCTTGAGAAGATCCGCCGTGACGATGAAGCTCGCGATCTGACTGTCGGGCGCTTTCTTGACGAGGATCTTCGCCATGGGCAGAGCCGCCTTCAGATCCCCCTCGGCCGTCGTCAGGACGACGGCGCGCTCCAGCCAAGCCGCATTGCTCGGGTCCGCTTCATAGGCCTGCTGGTAGAACTCCGCGCCGCGCGTGACGTCCTTGGTTTCGTCGGCCACCCGCGCGGCGAGAAATATCCCGGCAAGGCTCGTGAGCTCGAGCGTATCGTCGTCGCTCTTGGCCGCTGCCATGGCTGGGGTCGCGAAGGCCGCGGCCAGCAGACAGGCCGCAACGAAAGGCCGCAAAGCTGGCACGGTCCGGAAAGATTTCATGCGGGATCTCCAGTTGGGGTCCACGGTCAAACGTTTGGCTATTGCCGGCCCCATTAAATAGGTACCGGCAGCCTTGCCGGTACCCTGCCTTGCCCCCGCACTCGCAGAATTCCCTGTCTGAGACTCAATGAACGCGCGCCACGCAAAATTCAACAGCTTCCAGGAGAGCTGCCTTTTCCGGGCTCTCCGGAGCCGGGGCGAGAGCGTCGCGTGCCATGGCACCGTAATGTTTGGCGCGATCGACCGTGTCGGCGAGCGCCGAGGTCTCGGCGAGACGCGACATGGCACCTGCCAGAGCCTCGTCGTCGGTCTGGCCTTCCACGAGCGTGCGGCGCCAGAATTCGCGGTCCTCCGGCGTGCCACGGCGATAGGCGAGCACGACCGGGAGAGTGAGTTTGCCCTCGCGGAAATCGTCGCCGACATTCTTGCCGAGCGCCGGTGTCGCGCCGCCGTAATCGAGCGCGTCGTCGATGAGCTGGAAGGCGATGCCGAGATTGGCGCCGAACGAACGGAAGGCGGCGCGGGTGGCGCGGTCGGCACCGGCGACGATCGGGCCGACTTCAGCCGCGGCCTGGAAGAGGGCCGCCGTCTTGCCGCGGATTACCTCAAGATATTCGTCTTCCGTCGTTTCCGTGTTCTTGGCCGTGCCGAGCTGCATCACTTCGCCTTCGGCGATCGTGGCGGATGCCTCCGAGAGCACGCGCAACGCATCGAGCGAGCCGACATCGACCATCATCTTGAAGGCCTGGCCGAGCAAGAAATCTCCGACGAGAACGGTTTCCTTGTTGCCCCACAGAAGACGCGCCGTGCGCTTGCCGCGGCGGGTGTTGCTTTCGTCGACGACGTCGTCGTGGAACAGCGTCGCCGTGTGCATGAATTCGACGGCGGCGGCGAGGCGGACATGGCCGTCTCCCTCATAGCCGAGCGCCCGCGCGCAGGCGACGGTCAGCATCGGCCGCATGCGCTTGCCGCCCGAATCGACCAGATAGCGCGCCACCTCCGGTATCAGCGTGACTTGCGATCCGGTCCGCTCTAGGATCAGCCGATTGACCGCATCCATGCCGTCTTGCGTGCATTCCACAAGCGGTTCAAGCGAAGCTGCGCCTGCTTTCCGCTCTCCGAGCGAGAGGATAACGCCCAATTGACAACTCCTTGCTGTTTCAAAGGGTAGAACGGATAAGCCGCCGCGCAAAGGGACAGATTGCACGCGCCCTACAAGGCTGACGGAATCCAGGCAACTGCCCCCTTTTACGCATGCCCCCTAATGACCCGCCCCTATATGACCGGAGCGTGACTGGATGGAAGAGCTTATCCGCACCAACGACCTCGCGCTGATCTCTTTTGTGGAGGCGCTTTTGCGTGATGCCGACATACGTTACTCCGTCGTCGACGCCAATATGAGCATCATGGAAGGCTCGCTCGGCATATTGCCGCGACGCGTTCTCGTGGAAGCCGCGCGGCACGCCGAAGCGGAGGGCATCCTGCACGACGCAGGCCTCGCCGAGGAGTTTTCTCTCGGCTCAAGGAAAGCCTCCGAGTGATGGTTGCAGAGGAGGTGAGGGTGCAGAGTCACGGCTTCCTCGGCGGCCGTGTCGCGCTCCTGAGACCTGTGAGCGGCCATCGCCCCGGCCTGGACGCCGCCCTGCTGCAAGCCGCGGTATCCCCCGGGCGCAAGGGCTTTTGCGTCGAGTTCGGATGCGGCACGGGCGCCGTCGCTTTGTCGGTCGCCGTGCGTGCGCCGGGGCTGCGCGTCCTCGGTGTCGATCTTGATGAGGAAGCGCTCCATCAGGCGCGGGGGGCGCTGTCTCTTCCGGAGAACCGGTCCTTTGCCGATCGCGTCGCGTTCCGCGAAGCCGATGTGACCGATGCGGCATTGTCCGAGCATCTCGGCGTGGGAGAGCAGGCGGAGCTCGTCCTCATGAACCCGCCATTTTATGCCGCAGGCGACGTGAGCGCCTCGCCGGATGCACGCCGACGGTCGGCCCATCAGGCTGAGGAGGATCCGTTGCCGCGCTGGATTGCCGCGGCTGCCGCGCTCCTCTCGCGAAAGGGTGGCATTGCGATCATCCACAGGGCCGATCGCCTTGCCGTGATTTTGCGGGAGCTTGAAGATCGCCGCTTCGGCAGCATCAAAATCCTGCCGTTTTATGCGCATGCCGGAGACGATGCGGGCCGCGTTGTCGTTTCCGCGCGTCTTGGCGGCCGCACGCCGATGCAGCTGCGTGCCGGCCTTGTCTTGCACGAGGGCGATGGGGCCTGGACCTCTGGAGCCGATGCAATTCTTCGCGGCGAAGCGGATTTCGGTCTGCTGTGAGGCGCTGAAGCGTCACGGCATCTGGCAAATTCTCTCGGCATGACCATCTTGCCGGGACGATCTTTGATGAATTTGAGAGTTTGGAAGACAGATGGCGAATTGGTTGCACAGTCTCCTGCCGGGCGTGTTCAAGGCTGAGCCCGTGGTTCCGGTCATCAGAATGTCGGGCACGATCGGTCGTGTCAGCCGCTTCCGGCCCGGGCTGACACTCGCCTCGGTGGCGGGACCCTTGAAGAAGGCCTTCGACAACAAGAAGGCAGAGGCCGTGGCGATCATCATCGATTCGCCGGGCGGTTCTCCGGTTCAATCGCATATGATCTACAAGCGCATCCGCGCGCTCGCCGAGGAAAAGCAAAAGCGGGTGTTCATCTTCGTGGAGGATGTCTGTGCCTCCGGCGGCTATATGATCGCCTGCGCCGGTGACGAGATCATCGTCGACCCGGCCTCTATCGTCGGCTCGATCGGTGTGGTCTCTGCGGGTTTCGGCTTCGTCGATGCGATCCACAAGCTCGGAATCGAGCGCCGCGTCTACACGTCGGGGGAATCGAAGGTGATCCTCGACCCGTTCCAGCGGGAAAAGCCGGAAGACGTGCGCCGTCTCAAAGTCATCCAGGAAGAGGTGCACGAGCTTTTCATCGATCTCGTCAAGAAGCGCCGCGGCAGCGTGCTCGCCGACGATCCCGAGATTTTTTCGGGGCTCTTCTGGTCCGGCAAGACGGCCGTCTCGCTGGGCTTGGCAGACCGTCTCGGCGATATGCGCCATGTGCTGCGTGAAAAATACGGAGACAAGGTGCGGCTGAAGCTCATCGGTGCGGAGAAGAGTTTCTTCGGCATGCGCCCGGGGCGCGTCGGCGCCGGCCTGGCCGCAGCGGCCGGCGAGGGCTTCCTCGATACGCTCGAAGAGCGTAGTCTCAGGCAGCGTTTCGGAGGTTAGAACGATGCCCCAGTTCATCGCTCTCGGATTGATCGCCGCTGGTGGCTATTATGCTTTCAAGGTTCTGAAACGGGAGATGGCGCGCGTCGATCGTGAAGTGCGCGCCGCCGAGAAGGTGCGCACCGACGACCGCGGCGAGCTTCTCGTGCGCGACCCGGAAACGGGCCATTATCGACCGCCCGAGGGGCGGTGAACGGCCATAAACGCGCCGGCAAAGGCCGCCGGACAGATCGGCTCGGGCCTCTGGACGGCTGACCAGTTTCTGGAATTCTACATGACGCGGCCGGACGAAGAGCGCTGGCACTCGCAAAGCCCGCAGGCGCAACATGACCTGCGGGCCGGGATTCCTCACTCAGCACAATGGGCGTTCACATGCCGACATAGATCGGCCCTTCGCCGCCCTGCGGCGGAACCCAGGTGATGTTGCGGTTCGGATCTTTGATGTCGCAGGTTTTGCAGTGGACGCAGTTCTGCGCATTGATGACGAAGCGCGGTTCGGCCCCGTCTTCCTGCACCCATTCGTAGACGCCGGCCGGGCAGTAGCGAGCGGAAGGGCCGGCAAAGACCGCCCATTCGCTCTCCTTCTGCATCATCGGATCAGAGAGCCGCAGATGCACCGGCTGGTCCTCTTCATGGTTGGTGTTCGACAAAAACACCGAAGAGGGTTTGTCGAAGGTGATGACGCCGTCGGGCTTCGGATAGTCGATTTTTGGGCATTCGGAGGCCGGCTTCAGGCATGCATAATCGGGCTTTTCGTGGCCCATCGTGCCGAAGAAGGAAAAGCCGAAGAGCGAGTTCGTCCACATATCGAGGCCACCGAGCATCACGCCAAAGCGCGTGCCGAAGCGCGACCAGAGCGGCTTCACATTGCGCACTTTCTTGAGGTCGTGACCGATTTCAGAATCGCGCCAGCTCGCCTCGAAGCTTTCCACCGTGTCGTGGCTGCGTCCTTCACCGAGCGCTCCGGCCACATGCTCCGCCGCCAGCATGCCCGATAGCATGGCGTTATGCGTGCCCTTGATGCGCGGCACGTTGACGAAGCCCGCCGAGCAGCCGATGAGCGCGCCGCCCGGAAAGACGAGCTTCGGCACGGATTGGATGCCGCCCTCGGTGATGGCGCGTGCGCCGTAGCTGATGCGCTGGCCGCCCTCCAGGAGGCTCTTGATCGCCGGATGTGTCTTGAAGCGTTGGAATTCCTGGAACGGCTCCAGATGCGGGTTCTCGTAGTTCAGATGCACGACGAAGCCGATCGCCACCTGGTTTTCCCCGAAATGGTAGAGAAACGAGCCGCCGCCTGTTTTGTTGTCGAGCGGCCAGCCGAAGGAATGCTGGATGAGGCCGGGCTTGTGCTTTCCCGGTTCGACCTCCCAAAGCTCTTTGAGCCCGATGCCGAATTTCGCCGGCTCGCGACCTTCGTCGAGCGCGAAGCGGGCAATGAGCTCCTTGGCGAGCGAGCCGCGGGCGCCTTCGCCGATCAGCGTGTAGCGGCCGAGAAGCGCCATGCCGGGCTGATAGGCGGGGCCCGGCTTGCCGTCGCGCCCGATGCCCATGTCGCCGGTCGCCACGCCGATGACGGCGCCCTTGTCGTCGGTCAGAATTTCGGCGGCCGCAAAACCCGGATAGATTTCCACCCCGAGCGCTTCGGCTCGCGCCGCGAGCCATTGGGTGAGCCGTCCGAGCGAGCCGATATAGCTGCCATGATTGCTCATGAGCTTCGGCATCAGCATGTTCGGCAGCTTCGTGGCGCGTTTCTCCGTCAGATAGAGAAAGCGGTCCTCGGTGACGTGCGTTGTCAGCGGGCGGTCCGGATCGTCGCGCCAGTCGGGAATGAGTTTGTCCAGTCCGATCGGGTCGATGACCGCGCCGGAAAGAATATGGGCCCCGACCTCGGAGCCCTTTTCCAAGACCACGACGGAGATTTTTTCGTCGAGTTCCTTCAGGCGGATGGCCGCTGCAAGTCCTGCCGGTCCAGCTCCGACGATGACAACGTCGTATTCCATGCTCTCACGTTCGGGCGTCTCGGCGGCTTCCATTCTTTTCTCCAAATGAGAGTGGGGGCCCAAGGGATAAAACGTCGTCCCGCTCAAATTCAATGCAAACCCGCTTCGTCTCGTCTGTCCATGGCGCAAGCGGGACTTCTGCGGGCTTTGAGCGTGGCGGGTTGACGCGTTCCCGGCAAGCCTCCTCTTCCGCCCCGGCTCGCATGATGGCAGAAAGGTCTGGTGAGCCCGCTTTCGCCAGATATCTCTCTCGCGCCCCTCAAGGAGCTGTTGCGCTTCTATCTCGAGAACGGCGTCGATTGCGCCGTGGAAGAGACGGGCGTCGACCGTTTTGAAGAAACGCGCGCGAGGATGGCTGCACGCGAGATGGCGGCCCGTCACGCGCCCTCGCAGCAACAGGGCAGACCCGCCGGGGCGCAACACCGTGATGATGGGGCGCGTGCACCTGCCGAGAGGCCGCGCCGGAGCGAAGCGCGCCCGCAGCCGCCGGCAGCGCCGCCGCCCGTCGCCCCGGCGGCCCTTCCGTCGGAAGAGGCGGTGATGGCGGCGCGCGAAGCCGCCCGCAGCGCGGCGTCGCTCGAAGAGCTGCGCGAAATCCTCGAAGGTTTCGACGGGTGCAATCTGAAGCGCACGGCAACGCAGCTCGTTTTCGCCGATGGCAACCCCGAAGGCCGGGTCATGCTGGTCGGCGAAGCGCCCGGCCGTGACGAGGATCTTCAGGGTCTGCCCTTTGTCGGGCGTTCAGGGCGCCTCCTCGACCGTATGCTCGCCGCGATCGGACTTGATCGCAGTGGCGTCTATATCGCCAATACGATTCCGTGGCGCCCGCCCGGCAACCGCGATCCCTCGCCGATGGAGCGGGCGATCTGCCGGCCCTTCATCCAACAGCAGATCCGTTTGGCCGATCCCGATTTTTTGATTCTCCTCGGCAATGCCGCTGCCAAGGAGATGCTCGATACCACGATGGGCATCACGCGGCTGCGCGGTCGTTGGATCGATTTCGACACGGGCGCTCGCCAAGTCCGTGCCATGGCGACGTTTCATCCAGCCTATCTTCTGCGCAATCCACTCCAGAAAAAGCTCGTCTGGCGCGATCTGTTGACGCTGAAAGCCGCCCTCGAAGAGGCTCAAGACTGATCAGCTGACAGAGCTGTCGCAAAGCGTGAACGCGGAAGGGCTTGACCGTCGCCAACGCACAGGGTTACCGGCGGCTCGCGGCAATTCGGCGTCCATTATGGCCAGGCAACTTCTCCCTATCGCTGCGCTCCTTTTGAGCGTGGCCTTCTTGCTGACTGCGAACGGTTTGCACTCCATTCTGCTGCCGATCCGCGGCGGCTTGGAGCATTTTTCGACGTTTTCGCTGGGTCTCGTCGGTACGGGCTGGGCCATCGGCTTCGTCGCCAGTTGCTTCATGGCGCCGCGCATCGTCCATCAGGTCGGTCATATTCGCGCTTTTGCGGCCTCCGCCGCTGCCGCTGCCGTCATCGTCCTCTTGAATGCGATGATCGTGACGCCGCTGTCGTGGATCCTTCTGCGCATCTTTTCCGGTTTCGTCCTCGCGGCCTGCTTCATGATCATCGAAAGCTGGCTGAACGAAAGGGCGACCAACGAAAATCGCGGCACGATTTTCGGCGTCTACATGACGATCACCTATGTGGCGATCGTCGTGGGGCAGATGCTCGTGGCCGTCGGCGATCCCGCCCGCGACACCTCCTTCATGGTTGGGGCGATTTTCTTCTGTCTGGCGCTCCTGCCTTTGTCGCTGTCGCGTGCGGCAGCTCCCCAGCCGCTGGCCGGTGTCACGCTCGATTTGAAGCGGCTTTTTCAGAATTCTCCGGTTGGCTTCGTGGCGACGCTCCTCGTTGGTGTCGCCAATGGTGCTTTCGGAACGCTCGGGCCTTTGTTCGGCTTCCAGATGGGGCTTGGGACGGCTCATATCGCCACCTTGATGAGCATCGCCATCATTGCCGGCGCGCTCATCCAGATGCCGGCGGGGCGGCTGTCCGACCGCTTCGACCGCCGCTTCATGATCGGCGGTGCGGCACTTCTCGCCTCGATCATCGGCATGGGGATCGCCGTCTTCGCGCCACACAATCCGATCGTGCTCAGCCTTGCCTTCGCGCTTTATGGCGGCACGTCCTATGCGCTCTATTCGCTCGCCGTCGCCCACGCGAACGACTTTGCGAGCGATCTCTCCTTCGTGCAGGTCTCTTCGGGCCTTCTGCTGCTTTACGGCATCGGCACGATGGTCGGGCCGCTCGTCGCGTCAGGCACGATGGAAAGTTTCGGCCCGCAAGGGCTTTTCGTCACCACGGCGGTCGCGCATTTCGCCATGGCGATCTTTTCCGTCTACCGCACGACGCGCCGTGCCCCGCCGCCGCAACATGAGCGCGAGACGTTCTCCGCCGTGCCGAGCCCGCGCATGCTGACGCCGCAGACGGCCGTCCTGCAGCCCGATCCAGAAGAGCTTCCGCCGGCGCCCGAACCTGAGGAGGTTTCTGAGACAGAAGCTCCGCAGGAAGACGGCTCCGACGATGCGACCGGGGAGACGCCGAGCAAGGCGGGCGGGGACAAGACGAAAGAGACGGAAGCGACCCCCTGACGGGGGGCTTGCTCGCGCCCGGCTGCGAGGCCCGCGTCGAGGGGCGAAACTCATACTGTCCCTTGACCGGCGGAGCGTTGCGCCCTCTGTCACGTCAATCTGTGCTTCGAGCCCGGGAGATGGAATGACGCAAAGCGGCGACGAGCGGGGCTTCATCCCCGTCAAGATTGCGGTGCTGACCGTGTCGGACACGCGCGCCCTTGCCGATGACCGCTCCGGTGGCACGCTTGCGGATCGCATTCGCGAAGCCGGGCATGTTCTCGCCGGGCGCGATATCGTTCGTGACGACGTTGAGGAAATCCGCAGGACCGTTCGCGGCTGGATCGCCGATGACGCGATCGATGTGATCATCACCACCGGCGGCACCGGCTTTACCGGGCGTGACGTGACGCCGGAGGCGCTCGAGCCTCTGTTCGAAAAGCGGATGGACGGCTTTTCAGCGGTCTTCCACCGTATCTCCTATGACAAGATCGGCGTCTCGACGATCCAGTCGCGCGCCACCGCAGGGGTGGCGAATGCGACCTATATCTTCGTTCTTCCGGGCTCGCCCGGGGCCTGCCGGGATGCCTGGGACGGTATCTTGAAGAGCCAGCTCGATTACCGCCACAGGCCGTGCAATTTCGTCGAGATCATGCCCCGGCTCGACGAACATCTGAGACGCGGCTGACGCCTCTCAGGCCGGCGGCGCCATACGCGCGGAAAGGCGTTTGGTGGACTGGCCGCGGGCAAGAGATTTGAGGTCGTCAGCCGCACCGGCCGCTTCCATATCGGATTTGCGCATGAGCACGCCGCGGCGAAGGGGCTCTTCGCGCTCCAGGAAACCGAAGAGCGCTTTGCGCTTGCCGACGAGGGTGAAAGTCGCGGCTCCGCGGCCTGGCTCCTCCATCCATTCGCGAACGGCCGTCATCCAGCCGTCGAGCGGGCGGGCACCGCCTTCCATCAAGAGCAGCCACTCGCCACGAGCAGCGGCGATCGTCTCTGTGAGAGCCTCTCGGCCCACGAGTTCTGCCCCGGCAGCGTCCGCCACCGCCTCGATCTCGTCGTCGCCGGGCGTGCCGACGACATAGGCGTCGCGCACCAGACCCTCGACTGCCGCAGGCACGAGGGCGGTCAGGCTGCGCGCCAGATGCTGGGCATCGTCGGGCACGGAAAGAAGCACGGTGATCATGATGTTCTGCTAGCGAAATCGGGCGCTTAACCCAACAGAAAGGTAACCGTTTCGTTAAGGAACGCCATCCCATCCCCGGCTTCCTCGCTTCGCCTAGGAATAAAGTCACCATTGTTCTTGTAATGTTCCGTTGTTCGCGATATATTCCGCTCATGCCTGAGCCGAGCACCACCTTCGCCCCGCCGACACCCCACACCCCAAGGGGCGGTACCGCAGCAGCCGCAAAGCGGAATGCCGCATCCTCCGCGCCATCACGATTTCGCGCAGAGCGAGATGCGGCCTGGGTGGCGCTCGGCCAGGCAGATTCAAGATTCCAAGAAACCGGACCCCAAGACGGGATGCCCGAACAGGGCACCAATTCGCTTCGCCCGGCCGCGCGGCGTGGTCGCGGCGCTGTCTCCAACGAGACGGGTCGTTACGAGAAGCAGACAAGGCAGTTCGTCGAGGATGGCTGGGACAGTCTCGACGAACTGCCGCGTTTGCGCACCGAAGTGACGATCGAGCGGCCCCGAAAGATCATCACCCGCAACGCGTCCCCGGATATTTCCTTCGATCGATCCATCAACCCCTATCGAGGTTGCGAGCACGGCTGCGCGTATTGTTTCGCCCGCCCGACGCACGCTTATATGGGCCTGTCACCGGGGCTCGACTTCGAAACGCGGCTTTTCGCCAAACCGGATGCGGCGAAGCTTCTGGAAAAAGAACTTGCCGCGCCGGGCTATGAGGTGCGCCCGATCGCGATCGGCACCAACACCGACCCTTACCAGCCGGTCGAGCGCCAGTACCGCATTATGCGCGATGTGCTGGAAGTCCTGGCGGCCGCCAATCATCCGGTTGGCATCGTCACCAAATCGGCGCTCGTCCTGCGCGATCTCGATATCCTCGCGCCGATGGCGGAGAAGGGGCTCGTCAAAGTCGGTCTCTCCGTGACGAGCCTTGACCATAAGCTGTCGCGCATGATGGAGCCGCGCGCCTCGACGCCGGCGAAGCGGCTTGAAGCGATTTCCGGCCTGAGCGAAGCCGGCATTCCGGTGTCCATCATGACGGCGCCGATCGTGCCGGCCATCAACGACAATGAGATCGAGCGCCTTCTCGAAGCGGGCGCGGCGGCGGGGGCCACGTCTGCCGGCTATGTGCTGTTGCGGCTGCCGCTCGAAGTGGCGCCGATCTTCAAAGAATGGCTCAAGGAGAATTTCCCGGACCGAGCCGAACATGTTCTGTCGCTGATGCGCTCCATGCGGGGCGGCAAGGATTATGATTCGGCCTGGCATGAGCGCCAGAGGGGCAGGGGGCCTTACGCCTGGCAGATCGGTCGCCGTTTCGAACTGGCGGCAAAGCGCCTGCGGTTGAACGAGAGGCGCTACGACATGCGCACGGATCTGTTTTCTCCGCCGGTGCCGGTCGGCGGCCAGTTGGCGCTCCTTTAGGGGGCACAAGAGAAGCTTTTGTCTGAAGGTGGAAAGCGTGTCTTTGCAGGCGAGGGCCCGGCTTGCATCACGAAGGATCGCGGCCTATCGGCGGTTTATGTCTGCGACAAAGACGATTCGCAAACCGAAAGCTCAGAAGCCGGGCGGCGCGAAGGCTGCGCCCATGGCGAAGGTTGCGGGCCCGCATCTGCAGGCTGAGACGCGGCTGATGCTTGCCGGCTATCGCCGCATCGCTGGCATCGATGAGGTAGGCCGTGGCCCGCTCGCCGGTCCGGTCGTGGCGGCGGCGGTCGTTCTTGATCCCAAAAATATCCCGGCCGGCATCGACGATTCCAAGGCGCTCACGGCGCTTCGCCGCCAGGAGCTCTATGAAGAGATCCTGGCCTGTGCCGATGTCGCCGTTGCCTATTGCTCGACGGCGACCGTCGACCGGATCAACATCCGCAATGCGGCGCTTCTTGCCATGGCGCGGGCGCTCAGAAGCCTGCCCGAGGCGGCCGATGCCGTCCTCGTCGATGGACGCGATAAGGTGCCGAACATTGCTCTGCCGTGCGAAGCGCTGATTGGCGGGGACGCCTCCTCGCTCTCGATCGCAGCGGCCTCGATCGTCGCCAAGGTGTCCCGCGACCGGATGATGGCGCATTGCGACGGGGTTTTCGCGGGCTACGAACTCGGATCTCACAAGGGTTATGCGACGCCGGCCCACAGGGCGGCCCTGACGCGGCTTGGCCCTTGCCGCCTCCATCGCTCGAGTTTTGCGCCTATCGCGGCGCTCCTCGCCGACAAATAGGCCTTGAGCGTTGCCTCGAAAGAGGGGCGGGAAAGCAGGCGTTCACCGCAACCATTTCGACAAATCGTGAGCCTCGCCGGGTGCCGAACGAGGCGGCGTCTGAACGAACGGCTGTGGAAAAAGAAAAAGGCGGGCCGAAGCCCGCCTTTTATCGTCTCTATGTTGAAGTCACTCAGTGCCGCTTCAAACCCTCGATGGAGGTGTTGATCAGCCGCTGACCAACCGCACCCTCGTTCTGTTTGGCGAGGATCTTGGCGGAGGCTGCGACGGCCACGTCGACCGCCCGTGCCTTCACGTCGCTCACCGCCTGGGCCTCGGCCTGAGCGATGCGCTGTTCCACACCGCGCGTGCGCCGCTCGATATATTCCTCGAGGCGTTGCTTGGCTTCGGCGGCGTGGGCGGCCGCTTCGTTTTCCGCAAGCGCCACGATCCCGGCCGCCTCTTCCTCGGCCTCCTGGCGGCGGCGCTGATACTCGGCCAGAAGCGCCTGCGCCTCTTCCCGCAGGCGCCGAGCCTCGTCGAGCTCGTGCTGGATCTTCTCCGAGCGCTTGTCGAGCGCGGCCGTCATCATCTTCGGCACGCCGAGATAGATCATGATGCCGAGGAAGGTGAGAAGGCCGATGAAGACCCACAGCGAAGCTAGGCTGGTTGCGTCCATCGTTATCTCCGCTCGTTCATGGCTGCGGAGACGGCTGACCCGACCTCCGCATCTGCCGGAGCTTCTCCGGACAGGGTCTCAACGAGCGCCTCGGTCGTCTCCTTGGCGATCGCGTCGACTTCGGCGAGAGCCTTGTCGCGCACCTCGCCGATACGTGCTTCGGCCGCCTGCAGCTTCTCTTCAAGCTCCGCCTCGGCCTTGCTCCGCTCGTCCTCGACCTCCGCTTTCGCCTTGTCTCGGGCGTCCTGGGCAATGCCGTGAGCGCGCTGCCGGGCTTCTGCAAGCGCCTGCTCGTAGGCCGCGATCGCCTCGTCGCTTTCCCGCTTCAGCTTTTCTGCCTCTGCGAGATCGTCGGCGATGCGGTCGTGCCTCTCCTCAAGGATGGTGGCGATGCGTGGCAACACCATCTTGCTGAGCAGGTAATAGAGCAGGCCAAAGAAGACCGCGAGCCAGACGAGCTGCGAGAGATACGTGGACGGATCGAAAGGCGGAAACGCGCCATGCGCCGCGTCCGCGATTTCGGTGTGTTCCGCCGCCGTTTCCGCGGCCGTCTGAGCGAGTGCCGTTGTTACCACGTGCTCTTCTCCTCAAGCCGTTCGGCCGCCGGTGGCGAGTGCCCCCGGCGCGCCGTCTTCGCTGTCTGGCTTAGACGGCGAAGATGAGGAGAAGGGCGATCAGGAGCGAAAAGATGCCCAGCGCTTCCGTGACCGCGAAGCCGAAGATGAGGCGGCCGAACTGGCCGTCCGCAGCCGCGGGATTGCGCAATGCGCCTTCGAGGAAGTGGCCGAAGAGCGAACCCAGGCCAACGCCGGCCCCGCCCATGCCGATGCAGGCAATGCCCGCGCCAATCAGCTTTGCAGCATCTGCTTCCATGTTCATGCTCCTTGCGTGTTGGAAGAGGATGGAGAAAAAACCGCGCCGTCAGTGCGAAGGATGCAGCGCGTCGTTGAGGTACATGCAGGTCAGAATTGCGAAGACATAGGCCTGCAGGACAGCCACAAGAATTTCAAGAGCCGTGAGTGCCACCACCATCAGGAAAGGCAGGATCGCACCGACCCAGCCGATCACGCCGAACGTCGACAGCGAGATGATGAAGCCGGCAAACACCTTGAGGGTGATATGACCGGCCAACATGTTGGCGAAAAGACGAATGGAGAGGCTGACGGGCCGCGAGATGAACGAGAGGATCTCGATGGCCACGATCATCGGCAGGATGAGCCCAGGCACCTCGTCGGGCACGAACAGCTTCAAAAAGCCGAAGCCGTGCTTGGAAAAGCCGTAGCCGATCACGATCGCCATGACGAGAAGGGCAAGCGCGCCCGTGATCACGATATGCGCCGTCACGGTGAAGAAATACGGCACCATGCCGATCAGGTTCGCCACCAGGATGAACGAAAACAGCGTGAAGACGAACGGGAAGAAACGCATGCCTTCCGATCCAGCCGCTTCGCGCAGCATGTTGGCCGTGAACTCGTAGAACATCTCGGTGACGTTCTGCATGCGGCCCGGCACGAGGCCACGGCCGCGCGTCGACAGCATCATAAAGCCGACGATCAGCATCACCGTAATGGCCATGAACAGCGCCGAATTGGTGAAAGCGAACGTGCTGTGGCCGATCTGGCCGAAATCGACCAGATTGTTGATGTGAAACTGGTGGATCGGATCCACGGTGTCGGAATGCGTCGCCGCTTCGCTCGCCACAGCCTACCCCTTGCTTCCCCGGGCCGTAATCGGCCTCGCCTCAATCGTGACGGGCAGGCCCGCCGTCCTTGTCTTTGTCGAGCCTGTCGTAAGGCCCGGCTATTTTACCCGCGGCGCGCATCACATTGAGCACGCCGGCGGCAAATCCCAACATCAAAAAGCCGATAAGCCCCCAGGGGGAGGTCCCTGCGACCTCGTCCAATCCCCATCCCAGGGCCGCTCCGACCAGAACACCTGCGATAAACTCGCTGGCGATACGTAAAGCAAGCGCATATCCGGACGAATCGGTGCGCTCGGGCTCGTCAACGGCCTGCCTGACACGTTTCCCCTTGTCCAGGGTGCGCGAAAGGTCGGCAAAGCGACGTTCCAGGTCGGTATCGGCAATAGGACCCTGTCCGCCGTCCGCCTTCTCCCGGCGCTCCTCGCCGGAGCGTTTGTCAGCCATTCACCGGCTCCTTCCTGGAAGCCTCGATGCGGCGCCATCGTGAAGACGGGGCGGGTCCGGGCCCCTGCGAAACCGGGCGCACCATAATTTTGCCGTCAGGCCAAGTCAAGAACATCAAAATCAGGGATATATCGTTGAAAAGAAAAGGGAAATAGATCGGGACAGGTTTTCTTGGCCCGGCCTCCCTCCGCCCTTTACCCGGCTTCGCGAAAACGTTCCGCCGTTTCGAGGTCTACAGAGACGAGTTGCGATACGCCGCGTTCGGCCATGGTGATGCCGAAGAGCCGGTCCATTCGGGCCATGGTGATCGGATTGTGGGTGACGACGAGGAAGCGGGTTTCCGTCTTCTGTCGCATATCTCCGAGAAGATCGCAGAAACGCTCCGTATTGGCATCGTCGAGCGGCGCATCGACCTCATCGAGGACGCAAAGCGGCGAAGGATTGGTGAGAAAGACGGCGAAGATCAGCGCCATCGTGGTCAGCGCCTGCTCCCCGCCGGAGAGGAGCGTCATGATCTGCGGTTTCTTGCCGGGAGGCCGTGCCATGATCTCGAGCCCGGCGTCGAGAGGATCGTCGGATTCCGTCAGCATGAGCTCCGCCGACCCACCGCCGAAAAGGGTGTGGAAAAGCTCCTGAAAGTGCCGGTTGACGGTGTCGAAGGCGCCAAGGAGCCGTTCGCGGCCTTCCCGGTTGAGGGAATGCACCGCCTGGCGCAGGCGTTTGATGGCGGCCGTCAGATCGTCGCGTTCGGCCGTCAGCGTGGTGAGGCGCTCCTCGACCTCCTTGGCTTCTTCCTCCGCCCGGAGATTGACGCCGCCGAGGCGCTCGCGCTCGCGCACCAGCCTCTCTAAGCGCTGGTCGACGGCGGCAAGCTCCGGCAGCGGGGCGCCGGGCTTCAGTTCGGCCGTTTCGCGCAGCCCCTCGGGGCGGGTGCGGAAATGCGCTGTGATCTCAGCGACGAGATCTTCGCGCTTCTGGCGGATGGCGGAGGCCCGCTCGTCCTCACGTGCCTTGGCCTCGCGGGTCTGCGATAAGGCATCGAGAGCCCGCCTGGCTGCGTCGGCGAAGCTGCGATGGGCCGTCTCGGCTTCGGCCAGGCGGTCGGCTTCGGCCTTCGACTGGGCGTTCGCCTTGTCGATCTCGAAGGCGAATTCGCGCTGGCGCACGGCATAGGTTTCCGGCTCTTCGGCGAGCTTTTCGATTTCTGCTTCGAGATCGGCCTCTCGGGCCTTCAATTCTTCGATTCGGCGCGCCGCCCGTTCGATCCGCCCCTGCCAGGCAGTGATCTCCCGGCCAAGCGCCGAAAGACGCTCGTCCCGTGCCGCGCTCGCATGGCGCAAGGAATCCGCGGCCGCGCGCGCATCGGACGCCTCGCGGCGGGCGGCTTCGACGCCTTTTGCAAGTTCCTCCGCTTTCGCTTCTGCTTCTCCGTTTGCTTCTGCCTGGCCAAGTGCCGCGCGAGCTTCCTCAAGCCGGGTCGCCTGCGCCTCGGCATCGCTTTCGACGCGCGCGAGGCTCGTTGCGATCGAAGCGAGGCGCTCCGACTGTCGTGCAAGAGCTCGCTCCGCTTCGGAAAGCGCCGATGCCTGGCGGTCCCGCTGGCTGCGTGCGTCCTTGAGCGCCTGGCGCGCCTGGCGTTCGGCCTCTTCGCCTCGCCGACGCTTTTCGGTTGCCTTCTCAAGGGCCGTCGTCGCTTTCGCGCCGTCCTTTTCGGCCTTCGCGATCTCGCCGGAGAGCGCCTCCAGCCGGTTTTTCTGTTCAAGGCGAACGGCCGCCGCCGTCTTGGCGCCGCCCTTGATCGTCAGGCCGTCCCATCTCCAGAGCGCGCCGCTGCGGCTGACGAGGCGCTGGCCGACGGCAAGCTTCTGAAAGAGCGCGTTGCCATCCTCTTCCTCGACGACGCCGATCTGTGAGAGCCGCGGCACGAGCCGCGCTTCTCCGGACACGAATTGCGCCAGGGGAGGGACGTTCGGCGGAAGGTTGGGCGCCCGCGCGATCTTCCCCCGCTCCTGCCAGGAGAACGGCGCCTGCGGATCCGCCGACGCGTCGAGATCTTCGCCGAGTGCTGCAGCAAGAGCGGCTTCGTAGCCGGGCTCGACCTTCAGCCCCTCGACGATCGGGACGAAATGGCTGTCCGTCGCAGGCCGCAGGAGCTGGGCGAGCGTCTTCTCTTCGGCCTGCAGGGCGGTGAGGGCGCGCAATCCTTCCGCTCTCTTTTCGCGGGCTTTCGCCTCCGCCTCACGGGCGCGCTGGATCTCCTGCTCTTTCTTTTGTGCGGTCTCTTCGGCCGTTTTGAGCGCCTGTTCCGCGGCGTTGAGAGTGGATCTGGCAGCCTCGACGGAGCCTTCGGAACCTGCCTTTTCCGCAAGGGCCGCCTGTTCGGCCTTCAATTTCTTGGCCTCGCCGAGAAGGCGTTCGCGCGCCGTCTCCGCTTCGCGCACCCGCATTTCCTGCTGGCGGCGTTCGGCGGCCTGGGCTGCAAGCTCGGCTCGCGCTTCCGAAAGAGCCGCCTCGGCCTTGGCGAGCGCCTCGGCCCGCTCCGTCGCTGTCGCCGCGGCCGCGGCGAGCCGCTTGGCCGCTCCCTCCTTGTCGCGGGTGAGCGTCTTCGCTTCGGCGGAGAACGTGGCGAGTGCGGAGCGTGCTTCGCGCCCGTGCTCCTCCTCCCGCGCGACGTCCTCGGCCGTTTCCTTGCGCCGGCTCTCAAGCTCGCGCTGGCGGGCTTCTCGACGCGCTGCTTCGCGCTTCAGTTCTTCGGATTTGAGCCGCAAATGTTGCACGGCCGCCGAGGCTGCGGCGGCCTTCTCGCGCAGCTTCGGCAAAGACGAGCTTGAAACCGCCTCTTCTCTGGCGGCTTTCGACTGCTCTTCCGCAGCCTTCGCGAGCGCAAGTCCGGCCTGGTTGAGGGCGGCTTCCGCCTTGGCAAGGCGCTGATCCGTCTCGCTCAGCCGGATCAGCGCCTGCTGCGCCTCCATCTTGCGAATGTCGAAGGAAAGGTTGCGGTAACGCGCGGCCTGACGGGCCTGCCGCTTCAGGGTTTCGAGCTGGCTCGTGATCTCACCGAGAACGTCTTCGAGGCGCTCGAGGTTTTGCTCCGCGCCCTTGAGCTTCAGCTCCGCCTCGTGGCGGCGCGAATGCAGTCCCGAAATGCCCGCGGCATCTTCCAGGATCGAGCGCCGGTCTTTGGGTTTGGCGGCAATCAGCTCGCCGATCTGGCCCTGGCGCACGAGAGCCGAGGAGCGCGCTCCGGTGGCTGCATCGGCAAACAGGATATGCACGTCGCGGGCGCGCACCTCGCGGCCGTTGACGCGATAGGTAGAGCCCGCCTCGCGCTCGATCCGGCGGCTGATCTCAAGTTCGGTGCTTGTCGCCGGTGTCTGGCCGGGCTTCATGACATGGGCAGCCGCCGCACCGTCGACGATTGCCTGCAGGCTCACCTCGGCGGCGTTGCGCGCCGGCCGGTTTGTGGAACCGGCGAAGATCACGTCGTCCATGCCCGAGCCGCGCATGGCCTTGAACGAACTCTCGCCCATGACGAAGCGCAGGGCTTCGACGAGGTTTGACTTGCCGCAACCGTTCGGGCCGACGACGCCGGAAAGCCCGGGTTCGATGGACACATCGGTGGCGTCGACGAATGATTTGAAGCCGGCGATCCGCAGCCGCGTGATTTTCATCCGCGGCCGCCGTCAACGTTGCAAGGCCTGGCGAGGGCGGAATCGAAGGCAGCCCTCTCGTAGGAGGGCTTAAAGCGCCGCCTCGATCTTGGCCTTGATCTCATCGAATGATCGCGCTCCGACCAGCTTCTCGCCGTTGATGAAGAAAGTCGGAGTACCGTGAACGCCGAATTCCTTCGAAGCCTTGTCTCGTCTCGCGGTTAGTCCATCGAACAATTCCTGATTTTGCAAGCATGCCTCAAAGCTTTCCTCAGAAAAACCGGCCTGCTTGGCGAGATCGAGGATGGCTCCGTAATGGTCCTCGGCGCGGATCCAGTCGAGCTGATGCTCGAAGAACAGGTCGATGATATCGAAATAGCGATCTTCCGGTGCGCAGCGTGCCGTCATGGCGATGGCAAAGGCTGCGGCATCGATCGGGAATTCGCGGAAGACGAAGCGAACCTTGCCGGTGTCGATATACTGCTCTTTCAGCTTGGGATAGGTCTCGTTGTGGAAGTCCGCGCAGTGCGAACAGGACATGGACGCGTATTCGACGATCGTGACGGGTGCGTCCTCTGAGCCGAGAGCGTGATCGGGGATCGGTCCCGATGCCATCAGCTGGTCCATCGGCACTTCGGACGGGCCATCGTCCTGCGCAAAGGCCGGGGCTGCGGCGAAAAGCCCGGCAATGAGGGCGGTGGCGGCGAATTGTCGGCGGGTGAACAACGGCAAAGGGAAACCTCCTGCGGGAGCCGCCATCCTGCCGCGAGGGACATGAAGGCGACATGAACAATTTAAGTGCGTTCAGTCGTCTGTTTAGGGCGGATGAATGTGGCCGCAAAGAGCCGCCTCTGTCTCACCGGCTCACGAGCTCGCGAGAAAGAGCGAGTTATGAGCGTGCCAGGATGGCACGTCCGAGTGCGCGCAAAGAATCGCGAAGCGGTCCGTCGACGGTCGCGAGTTTCCTCTCAAGCTGCTCGTTGCACTGCGTGCTCGCCGGCCGGTGTTCGATCGCCGGTTCGATCGCAAAGGGGCGTTGCACCAGTTTGACGAGGCCGACGGCGCGAAAACCGAGAAAGGCGTTGAGCCGGTCGCGCACGCCCTCGAGCTCATAAGATAATGGCAGCGCCACGCTCGGATCGGCATGAACGATCAAGGTTGCGGCCCGTTCGCCGTCGTTGCGCGGCCAGCGGATCCGTTCCGGCGCCGTCAGCCCGGCATAGCGGCTGCCGACGATCTCGGGCCACCAGCGCAGAATATCCGCCTTGGCGAGCCCGCGCTTGCGCATCAAAGGATCGAGCGTGCCGCCAATGAGTTCGGCGATCGGTTTTGCTTTGGTCTGAAAGGGTCCCGTCAACGCTTGTTTCCTTGCCCATGACCTGTCGCGACAGAAAATCTCACCGGCACACTTGCAATAGCCATTTTCTCAAGCTCCATGGCCTGAATGATTCAGTCTAGACCGGCCAGCTTCCCCTCGGAAGAGGGGCTTTCCTTGGAAAACGGGGAAGACGCGTCCTTCGAGGACGTGCTCGCCCAGGCTTTGCTTGCCTGGTACGAACGCCATGCGCGCACACTGCCCTGGCGCATCGCGCCGAAATGGCGACGCGCCGGCGTCAGACCCGATCCTTATCGCGTCTGGCTCTCCGAAGTCATGCTCCAGCAAACGACGGTGAAGGCCGTCGGCGACTATTTCGCAGCCTTCACGGCCCGCTGGCCGGACATGATGGCGTTCGCCGCTGCCCCTGAGGAGCAGGTGATGGCGGCCTGGGCCGGGCTTGGCTATTATTCGCGGGCCCGCAATCTCGTCGCCTGCGCCCGCCGTGTCGCCGAGGATTACGGAGGCATGATGCCGCGCAAGGCGGACGAACTCGCCAAATTGCCGGGCATCGGCCCCTATACCTCCGCCTCTATCGCCGCGATTGCTTTCGACGAGCCGGTGCCGGTCGTCGACGGCAATGTCGAGCGCGTCGTGTCCCGGCTTTTCGCCATCGACCGGCCTTTGCCGCAGGCAAAGTCGGAGATCCGAGAGACGCTGCGCCCGCTCGTGCCGCAGGACCGCCCGGGCGAGTTCGCGGAAGCCATGATGGATCTCGGCGCCACGATCTGCTCGCCGAAACGTCCCGCCTGTGCGCTCTGCCCGCTCAATATGATGTGTCGTGCCCACAGCGAACAGCGCGAGGAGGCCTATCCGGTCAAGGCGCCGAAGCGGGCGAAGGCGAAGAAGTTCGCCGGTGCCTTCGTGGCTTTGCGCGATGACGGCAAGATCCTGCTGTCGCGGCGTCCTCCGAAGGGGCTCCTGGGCGGCATGAGCGAAGTGCCGACGGGACCGTGGCAGGAATCTCCGGTCACGCGGATGCCGGCCCCTCCGCTTTCCGCACCCTGGCGCAAGATCACGCCGCAGGTCTCACACATCTTCACGCATATCGATTTGAAGGTGACGATCTGGCAGGCTTCTTTGCTGCCGGACACGCCGGCGCCCGAAGGCTTCTGGTGGCACGACCTTGAAAATCTGAAGGAGGCCGGCCTGCCGACCGTCATGGCGAAAATCGCCGAGGCGGCGGTCCCGGGAGCGACGAAGGCGCGGGCGAAAGGGTGAGGGGCGGGCGATCCTGCTGACGCACCTGCCGGCCGTGTCTCGCACATTCGCCGCATCGAACTCCGCGTCATGGATTTGCGATCGTTCGCCGGCTATGGGGGATGCCATGCAACCAATCCGTCACATCGTCTTCGACATCGGCAAGGTGCTTCTGCATTACGATCCGCACCTTGCCTATCAAGAGCTCATTCCCGCCGAGGCCGAGCGCCGCGCCTTCCTGGAGGAGGTGTGCTCCAACGCCTGGAATCTGGAACAGGACCGCGGCCGCTCCTGGGCCGACGCGGAAGCCGAAGCGATCGCTCGCCATCCCGACAAGGCGGAGCTGATCAGGGCGTTTCGCCAGCGCTGGTCGATGATGGTGCCTTATGCCTATGAGGACAGCGTTGCCGTGTTCCGGGATACCTTGGCGGCCGGCCACGACGTCACGCTCTTGACGAACTTCGCCTCGGACACCTTCGTGGAAGCTCGGCGGCGGTTCCCGTTTCTCGACGAGACTCGCGGCGTGACGGTGTCGGGCGAGCTCCGCCTCGTGAAGCCGGACCTCGCGATCTACCGCCACCATGCGGCGACGTTCGGTCTCGATCCGGCCGCAACTCTCTTCATCGACGACAGCGAGCCGAACGTTGAAGGCGCGCGCCAGGCGGGCTGGCGAGCACTGCATTTCACCGGTGCCGACAAGCTTCGCGCCGATCTCGCTTCAGAGGGCGTGAAGCTTGATCGCGCGAAGCCGCGGCTTGCGAGGGCCTGAGATCCCTCAGGCAGCCAGAGCGCCGCGAACCGTATCGCGCAGGCAATCGATGGGCTTCAGCCCCTCTTTGGTGCGCATGTGCCAGAAGACCCAGCCATTGCAGGCTTCGAGGCCCTGAACCGCGGCGCCGACGCGGTGGATCGAGCCTTCATGGCGTCGGCCGTCTTTTTCATAGATGAGCGAGGCATCGGCCCGCACGAGCGCGCTCAACCGGCCCTTCGGATCGTAAAGGCGCTCGCCCGGCTTCACGAGACCGGCTTCAAGCAGAGTGCCGAAGGGAATGCGCGGCTGGGCGCGTTTGCCCTGAACGACGCTGAGAGACGGAGCATCGGCGGGACGCACCGCCTCAATGCGCGCTTCTGCGGCGTCGATATAGGATTGTTCGCGCTCGATGCCGATGAAATGGCGACCGAGCTTTTTGGCGACTGCACCCGTCGTACCCGTCCCGAAGAAGGGATCGAGAACCGTCTCGCCCGGCTTCGTCGTCGACAGGAGAACGCGGTAGAGAAGCGATTCTGGCTTCTGCGTCGGGTGCACCTTGCGCCCGGTCTCGTCCTTCAGCCGCTCTTCGCCCGTGCAGATCGGCAAGGTCCAGTCGGAACGCATCTGCAGGTCGTCGTTGAAGGTTTTGAGCGCGTCGTAATTGAAGGTGTAGCGCTTTGCTTTCGGCGAGGGGGCTGCCCAGATCAGCGTCTCATGCGCATTGGCGAAGCGCCGGCCGCGGAAATTCGGCATCGGGTTGGTCTTGCGCCAGACGATGTCGTTCAGGATCCAGAAGCCTAGATCCTGCAGGATCGTGCCGAGGCGGAAGATGTTGTGATAGGAGCCGATCACCCATAGCCCGCCATCGGGCTTCAGAACGCGGCGTGCCGACAAAAGCCAGGCACGCGTGAATGCGTCATAGGCGGCGAAATCGGAAAATTGGTCCCAGGCGTCGTCGACCGCATCGACCCGCGATTGGTCCGGGCGATGCAGGTCGCCCTGGAGCTGCAAGTTGTAAGGCGGATCGGCGAAGATCAGATCGACGCTTTTGGCGGGCAATTTTTCCATCATCGGAATGCAATCGCCCTTCAAGATCACGTCCCGCGGCAGGCTCGGCAGAACGCTTGCGAAGCCGGCACCCGGCCGCTTGGAAGCAGTACGCATCGACAAAACTCTCCCCTTCCGGTCGTTAACTACGCTCGCAGAACAGGGTGAATGTCGGGTTGACAAACAGGGTTAACGTTTCCTGAAGCCTTAATTTCTGCCGCCGGGACTGCTATAGAGCCGGCCGCTCCTGAGCCAATTCATAGGTTTGCCGTGCGTCCCTCCTTTCCCATCCCTGCCGTCTCGCTCCTTGCCGCCCTCTCCATGTCGTTCCTGCTCGCCGGCTGTCTCGGCGGGCTGGGCTTCGGCGGAGGTGCCGAGGAAACGGTGCCTGTCGAGCCCGGCACCGCCCAGAAAGGCTCCAACGAGATCGACCTCCGCCGTTATCTCGGACCGAGCTATTGCCCGGATCTGCGCATCAAGGCCGACACACAGACCCTGCGCCGCTACAAGCGCGGCGCCGAAGAAAGCGACGAAAACCTGGTCTGGCAGGGCAGTCTCGGAGAGACCGCGCGCGAATGTCTTTACGATGCGTCCGGCAATCTTACGCTCAGGATCGGTGTGTCCGGGCGCGTCCTCGCGGGCCCGCAGGGCGGCCAGGCGACGGTAGACCTGCCGATTCGCATCGTGGTCGTGAAGCACGACGAAGCGGTGCTCACCTCAGAGCTGAAGAAGGTCTCCGTCACGATTGGACCGGAGCTTTCGAGCGTGTTTTCACAGGTTTACGAGGTGACCGTACCGTCGCCGGGCAACGACCGTGACTACATCATCTATGTCGGCTTCGACGAGGACTCCAAGCGCTGAGCCGCGCGCATATTGTTGCGCGTGACGGCAAAAGGGTGCCGACAAATCTGTTCGACGCGCGTTGTGCGTTGACTCTGTCGCAGCGATGCCGATGATAAGCGGGCAGGCCCTGTCGCGGCCTGCCCTGACGATACGCCGCACGGGAGAGTTTCATCTCAGGCTTCAGGCCTGGTTTGAAACGCCGAAGGAGCAACCGCCCCGGAAACTCTCAGGCCACGGGACCGTGCCGGCGAGCGACACTCTGGAAAGCAGCACCGGCTCTCTAATTGTAGGGAGAGTCGGCGGCTCACCGACGGAGTAACCGGGAGAGGTCCCATGGCCTCAGACCGGGAATCTCTCAGGTCCTGCGACAGAGGGGGCGCGGAAGGGTCGAAGGTCCGACTGCGTTCGAAGTCTGTTGCGGGAGGTCGTGTGGCGACTGATATCAGTGATTTGAAGCGCACCCCTTTGTTCGAGCTCCATCAGGAGCTGGGCGGGCGTATGGTGCCTTTCGCCGGCTATGCCATGCCGGTTCAATATGATGGCATCATCGGCGAGCACCATTGGACGCGCGATCGTGCCGGGCTCTTCGATGTCTCTCATATGGGTCAGCGGATTCTTTCGGCTCCGGATCACGAGACCGTCGCCAAGGCGCTCGAGCGCCTGGCGCCGGGCGATTTCCAGGGACTGAAACCCGGCAGGCAGCGCTACACCTTTCTTCTCCTCGACAACGGCGGCATCGTCGACGATCTCATGGTCGCCCGCCTTGCGGGCGAGGCGGATGAGGGCCGTCTCTTCATGGTCTTCAATGCCTCGCGCAAGGAGATCGACGACGATTATGTGCGCGAGCATCTGCCGGACGGGGTGACGCTCGAGGCGGTCGAAGATCGCGCGCTCCTGGCTCTCCAAGGGCCTGCTGCCGCGGAGGTCTTGAGCGGCCTCTGCCCCGAGGTGGCGGACCTCACTTTCATGCAGGCCGCGCGTGCCGAAATCCTGCTCGGCGATGGCCGTTCCGCTAAAGTGCATCTCTCGCGCTCCGGCTATACCGGCGAGGACGGTTTTGAGATTTCCGTCGCTGCCGACGAGGCCGAGGCGCTGGCGAGAGCGCTCCTCGCGCACGAGGCGGTGAAGCCCATCGGTCTCGGCGCGCGCGATTCGCTCCGCCTTGAAGCCGGTTTGCCGCTCTACGGTCATGATATCGACGAAACCACGTCTCCGGTCGAGGCGGGGCTGCGCTTTGCCATCGCCAAGGCACGCCGCGAGCGTGGCGATTTTCCGGGCGCCGGCCGCATCCTGGCCGAACTTTCCGATGGTCCCCAGCGTCGTCTCGTAGGCCTGAAGCCTTCCGGTCGCGCCCCGGTGCGCGAAGGCGCCCAGATCCTGGGAGCAAGCGATTCCGTCGTCGGCGAAGTGACCTCGGGCGGCTTCGGTCCGACCGTCGGGGGCCCTGTCGCGATGGGTTATGTCGACCGTGCCTATGCCGATCCCGGCACCGAATTGCATCTCGCCGGCCGGCGCGGCGCCGAGCCGGCCACGGTCCTGCCTCTTCCCTTTGTCCCGCACTGCTACCACCGCCCGAAATCAGGAGCCAAACAATGACGACCCGTTACAGCAAGGAGCACGAATGGGTGCGCCTGGATGGCGACACGGCCACCATCGGCATCACCCCCTTTGCCGCCGAGCAATTGGGAGACGTCGTTTTCGTGGAGCTTCCCGAGAAGGGCAAGGTGATCGCCAAGGGTGACGAGGTCGCGGTCGTGGAATCGGTGAAAGCTGCAAGCGAGGTCTATGCGCCGGTCTCCGGCGAGGTGACGGACTCCAATGCCGCATTGGAGGACGCGCCGCAGACAGTCAATGAGGCGCCGGAGGGTGACGGCTGGTTCTTCCGCGTCAAGCTCTCCGACAAAAGCGAACTCGACGGTCTCATGGACGAGGCCGCCTACAAGGCTTTCTGCGAGGAATTATGAGCAGCTACTACGCAACGATCGAATGGAAGGGCGACGCCGAGGCGGTGCGCGCCAACAAGCATAGCCGCGTTCATGAATGGCATCTCGATGCGGGCCTCGTCGTTCCGGCCTCGCCGGGCCCTGCCGTATTGCCGGCGGCCGTGATCAAGGAAGATGCCGTGGATCCGGAAGAGGGGCTCGTCGCATCGCTGTCGAGCTGCCACATGCTCTTCTTCATCGATCTGATCCGCAAGCACGGTTTCACGCCGATCGCCTATGAGGACAAGGCCGAGGGCATTCTCGGCGTCTTCGAGCCGCGCAAGAAGGGACTGACGAAGATCATCCTGCGTCCGAAGGTGACCTTCGACGGCGACCAGCCGGATCACGCGATGCTCGAAAAAGTGCACGAGCAGGCACACGAGCTCTGCTTCATCGGCAATTCTTTGAAGTCGGAAATCGTTGTCGATTTCCGCGAGTGACGCGTCCTTGACGCCGCGCTTCCACGCCTCGCCTCGCCCCTTCAGGGGCGGGCTCTCTGGCTCTCCCCGCCGCTAAGTTTCGGGTTCCATATGCGCTATCTCCCCCATACCGATCAGGACCGCGCCGATATGCTGCGTGTGATCGGCGTCGAAACCATCGACGAATTGTTTCGTGACGTTCCGGCCGACAAGCTTTTGAAAGAGGCGGTCGATCTGCCGCGACACAAGAGCGAGTTGGAAGTTGCCCGGCTGATGCGCCGGCTTGCCGCAAAAAATCGCGCGGCGGGCGACGGGCCCTTCTTCTTGGGCGCCGGCGCCTATCACCATCACGTGCCGGCGAGCGTCGATCACATCATCCAGCGCTCGGAATATCTGACCTCCTACACGCCGTATCAGCCGGAGATCAGCCAGGGCACGCTGCAGACCCTTTTCGAATTCCAGACCCAGGTCGCCGAATTGACCGGCACCGAAGTCGCCAACGCCTCCATGTATGACGGCTCCACGGCGACGGCCGAGGCCGTGCTGATGGCCTGCCGCGTGACGAAGCGGTCGAAGGCAGTGCTGTCGGGTGGTCTGCATCCGCAATATCGCGAGGTCGTCGAGACACTCGCGAATATGGAAGACGACGAATGCATCTCGCTTCCCCCCGATCCGAAGGGGAATGAGGATCTCCTCGCCGAGATCAGCGAAGACGTTGCCTGCGTCGTGGTTCAGTCGCCGTCTTTCTACGGCCAGCTCATCGACCTGAAGCCGATCGCAGCGCGCTGCCGGGAAACGGGCGTGCTTCTCGTCGCAGTCTTTACCGAGGTCGTCTCCCTCGGTCTGATCGAGCCGCCGGGCGCGCAGGGCGCCGACATTGTCGTCGGCGAGGGCCAGTCGATCGGCAATGCGCTCTCCTTCGGCGGGCCTTATGTCGGTCTCTTCGCGACGAAGCAGAAATACATCCGCCAGATGCCTGGCCGTCTCTGCGGCGAGACCCGCGATCGGGAAGGCAAGCGCGGTTATGTGCTGACGCTCAACACCCGTGAGCAGCATATCCGCCGCGACAAGGCGACCTCCAATATCTGCACCAATTCCGGCCTCTGTGCGCTCGCTTTCACCGCGCATATGACGCTGCTTGGCGGCGATGGCTTGAGGAAGCTCGCTCTTCGCAACCATGAGCGCGCCTGCCGTCTCGCCGATGCGCTCGGTGCCATTTCGGGCGTCGAGGTCGTCAACGAGAGCTTCTTCAACGAGTTTACCATCCGGGTGCCGGGCGATGCGGCCGCTCTCGTCGAGAAGCTCGCCGAGGCCGGGATCGTTGCGGGTCTGCCCGTGTCGCGGCTCGAGCCCGATTGTGGCCTCGACGATCTTATCGTTGTGGCCGCGACCGAGACGGCCACGGACGACGATATCGCTGCCTACGCCTCGGCCATCGAGGCGGCGCTTTGAACCCCATGCGCTGCCCGCTCCGCCGTTGTTTTTCATCGCCGCGCGCGATTTTGGAGACACCTTCATGGTGAATGACGAACATCTTGCCCCGAGCCTCGCCACTCTGAAGCCGAAGCGGCCGACCTTTTCCGGCAACAAGGCGCTCGATATTTCCGAGCCGCTCTTGTTCGAGCTCGGCCGCGACGGCGTCTCAGGCGTCGATATCGAAGAGCCCGCGGCCTTCACGCCGCGTCTCGGTGGCCAGGAGCGGCAGGCGGCGCTCGATTTGCCGGCCCTCTCGGAGCCGGAAGCGATGCGCCATTACGTGCGCCTGTCGCAGAAGAATTACGCCATCGACATGGGGATCTACCCCCTCGGCTCGTGCACGATGAAGCACAATCCGCGCCTCAACGAACAGATGGCGCGGCTGCCGGGCTTTGCCGACCTTCATCCGCTGCAGCCGGTCGACACCGTGCAGGGAGCGCTCGAACTCATCCACGAATGCGGCCGCTATCTCTGCACATTGACCGGTATGGCCTCCGTCGCCATGAGCCCGAAAGCGGGCGCCCATGGCGAGCTTTGCGGCATGATGTCGGTGAAAGCGGCTCTTGCCGCCCGCGGCGAGGATCGTCGCACTGTCCTGGTGCCGGCCTCCGCACACGGCACAAACCCGGCGACGGCCGCGCTTCTCGGCTTCAAGGTCGTCACAGTGCCGGCCGGCGCGGACGGCACCGTGGCCGCCGAGATGGTGCGCGAGATTTGCGCCAAGCATGAAGGCGATGTCGCCGCCCTGATGCTGACCAATCCCAACACCTGCGGGCTTTTCGAGCCTGAGATCGTGGCGATCGCCGAGGCGATCCATGAGGCGGGTGGTTATTTCTACTGCGACGGCGCCAATTTGAATGCGATTTTGGGCAAGGTGCGACCGGGCGATCTCGGCGTCGACGCCATGCATATCAATCTCCACAAGACCTTCTCCACCCCGCATGGCGGTGGTGGCCCCGGGGCCGGACCGACGGTTTTGTCGGAGGCGCTCGCGCCCTTCGCGCCGCTGCCGCTGATTGCGAAGACCGAGGAAGGCTATCGTCTCATCGAGACGGCGGAAGATTGTGAGGAGAAGCCGTTCGGGCGCATGACCGCCTTCCACGGCCAGATGGGTATGTTCGTGCGGGCGTTCGCCTGGATGCTGTCGCACGGCGCCGACGGCATGCGTCAGGTGGCCGAGGACGCGGTGTTGAACGCCAATTACGTGCGTGCCCGCCTGCAGGACCTGATGTCGCTGCCTTTCCCGGATCATCCCTCCATGCACGAAGTCCTCTTCGACGAGAGCTTCCTGGAGGAGACGGAGGTCACCACGCTCGATTTCGCCAAGGCGATGATCGACGAGGGCTTCCATCCGATGACCATGTATTTCCCGCTGGTCGTCAAAGGGGCCATGCTGATCGAACCGACGGAATCGGAAAGCCGCGCCTCGCTCGATGTCTTCACGGCGACGCTGCGCGATCTCGTGATGTCCGCGAAGGCGGGCGATACGGCCCGTTTCGTCGAGGCGCCGCGCTTCGCACCGCGCCGCCGGCTCGACGAGACCGGTGCGGCCCGCAAGCCGGTGCTGCGCTGGACGCCGCCTGCGAGCGAGGCAGAGGCCGAGGCGGCCGAATAAGGCCGCCTTCAGGCGAGGAGGAGCACGACGCCGCGGCGCAGAAGATCGAGCGCCAGAAGCGAAACGACCAGGCGAAAGCCCAGGCGGAACTTCTCCTCCTTGAGCCCCTTGAGGATGCGCGTGCCGAGCGCCGTGCCGATGAAGCCCGCGACCACCATGGCGACGAGGAACGGCAGCCATTCGGCAAAGGCGAAGCCGACGGCGACGAACGCCACCACCTTGAAGAGGTGCTGGGCGGTCATTATCACGGCATGCGTGCCGATCACCTGCATGCGGTTTGAAAGAGCCGGACCGACGAAGGCGGCGACGAAGGGGCCCGTCGCGCCGAAGAACATGGTGAGGAACGTCGAGAAGAGCCCGACGAAGCCGAACAGCAGCCGCTGCGCCCCGAGCTTCATCGCCGGCAGCTTCGTCCAGATCATCACCAGGATGAAAAGCCCAAGCCCCGTCTTCAAAAGGGCTTCCGGCAGGGCGACGACGAAACGCGCGCCGAGAGCCGCGCCGATGACGCTGCCCACTAGAAACGGCCAGATCAGCCGCCACTCGGCGTGCCGTCTTTGCAACAATGCCCGACCGGCGTTCGAGCCGAGCTGGACAACGCCGTGAACAGGGATAAGTGCGGGCACCGGCAGAGCAAGCCCGAGGGCAGCAAGCATGGCTATGCCGCCGCCGAGGCCGAGGGCCGCTGTCAAAGCCGAGGTGACGACGCTCACTGCGATGAGCAGGAGAGCGGGAAGAATGCCGAGGCTGTCGGGAAGAAAGGCGGAGAGAAAGGTTTGCATTCGGCGGGTGATCGATATCCTGTCAGCCTGCTCTTCGTCCCAATGGCTGACGATGGCAAGTCGGGCTGGCGGGCGAATATGCGGCACCGTGTGCCGCAAGGCCAGCTGAGCCTTATCGGGCCCAATCGACGGCACCGGCTCGAGGCGTCTCCTCGGTGGCGCCGAATTTGCATGGCGGCGACACAGCTGCTTCAAGGTTGCGTGATAAGGCGGCTCGCCGAATCGCGCGCTCTCATGTTGGGGAATTCATGCCTTCAATCGTTACGCTGACCGTCAATCCGACCATCGATGACACGAGCGAAGCCGAACTGGTTCGGCCGGTGCACAAAATCCGCACGCACCGCGGACGCATCGATCCGGGCGGTGGCGGTGTCAACGTGGCGCGCGTCGTGCATCGTTTGGGCGGCGACGTCGAAGCGATCGTCTGTCTCGGCGGAGCGACCGGTGCGCTTCTCGATGAGCTTTTGGAACGCGAGGGCGTCAAGCGCTCGGTGGTCTCCATCGCCGGGGCGACGCGCATGGCCCATGTCGTTTTTGAGACTGCGACCGGACAGGAATACCGCTTCGTGCCCGAGGGCCCGACCCTGTCTGAGGAGGAGCAGAACGCCTGCTTCAAGCGCGTCGAGGAGACGGAATGCGACTACTTCGTTGCAAGCGGCAGCCTCGCTCCGGGCGTGTCTGAGGATTTCTACCCGCGCATCGCCGAGATGGTGATGAAGAAGGGCGCGAAATTCGTGCTCGACACGTCAGGCCTGCATCTGAGCCGTACGCTCGCCGGCAACAACGTGCTTCTTGCCAAGCCGAGCATCGGCGAGCTCGGCAGCATCGTCGGTCAGGATCTGCATGGGCCGAAGGCGGCTGCCGTTGCAGCCCGTGACTATGTCCAGCACGACGGGGTCGGGATGCTCGCCGTGACGCTCGGGCGCCATGGCGCTCTTCTGGTGACGCCCGAAGAGACGCATTTCTGCCGGCCTCCGGAGGTGAAGACGCGCTCCGCATCCGGCGCCGGCGACAGCTTCCTTGCGGCGATGGTGCTTGCCATTTCTCAGGGCAAGACACCGGACGACGCCTTGCGTCTGGCGACCGCATCCGGTGCGGCAACGGCACTGACGCCCGGCACGGCGCTTTGTTATCCTGAGGATGTGGAGGGCCTTTACGAGGAGATCTCCACGCAGCGCATTTGGCCCGCCGACGCCCAGAAAGCCGGGCGCCGACGCTCAGTCGCCTGATTAACGGCCTGAAAGCGAACACAAAAAGGAACCAATTGCCTCTTTCCGGACTTGTGCTGAGGAATGCGGCGCTGCTCTGTCGATCAGACAGATCGCCGCTCCCCGAGGTTCAAGTTCATTTGAGGAGAGAGGTACATGTCGCAGGATAGGCTCGTTTCGAAAGCGTTTGTTTCGGCAGCCTGCATCGGGCTCGCCGCTTTCATGACGATCGCTTATTCTACGATGGGCGAGGCGACCATGGGCGAAGCCGCCGTCGATCAGACGTCGACCGCCTCCGTTTCCGAGCTGTCGCCGAAGACGCGCGTCGCCAGGGCCCTGGATACGGCATGCGCCCACGATACCTGGCCGAATATCACGCCCGGTTGCGAGGCCGGCGCAACGCGCCTCAAGGCCGATCGGACCGTTCGCCTCACGCATCCGAGCGATGTGCATCTCGCCACCTCGCTGCAGTGAGATCATGCCGCGGGAGCGCCCGCGGCATTGTTGTTTTCAAGCGGCGAATTTGCGGACAAATATCGAGATCCTAAGGCTTTATTTACCGCTTTCTGGACAATGCGACCCTTGAGGCGGCTCGTCGCCGCCCACCGGGTCGCGAATGTTTGTATCTCGTCGTCTTCGCCAGATTTCCTCGTTTTTCGCTCTCTGTGCCGCGCTGGCGCTGGCTGGCTGCGGTCACTCGCCGCGACGTATGAGCGATTTCGAATGCATGCAGCGCGTCATGTATTTCGAATCCAACCGCTCCAGTCCTGACGGCATGCTGGCCGTCGGCACGGTCGTGATGAACCGGGTGAAATCGAAAGATTTTCCGAATTCGGTCTGCGCCGTCGTCGGCCAGAAGAAGCAGTTTGCCCCGGGCGTCCTGTCCAAGCCGATGACCGACAGTGGCAAGCCGCTCGCCGCCAAGATGGCGAAGAAGGTCTTGCGCGGCGCGCGTCACCCAGGCGTTGGCAAAGCCCGCTTCTTCCACACTGCCGGCTACAATTTCCCCTACACCAACATGCATTATGTCGTGCTGGCGGGGGGCAACTCCTTCTACGAGAAGCGCAAGGCTCTGCCGGGCCGGCCTAACCGTCCGCAGGCGGAAGTCATTCTGGCGGCGAAGTTCAACAAGCCTGTTCGTCCGGTGCGTGAGGAGGCCCCGGCGCTTCCCGACGTGCGGCCTGAGCGTCCGATCATGGTCGCCTCCGCTCGGCCCGTCGTGGCGCCGCGCATGCCGGTGCCGAGTCAGGCGACGCTGTTTGCGCCCGCCGGCGGGCCGACGATCGCGCCCGATGCTCCCGCACCGCGCGCCCCGGCTTCCATCGAGGATCTGATCGCCTTCAACTGAGGCCTGCCGATCAAAAAGACACCGGCGGTAAATCGCCGGGTGGCCTTTTCCTCAATCGACGCGGGGCTGGCATAGGAAAGCAGGTTTCCGGCAGTCCGGAGTGCCTCGCCGTGCTTTGCACCCGCGACACTTCGTCAGAAACAGCGGGAAAAGCGCGGAAGGCCAGACCTTGTGGTCTGTCCTGCCTGTGTTGAAGCTCGTCGATTAGAATGGATGCAAGCTCCACGCGAGCCTCTCGCCCTAGCCGATGGCCCAGACCTCAGGCAGGAGAGCCTTTCGTGAACATCCATTCCGTCAAGTTCAGGATCACCGCGTTGTCGGCCGCATGCGTCATCGTTTTGACGGCCGTGCTTCTGGGCTTCGGGATTTACGCCGCCCGCGACACGTCGCGCTATGTCAATGAAAACGTGGATGAGCTCCTCGACCGGACGAGCAAGGAGTCGCTGCAGCGGCTGGCGAATGCCCAGGCCGGAACGATCCGCGCAGAAGTCGACACGGCCTTCGATGCCGCCCGCAATATGGCCCGCACCTTCGAGGTGATGGCGAACAGCATGGGGACCGGAACCCCGATCTATCAGCGGCGTGATCAGCTGAATGCAGTGCTTCTGAGCGTGTTGAAGGACAATCCGCGTTTCAACGGCACCTATAGCGCCTGGCTGCCGAATGCACTCGACGGCAGCGACGATATGTATGGCGATCGCAAGGACGTCGGATCTGACGCCACCGGCCGCGTCCTGCCCTATTGGACGCGCGATGCCGATGGCAATATCGCGATTCAGCCACTGGTCGAATACGACAGTGAGGCCCTGCACCCGAACGGCGTCATGAAGGGCGGCTGGTTCCTCGGGCCCCAGAGGACTGGGGAGGAGAGCATTCTTGCGCCGCTTCCCTACATCGTTCAGGGCAAGTCGGTTTATCTCGCCACAATGTCGGTCCCGATCATGGTCGACGGCAAATTCGCGGGCGTGGCAGGCGCCGATTTCGATCTCGCCTTCCTGCAGGAATTGGCAGAGCAGGTGAACGCCGACACCTATGAGGGCAAGGGTGCCGTCGCGATCGTCTCCGGATCCGGTCTCGTCGTGGCGGCGAGTGACGATCCGCAAGCCATCGGCGGCTCATACGAGACAATCGCCGCCAATGCCGCCGATGACATGGATATCCTGAAAAACGGGCGCGCTACGGTGAAAACCGACGATGCGAGCGACACCCTCAAGGTTTTCGCGCCTGTGGCGCTCGGACGTACGGACCAGGTCTGGTCCGTCGTGATTACCGTGCCGCGTCAGGTCGTTTTGGCCGAGGCCGACAAACTCGCCAATTCGCTGGCAGAACGTGGTCGCGACGATCTTGCATCTCAGGTGCTCGTCGGCCTTGCTGTGGTTCTCGCCGCGCTTGTTGCCATGGCCCTCGTGGCGTCCGGCATCACCCGTCCGATAACCCAGCTCACGGGCGCCCTTCGGCGTCTGGCCTCTGGCGAGGCGGTTGCCGAAATCGCGGGTGCTGAACGCCGCGACGAGATCGGCGACATCTCTCGTGCCGTCGATCAGATCCGGGTGCGCATTGAAGAAGAGGCGCGCCAGAAGGCCGCCGAAGATGAACAGAACCGCATCAAGCAGGAGGAAGAGCGCCGTCGCACCATGCACGCACTCGCCGATGAGTTCGAAGAGGCTATGGGTGGCGTCGTCCGCGGCGTCGTTGCGGCGACCGGCCAGTTGCAGGACGCATCCGCTACGATGAGCTCGGCGACGGAAAAGGTTGCGCGGCAGTCGCAGACGGCCGCTGGCGCGTCTGCAGATGCGTCCTCCAATGTCCAGACGGTGGCCTCCGCCGCCGAAGAGCTTGCCTCTTCGATTGCCGAGATCAAACGTCAGGTCGATGAATCGGCCCGGATCGCTGCCGCTGCCGTCGGAGATGCGAATGGCACGGCCGGCAAGGTTCGCGACCTGTCGGCTTCCGCCAGCCGTATCGGACAGGTGGTCGATCTCATCAAGGACATCGCCGAGCAGACCAATCTTCTGGCGCTCAACGCCACCATCGAAGCGGCACGTGCCGGCGAGCAGGGCAAAGGCTTCGCTGTCGTGGCGGCCGAGGTCAAGCAGCTCGCCGATCAGACATCGCGGGCCACCTCGGAGATTGCAGCACAGATCTCGGAGATCCAGAACTCCACCTCCGATTCGGCCACGGCGATCGTCGGCATCACCGAGGTCATCGAGCAGATCAACCAGATCGCAACGGCCATCGCCACTTCCGTCGACGAGCAGGGCGAGGCGACCCGCGAGATCGCGGGCAGTGTCTCCCAGGCGTCCATGGGCGCGAAGACCGTCGCCGACAATATCGAAGGCATCAACGAGGCGGCTGCCGATACGACGGCAGTCGCTGGTCAGGTGGAAGGCGCTGCAACGACGCTCGGACAGCAATCGGAGACGCTGAAGGCGGTCATGGATCGCTTCCTCAGCACGGTTCGGGCCGCATGACCTGCCGGGCGTTGTCGATCCCCGGCGCTCTCCCGGAGCGCCATCTCCGTCGCGCGCGCGCCTTTCGCCCGTCTTTCCTCTCCGGGACGGGCAGGCCGTCTTGCCCGGGCTTTCCGAGCCACGAGCACCTCGTCCGATCGGGACGAGGGTCGCGTTCCAGAGACAATTGCCTCGAAGCCGGGCGCGAAAATAACAACTTTTAGTAGTGTATCGTTTGTCGTTCGCGTAGCCTTGCCCCGTGCACAATTGGGGAGGCCATTATGCGCACAGCATCGATAGCATTGTTTGCATGCGGTCTGGTATTTGCCGCAAGCGAAGCCAGGGCGGCCTGCGGCTGCACCGGCATGAGTGTCGCCCGCACCTCCGGCAACACGCAGATCATCTGCAGTTCCAACAACTTCGATGACTTCGACGAATGCACCAAACGCTCCGGCACCTCCCGGACCGTTTGCACGAGCACTTACGAATATGTCTGCCCGGTCGGGGTCAATAGCGAGGATTGGGGCGCCGATGAGCCCGAGCAGAAGACGGGCTTCGGCGTGACGGCGACATTGACCGGCACCGCTTCGGAATGCACCTCCGGCCAGCTTCTGGCGATGACCATCACGGGAAACGGTGGGACTGAGGACAATCCGAACATCAACCCGACCGATTCAACAGGAGCTCCGGGTGAACTCGTCACCGGCGTGACGTTCGATGTCGACAACGACGCGACCCACCTTTTTCCGGCCTATCCGATCGGCGGTGGAACAGCGACCAATCCGAAGTTCGGCGGTGACAATTATCGCTGGTCCGACGAAGCCGACGTTCTCATCGAACGCAAGGACGGGCTTTATCGCTGGTGGGACAACACCGACCAGGGCAAAGAGGATAAGGACGAAGATGCCTCCTGGCGCTACAAATTCGTTTCCTGGGTGAGGGGAAGCAGCGGCCAGCCGAGCTGCTCCTGCAGTTTCGATATTTCGGTGGATTGGGGATCGGATGAAGATCCCGATACCACGTACACGCAGGACACCGACTACAGCTCCCGCTGCAACTGGTGAGAGCGAAGGCCTGACAAGAGCGCGTGCCGTCTTCGGGCGGCCGCGCATGTAAGACGTGAAGCGGACCGGCTCGTCGTCCTTAGCCCCTGCCGTGCGCGCGCGTCCTGTAGCCAAATCGTGGGTCGCCAAATTGTGGGCCGGCGCACGGGTGTTGGCGATGCTGTGTCCGATTTGCCTCTCGTCGCAGCAAGTGCGATCGACCGCATTGAACTTTCACGGCGCTTGTGGCAGAGGCCATGCCATGATCCGCTCTGCCCGACCACAGACTTTTGGTTACTGGCGCTTCCGTTAGGAAGCGGCAGGGCGCAATCATTGTGTGACCATGCCGCCGTGTCTGGGCGGAAAGGTCATTTCAAGCGACACCAATCCCTGTCACGGCGGCCCTTCGAAGGGGAAGGCCCGTGAATGTGATCAACAAGGTCGATTGGACGATCCGTGCCGAGCGATCGGCGCTCTTAATCCACGATATGCAGCCGCATTACTGCGAGTCTCTCGACGAGACGGTGCGCACCGATCTCGCCGATCAGATCTCGCGGCTCGCGAGGCTCTGCGCTGCGCGCGCGATGCCGATCTTCGTCTCGCAGGTGCCGCCCGCTCGGCTCGATTGCGAACGCGGTCTGATGCGGGACATGTGGGGCAGGGGACCGAGCGACGGCGTCTCTGCGGAGAATGCGGGCCGGATGGCGAATGCGCCCGCCCTCGACCCGGCGCTCGATCTTCACGGCCTGTCGCTGATCCCGGTGACGAAACGCAGCTATTCCGCCTTCTACGGCAACGATTTCGAGGTCATGCTCCGCCGGCTCGGCCGCGACAATGTGATCATCACGGGCATTTATACATCGATCGGCTGTCTATCGACGGCGATGGACGCCTTCATGCGCGACATCCGCCCGTTCATGGTTGCCGACGCACTCGCCGATTTCTCCGAGGCCGAACACGAGGCCGGCCTCAAGAAGGCGGCTCAGACTTGCGCGCGCATCGTCGATACGACGGAAGCGGTCGAACATCTGCAGACACGTCGCACGCAACGGCCTTCTACTTGGGCGTTTGATGTTTGCTGAAGGGATGGCGCGTCTTGACGGTGATGGGTGCATCGCCGCAAGACGCGCCTCTTTCCTGGGGACTTACGACGAGCCAAGACGCGCAGCGAGCGCGTCGATCTCGTGATCGGCAAAAACCTCGATGCCGTTTGCCCGCAGCAATGCGCTCGTCACGCCCATGGCGGCATGTTTGTGGCCACCGAAGCTGCCGTCGTAGATGAGGCTGCTGCCGCATGACGGGCTGCCGTCGATGAGGAGCGCGAAGGAGCAATCGTGGGTGCGCGCAATCTGAAGCGCGGCTCGTGCTCCGGCGAGAAATCCGTCCGTCACGTCGGCTCCGGATATGTCGACGATCCGGCCGCGCCCGGCAAGAACGTCTTCGCCGCTGCACCCGTCTGCGATCTCAGAGGGTCTTCGCGGCACGGAGAAACCGCCCATGAGTTCCGGACAGACGGCGACGACACGCCCTTCGGCGTGCCATCTCGCAAGCGCCGGATGACGAAGGGGCCGCGCCCCGCCGTCATAACGCACGGCTTCGCCCAGAAGGCAGGCACTGATGAGAATGCGCGATGGCATGGGGCTAAAGGTCTTACTCTCCGCGCGGAAAGCGCTGCGCGTCTTCCAGAATGTTCAAATCCATATGGTTGCGCATATAGCGCTCCGACGCCCGCTGGAGCGGTTGATAATCCCACGGAAAATAGGCGCCGTTCCGAAGCGCCTCGTAGACCACCCAACGCCGCGCCTGACTCTCGCGCACCTCGGCATCAAAAGCCTTGAGATTCCACTTCTCGCGCACAAGCGCCATGAAGCGGTCGATCTCGTCCTGGCAGGCCGGATCTTCCGCGAGATTCGTCATCTCGTCGGGATCGCTCTCAAGATCGAAGAGAAGCGGCGGGTCGACCTCGCAATGCACGAACTTCCATTTGCCCTCGCGCACGGCGATTAGCGGTGCGATCGATCCCTCGGCCGCATATTCCATGAGAATCGGACCGTGCCGGGCGCCACTCGAGGTGAGTGGCAACAGGCTGCGCCCGTCCGTCCAGGGCATGATTTCCGACAGATCGATGCCGGCAAGATCGGCGAGCGTCGGCACGACGTCGAGTGTGGAAACCGGCGTCTCGATGAGGCCCGGCGTGATTCCGGGCGCCGCGACCATCAAGGGCACGCGCGCGGAACCCTCGAAGAAGCTCATCTTGAACCACAGGCCACGCTCGCCCAGCATATCGCCATGGTCGGAGAGGAAGAGGATGATGGTGTTTTCCGCCATGCGGCAGCGCTCGAGCGTGTCGAGGATCTCGCCGATCTTGTCGTCGAGATAGGAGACGTTGGCGAAATAGGCGCGCCTCGAGCGACGGATGTCCTCGTGGCTGATGTCGAACTTGAGGTAGTCGCACGCCTCCAGAAGGCGCTTGGAATGCGCATCCTGCGCACCGAAGGGGATCTCTCCGATCCTCGGCGAAAGCTCCTCGCAATCCGCATACCGATCCCAGTATTTCCGCCGTGCCACATAAGGGTCATGCGGATGCGTGAAGGAGACGGTCAGGCACCAGGGCTTTGAGACATGCCCGCGCGCCAGATCGTAGAGCTTGCGGTTCGCGTGGTAGGCGACCTCGTCGTCATATTCGAGCTGATTGGTGATCTCCGCCACCCCCGCCCCGGTGACGGAGCCGAGATTGTGATACCACCAGTCGATGCGCTCGCCAGGTTTGCGATAATCCGGCGTCCAGCCGAAATCCGCAGGATAGACGTCGGTCGTCAGCCGCTCTTCGAAGCCGTGAAGTTGGTCCGGCCCGACGAAATGCATTTTTCCGGAGAGTGCCGTCTGGTAGCCGGACCGGCGCAGATGATGGGCGTAGGTCGGGATCGAAGAGACGAATTCCGCTGCGTTGTCGTAGACGCCGGTGCGCCGCGGCAATTGCCCGCTCATGAAGGAGGCGCGCGCCGGCGCGCACAGCGGGCTCGCCGTATAGCAGTTTTGAAAACGCAGCGATCGCTCGGCAAGCTTGCTCAGTGCCGGCGCCTTCAGGAAGCCCGCCGGCCCGTCTGGAAACAGTGTCCCGTTGAGCTGGTCGACCATGAAGATCAGGATGTTGGGACGGCTCATACGGGCAATTCCTTAAGGGTCGGCATGTCGGGAGAGAGCGTCGCGCGGGACAGGCTCCGCACAGACACTGCGTCAGCCGAAGGCCGCAACACAAGAGCTGCCAAGGCAAGGGCGTGAGGCTTCGCGCGTGGCCGAGCCGCTATACTTATGAGCCGGCAATGTCCGAGAGATCATCTGAGGCTTGTCAAATCGTCGGAAGAGAGGCATAAGCCATGCCATTATGACCAGCTTCGCTCTCTATCACCGCATGACCTCGGTCCGTTCGTAACGGACCGCGTCCGTCTGACGGACGCCTGAAGGGGCCGATTGCCCCGGGGTTAATGCTGGTCCCGCCACGGCGGGACGATCGGCCTACCGATTTCAAGAGAGCTTTCCATGTCTACCGCAGGCGCTTTGAAGCGCGGGCTTCGTGCCCTTCATTTCCGCAATTTCGTTCCGCTTCGGCATGCCGGCCGCACGCGGCCCGTTTGGCGTGCTGCCAACGGGCGGGTGGGGTTGGCCGGTATCGGGCGCGTAAAGTTCAATCTTCGTGGCGACGTCTTCTCCGCGGTTCTGGGCTTCGCCTTCGTACGCTGGCGCGAGCAGCCGGTGCGTGTCGCGCTGATTGCCGGTATGGTGATCCTCGCCACCTTGGCGGAGGTCTTCACGCCGCTTTTCGCCGGCCGCATCGTCGATGCGATCGCCGCCGGGGCGACTGATCCGGACGCCAGACATTCGGCGATTGTCGCGTTTGTCACGGTGACGGCCCTCGGACTCGCCTCGGTCGGGCTCCGCCAGCTCGCCTTCTTCCAGATCATCACGCTGACCTTGAAGATGATCCGAGAGGTGGCCGAGGATGCTTTCCATCGCATCCAGCGCTTTTCGACCGACTGGCATGCCAACGCCTTCGCCGGTTCCACCGTGCGCAAGATCACGCGCGGCATGTGGGCGCTCGATCTCTTGAACGACACGCTTCTGGTCGCGCTCCTGCCGTCCTTCGTGGTGCTTGTCGGTGCGACCGCGCTTCTCGGCACCTTCTGGCCTGTGATGGGTCTCGTCATCGGGCTGGGCGCGCTCGCCTATCTCGCCGTCACCGTCACCCTGTCGGTGGGCTGGGTCGCGCCTGCGGCAACGCTCGCCAATGCCTGGGACACGCGGCTCGGCGGCGCGCTCGCCGATGCGGTGAGCTGCAACGCTGTCGTCAAGGCGTTTGGTGCGGAGGAGCGCGAGGAGGCCGGCCTCAAGCGCATCCTGGCGAAATGGCAGCACCGCACCCGGCGCACCTGGCTGCGCGGCACGGTCGGTGCGGGCGCGCAGGGCCTGATGATGGTCGTCATTCAGGCGGGTATCTTGGGCGTCGCGCTTGTCCTCTGGCAGCGGGGTGCGGCGAGCGCTGGCGATGTCGCCTTCGTCCTCACCCTGTTCTTCGTGGTGCAGGGGCATCTGCGTGACATCGGCATGCACATCCGCAACCTGCAGCGCTCCGTCAATGATCTCGAGGAGCTCGTCGCTCTGAACCGCGTGCCGGTCGCGATTGCCGACCGGCCGGGCGCGGGCGAGGCGAAGATATCCGCGGGCGAAATCGTCTTCGACCATGTCGATTTCCACTACGGCAATCACACGACGCCGCTTTACCGCGATTTCTCGGTGAAGATTGCGGCAGGCGAACGCGTCGGCCTCGTCGGGCATTCCGGCTCGGGCAAGACGACCTTCGTCAAGCTGATCCAGCGGCTCTACGACGTCACGGGCGGGCAGATCCTGATCGACGGCGAGGATATCGCCGCCGTGAGTCAGACCTCGCTGCGCCGGAAAATCGCCATCGTGCAGCAGGAGCCGGTGCTGTTTCACCGCTCGCTGGCCGACAACATCGCCTATGGCCGCCCCGGCGCGTCGCAGGCGGAGGTCGAGCAGGCGGCGCGGCTCGCCCATGCCGACGAGTTCATCTCGCGGCTGCCGGAGGGCTACCGCACCATGGTGGGTGAGCGCGGCATCAAGCTGTCGGGCGGCGAACGCCAGCGGGTGGCGCTGGCGCGCGCCTTCCTGGTCGATGCACCGATCCTGATTCTGGACGAGGCGACATCGGCGCTCGATTCCGAGAGCGAGGTGCTGATCCAGGATGCGATGGAGCATTTGATGCTCGGGCGCACGACGCTCGTCATCGCCCATCGTTTGTCGACGGTGCGTGCGCTCGATCGAATCCTGGTCTTCGACCGGGGGAAGATCGTGGAGGAGGGCGACCACGCCGCCCTCATCGGCCGCGAGGGTGGCATCTATCGCCGCCTTTTCGAGCGTCAGGCGCTGGAGCTGACGAAGGGTCTCGTCATGTAATCAGCGAGGGGGGGCGCCACCGCCCTCCTCGCACCGCTGGTTGCCCTGTCATGGCGCCGTCGCTTCACTCCGTTGCGCCGCCACGCCTTTCCTCGGCGGCCGGTTTGTGCTCGATGGGGCAATGAGTGCTCTTTTCGCGGAACTGGACTACCGCCCGACCCCGATCGGCCCGATCAGCCTGCGCCGGCGGCGCGAGTTGAAGCTCGGCGTCGACATCTTCGAAATCAAGCTCGGCGAGGAATTCCTCATGTCGAGCCTTTTCACCGCCTCCGAGATCGCGCTCGCCCGCCTCGGCATTGCGGCGCTGGCAGGCGATGATCTCGACATTCTCGTCGGCGGGCTCGGCCTCGGTTACACCGCCTGCGAAGTGCTGCGCCATGATGCGGTTGCCTCGCTTCTGGTCGTGGAATTGCTGGAGCCCGTCATCGAATGGCACCGGACGGGGCTCTTGCCGCTCGGTGCGACGATGGAAGCGGATCCGCGCTGTCGGATCGTCAACGGCGATTTCTTTGCCGGAGCGGCGGGTGCGATGGGCTTTGACCCGGAGAGAGCGGCTCGCCGCTTCGATGCCATTCTCCTCGACATCGACCATTCGCCGGAAGCGCTGCTCGATGAGCGCAGCACGAGCTTTTACCGTCCGGAAGGTCTTGCCGCGCTTGCAGCCCATGTGAAGCCCGGGGGCATTTTTGCGCTCTGGTCGGACGCCTTGCCGGATGACACCTTTACCGAGCGCTTGAGGGCGGTCTTCCAAGACGCCTGGGTGGAGCCGGTCACCTTCCACAATCCCCTTCAGGATCGCCCCTTCACGCAGAGCGTCTATCTGGCGCGCAAAGAGGGCGGCTCTTCGGCCGGTGCGTGAGGAAGGCGATGGCGGGTAGGAGCGGTCAACTCTGTCCGGTTTGTCGGGGAGAGGATGTCGAGCTTTTTCTCACCGTCGAGGGCAAAGACTATTGGCGGTGTACGACCTGCGCCGCCCGCTATCTCGATGCCGCTCAGCGCCCATCGCCGGCCGAAGAGCGGGCGCATTACCTGACGCATGAGAACGCCCCGGACGATCCGGGATACCGCCGCTGGCTCTCAAGGCTGACCCGCCCGCTCCTGGAACGCCTGT
Organism: Rhodopseudomonas julia; assembly: GCF_030813515.1. Taxonomy (NCBI): domain Bacteria; kingdom Pseudomonadati; phylum Pseudomonadota; class Alphaproteobacteria; order Hyphomicrobiales; family Nitrobacteraceae; genus Rhodopseudomonas; species Rhodopseudomonas julia. Next base: position 607,202 of record NZ_JAUSUK010000001.1, on the reverse strand, counting down.
CCCCCGGCGCGAAAGGCCTCGATTACGGCTGCGGTCCGGGCCCCGCGCTTGCGAAAATCTTTGCCGAGGCGGGGCATCATATGGCGGTCTACGACCCGATTTTCGCGCCCGATCGGACGCCGCTTGAAGAGCACTACGATGTCGTCACCTGCACAGAGACGGCCGAGCATTTTCACGATCCGGCGGCCGAGTTCGATCGTTTGGCAGACCTCTTGAAGCCCGGCGGTCTTCTCGGCGTGATGACCATTTTTCAAACCGACGATGCCCGCTTTGCGAATTGGCGCTATCGCCGCGACCCGACCCATGTCGTCTTCTACCGCGCCGACACCTTCCACCTGATCGCCACCCGCCGCGGCCTCACCTGCGAGATTGTCGAGAAAGACGTCGTGCTGATGCAGAAGGGCGTGTGAGGCAGAACTCGACAACTATCAATTAGATGTATAAATACACACCATGGATAGCGGGACTGTCCTCAAACTTCTGAAGCTGGACGGCTGGTACGAAGTTACCCGCCGTGGAAGCCATTCAGATGAAACATCCTGAGAAGGCTGGCCGGGTGACACTCCCGCATCCGAAGCGCGACATCCCGCTCGGAACGCTAAAAAGCATCGAAAAACAGTCTGGGCTGAAGCTGAAATGACCATGCATCAATATATCGGCCTGATCCACAAGGAAGAGGGGAGCGATTACGGCGTCTCCTTTCCGGATTTCCCGGGTGTGGCGACGGCTGGCACCTCCCTCGACGACGCGCGTGACATGGCCGAGGAAGCGCTGGCGTTGCATGTCGACGGGCTTCTCGAAGACGGCGAGCCGCTCCCTGTCGCCTCCAGCCTTGAGGAGGTGATGGCTGCTCCTGAGCATCGTGATGGCGTGGCCATTCTCGTTGGGCTGAAGGCTGAACCGAAGAAGGCGGTGCGCGTCAACGTCACGCTGCCAGAGGATGTCCTGGCTGAGATCGACGCCTTCGCCGCTTCCCACGGTTTCACGCGCTCCGGTTTCCTCGCCGCGGCGGCTAAGAAGATCATGGCCGCGGGATAGGGCTCGCATCGCTAATTCTCCTTGTTCCTCGTGAAAAGGCGAGCGCGCTTTGTGTACCGGTGTCCGCATAACGGCAGCGATAGACGCGCAGATGCCCTTGGCACGGCTTTTTCTTCTCCCCTGTGGGGAGAAGGACGCCGAAGGCACCGGATGGGGGATTGTCTCTCATGGCGCAGCAGTGCTGCCTCTCACTGCCTTCTGCGGGGGACACCTCTTCGCAGAAGGCGGAAGGAAGGAAGCGTGCGGCAGGCGCTTCGACAAGAATTGATGCGGCCTTGCTGCGGGCTGGGTCGACAACGCTACATGCCCGGCAGAACGGCTTGGGTGTCAGGGCCCAAAGAAGGCAGATGCGGGCCTCGAAGCGGCGCGGGCGCGCGGTATGTTGCGGTGCGGAGGGCGTTTCGGCTGCACCCGTCGGCGTCTCCCGCATCATCGAAAGGGCATTTTTTGACACAACGAGGCCATGGCAGCCTGGCGGTCTATTTCGGCGCCGTCTTCGCCTTCGCCGTCACCATGGTGGGCACCACCATGCCGACGCCGCTTTATCCCCTCTATCGCGGTCTTTTCGGATTCTCCGAGCTGACGATCACGGTAATTTTCGCCGTCTATGCGGTCGGCGTCATGGCGGCCCTCATCATCACCGGGCGCTGGTCGGATCAGCTCGGCCGCCGGCCGCTGCTCTTTGCGGGCCTTGCCGTCTCGGCATTGAGCGATCTCGTCTTTTGGAATGCCGGCGGGCTCGGCATGATCCTTTTCGGCCGGGTTCTGTCGGGAATTTCTGCCGGCATTTTCACTGGGACCGCGACCGTGGCGCTCATCGAACTGGCGCCAGAACGCATCAAGCGTTGGGGCACGTTCTTTGCGACGTCTGCCAATATGGGCGGTCTGGGGCTTGGACCGATGTTTGCCGGCGCGTTGGCCGAGTATCTCCCGGCGCCGCTCGTCTTGCCCTATGTGCTGCATTTCCTACTGGCGCTTCTCGCATTCGTCTGCGTCTGGCGCGCGCCCGAAACCGTCAAGCGGCCGGATAAGGTGCGATTGAAGCTTCAGCGTCTTGCCCTCCCGCGGGAGGTGCGGGCCGTCTTCGTGCCGGCCGGCATCGCCGCCTTTGCGGGGTTCATGGTCTGCGGTTTCTTCACCGCGGTCGCGCCGGCATTTCTGGGCGAAGAGCTCGGCTACGACAACCATCTCGTCATCGGTTTCGTTGCCGGCATCTTGTTCATTGCCTCGACCATCGGCCAGCTTCTGCAAAGCAATATGCCGAGCGGAAGACGGCTGCCGATCGGTTGCGGCATTCTCTTGGCTGGCGTCCTCTCCATCGCCTTCGGTCTCGGCAATGAGATGCTGTCGGCCATCATCACGGGCGTTTTGATCGCCGGCTTCGGGCATGGCGTCGCGTTCCGCGCGGGGCTCGGGGCCGTGGCGGATGCAAGCCCGGCCGATGAGCGGGCGAGCGTCGTCTCGACCTTCTTCATCGTCGCCTATGTGGCGATCTCGTTTCCCGTCATCGGCGTCGGGCTCGCTGCTGCCTCATGGGGGCTCAAAGCGGCGAGCCTCTCCTTTTCGGGGATCGTCGCCATTTTGTGCTGCCTCGCCCTCGTTCTGCTTTTGAGAGGCGGTGGCACGCAACCTCGACACGCCTCCGCGGTCCGCGAATGAGCGGGGATGGCGTTCAAAGAGTGCACGAAATGCTCTCAAAGAGACGATCGAGAGGTGCCGCAGACGCCGGCTCGAGGCGGCGATGGCCTCAGCCTTCGGCGTCTCCCGAAACCGAAGCGAGGCCGTATTCCTGCAGCTTGTAGAGGAGCGTGCGCCGGCTGATGCCGAGCTCGACGGCGGTATGGCTGCGGTTGCCCGAGTTGCGCGTCAGCGCATTGCGGATGACCTGGCTTTCGAACTCGTTGACGAGCTCGCGCAGAGAGCCCTTGCGCATCGTCGCATCGAGGTTGCCGGTGTCGGCAAGCCCCTCGCTCGCTCCGGTGATGGAGGCGGGGAGGTCTTCAACCGTGATGACATTGGTCGTGCACATCACGACGGCATGTTCGATGGCATTGGCGAGCTCGCGCACATTGCCGGGCCACGGCCAAGCGAGCAGGCAGTCCATAGCCGAGGTGTCGAAGCCGCGGATGACAAAGTTGTTTTCCGCGCAGAAGCGCTCCAGAAAATGCTCTGAGAGGAGCCGCACATCCTCCGGGCGGTCGCGCAGCGGGATGGTCTCGAGCGTGACGACGTTGAGGCGGAAATAGAGGTCCTGCCTGAACGTTCCATCCCGCACCATCTCCTGAAGGTTGCGGTTGGTGGCCGCCACGATGCGCACATCGGCCTTGATCGGCGTGCCGCCGCCGACGCGCTCGAATTCGTGCTCCTGCAGAACCCGCAACAGCTTCGCCTGCAGTCCAGGAGAAATCTCGCCGATCTCATCGAGGAAGAGCGTGCCGTGTTCGGCCTGCTCGAAGCGGCCGCGATGCCGGCTGGCGGCGCCCGTAAAGGAGCCCTTCTCGTGGCCGAAGAATTCGCTTTCGTGCAGCCCTTCCGGGATCGCGGCGCAATTCACCTTGACGAAGGGATGCGCGGCGCGGGCGCTGCCGTAATGGATGGCGGCGGCGACGAGCTCCTTGCCGGTGCCGCTTTCGCCCTGGATGAGCACGGTCGCATTGCTGCGCGCCACCTTGGCGATCGTCTGCCGCTGCTCGATCATGCGCGGATTGTTGGTCAAAATGCCTTCCGCGCCGTAGCGCTCCGACAATTCGCGGCGCAGCGAGGCGATGTCGCGGCGCATCGCCCGGATCTCCAGGATCCGGCGCACCAGCATGCGAATCTCGTCGAGATCGAAGGGTTTCAGGACATAATCGAAGGCGCCGTCCTTCATTGCCTGCACGGCGGTGCCGATCTCGGCGAAGGCCGTCATCAGCACGATCTGCGCGGTGCGGTCGATCTCGACGATGGCTTTCAGCGCATCGAGACCGTTCATTCGCGGCATGCGGATGTCGAGCAGCACCACATCCGCATGTTGGCGCCGGAAGGTCTCCACGCCCTCCAGCCCGTCTTTGGCCACGACGACCTCGAGGCCCTCCTTCTGGAGGACCGCCTTGAGCATGTGGCAGATGGCCTGGTCGTCGTCGACGACGAGGGCGACGGGTGTGGAATTGGTCATTCTGTTTTTTCTGATACCGGAGCGACAATCGGAATGCGAATCCGAACAACGGTCCCGTGACCTGGCCGACTGTCGAAGCTGATCACGCCGTGGTGCGCATCGATGATGCGGTGGACCATGGCGAGGCCGAGTCCCGTCCCACTGGGTTTGGTGGAAAAGAACGGGTCGAAGACTTTGCCGACGTGATGCGGCTCCACGCCGACGCCGTCGTCGCGCACTTCGATGACGATGTCGGCGGGGCCTTCGCGGGCCGCCGTGACGACCACGCTGCCGTCATTGGTGATCGCCTGCAGTGCGTTGATGAGGAGATTGAGGAGAGCCTGTTTCAGCGCTTCGGCATCGGCCTCGATGTCCGGCAGATCCTTTTCGAACTGGAGGTCGATCTGCACATTGCCCTGGCCCTTCGCGAGGAAGCTCACGTCTTCGATGAGATTGGCGACGTCGATCTTGCTGATCTTCGGGGGTCTCAGGCGGCCGAAGGCCAGAAGTTTGCCGATCGTGTCGTTGAGGACGTCGACCTCATGGATGATGATCGCCGAATAGCGCCGCCATTCCTCCGGATCGTCGCAATCGGCGAGATATTGCACGAAGCCGCGGATCGAGGTGAGGGGGTTGCGGATCTCGTGCGCGATGCTGGCCGTCAGCTCGCCGAGCGCGGCAAGACGGTCGGCGCGCATCACCTGCACCATGAGCCGATCGCGTTCGCTCACATCCTTTAGCACGACCACGGCGCCGATGCGTCGGTTCTCCGCGTCGTGCAGAACACTCGACGTGGCCGTCAGGCGCCAGACGGAATCCTTGCGGGGGATTTCGAGCGTCACTCCGATATGCGGGCGCCCGGTATCGAGCGTGTCGAGAAGGGCGCTCGCCACATGCATGTGATCGGCAAAGAGCGATCGGTAGGACTGGCCGATGACCTCCGTTGCCGGCACGTCGTACATCTGTTCTGCGGCGGGGTTGAAGGCGGTGATCCGGCCGTCGACGTCGACCGCCACGACCCCGTCGGCGATGCTGGTGAGAATGTTTTCCGTGAGCGTGCGCGCGTCGAGAAGTGCCATCGCCATGTTGTTGACGGCATCGACGATCTCGCCGAGCTCGCCGCGCAAGGGCGCGATCGGCTGTCTGAGATCATCCTTGAGGCGTGCGAGCCCGCCGACGATCATGTCGACTTCGTGCGACAGCCGCTTCGACATCAAATGAATGACGATGCCGGCGACCAGGATACCGCCGAGGGTGATGGCGAGAACGGTGCGATCGACCGTCTGTTCCTGGCGCTCGATCGCGTCGGTGAATTCGTTGGCCCAGATATAGCCGATGACGTTCCCGTTGCGGCGAATCGGCCACATCGCGTTCATCACCGAGCCGCGCACGAGCGAGCCGAACTCCACATCGGGCTGGCCCGCGCGCATCACCGAACGGCCGGGATGGTCGGGAGCGATCGCCTTGCCGACCGTGTGCCCGTAGCTGGCGCTCGGCCCGTACGTGATGATGGCGTCGAGCCGGCGCGAGTAATAGCCGACGCCGACGCCGGGGTCTGACGCAGCGATCTTGTCCGTGATGGGGGCGAGCCTGGCATTGAGATGCTGGATAGCGGCCTGGCGGTCCTGCCAGCCGGACGGCAGATCGGCGAGAAGGGCATCGAAGCCCGTCCCGAGTTCCGCATCGAGGATGCGCGCCAATGAGAACAGCTTGTCCTGCTTTTCCTGCAGAAGCGCTTCGCGGCCCTCGTATTGCAGGATGACGCCGAGGATGACGATCGGCAGCACGACCATGATGAAGGATGTCAGCATCAGCCGCTGACGCATCTTTTCCGGCAGAACCCGCCGGCTCAGCCATCTCAGCCCCATCGGACGCTCCGTGAGGTCGTGCTGGCGAGTGCCGCTGCCCGCCTCAGGCGGCTTTCTGTTGTGAATCCCCGACTCGAACATGATTGGCGCCTTCGACCCTCGTGAGAGGCGAAAGCTCTCCGCGCTGTGTACGGAAAAGCTCTTGTGACGCCGGATTTATCTGCGCGGTGAAAAGTAAAGTCCATGTGAAAAATTTTGCGCATTGCGCAAATACCTGCACAAGCTTGAGAGTGCTATTTTGTCGCAGAGTTATGCTTAAGTCCGCGATAAATAAGGGTTCATAAGAACTGGCACGGTCTGTGCATTACAACTCCCGCAAGCCATCGCGCCGATGGGAAACGACGTAGATGAGGGAGAATAAATGTCAAAGCTATGCAGTTGTTCATGTGCTGTCGAAAGTATTGATGACGGGTCGTCGGTGATGATCGGCGGTTTCATGGGTGGCGGGTCTCCGCATCGACTGATCGATGAACTGGTCCGTCAGGGCAAGAAGGATCTCACGATCATCGCCAACGACACGGCACGCCCGGGGATCGGGATCGGCAAATTGATCGATGCCGGCGCGGTGAAGCGTTTGATCGCCTCTCACATCGGGCTCAACCCCGAAACGCAAAAGCGGATGATCGCCAACGAAATAGAAGTTGAATTGGTCCCGCAGGGCACGCTCGCGGAGCGTATCCGCGCCGGCGGCACGGGTCTCGGCGGCGTCTTGACGGCGACGGGTGTGGGCACGGTCGTCGCAGAGGGCAAGCAGACGGTCGAGATCGAAGGTGAGGATTATCTGGTCGAAACGCCTCTGAAGGCCGATTTCGCCCTCATCCACGCTCTGCGCTCCGACATGTTCGGCAACCTTCAGTACCTTTTGACCTCGCGGAACTTCAATCCGTCGATGGCACTCGCGGGCGAGACCGTCATTGCCGAGGCGAGTGAGGTCGTGCCGGTGGGCATGATCCCCCCCGACCACGTCGAAACCGTCGGTGTCCTCGTCGATCACCTCGTTTCCTGGGAGGCATAAATGGAAGCCAAAACGCTCATCGCCAAACGTGTCGCTCAGGAAATGGTCGACGGCGATCTCGTCAATCTCGGCATCGGTTTGCCGACCTTGGTCACGAATTATCTGCCGGAGGGCGTGCGCGTCTTCTTCCAGTCCGAGAACGGTCTGATCGGCATGCAGGCCCTGCCGGAGAAGGCGGCTGCCTTTGAGGATCTGACGGATGCCGGCGGCACTCCGGCGAGCTTCATCCCCGGTGCTGCGGCCTTCGACAGCGTCGCCTCCTTCGGCTTCATCCGCGGCGGACATCTCGACGTCACGGTGCTCGGCGGCCTTCAGGTCGACGAGGGTGGTCAGCTCGCCAACTGGATGGTGCCCGGCAAGATGGTCCCCGGAATGGGCGGTGCGATGGATCTCGTGACCGGCGCCAAGAAGGTGATCGTGGCCATGACCCATACCGCCAAAGGTTCGCCGAAGATCATCAAGAAGTGCAATCTGCCGCTGACCTCGGTGCGTCGGGTCGATCTCATCGTCACGGAAATGGCGGTCATCGAGCCGAGCGATGCCGGTCTGGTGCTCAAGGAACTCGCTCCTGGTGTCTCCCTTGACGAGGTCAAGGCTGCCACCGAGGCCGAGCTGCTCGTGCCTGACGATCTCAAAGAGATGGCGCTCGCCGCCTGACGGCCGCCTCACGCCCTTACCCTCGACCGGCCTCCCTTCCTCGCGTCCAACCCCTTTGCAACCGCTCCTCTGGAGCGGCTGAGAGCGGCCGCGCGCGGGGACGGGCAGGGCCTCCAATCCTCAGAGAGGAAAGTTCATGTCAAGCACCTACGCCAGCGCTCCGGCGCCCGTAGAAGGCGACGCGCCCGGCGGCCGTGGCCTTGCTCGTCTCGCCTACCGCTTCACCGCCATTTCGGAGAAGTGGTTCCCGGACGCCTTCGTCTTCGTGGCGCTGGCTCTTGTCGTCGTCGTTGTCGCCAATCTCGCCACGGGCGCACAGCCGCTCGAGATCGCCGACGCTTTCGGTAAGGGCTTCTGGACGCTCATTCCCTTCACCATGCAGATGGCCCTTGTCGCCATCACCGGTTACGTGGTCGCGACCTCCGGGCCGTGCACGCGTCTCATCGCGCGTCTTGCCTCGGTGCCGACTTCAAGCCGCGGAGCGGTCGCCTGGGTCGCCTTCATCACCATGTCGGCATCCTACCTCAACTGGGCGCTGAGCCTGGTTCTGGGCGGCCTCCTCGTGCGCGCGATCGCGCGCCGCACCGACATCAAAGTGGATTATCGTGCAGCGGGTGCCGCTGCCTATCTCGGTCTCGGTGCCACCTGGGCGCTCGGCCTGTCGTCGTCGGCGGCCATGCTGCAGGCGAACCCGGCCTCCCTGCCGAAGTCGATTTCCGACATCAGCGGTGTCATCCCGCTCAGCCAGACGATCTTTCTCTGGCAGTCGATCGTCATGCTTCTGATCATCGCCGCCATGGCCATCACCATCGCCTATTTCTCCGCTCCGCAGGGCGCGCAGATCAAGACGGCGGAGGACATGGGTTGCGACGTGACGGAAGCCAACACCAAGGAGCAGAAGCAGGCGCGCCCGGGTGAGTGGCTGGAGTTCAACTTCATCCTGCCGGCGCTCGTGGTGCTCCTCGCAGCTGGCTATGCCTATGTCGAATTCAGCACCAAGGGCGTGCTGGCGACGATCTCCAACCTCAACAACTACAACTTCTTCTTCCTGATGATCGGCCTCCTGCTGCATGGCAACATCCGCAGCTTCCTGACCGCCGTCACGAAGGCCGTGCCGACGACGGCCGGCGTCATCATCCAGTTCCCGTTCTATGCGGCGATCGCCGCCCTGCTCACCCAGGTTCCGGGCTCCGACGGCGTCACCATCTCGCACCACATCTCGCATCTCTTCGTCTCGATCGCCAACACCAGCATCTTCCCCGTGGTGATCGGCGTCTATTCCTCGATCCTCGGCTTCCTCGTCCCCTCGGGCGGCGGCAAGTGGATCATCGAAGCGCCTTATGTGTTGCAGACGGCGGCCGATCTGAACGCCCATATGGGCTGGGCGATCGAGGTCTATAACGCGGCCGAAGCTCTGCCGAACCTCATCAACCCCTTCTGGATGCTGCCTCTTCTGGGTGTCCTCGGGCTCCGCGCCAAGGATCTGGTCGGCTTCTGCTTCACCCAGCTGATCTTTGCCTTCCCGCTCGTGATGTTCCTCCTGTGGGTCCTGGCTCCTGCGGCCAATCCGTGATCCCAGCCTGCCGGCCGCGCCCATCCCGGTACGGCCGGCCCCCAGATCCCTCGCGAAGACGGCGATCGCCCGAATGTCTCATCGGCGCTCCCTCCCGAATTCGCGCAACGCTCAAGTTCAATTAGGAGATTAAAATGATCGACGAGATCGTCATCGCAGGCGCAGCACGCACCCCGGTCGGCACCTTCAACGGCTCCCTGTCGAAGCTTCCCGCCCACGAACTCGGCGCCGCCGCCATCACCGAAAGCCTCGCACGCGCCAAGGTGAAGCCGGAAGAAGTCGATGAAGTCATTCTCGGCCAGATCCTGACCGCTGCCGGCGGCCAGAACCCCGCCCGGCAGGCCGCTCTTGCCGCAGGCCTGCGCGTCGAATCCACCGCCTATGGCATCAACCAGCTTTGCGGTTCCGGGCTGCGCGCCGTCGCGATGGGCTACCGGGCCCTGCAGAACGAAGATGCGAAGATCATCGTTGCCGGCGGTCAGGAAAGCATGAGCCAGGCGCCGCATGCAGCGCGGCTTCGCACCGGCGTCAAAATGGGCTCGGCCGAAATGGTCGACACCATGATCAAGGACGGCCTGTGGGACGCCTTCAACGACTATCACATGGGCGTCACGGCAGAAAACGTCGCCGAAAAGTACGGGATTACCCGCGAAGAGCAGGACGCTTTCGCGCTCGCCTCGCAGAAGAAGGCGGGCGCGGCGCTGGAGGCTGGCCGTTTCGCCGACGAGATCGTTCCGGTGACGGTCAAGGACCGCAAGGGCGAGGTCGTCGTCGACACCGACGAGCATCCGAAACCTTCGACGACGGCTGAAGCTCTCGCCAAGCTGCGTCCGGCCTTCAAGCGCGACGGCGGCACGGTCACGGCCGGCAATGCCTCGGGCATCAACGACGGCGCGGCCGCCGTGGTTCTGATGAGCGGCGCGGAAGCCAAAAAGCGTGGCGTCACCCCGCTGGCGCGCATCGTCTCCTGGGCGACCGCCGGCGTCGATCCGGCGGTGATGGGCACAGGCCCGATCGCAGCCTCTCAGAAGGCGCTGGAACGCGCCGGCTGGTCGGTCGCCGATCTCGATCTGATCGAAGCCAACGAGGCCTTTGCCGCGCAGGCGATCGCCGTCAACAAGGAGCTCGGCTTCGATACGGACAAGGTCAACGTCAATGGCGGCGCGATTGCGCTCGGCCATCCGATCGGCGCCTCCGGCGCGCGCATTCTGGTGACGCTTCTCTACGAGATGCAGCGCCGCGACGCCAAGAAAGGCCTCGCCACTTTGTGCATCGGTGGCGGCATGGGCATGGCGCTCTGCGTTGCCCGCGACTGACCTTTCAGTCTGAGCTCTCGCTCCCCCTCTCCAGCCTGACCGCTCACTCCCAATCACGATCAGGTCGGAGCCACGCCTCCCGCCCGTCCACACTTCCGGGCGGGGGGCGCGCGGGGATCTTCTTTTCATTTTAGACGCAGGATCATCCCCCAATGACCGTGTTTTCGCAGATTTCCGAAGCGGGCTCGCAGCTTGCCCATCTGAAAGAGCTGTGCGCGCATCTGCCGCCGCTGCCGACCTCCGTCATCTTTCCGTGCGACGAAACCTCCTTGCGCAGTGCCACCGACGGCGCAAGCGAAGGTCTGATCGACCCCGTGCTGGTCGGCCCGAGCGAGATGATCCAAAAGCTCGCGCTCACCCATGAGATCGATATCGCCGGCCTGCGCATCGTCGATGCGGCCAATGCCAAGGCCGCCGCCGCCAAGGGTATCGAGCTTGCCCATCTGGGCGAGGTTGGCGCCGTGATGAAAGGCGCGCTCCATTCCGATGAGCTGATGGGCGCTGTCGTCAAGCGCGATGTTGGGCTGCGCACCGCAAAGCGCATCAGCCACGTCTTCATGATGCGCGCCCCGACCTATCCGAAATCTCTGATGATCACCGATGCCGTGGTCAACATCGCACCGGCGCTCGAAGACAAGCTGCACATTGCGCAAAACGCCATCGATCTCGCCCGTGCGCTCGGCATCGAGATCCCGCGCCTTGCCGTGCTCTCCGCCGTGGAGACGGTGAACCCCAAGATTCCCTCCACCGTCGATGCGGCGGCTTTGTGCAAGATGGCCGATCGCGGGCAGATCCGCGGCGGCATCATCGACGGGCCGCTCGCCTTCGACAACGCCATCTCCGCCGATGCGGCACGCACCAAGGGCATCGTCTCAGAAGTCGCCGGACGCCCTGATATCCTCCTCGTCCCGGATCTCGCGGCCGGCAACATGCTCGTCAAGGAACTCACCTTCCTCGGCCGGGCGGAGGTTGCGGGCATCGTTCTCGGCACCTCAGTCCCGGTCATTTTGACGAGCCGCGCCGACAGCCTGGAATCGCGCATCTCCTCCTGCGCCCTGGCGGCCCTTCTTGCCAACCAGACGGCGGCCCGCGCCTGATTTGCGCCGCCGACCTCTCGCGTGTGCCCCCCACGCCATCGACCCTCATTAATCGCCAAGGATCTTCCACATGGACCCACGCTTGTCGCACGATGGAGCGCTGCTGGTTCTCAACAGCGGCTCCTCCAGCATCAAGTTCACCGTCTTTCAGGTCGCAGATGCCGGGAAAGACATTTCTCCCCTTTTCTCCGGCCAGGTGACCGGCATCGGCACCGCGGCGGAGTTCTCCGTCAAGGATGTCGATGGCGTTTCGCTTGCCCGCGAATCCTGGGCGGCCCGTGATACGGGCGGCGTCGCGCCTCTGTTGCGCGATCTCATCGCCTGGATCCGTGCCCGCCTGCCGGATCTGCCGCTGCTCGCAGCCGGGCATCGTGTCGTCCACGGCGGTGCCGGTTTCCATCATCCGGTCCGCGTGACCAACCGCGTGCTCGATGAGTTGGAATCCCTCATCCCGCTTGCGCCCTTGCATCAGCCGCAGAACGTTTCGGCGATCCGGGTGCTGGCCGAGAGCTTCGATGGCCTGCCGCAAATCGCCTGCTTCGACACGGCCTTCCACCATTCGCAGCCGTTTGTCGCGAAGACTTACGGCCTGCCGCGTCAATTGAGCGAGAAGGGCGTGCAGCGCTACGGCTTTCACGGCCTCTCCTACGAGTTCATCGCGCAAAGACTGCGCGAAACCGTGCCTGAGGTGGCCGAGGGCAGGGTGGTGGTCGCCCATCTCGGCAACGGTTCGAGCCTCTGCGGCCTCAAAGACGGACGCAGCATCGATACGACGATGGGTTTTTCGGCTCTGGAAGGCGTGCCGATGGGGACGCGTTCCGGCAGCCTCGATCCCGGCATTCTGATTTATCTCATGCGTGAGATGGGCATGGACGCCGATGCGCTCGAACATCTCCTTTATCAGGAATCCGGGCTTCTCGGCGTCTCGGGCATTTCCAACGACATGCGGGTGCTTCTGGAGAGTGACCGGCCGGAGGCAAAGGAGGCGGTCGATCTCTTCTGCTACCATGTCGCCAAGGAGATCGGTGGTTTGAGCTGCGCGTTGGGCGGGCTCGACGCGCTCGTCTTCACCGCCGGCATCGGCGAGCATTCCGCCCCGGTGCGCAGCCGCGTGTGCGCCTATCTCCGCTTTCTCGGCATCACCCTCGACGAGGAGGCAAACGAACGCGGCGACACGGCCATTGCCGCGGACGGCTCACTGCCGGTCTACATCATCCCGACGAACGAGGAGTTCATGATCGCGCGCCACGCCGTCGACCTCATGAACCTCAGAAACGCCGCGTAGACGGCCGTGAGACAGGCGCAGGCGTGCCTGCTCCCGCCCGCCTGCGCCGCAACTTTTTTGAGGGAGCGGGACCGTTGGTGGTCGGCTTGCCCGCATGCACGGGATGTCGCGTCATGTCGGAAGATAGCCTGAAAGGGCGCGAACCGAAGCGACCGCTCAGGCGGCCTTGCCGCGTGGACGCGTCTGGTCGCTGCGCCCGGCGAGAAGCCCTTCGACGGAAATGTCTTCGTCGAGTGCGTCCCAGTGGAGGCCAAAGGGCGAGATCTCGACCTCCTGCCGCTCTTCGGTAGAGGCATTCAGAAGCCGCGGGAACCAGGCGAGCGGCACGCCGATCATGCGGCCATCGGAAAGGGCCACCCACATTTGCGCGTCGTCGAACCGGACGTCAGTGGCCGAAATGGTCATAGCTTTCCGTGGCTTCAATCAGTCATTCTGCTGCCAGTATCGAGGGACGGTGAATCTTCCACTCTCTCCCGGACTTCTTTCACCATGCCGGGAACAGTATACGCATAAGTCAGAAATGCTTGGGCGTAAGCGATTAACTTTCGTGCGTCCTCCGCATTGTAGGGCTCATCGTCGTGGGCAGCCTCGTCCCCGCCATCCTTGAGGATGCTGGCTAGGTCTGAAAGATCGCGGGTGAGAAGCCCTTCTTCCCTAAGAGTCTGGATGCGTTTCTTGAGCCAAGCCTTTACGGTATCTTTAGATTTCGTCTCGTCCTCAATGCGCGTGCGTGCAATATCACGCGTTGCAACATCCAAGGCCTTTCGGGCCATCGTGCCTGCGGCGTCCCAATTCTGAGCGGATATATTTGAGACGGCCTGCCTGAACGGTAATGCTACTTTTTCGGGCAGATGCTCTGGCTCTTCGAGGTGTATCTCCGTCGGAAAATGAGCTTCGTACCTGTATCCAAGACTCTCAAGGGAGCCGTGCCGCTTTAAAGTGTTCTCTAGCGATAATTCTTTTGAGTCAAGAAAAGTATACTGAGCTGTTATGCATTTTAGGCATCGCCCACAGGAAAGCAAAAACCAATCATCGTAAAGATACTGGGGTACTCCATTCGGAGTGCGGTGAACGTCGCGCGAGCGGCGAAAACCCCCATGCACTTCAAAGCCGGACGATTTCGTGTGGCAATGGGGGCAATCGATTTTTACGATCAGAGGCATTTCTATTTTGGCCTCGGTCTGCGGCGGCTCGCCTCAAGAACACCCACTCGTCGAGCCGCACGTGTCGCATTTCAGGCACGTGCCGTTGCGGACCATGGTGAAGTTGCCGCATTCGGTGCAGGCTTCGCCCTCATAGCCCTTCATGCGGGCCATCGCGACTTGTGTCGCCTTGTCGGGGCTTGCGGCCGTCTCCGGCTCTGGCTCGTTGATGTCGAGCGGTGCCACATGAGCGTGCTGTTCCGCCTCCGGGGCGAGATCGCGCTTGAAGGCGAGGTTGCCCTTGGCCATCGGCTGGCCGGAGGAGATCGCCGTCACGTTGGAGCTTGCGGGTTTTGCCGGAGCCGTGTCGGCGGAGCCTTTCGGCTCGTTGCCGGCGAACACCCGGAAGCGGCTCGTCTGGCCGCGCACCAGCCCGTGCGAGACGGGGGCAGGCGCCGGTCGGTCGCCTTCCACGCCACGTCCGATCGAGGTGGAGCGGATATCCTCCGGGGAGACATGCGCGAGATCGTGGCGGCCGAGATAGGAGATGGCGAGCTCGCGGAAGACATAGTCGAGGATCGAGGTGGCGTTCTTGATCGCCTCGTTGCCGGTCACCATGCCCGCCGGTTCGAAGCGGGTGAAGGTGAAAGCGTCGACATATTCCTCAAGCGGCACGCCGTATTGCAGGCCGAGCGAAATGGCGATGGCGAAATTGTTCATCATGGCGCGGAAGGCGGCGCCTTCCTTGTGCATGTCGATGAAGATTTCACCGATGCGCCCGTCGTCGAACTCGCCGGTCCTGAGATAGACCTTGTGGCCGCCGATGATCGCTTTCTGGGTATAGCCCTTGCGGCGGTTCGGCAGTTTTTCGCGCTCGCGCACATGCACTTCGCGCTCCACGATCCGCTCCACGATCTTTTCCGCTGCGATCGCCGCCTTCTGCGGTGTGTTGGCGGCGGCGATCTCTTCCACGAGATCCTCCGCCTCGTCCTCGTCGTCGGAGAGAAGCTGGGAGTTGAGAGGCTGCGAGAGCTTCGAGCCGTCGCGGTAGAGCGCATTGGCTTTGAGGCCGAGCTTCCACGACAGCATATAGGCGTTCTTGCAATCCTCGACGGCCGCATCGTTCGGCATGTTGATCGTCTTGGAGATGGCGCCGGAGATGAAGGGCTGGGCCGCCGCCATCATGCGGATATGGCTTTCCACCGACAGATAGCGCTTGCCGAGCCGTCCGCAGGCATTGGCGCAATCGAAGACAGGCAGATGCTCGTCCTTCAAGTGCGGCGCGCCTTCAAGCGTCATCGCCCCGCAGCAGAAGGTGTTGGCGGCCTCGATCTCGCTCTTGGAAAAGCCGAGATGGGCGAGAACGTCGAAAGCGGGATCGGCCATCGCTTCGGCGGAGACGCCGAGAGACGCCATCTCCTCGTCGCCGAGCGTCCAGCGGTTGAAGACGAACTTGATGTCGAAGGCGGAGGCAAGCGCTGCCTTCACCTTGGCGATCGCTGCGTCCGACAGGCCCTTTTCCTGAAGGGCGGCAATGTTCACGCCGGGGGCATCGTCGAGCGAGCCGTGACCGACGGCATAATCGGCGATGTCGGACATCTGTTCGGCCGTATAGCCGAGCCGCTTCAGAGCTTCCGGCACCGCGCGGTTGATGATCTTGAAATAGCCGCCGCCGGCGAGCTTCTTGAATTTCACGAGGGCGAAATCGGGCTCGATGCCAGTCGTGTCGCAATCCATGACGAGGCCGATCGTGCCGGTCGGTGCCAACACCGTCGCCTGGGCGTTGCGATAGCCGTGCTTCTCGCCGAGATCGAGCGCCCGGTCCCAAGCCGCCTTTGCGTGATCCGACAAGGCCTTGCCGTCCTCGCCGAGGCTGAGGCAGAGGTCGTGATCGAGCGGCACCGGATTGGTGTTGAGCCCGTCATAGCCTGCGGCCTCGCCATGCGCGGCCTGCCGATGGTTGCGGATGACGCGCAGCATATGCGCCCGGTTCGGCGGAAAGCCCTGGAAGGCGCCGAGCTCGGCGGCCATTTCCGCCGAAGTGGCATAGGCGGTGCCCGTCATGATGGCGCTGATCGCACCGCAGATGGCGCGGCCTTCCTCGCTGTCATAGGGAATGGCCGAGCTCATCAAGAGCCCGCCGATATTGGCGAAGCCGAGGCCGAGCGTACGGAACTTGTAGGAAAGCTGCGCGATCTCCTTCGACGGGAATTGTGCCATCAGGACCGAGATCTCAAGCACGACCGTCCACAGACGAACGGCATGCTCGAAGGCCTCCACGTCGAAAGCGCGGTGGCCGCTCTCATCGGCAGCCTTCAGGAACTGCAGAAGGTTGAGCGATGCGAGATTGCACGCCGTGTCGTCGAGGAACATGTACTCCGAGCACGGATTGGAGGCGTTGATGCGCCCCGAGGCCGGGCAGGTGTGCCAGTCGTTCATCGTCGAGTTGAAATGGAGGCCGGGATCGGCGGACGCCCAGGCGGCAAAGCCGATCTGGTCCCACAATTCGCGTGCCCGCACACGTTTGGCGACCTTACCGTCGATGCGGTTGATGAGATCCCAGGTGCCGTCGGATTCCACCGCGCGCAGGAAGTCGTCGCGGATCGATACGGAATTGTTGGAGTTCTGCCCTGAAACCGTGAGGTAGGCCTCCGAATCCCAGTCGGTGTTGTAGGTCGGGAATTCGATGTCGGTGTAGCCCTGGCGCGCGAACTGGATGACGCGGCGGATATAGGCCTCCGGCACCTGCGCCTTCTTGGCGGCGCGCACTTCGCGCTTCAAGGCCGGGTTCTTGGAGGGCTCGAAGCAATCGCCGCCCGGGCCTTCGCAATTCACGCAGGCGCGCATCACGGCCTTCAGGTGCTGCGAGACGATTTTCGAGCCGGTGACGAGGGCGGCCACCTTCTGCTCTTCGCGCACCTTCCAGTCGATGTACTGCTCGATGTCGGGATGGTCGATGTCGACGATCACCATCTTCGCGGCGCGCCGCGTCGTGCCGCCCGACTTGATGGCGCCCGCCGCGCGGTCGCCGATCTTGAGGAAGCTCATCAGGCCCGACGATTTGCCGCCGCCCGAAAGCTTTTCGCCTTCGCCGCGCAGATTGGAAAAGTTGGAGCCCGTGCCGGAACCGTATTTGAACAGCCGCGCCTCACGCACCCACAGATCCATGATGCCGCCCTCGTTGACGAGGTCGTCGGCGACCGACTGGATGAAGCAGGCATGCGGCTGCGGATGCTCGTAGGAGCTCTTCGATTTGACGAGTTTTCCGGTCTGGAAGTCGACGTAATAATGGCCCTGGCTCGGCCCATCGATGCCATAGGCCCAGAAGAGGCCCGTATTGAACCATTGCGGAGAGTTCGGCGCCGCCTTCTGGGTGGCAAGCATGTAGCGCATCTCGTCGAAGAAGGCTTCCGCATCCTCTTCGCCGTCGAAATAGCCGCCCTTCCAGCCCCAATAGGCCCATGCACCGGCGAGCCGGTCGAACACCTGGCGCGCATCGCTCTCAGAACCGGTGCGCTCCTCCTCGGGAAGATCGGCAAGCGCCTCCGAATCGGCGATGGAGCGCCACAGGAAGGAGGGGACGGCATTCTCTTCGACGCGCGTCAGCCGCGCCGGAACGCCCGCCTTGCGGAAATATTTCTGCGCCAGGATGTCGGCCGCCACCTGGCTGAACTGCGCCGGCACCTCGAAATTCTCCAGCCGGAAGACGACGGATCCGTCCGGATTGCGGATCTCGCTGGTGGCTGTGCGAAATTCGATGGACGCGTAGGGTGACTGCCCCGTCTGCGTGTAGTGGCGCGCGATCCGCATAATCTCTCCTCATCCCAAGGGCCGGCCGTGCTGACCGCCCTTTGTCTGGAGTCCGTTTGAAAGGACTGCCGCATTTGTCCCAGAGAATGGCTCGCCCCCGATGTTGGCGGGGTCACAAACCGATCCTCCATATATAGTGTAAACAAACCCCTAAATCCACCATATATTGCGGTTTTGTGACGAGGGGGTTCGTTTGACCAAAGCACAGCTAAGGGCCGAGCGCGGGCCCGGACTCTCACTCGAAAACTGTGATTTTACGCTGACTTATGACAGCGACGCCGTGGGCGCCTGTCGTTGTCCGGAAGCTATGTGCTTCGGCGCCGCTTCGTCAATCCCTTGTGGGCATCACAAGCGATGAATCGAGATGTTGTGGAGGAAGCGCAGATATGTGGGGAAAAGAGTGCATGCAGCTCCCGTTGACGGCTGCCCGCACAGAAGCGATTCGCTCAAGCAACCAAAGGCTTTGCAGGCGATTTCTAGGGTTTTCTAGGCTCCGTGCCGGCCCGGCCAGCCAAGCACGTAGCCGCGCAGATCGAGAAGCGGCATCGGCATGCCGAAGAGCCGCCCCTGTCCTTCAGGACAGCCATGCGTTTTGAGCCATCGTGCCTGCTCTGAATTCTCCACGCCCTCTGCCGTCACGCCGAGGCCGAGGCTCTTGGCAAGCGACAAGATCGCCTCGACGATTGCCGCATGGGTATTGTCGACGCAGACGGGGGCGATGAAGCTTTGTTCGATCTTGAGACGCGTCACCGGATAGCGGGTGAGCATGGAGAGGGAGGCATAGCCGGTGCCATAATCGTCGAAGGCGAGGGAGCAGCCGAGATCGGTGATTCGGTCGAGCTTAGCGAGGGTCGCCTCGTCGTTGGACAAGATCACGTGCTCGGTGATCTCGATCTCCAGAAAATGTGCCGGCAGGCCGCTTTCCGCCAGGCATCGCTCGATCGTGCGGTCGAGCGCTCCGTTCTGCAGCTGGGCTGAGAACAGATTGACGGCGACGCGCAGAGGTGCGCCTTGGGCCGCGAGTTTGGCCGCGTCGAGACAGGCCCGTCGCAGCACCCAATCTCCTGTCGGTCTCGCCCAGCGGCTGCGGGCGAGGATCGGCAGAAAGTCCTTTGGCTCGAGCAGACCCCGCTCGGGATGACGCCAGCGCAGGAGCGCCTCGGCCCCGATGATGTTTCCATCCTGCAGCGCGATCTGCGGCTGATAGAAGAGGTCGAACTCGTCCTCGTTGAGCGCTCGCTCGAATTCGTCGTAAAGCTGCTGTCGTTGATGCAGGCGCTCACGCAGCGCGGGCGCGAAGAACGCCGTTTCGCCCGGACCGACGCGCTTTGCCTCTGCGACGGCGAGATCGGCTTCAACGAGAAGTGCATCCACGCCTTCGCTGCGCTCCTTCGCAAAAGCAATGCCGATGCCGGCCGAAAGATGCACGCTGCGTTCGGGGGCCGGGAAAGGGAAGGCGAATGCCTCGTGGATCTGTTGCGCAATGGCGAGCGCCTGGCCGCGCTGATCCATCCCGGGAAGAAGCGCGCCGAATTCGTCGCTGCCGAGACGGGCGATCGGGGCCTCGTCCGGGATCACATCGCGCAGGCGCCGCGCCACGGCACGCAAAACCTCGTCGCCGATCGCATGGCCGAAGCGATCGTTGGTATCTTTGAAATTGTCGATGTCGACGATCAGAAAGCCGACGCTCGTCGTGCGTGCCCCATGTTCTTCGAAGAGCTGCGCGAGACGCCGCCGATTCGGGAGACCCGTGAGGTGGTCGTAATGCGCCAGTCGGAAGAGCGTCTCCTGTTGCCAGCGCCTTTCGGTGATGTCGCCAAGCGTGCCGATGATGCGTGAGAGAGCGCCGTTTGCGCCAAAGACGAGGCGGGCAGAACATGTGGCCCAGATCGTTTCCGGCGGATCACCCCTGCGGATGCGAAACTCGGTCTCGAAGCGCTCTTCGCTGCGCCGTGCCACCGCATCGCGGAAAAGAGCCATCAAGACAGGGCGATCATCGGGATGGAGAACGGCATGGCGTTCCCTGCGGCTCAGGCGCAGGCCGGGGCGCCGCAAGATTTGCGCGGCGGTTTCCGACAGCCAGGTGACGCCTGTCGCGACATCATATTCCCAGATTCCGAGGCCGGTGCTCTCCAGGGCGAGCCGCAGGCGTTCTTCGCTCAGACTGAGAGCGGCTTCCATCGTGACATGGTCATGGATGTCGCCGACCGTGCCGACCCATTCCTGCACGCTCCCGTCGGCGCTCATGAGCGGGATGCCGCGCCCGCGTGTCCAACGGTACGAGCCATCGGCCTGACGCAGGCGATAATGCATGTCGAAGGGACACGCCTCGGTGAGGCACCGATGCCACTTCGCGCGCATGGGCTCCTGATCCTCGGGATGCACCAGTGCGACGCAGACGAAAGGCAGGCCCGTGGGAACCTGCGTCTGGCGATCATCCGCGAGCGCCACCAAAGGCGTGCCGTCGGGCGCTGCGCGCCAGATCAAGAGCGCACCCGCCTCGGCGATGGCACGAGCGCTCTCCTTCGGCGAATAGCGCTGCATCTCGCTTCTCGTTGCGGACACTGTGGCTGCCTGCCTTTCCCGTGCTTTGTTCAGCTTGTTTTCGGCGAGATTGACGAGGAAATGGACAGGTGAACGCCTTTGCTGCGACGCACCCAAACGACCTTATTCGCCGTGGGGTAGAAACCGGTCGGGCCGTTCGCCTGGACGAATCACTCAATCCCAGAATTATCGCTCTTTTGCGTCGTGTCTGGAATGAGACGAAACGTACAAATTGTCGAAAAGTTATGTCTTTTTCGCGCTTTGTGCGCGACCTTCACGTCGCTGGAATGATGGCTCGCGCAGGCTCTTGGGGCTCCTGAGAGAACATCGGCGGCTGCGAATACGCGGCGATGAAACCTTCTATATCGGCAAGCAGAGACGCGCGGCGCTGCAGCAATGGCAGCAGAGTTCCAATCAGCTCCGCATGGCCGATCTTCGGATAGGTGACGTGCGTAACGTTCTCGTTGCCGAAGCTGCGCAGCTTTCGGGCCAGGCGTTCTGAATTGGCCGGATCGACGGTCCGGTCAGCGCTCCCGGTGGCGAGAAAGATTGGCGGCGTCGGGCCCTCCACGAAGGCAATGGGCTGGCTTGCCGCGCGCGTTTCCAAGGGAAAGACGCGTTTGTAGCGTTCATCTTCCAGCGGCAGGAAGTCGTAGGGTCCGGCAAGGCCGATGGCGCCTTGCACCGCCGTCTCCACCGAACTTCCGGCTTTCGCAAGGTAGCGTTGGTCGAGCGTCAGAAGGAAGGCGATCTGGGCGCCAGCCGAATGCCCGGCAAGAAAAGCCGGGCGGCGGCGCCCGTCGGCCTTGCCCGCGGCGAGAAAGGCGACGGCCTTCGCCGCGTCTTCGACGAACTGCGGAAAGTGCACGTCCGGATAGAGGCGGTAATCGGGGATGGCGACGTCGCAGCCGAGCGAGGTGAGCGCCTGGGCGATGAATCGGTAATCCCCCTTTTTGCCGCTGTCCCATCCGCCGCCATAGAAAAACACAACCAGCGGCGTGTTCTCGCGTGGTGATTCGCTCTTGTAGAGATCGAGCTTATGGCGCGGTCCCACGCCGTACGCGATGTCGGATATCCGCTGATAGCCCCGCTCCGGGGAGGTGAGGTTGGCAAACCGCAAGGCGGCATCCTGCCAGAGATAGGAAAGTGACAACATGGTGAAGAAGTTGGTGGGAACCTGGCCTCTATTATGGCTGCCGCGGCGAAATGGTTGCGGGAAACCTGCCGCGTTCGTTTGACCCGCTCGTCAAAACGTCTAAAACACGCCCAATTGCCCACCTCCTTAATGGCTGCATGGCGCCCGTCCTCCATATCCTCAACGGTCCAAATCTCAACCGCCTCGGTGTCCGGGAACCGTCGATCTATGGGATGGCTACGCTTGCCGATATCGAAGCGATGTTGCGCGACCGCCTTCAGGAGCGGGGGTACGATTTGATTTTTCGTCAGACCAACCATGAAGGCGAACTTGTCGAGTTCGTCCATGCGGCGGATGGCGCGAAGGGTGTGGTGCTGAATGCTGGCGCCTACACCCACACTTCCGTGGCGCTCGCCGATGCGGTTCGTTCCATCGCTGCGCCCGTCATTGAAGTGCATTTGTCGAACGTCTTCGCGCGCGAAGCGTTCAGACACCATTCTTATATCGCGCCGGTGGCGCAGGGCGTGGTCTG
Source organism: Rhodopseudomonas julia (assembly GCF_030813515.1). Classification (NCBI taxonomy): domain Bacteria; kingdom Pseudomonadati; phylum Pseudomonadota; class Alphaproteobacteria; order Hyphomicrobiales; family Nitrobacteraceae; genus Rhodopseudomonas; species Rhodopseudomonas julia. The sequence continues at coordinate 585,057 of NZ_JAUSUK010000001.1, read as the reverse complement.
CGGCTTCGGCGCGCAGTCCTACTGGCTGGCAGCTGAGGCGCTGATCGAGATGAACGAGGCCGGGAGGCTTGAGACATAGGCATGGCTGAAAAGAAGCGTGCGATCGACAAGGAGCTGGTGCGTGAGCTTGCCGAGCTCCTGAAGGAAACTGAGCTTTCCGAGATCGAAATCGAGAACGAGGATTTGCGCATCCGTGTGGCGCGCAATCTGGGGCCGGCGCCGGCGGCGAATTATGCCGTCTCAGTGCCGGCGGAAGCTGCGCCATCCGCACGCGGGGCGGCGGATGCTCCGGAGGCGATGGACGATCCGAGCCGGCATCCGGGTTGCGTTCCTTCGCCGATGGTGGGCACGGTCTACCGCGCTCCTGCGCCAGGCGCGCGGCCTTTCGTCGAAATCGGCGATACGGTGCGCGAAGGCCAGACGGTCCTCATCGTGGAAGCGATGAAGCACATGAACGAAGTCGCGGCTCCGCATTCCGGACGCGTCAGCGCCGTCCTCGTCGAGGATGGCCAGCCGGTGGAATACGGCGAGCCCCTGTTGATCATCGAATGAGACGAACAGGCGGGCCGATGTTTTCCAAGGTTCTGATTGCCAATCGCGGGGAAATCGCACTCAGGATCCTGCGTGCCTGCAAGGAGCTGGGCGTGCAGACCGTGGCTGTGCACTCGACCGCCGATGCGGACGCGATGCATGTGCGTCTCGCTGACGAGAGCGTGTGTATCGGTCCTCCGTCGGCTTCCCAGAGTTATCTCAATATTCCGACGATCGTCTCCGCCTGCGAGATCACCGGCGCAGACGCCGTGCATCCGGGTTATGGCTTCCTGTCGGAAAATGCGCGCTTTGCCGATATTCTCGCCGCCCACGGGATCACCTTCATCGGCCCGACGGCCGAACATATCCGCCTGATGGGCGACAAGGTGCAGGCCAAGGAAACGGCGATGGCGCTCGGGATTCCCGTCGTCCCGGGCTCCAAGGGCGCGATCACAGATGCCGCCGAAGCCTGCCGGATCGCTGCCGAAGTCGGCTACCCCGTCCTTTTGAAGGCAGCAGCCGGTGGTGGTGGCCGCGGCATGAAGGTGGCCAACGGCCCCGATGAAGTGGCGTCGGCCCTGGCAACCGCCAAAGCCGAAGCGATGGCGGCCTTTGGCGACGATTCCATGTATGTGGAAAAATACCTCGCCAATCCGCGCCACATCGAAGTGCAGGTCATGGGCGACGGCGAGGGGACAGCGATCCATCTCGGCGAGCGCGATTGTTCGCTGCAGCGCCGTCACCAGAAGGTCTGGGAAGAGGCGCCGTCTCCTGCCCTCAACGAGGAAGAGCGCAGCCGCATCGGCGAGACCGTCGCCAATGCCATGGCCAATCTCGGCTACCGCGGCGCCGGCACCGTCGAATTCCTCTACGAGAACGGCGAGTTCTATTTCATCGAAATGAATACCCGCCTGCAGGTGGAGCATCCGGTGACGGAGGCGGTGACGGGCATCGATCTCGTCGTCGAACAGCTTCGCGTCGCCGCCGGCTCGCCTCTCTCTGTGCGTCAGGAAGACGTGGTCATCAGGGGCCACGCCATCGAATGCCGGATCAATGCGGAGAACCCGGAGACGTTTTCGCCCTCTCCGGGCCGCATCAGCTATTATCACCCGCCGGGCGGTCTCGGCGTTCGCGTCGATTCGGCCGTCTATCAGGGCTATCGTGTGCCGCCGCATTACGACAGCCTGATCGGCAAGCTGATCGTCTACGGGCGCACGCGTGTGGAATGCATGATGCGTCTGCGCCGCGCCCTCGACGAATTCGTTGTCGATGGTATCGAGACGACACTGCCGCTTTTCCGTGATCTCGTTGCGAACGCCGATATCGCCAATGGCGCCTACGATATTCGCTGGCTCGAGAAGTTTTTGGCCGATACGCGTTCGCGCGACAAGCTGATCGCCTGAGCCGATGTGCGGCGAAGACGCATTCGCCATTACGCCCGATATTCTGCTCAAGGCCTATGCCTGCGGCATCTTTCCGATGGCCGATTCGGCCGACGACCCGAACCTGTTTTGGGTCGAGCCGCACGAGCGGGGCATCCTGCCGCTCGAGACGTTCCATGTGCCGCGTCGGCTAAAACGTACCATGCGCTCCGGGCTTTTCGAGATCCGCGTCGACACTGATTTCGACGCGGTGATCGGCGGATGCGCCAGACGCCGTCCGGGGCGCCGTTCGACATGGATCAACGGCGAGATCCGCCGTCTCTTCGGCGCGCTCTTCAGGCGCGGCTATGTGCATACGGTTGAGACGTGGCAGGAGGGAAGGCTGGTTGGGGGCCTCTATGGCCTGTCCCTCGGCGGTGCCTTCTTCGGCGAGAGCATGTTCTCAGACGAACGCGATGCTTCCAAGGTGGCGCTCGTTGCCCTGGTGGAGCGCTTGCGCGCCGGAGGCTACGTGCTCCTGGATACCCAGTTCACCACTTCGCATCTCGAAACCTTCGGCGCCGTGTCGGTGTCGCGTGCGCGCTATCAGGAGATGCTGGAAGAGGCTGTGCAAGTGGAGGCCGACTTCGATCGCCTCGACAAAATGGGTCAAAGTTCCGCGTCAGAGACGGAAGACGAGGGCGGCCCGGCCGGTCGGGGTTAATCTTCCGGCGGGGCTTCTTCCTCAGTTCCCTGATCGCTGTCGGGCGCAAGCTCGGGCAAGGCATCGGGCCCACGCGGCTCTTCGCTCATCTCGTCGACGCTTGCCTTACAATTGACGAGCCACACGTCGTAGACCGGATGCTCGACAGCGTGCAGACCCGGACTTGAGGCGAACATCCAACCGGTAAAGATGCGCTGCACTTCGTTGGAGAGCGTGATCTCGTCGATCTCGACGAACGCGGTCGTCTGCTCCGGCTCGGTCGGCGGGCGCGTATTGCACACCCGCGGCGTCACCTGCAACGCACCGAATTGCACGGTCTCGTCGATCCGCACATCGAAGGTGATGATCCGACCGGTGATTTTGTCGAGGCCGCGAAACACGGCCACGGGATTCTTGATGGGCTCTGCCGCGGCAGCATGGATCGACATGGCGATCGCAAAAGCGGCGAGAAAAATCCGCGTCATAAAAGATATCCGTTCAAAGGGAACGCGATCCGAAGAGCTTCGCTTGCGCCAGCGGCGCTGTGCCCAGTGGCACTGGGCTCAGGGGTGCTGTGCAAAGACACCCTTTGTGCGGCAGGATCAGGGCGTCCACGGCTCGTAATCGCCGGTGACGTTGGGGCGCGTTTCCGGCGTCGTGAGGGAGCCCGGCGGATGATAGGCGCCGGCAGTGCCGGTCATATTCGGCCGATGCGGTTTCTCCCAGGGCGGGGGCGTATAGCTCTCGTCCGTCGGCGGAATGTCCGTGCGGTAATGCAGCCAGCCATACCACCCCGGCGGCACACGGGAGGCCTCCGGATCGCCGTTGTAAAGCACCCAGCGAGAATTGTTCTTGCGGTGCCGATAATAGCGGTTTCCGGAATCGTCCTCGCCGACAAAGATGCCTTTGCGCCATGTGAAGAAGCGCGTGTTGAGGGTCGCGTCGTGCCACCAGGTGAAAATCTGCAGGAAAAACTTCTTCATACGGCCGCTACCCTTTGTTCAAACTCGCACTCTGACATCACGCCGCGTTTTTGTCTGTGCCGTCGGCTCAGCAGCTGAGCGTGTTGCCACCGCATTTGCGTGCAGCGGAAACCTTTTGCTGCAATTGATCGAAGCCGACCGCGCCGGGCACGGCCTCATCGGCGATGATGTAGGACGGAGTGCCCGAAATATCGAGAGCCCGTGCGAGCGACTGCACCTCGGTCAGATTCTCGTCGACTGAGGACTCGCCGGCCTTGGCCTCGATTTCAGCGACATCGAGATTGAGATCGCGCACGACTTCCAGCGCCTTGGCACGGTCCGCCTGGCCGCCGCGCGTCATCATTTCCCGATGAAAATCACTATAATGTTCCGGAGCGACGGCGTCGACGGCAACCGCGATCCTGGCCGCTTGCACTGAGCCGTCGGAGAGGATCGGAAACTCCTTCAACACCATCTTGAGGTCGGGATTGTTGTCGATCAGCGCCATCATGTCGGGATAGGCGCGGCGGCAATAGCCGCAATTGTAGTCGAAGAACTCCACGAGCGTGACCGCACCGTCGGGATTGCCGAGCACGACCTGGTTCTTGGAATTGAACAGCTGGTCCTGCATGCGCGTGATCATTTCGCTCTGCTGGCTCCGGGCTTCCTCGACGCGCTTGTTCTGCAAAGCCATGAGCGCCTCTTCGATGACCTCCGGATTGGAGACCAGGTAGTCGCGCACCAGCTTTTGCGTCGCGCCGGTGCTGTCCTCGGAAAGTGCACCTTGCTCGCTCGCTGCGGGCGATGTCTCAGATCCGCTCGTCTGGCTGATCACATAACCGACCGAAACGGCAAGGATCAAAGCTGCAGCGACGATCGAGGCGTAGAAGATACGAAGCGCGTTCATACGGAATACCTGGCTGTGTTCTGTTCCATCAGGACTTAGCGTTGGGTGTCAGGCGGCTTATAGGTGAGAATGTCATCGGCCTGCAGCCATTCCGGCGAGCCGCGCTTCACCTTCGCTTGAACCCGTTTGGCGTAGCTCTGCGCTGTCCTGACGTCGCCGTCAATGAGGAGGCCGTTGGCGGTGGCAAGTTCAGCCTGCGGGATACGGCCCTGACGAGCATAGGCCATGGCGAGATAGCGATATCCCAGCGCGGAAAGCGGCTCGCTCGTGACGCCCGCCCGCAAATGTCCGATCGCTTCACCGAGAAGGGCGTCGCGGCCGGTCTCCAAGATCGCATGGCCGAGCAGGATGCGGATGAGGCCGGCATCCGGCGCCAGCGCATAGGCTTGCCGCAACGGCGCGACGGCGGCGTCGGCCTTGCCGGATTCCAAAAGCGCCTGACCTTTCAATTCGTGGAAATAGGGATTGTTCGGATCGCTTTTGATGAGGGCGTCGATCTGGCCGAGCGCATTGCGCACGCCGCCCGTGCGATAGGCGAGGATCGCATGGGCGTAGGCCGAAGGCAGGGTCTTCTGTGAGCGCGGAAAGCGCTGCTCCACCCGCGCCGGCGATTCCGTGTAGCCGGAGAGCTTCGCCCGCATCATGTCGTGACGAAGCTGCAGCGAAGGGGGATCCTTCGCATCCCAATACTGGCTCTTGGCGGCAATCGTCTCCAGCTGCGCGATGCGTTCTGCCGGCATCGGGTGCGATTGCACGTAGGGATCGACATATTGCGCGGAAAACAGCGACTGGTCGGCGAAGCGGCGAAAGGTTTTGATCATCCCCTTCGCCGATTGATGGGTGGAATTGAGATAGGTGAGCGCCGCCCGGTCGGCGGAGATTTCCTGCGCGCGCCGATAGCTGAGGACGGAGCGCATGGCCATGCCCGGTCCGACCGTCATGGCTGCCGCGCCCCCGCGTCCGACGCCGCTGGAGCCGGCGGCTGCGCCGGCCACCATCGCTCCGGCGCTTAAGATCGAGGCGAGGGCGCCGATCGCCTGGGCGCGTGCCATTTCGTTGCGCAAATTCTGCAGATGCCCGCCCGCGAGATGACCGGTCTCGTGGGCAATCACGCCGATGATCTCGTTCGGCGTCTCCGCCTCCAAAAGCGCGCCCGAATTGATGTACATGCGCCGTCCGCTCGCCACGAAGGCGTTGAATTCGCGGTTGTCGATGATGACGATCTGTGCGCCTGAGGAGCCGATGCCGGCCGCCCGAAAGATCGGCCGCGCATAATCCATCAAAAGCGCCTCGATCTCCGCGTCACGGATGATCTTCATCGGCCGCTGCTGTGCCGACGCGGTCTCGGGCTGCGCGGCGAAGGCGAGGCTTGCGGCGAGGCCGAGACTGAAGACGGCCTTTGCGGTGTGGCGGAAGCGGCGCAGGAAGATGGATGGCATGGCGCTGAAAGAGGGACGCAGATGGCCGGTGATGCTGTTCACGGATGCAACTTCACGCTAGGAATTGCGGAACGGCCGGTCAATCGTTCTCAGGCTTGGTCCAAGACTAGCATCGACAAAGGGCAAACAATGTGGCGTGCAAGTGACGCAGGAGGACGCGTGTTTCCACGCAAACCGTCCCTGCGCAGCGCGGTGGAACCGTTCATCGCAATGGATGTGCTCTCCGCCGCCGCGAAACTTGAGAGCGAAGGCCGCAACATCGTTCACATGGAAGTTGGTCAGCCCGGCGCGCCGGCACCTGCGGGGGTCCTCGAAGCTGCCCGCCTGGCCCTGCAGGACGGACGTCTCGGCTACACAGAAGCGCTCGGCGTTCGCGCGTTGAGGCAGCGGATTGCCCGCCATTACGGTGACGCTTACGGCATCGACCTCGATCCGGAACGGGTGGCCGTGACGACGGGCTCATCGGCCGGCTTCATGCTCGCCTTCCTCGGCGTTTTCGATGCCGGAGCACGCATCGCCATGGCGGCGCCCGGCTATCCAGCCTACCGCAATATTCTCTCAGTGCTCGGGCTCGAGGCAGTCGAGATCCCGGTCGGCCCCGATACGCACTGGGTTTTGACGCCCGACCATTTGCGCCGGGCACATCGCGAAACGCCGCTTTCCGGCCTTTTGATCGCAAGTCCGGCCAATCCGACCGGCACCATGACGTCGCCTGAGGAGCTTGAGGCGCTGATCGTCACCTGCAACGAGCTCGGCATCCGGTTCATTTCTGACGAGATCTATCACGGCCTCGATTTCGCCGGCCGCGCGGAAACGGCGCTCAAATTCTCCGACGAAGCGATCGTGATCAATTCGTTCTCGAAATACTATTGCATGACCGGCTGGCGCATCGGCTGGATGGTGCTGCCCGAATATCTCGTGCGACCGATGGAGTGTCTGGCGCAGTCGCTCTACATTTCCGTGCCGGATCTGTCGCAGCGCGCGGCGATTGCCGCCTTCGACTGCACGCCGGAACTCGAAGCGATCAAGGCCGGTTACGCACGCAATCGTGCGCTTCTTCTGGAGCGGATGCCGAAACTCGGCTTTGAGGCGATCCCGCCGGCCGACGGCGCCTTCTACGTCTACGCCTCCGTCGCCCGCTTCACCAACGATTCGACGAGCTTTGCCCGCCGCATGTTGGAAGAGGGAGGCGTCGCTGCCACGCCCGGCGCCGATTTCGATCCGGCGCGCGGCCACCTGACCATGCGCTTCTCCTTCGCAGGTGCGGAGGAGGCGATGCAGGAAGGGCTGAGCCGCTTGGAGCGGTGGCTGGCCTGATTAGCGCTTCTGCGCAGCCTTGGCCTGAGTGCTCTTCATCGTGGCAGCAGCCCGAACGGCCGGAATGCCGATCTGCTGATAGCGCTGACGAAGCCGCTCTGCGACTTGTTGATCGTGATGTTGCGACTGGAAAGCCGTCTCTTTTCGGTCGTGCATCTTGAAGGTCCATTCCGCAGTTGCGGTGTTGAAAGTGTGGGCCTCGTAGACTTAAAGGGCTCTTAACGGCAATCCGAAATCGCCACCTGCGGCGCTTCGCGCAACACTTTGTTTTAGTTCTCGGTTTCCGCAAGAGGCGTAACGATCTGAGCGTCGGATTGCATGCGTCTCAGAACGTCAATCGAGGCGTGCGCGAAATCCTTCAATTCCTCGTCGATCGCCGCCTCGGCTTCATAATGGAAGCCCTCGTCGTCGTGGCTGACGGCGATGAGCACATCGCTCTCCCCGTCGGGCAGACGCACCATTGCCTTCTCCGTGGCCTCTCCGTCGCCGGAAAAACTCGGCAGCACGAACAGAAGATCGCCGCCCGAGGTCTCGGCCGCGTGGCGCACGAGGTCGACCCACGAGGCCGTGTCGCCATCGGCCATATCGAGAGCCATCTCGAAATCCAACTGCGGCAGAGAGAAACTGTCTTCGCGTTTGTCTTTGCCGTTGCCGGCTTCGATGCCGGTGAGATTTTCTTGAGCCATACGAAGCGCCTAACGCGTGTCTTGGGAAAGAGTTCGACGCGATTGCGGCTTTTTGCGAGCCGAGTGACAATAGGCTCACGCTGCAGCGCTCAATTGTGCTGGGCGATGACATAACGCCGAAAGGCGAGAGGGAGGAACAACATGCACGGTCTCATGCAAGACTGGCCCTTGAACTGCCATCGCATCCTCGATCATGCCGCAACCTATCATGGCGACCGCGAGGTGGTGTCGCGGCTCGTCGAAGGCGAGATCCACCGCACAAATTACCGTGAGATCCGGCGAAGGGCGCTGAAGCTGTCGCAGCAGCTGACGACCCATGGCATCCGTCTCGGAGACCGGGTGGCGACGCTCGGCTGGAACACGATGCGCCACCTCGAAGTCTGGTACGGCGTGATGGGCATCGGCGCGATCTGCCATACAGTCAATCCGCGCCTCTTTGCCGAGCAGATCACCTACATCATCAATCACGCGGAAGACCGGCTTCTCTTCACCGATCTCACCTTCGTGCCGCTTGTCGAGAAACTGAAGGATGCTCTGCCCACCCTGGAAAAGGTGATCGTGATGAGCGATCGGGCGCACCTGCCATCTTCCTCGCTCGATCTCGTCCCTTACGACGAATGGCTCGACGAGGCGGATGGGGATTTCGCCTGGGAGAGCTTCGATGAGAACACCGCCGCCGGCATGTGCTACACCTCCGGCACGACGGGTGTGCCCAAGGGTGTCATCTATTCGCACCGCTCCAACGTGCTGCACGCGATGGTCGCGAGCCTTCCCGACATGATCGATTTGTCGAGCAGTGACCGGATCATGCCGGTCGTGCCGATGTTTCATGCCAATTGCTGGGCGATCTGCTTTGCGGCCCCGATGGTGGGCGCCGGAATCGTGATGCCCGGGCCGAAAATGGACGGCGCTTCCATCTATCAGCTCCTCGACGAGGAGAAGGTGACGGTAACGGCCGCCGTGCCGACCGTATGGCTGATGCTTCTGTCTTATCTGGAAGAGACCGGCAGCAAGCTTCCGCATCTTGAGCGCGTGGTCATCGGTGGTTCTGCCTGCCCCCGCGCAGTCATCGAAAAATTCCAGAACAATTACGATGTCGACGTCATTCACGCCTGGGGCATGACGGAGACGAGCCCGCTCGGGACGGTGTGCACGTTGACGCCGGAATATCAGGGGCTCAAAGGCGAGGCGCGTCTCGACGTGCTGCAGAAGCAAGGGCATCCGCCCTTCACGGTCGAGATGAAGGTGACCGACGATGCCGGCGAGCCGTTGCCCTGGGACGGCAAGACTTTTGGACGTCTGAAGGTCCGGGGCCCCGCCGTCGCAAAAGCCTACTTCAAAGGGGAGGGCGGTCCGCTTCTCGACGAGGACGGCTTCTTCGACACGGGCGATGTCGCCCATATCGATCCCTACGGCTATATGCAGATCACCGACCGCTCCAAGGACGTGATCAAATCGGGCGGCGAATGGATCTCGTCGATCGAGCTTGAAAATGCTGCGGTCGCCCATCCTGATGTTGCCGAAGCCGCGGTCATTGGCGTCGCCAACGAGAAATGGGGCGAGCGGCCTCTCCTCATCATCGTGCCGAAGAAGGATGTGCGACCCAAGAGGGAGGAGATTCTTGACTTCGTTCGTCAGAGGGTGGCCAAGTGGGCGGCACCTGACGATGTTGCCTTCGTTGAGGAAATTCCACATACGGCAACCGGCAAGATTCAGAAGATGGCGCTGCGCGACCAATTCCGCGATTACCGCCCAGCCGTCGAAGCCTAGGAAAAGACGATAAGTGGCTGCGCGTCCGCCGATCCGACATTCCCGATCTGCAAGGTGGGCGCGCAGGCTCGCTGTCTTGTCGCTGCCGGTTCTGGTCCTGACGGCGCTTGGCAACCGCTTCGGCTTGATGCCCACGGAAGCCGTCGCTCCGACCGTTGCGCTCGGCTACGGCCTGGCGCTCGTCGCCTTCGCGCTTGCCGTGTTTGCGCTGGTCCGCATCTGGAACGCGAGCGACGAGGGCGCGGGAGAGGCCTTCGCGGCGCTTTTCTTCGCCGCGCCCGCCCTCGTGCTCTTCGGCCTCGCCATGGTGGCGCTGGTCATCTATCCGCCGCTCAACGACTTGACCACGGATGTGGACGATCCGCCACGCTTCTGGGCGCATCCCCATGAGGCGATCTCTTTGGCCGATGCGCAGCGCCAGGCGACCACTTATCCGCGGCTTGCCGCGCGCTTTTATCCGCTTTCGGTGGAGCGGGTGTTTGCCGCCGCGCAGGCTGTCGTGAAGGATCGCGGGTGGAAAGTCGAAGAAAGCCTGGATCCGATCGAAGGCGAAGGCATCGCGACGATTGAGGCGGTGGCCCGCACCATCCTCTTTGCTTTTCCCGATGATGTGGTGATCCGTATCGCGCCCACGACCGATGGCGACATCGACGGCACGATCGTCGATATGCGTTCCGCCTCACGCTTCGGACGCCACGATCTTGGCAAGAACGCGCGCCGCATCAAGGACTTCCTGCGTGACCTCGACGGTGTGTTGCAGGGCACGATCGAGGTCGAGCCGGCCCCCGAAGACGAGGAAGAGGAACGCTTCGGCCCGTTGCCGAGGCCAGAGCCACCGAGTTCTTAAGCTGCCGAAGCCTGAAAAAGGCTCGGCCGGTTCAGAGCGGGCCGCCGGTCTCCGGAGATTTGATGGCGCTCTCGTCCCGTTCTGAAGGCGCGGTTCCACCATGTTCCGGCATCGGCACTTTTCCGCCTCCCGGCGGGACGGCTGTATAGTCGATCCAGCCTTCGTCGATGCCGTGGCAGGCGACCTTCGTCGGCCCGTGCAGCGTCAATTCCGGCCTGATCTCGGCGCATTTTTCCCGGGCGTAGCGGCAGCGCGGATGGAAGGGGCAGCCGGATGGCGGGTTGAACGGGGAGGGGAGTTCGCCTTCGAGCTTGATGTTCTGACGCGGTCGTCGCGGATCGGCGACAGGCGTCGCCGACAACAGCGCCACCGTATAAGGGTGCAGCGGCTGCTCGAAGACGGTTTCCACCGGTGCGATCTCCACCGGCCGGCCGAGATACATCACCATCACCTCGTCGGCGACGAAGCGCACGACCGAGAGATCGTGGCTGATGAAGATGTAGGTAAGGCCGAGCTCTTCCTGCAGATCGGCCAGGATATTGAGAACCTGCGCCTGAATAGAAACGTCGAGCGCGGAGACCGGCTCGTCGAGGACGAGGATCTTCGGGTCGAGCATGAGCGCGCGGGCAATCGCGATGCGCTGCCGCTGCCCGCCGGAGAACATGTGCGGGTAGCGGCTGTAATGCTCTGGCCGCAGGCCGACGCGTTGCAGCATGTCCGCCGCCTTTTCGCGCCGCTCCTTGCCCGGCATGTCCGTGTTGATGAGAAGCGGCTCTTCCAGAATGGAGCCGATCTTCTGGCGCGGATTGAGCGAGCCGTAGGGGTTCTGAAAGACGATCTGTACCGTCTTGCGCAGGGCAGCGAGATCGCTATGCCCGGATTTGCCCACATCGTGCCCGTCGATCACGAGCTCACCGTCGGAGGGGGGCTCGATCATGGTGAGGAGCCGCGCAAGCGTCGACTTGCCGCAGCCCGATTCGCCGACCACGGCGAGCGTCGTGCCGGCCGTGACCGAGAAGCTCGCTTCCGTCAGCGCCCGCACTTTGCCGGGCTCTGCAAACAGGCCGCGCCGGACTTCATAGACGCGCGACAGGTTCGCCGCTTCGATGATCGTCGTCATGCCGCCTGCTCCGCACGGTTGAGAGGATAATGGCACAAGGCCTCGCCGAGGGCCGGCGGCTGCCGCGGAGGTACGACGGTACGGCATGTGTCGTCGGCATGGGGGCAGCGCGGATTGAACAGGCAGCCGTTCGGCCGGTCGCCTTGACCCGGCACGACGCCCCGGATGGCGGGGAGCCGGTCACCCGTCGCACGGTCGGGAAGTGCGTCGAGAAGCGCCGAGGTATAAGGATGATGCGGCGCATCGAAGAGACCGATGACCTCCTGACGCTCCACCTGCTGACCGGCATATTGCACGACGACGCGCTGAGCCGTCTCCGCCACCACGCCCATGTCGTGCGTGATGAGGATGAGCGCCATGCCGTGCTCTTTCTGCAGATCGACGAGGAGGTCGAGGATCTGCGCCTGAATGGTCACGTCGAGAGCAGTGGTCGGCTCGTCGGCGATCAGAAGCCGCGGCTGGCAGGCGGTCGCCATGGCGATCATCACACGCTGGCTCATGCCGCCGGACAGCTGGTGCGGGAAGGCTGACAGGCGGCGTTCCGGCTCCGGGATGCCGACGGAGCGCAGAAGTTCGACCGACCGCTCGCGCCGTTGCGAACGGGTGAGGTCGGTGTGAGCCGAAAGCGCTTCGTTGATCTGAAAGCCGACCGTGAAGCACGGATTGAGGCTCGACATCGGCTCTTGGAAGATCATGGCAATATCGCCGCCGACCACCCGGCGCCGGGCGCGCCTCGACAGGCTGCGCAGATCCTGCCCGTCGAAGGACATGTGATCCGCCGTGACGGTCGCCGTCGGAGGCAGAAGGCCCATGACGGCGAGCATGGCGACGGATTTGCCAGAGCCCGATTCCCCCACGATCGCGAGCCGCTCGCCCGCGTCCACGCTGAAATCGACGCTGTCGACGGCGCGGAACGGACCGGATGCGGTCTGGAACGTGACGGAGAGGTTTTCGATGTGAAGAAGGGGCATCGTGGTTCAAGCTTGGCGTTGGGACGTGGAACGCCCGGTTTTGTCAGTGGCGCAATCGCTCACGGCGTCTCATCAGCTCCGCTTCAGCTTCGGGTCGAGCGCGTCGCGCAGCCCATCGCCGACGAGGTTGATCGCAAGCACGGTCACGAGGATCGCAAGGCCCGGGAAGGTCACCACCCACCAGGCGCGCAGGATGAACTCACGCGCTTCGGCAAGCATCGTACCCCATTCGGGCGTCGGCGGCTGTGCGCCCATGCCGAGGAAGCCGAGTGCTGCAGCATCGAGAATGGCGTTGGAGAACGACAGAGCCGCCTGCACGATAAGGGGCGACAACGAATTGGGCAGGATGGTGACGACCATTAGCCTGAGCGGGCTTGCGCCCACCACACGCGCCGCCGTGACGTAGTCGCGCTGCTTTTCCGACATCACCGCTGCGCGGGTGAGGCGCACGTAATGCGGCTGTTGCACGATGGCGATGGCGATCATCGCGTTCGTCAGGCTCGGGCCGAGGATGGCCACAAGCGCCAGGGCGAGAAGCAGGCTCGGAAAGGCGAGGATGATGTCCATCACCCGCATGACGAGGGAGTCGAACCAGCCGCCGAAATAGCCGGCGAGCAGACCGACGACGATGCCGACTGCGAGCGCGCCAGCCACCACCACGCAGCCGACGAACAACGAAAAGCGGCTGCCATAGATGAGGCGCGAAAGAATGTCGCGCCCGACCGGGTCCGTTCCGAGGATGAACTGCCACGATCCACCCTCTTGCCAGACGGGCGGCACGAGCAGCGAATCGCGAAACTGCATGCTCGCCGAATGGGGCGCAATCACATCGGCGAAAATCGCCACGAGGCAGATCACGACGAAGACGACGAGGCCGATGACGGCGCCGCGGTTCTCGCTGAAATAGGCCCAGAATTCCCGCAACATCGCCATGCGGGGCGATTCCGCTGCGAGCTCCTGCGTTTCGGCTTCCATACGGCTCATAGCGTCACCTCGTATGCCGGATGCGGGGATTGATGAGCCCGTAGAGCAGGTCCACGATGAGGTTCACGAACATGATGATCACCGCGATCATCAAAAGCCCGCCCTGCACGGCCGGATAGTCGCGCCGGAAAATGGAATCGACCATCCATTTGCCGACCCCCGGCCAGGAGAAGATAGTTTCCGTCAAAATTGCGCCGGCCATCATCACGCCGACCTGCAGGCCGATCGTGGTCACCACCGGGATCAGTGCGTTGCGCAGCGCGTGCAGCCCCACGACCCGGGCTTGCGAAAGCCCCTTGGCGCGCGCAGTGCGGACATAATCTTCGCCGAGCACTTCCAGCATGGCTGAGCGCGTCTGGCGCGCGATCACCGCAAGTGGGATCGTGGCAAGCACGATCGCCGGCAAGACGAGATGCGAAACTGCCGAAACGAAGGCGCCTTTTTGCCCCGAAAGCAGGCTGTCGATCAGCATGAAACCGGTATTTGCGGGAAAATAGTAGAGCAGCGAGATGCGCCCCGACACCGGCGTCCAATGCAACACGCCGGAGAAGAAGATGATGAGCAGGAGGCCCCACCAGAAGATCGGCATGGAATAGCCGACGAGCGCGGCGCCCATCACTGTCTGGTCGACCCAAGTCCCGCGCTTCATTGCAGCGATCACGCCGATCGGAATGCCGATGACGGTGGCGATGATGATGGCGCAGACGGAGAGCTCGAGCGTTGCCGGAAAAAGTGTGGAAAATTCAGCCAGGACAGGCCTGTGAGTGACAAGCGACCTGCCGAGATCTCCCTGCAGCACCGACCATAAAAAGTCGAAATACTGCACCCAGATCGGCCGGTCGAAGCCAAGTTGATGCATGAGCTCTGCGTGCCGTTCCGGGCTCACGCCATGCTCGCCGGCCAAAAGCAGGACCGGGTCGCCGGGCAAAAGGCGGACAAAACCGAAAGCGGCAATCGTGATGCCGATGAAAGTCGGCACCAGCAGGCCGATGCGCACGAAGAGGAAGCGCAGCATATCTCAGAGAGTTGGCTCGATGATTTGAAGCCCCGCCGAACGACGGCGAGGCTCCTTGATAAAGCGGTTGGACTGATTATTCCGCGATGTCAACGCCATCAAAGCGATGCGAGCCGAGCGGGTCCATCTTGTAGTTCTGGACGGAGTTGCGCATCGGCATGTAAACGACCGAATGCGCGAGCGTCGCCCAGGGTGCGTCTTTCTTGAAGACTTCCTGCGCCTTTTTGTAGAGGTCGGCGCGCTCCTCCTGGCTTGAAAGCGTCTTCGCCTCCTGGATCAGGCTCTCGAAATCCTCGTCGCAATATTCCGCGACGTTGTTCGATGTGCCGACACCGTCGCAGCCGAGAAGCACTGCGAGGAAGTTGTCAGGGTCACCATTGTCGCCGGTCCAGCCGAGGATGATGGCACCATCGTGATCCTTCTCCGCAGCGCGCTTGAGATACTCGCCCCATTCAAAGGAGATGATCTCCGCATCGACGCCGACTTCGGCATAGTCCGACTGGATGAGTTCGGCGGCGCGGCGAGCGTTCGGCATATAAGGCCGCTGCACAGGCATCGCCCAGATCTTCATCTTGAGGTCTGTCACGCCAGCGTCTTCGAGCATCTTCTTGGCGGCTTCGGGATCGTAAGGATCGTCCTCGATGTCGTCGTTGTAGCCCCACATCGTCGGCGGGATCGGGTTCTTCGCAACTGAGCCGGAGCCCTGGAAGACGGCTTCGATGATCGCCTTCTTGTTGATCGCCATGTTGAGTGCTTTGCGCACTTCCGGCTTGTCGAACGGCTCCTGCAGCGTGTTGTACGCGAGATAGGCGACGTTGAGCCCGTTCTGCTCCATGACGTTGATGTCGTCGTTCGACTTCATCGCCTCGATGTCGGCCGGTGCCGGATACGGCATGATCTGGCACTCATTGGCGAGAAGCTTCTGGTAGCGAACCGCCGCGTCGGGCGTGATGGCGAAGACGAGGTCGTCGATCGCCTCTTTGCCCTTCCAGTAATCCGGATTGGCTTTGTAGCGGATCACCGCGTCCTTCTGATAGGCGACGAACTGGAACGGCCCGGTGCCCAGCGGCTGCTGGTTGAGCATCGGCATGTTGTCGTCAGCCTGCAGCTGGTCGGCGTATTCCTTCGACATGATCGAAGCGAAATCCATCGCCATATTGGCGATGAACGGAGCCTCCGGCCGAGTGAGCACGAATTTGACTGTGTGGTCGTCCACCTTTTCGATGCTCTTCAGGAGGTCGGGCATCGACATGGCGTCGAAATATTGCCACTGACCGCCAGCGTAGTTGTACCACGGGCTTTCCTTATCGAGCATGCGGGTGAAGCTGAAGACTACGTCGTCGGCATCGAACTCGCGCGTCGGCGTGAAGAAGTCCGTGGTCTGGAACTTGACGCCTTCGCGCAGATGGAAGGTGTATTCCAGGCCGTCGTCGGACACGTCCCAGCTTTCGGCGAGAGCCGGAACGACTTCCGTCGTGCCGCTCTTGAACTCGACGAGGCGGTTGTAGACCGACTTGGAGGAGGCATCGAAATCGGTGCCCGCGGTGTAGAGGCCGGGATCGAAGCCGGCGGGTGAGCCTTCAGAGCAGTAGACAAGCGTCTTGGCCGAAGCCGCGCCAACTACCATAGCGGCCATGCTGACGCCCAGTGCGAGCGCCCGGATGGTGGTTTTGAGGATCATATACGCTCCTTACGAGGGAACTTGAGCAGCGCGGGCCCCACGCCCTCGCCTGCTTGCGACAGGTAACGACGGAATCTAAGCGGAAATCAACAGCAACCTCACGGCGGGTCGAACGTTGAAAGGCCGCATATCGAGCCGCTGACCCGCGATCTTTTGGCCCCTATGAAAGACCCATGGCATTTCCCGAACAGCTGTTAAGCATGACCCGGCGCACCATTCACCACGTGCGCCATCACTGGGCCCGGCAGGAATTTCTGCTTCTCCTCCTGATCGGCCTCGGAGCCGGTGCCGTCTGGGCTTTCATCGCCCTCGCCGACGAGGTGGTCGAAGGCGAGACCCACGCCTTCGACATGTTCGTCATGCTGGCGATGCGCAATCCGGCCGATCACGCCGATCCGCTGGGGCCGTTGTGGTTCGAAGAGACGATGCGCGACGTGACGAGCTTCGGCTCGACCTTCGGTCTCGTCTTCGTCTCCTTGACCGTGATCTTCTGGCTCGTCCTCACAAAGCGTCCCCATGCGGGGTTTCTCGTCTTCGCCTCGCTTGCCGGCGGCGCGGTGGTCGTCAACGCGTTGAAATACGGCTTTTCTCGCCCGCGCCCCGATCTGGTCGCCCATTCGGCCGAGGTCTTCACGACGAGCTTTCCGAGTGCTCATGCTGCGATGTCGGCGACCGTCTATTTGACGCTCGGCGCGCTGGTCATGCGTTTCAGCAAGGGCAGGAGCCTCAAGCTCTACGCGCTTTTCGTCGCTGTTCTCCTGACGATCCTCGTGGGCCTTTCACGGGTTTATCTCGGGGTGCACTGGCCGACGGACGTCATTGCCGGGTGGGCGATCGGGGCGGCCTGGGCGACGTTCGTCTGGGTGGTGGCGCTCTGGTTGCAGCGGCGCGGCCGCATTGAACCGAGCGGCGTCCAAGGCGAGGACGCGGCTTTGTCGGCTTCCGAGAAATGAGCAAGCCGGCGTGCTCGCGCCGGACGTTTCTGGCCATGAGTGCCGTCCTCCTTGGCGGCACTGCCCGGTCGGCCGAAAGGGTGCCAGATCTCACGGGTCTTGCTGTCGCAGACGGCCGCGGGCGCATCGTCTCGTTCCCGGATTTGTTGGGGGAGGGGCCGGCCATCGTGCATCTCTGGGCAACCTGGTGCGGTCCCTGCCGCGATGAACTGCCGGCCGTTGCAAGGTGTGCGGCCTTCCTGGCGGAACGGAACCGGAGAGACCGGCTCTTCGTCGTCTCCGTCGATGATCTTCCCTTCGAACGGGTCAGAAATTTCTATGTGAACGGACTTGGCCTTGAGAGCCTTCAGAGCTGGCAGCTCGTCCACGGCAATGCGGCCATGGCCTTTCGGCTGCTCGGCTATCCGGCGACGGTTTTTCTTGGCGATGATCGCGCGCTGGAACGAACGATCCGCGGTTCGGCTGCTTGGGACGATCCAGGGTTTCGCGAAGAGATCGTGCAGTATCTCGCCGCGGAGCAGTAATCCGTGGCGCGAATTTGCAGCCTTCAGTGCGTATGCCCGACATGGCTGTGATGCATGGCGCCTTCCGCTTCGACCTGCACGAACATGTCGACATGGCCTGTGTCGAAACGGAATTCCATCTGGAACTCGTCGCCTTGCTGGAGATGTTGCGTGAGGCCGTCGAGACGCAGTGCCAGGCCGTTCGGTGAGAGCTTGACCTCGCCGCCGGCCGTCACCGGCATCTTGGGAAGCGCGACATAGTCCGGTTGGCTGTCCTTGAGCTGGAAGCCGACCAGCTCAACCGTTTTGGCGATATCGGCCTCTCCGCCCTCGAGAACGACGTTCTTCTCGGATTTGTTTTGGATGTCGACGAAGACGAGCGCTTTCGTGCCGCTCGTTGCGCGTGTCCACGCATGGACGAGACGCACGCCATGGAGCTCGGCCTCATGGTGGCTGTGGTCGTCATGGCTTTCTGTGTGCCCGCTTTCCTCCGCATGCCCGTGCTTCTCTTGTGCGGTGGCGGGAGAAGCTGCGAGGCCGATGGCTGCAAAGGCTGCCGCAAGGGACACGAGACTTAACTTGTGCATTTTCCGCACTCCCTCATGAGATGTCACCCTCGTAGGTCGTGCACCACCGGCCGTGCGAGGGTGATAAAGGCGGGGACGAGAGCGAGCAGGACCGTCAGGCTGACGAAACCGGCGACGAGATGGAATTCCGGCCAGCCGAGGCTCGCACGGATCAGGATATCGGTCTGGGCGGTCAGGATCCGCGAGATGATGGTGGTGGCAGCGATGCCGATGGCGACGCCGAGGACAGCACCCGCGCCGATCAGGAAAGCTGCATAGGACCACACCACGGCGAAGACGAAGCGGCGCGGCGCGCCCAGCGCCCGCAACAATGCGAGACGACGTGCGAACAGCCGCATCAAGATGATGAGCCCGGAGAGAACGCCGGCCGTGACAAGGACCTGCGTCACGATCGCCATCACCGAGAGGATCTGGCGGACATCACCCAAGAGCGCGTGCAGGCTGGCAAGGACCGCACCCGGAAAGAAGGCCATGGTTTCGGCTGTCGTGAATTCGGAGCGCAGCGCATAATTCGCCCAGAGCTGATCGGCGCGCACCAGAATGGCGGGCGTGCCCGGGAAATAATCTGCGTCGAAAGGCGGCCCGATCTGCTCGGCGAGTGAGGGGCGATGTCCGGGGGGAAGGTTATGAACCTCCCAGACCGCTTCCACCGGCACCAGAATCGCTTTGTCCCACGGGCTGCCGGACGGGGGCATCCGCCCGACGACGGCATAGGAATGGCCCTCATGGGCGTGGTCTTCGGCGGACGGACCGACACCATGTGCCGGGGTGAAATGGTCGCCGAGACCAAGATCGACACGTGCGCCGACGACAGCCTCCTCGTGCGCGGCAAAGAGCCGACCTTCGGCGAGCGCGCCGGAGGAAAGATGCGAAACGAAATCCGGCGTCGTCCCGACGACCGGCGCACCCGCAAAGCTGTCGCCGAACGCGATCGGCGCAGCGAGGCTGACATTGTCGTGGTTGGCGATCCGGTTGTAGACCTCGCCGGAGAGAAGCGGCACGTCGGAAGGCTGCAAATAGACGGCGGCGAGCATCATCGTCGCTTCGCTGCCGGGGGCCGTGACGACGAGATCGAATTTGTCCGCCGCGCGCGCCGTTCCCTGCCGCAGGCCGCGCTCCTGGGCGATGAGGCCGACGCCAATGCCGACGGAAACGCCGATCAGGACAACGAAGAGAAGGCTCGTCCAGCGGAAGCGCCACAGCATTGCGCGCACCAGCGCGAAGGGCCTGTAGCCTGTGACGACGACAAGTCCGGTGAGGATCGCAGGCGAAAGCAAGAGAAGGAAAAAGAGCGCGTCCTGGATGCCGGGCGCAAGCTCGCTCCACCAATCGGTTGCGGCATCAAGCATCGCGGAGGGCCTCGCCTACGAGGCACCCATCGGCCACGTCGATGAGGCGGTCGACGGACTGATGCACTTTGAGGTCATGGCTCGCGACGATGAGGGTGCGTCCGCTCTCGCGCGTCATCTGGATGAGGTCGTCGACGAGCGCGTCGGCCGCTGCCCGGTCGAGGCTCGCCGTCGGTTCGTCGGCGAGAATGATGGAGGGTTCGGCGGCGAGTGCACGCGCCACGGCAACGCGTTGACGTTCGCCGCCGGAGAAGGTTGCAACCGTGCGCGCATCGTCTCCGCTGAGGCCGAGCCTTTCGAGCGCTGCCCGCGCGCCTTCGCCGATATTTTGGCGCCGCTTGCGGACATAGGCGCCGGCAAGGCTCGCATTCGCCTGTGCGCTCAACTCTTCGAAGAGAAGGAAATCCTGAAAGATCATGCCGATATGGGCGCGGCGGAAGGCGGCGCGTCCGTCCTCTTTCAAAGCGGAGATCTCCGTCTCGCCCCAGCGCACGGAGCCTTTGGCGATCGGCACCAGTCCTGCAAGGGCGAAGAGAAGCGTGGATTTGCCGGCGCCTGATGGCCCGCGGATGGCGATCGCCGTGCCTGCGGCGACGTCGAGCGCGTCCGCCTCCAGGATGCGGCGGCCGCCCTCACCCTCGACCTTGAGACCGGAAACGGAGAGGGAGAGCGTCATCGTGGTCAATCGCGGGCGTAATGGGATTCGACCGTGCGCACGCGGCTGACGAAGCCCGTCTCGGGGTCCTCATAGGTGCCGAGCTCGAGCGTGCCTTCCACGATGATCGGAACGTTGTAGGGCACGACGTCGATGACGCGTTTGGTGTAGACGGCAAGGATATCGTCCGGCCATTCGGCTTCCGTCTCGCAAAAGGGGCAGACGGCCATCGGCCGCTTGGTGAGCACGAAGAAGCGCGATTCCGCCTTGAGCGGGGGCGCCATATAGCCCCGCACTTCGATGCGCTCCCTCTCCATCCTCTGCGCGAGATCGGAGAAGGAGAGGTCCTTGTTGTAGAGATCGCGCATACGCAACGTCTCTGCGCGGGCGCGGGAAGGGCCGACGGCCACCGCCGCAGCGACAGCGGCAAGCAGAGTTCGCCGGTTGATGAGGGGTTCGTTTGGCATGGCGCCACCGTAGCCGGGCTTTGTGACAGCTGAGAAAAGCTGGCGCGGGTGCGACACCGTTTTCGGGTATGGCGCGCCCTTGCCGCAATGTGTGTCAGTCACGCAAGAGGCCCCGGCGGTTGCCGGAGCCTCCCTGGGAGCGAGATGCCGTTCTCGGGCATCCGTGATTGCCGCCTATTCGGCGTTCGCCGCGTGGTTCATCACGTGGAAGATGTAGTTCTGCTCGATGACGCCATCGAAGAGATGCGCGAAGGGACCGCGCGCCCACACCGCCACGTCCTCGCCGGAATGGCTTTCCGACGACATCGGGATCAGAGCCTGCTGCACATATTCGGAATCTTCCGCCTCTTCCTCGGTGAGGTCGGGGCGGGAACCGGAATAGCTCTTGTCTTCCTGCTCTTTCAGGACGGCGCCAGGGCCGTTCAGGAAGCCGATGACGGTGAAGGGTTTGCCGTCGTCGCCGAGAACCGGCTCGTCGGCATGTTTCACCTGGCCCTTGCCGATATCGTAGCAGAGCCCGAGGATCGGCGAGCCGCGTCCGCAATAGCCGTTGAGTGCGATCGAATGCTCATGGTCGGCCGTGACGATGATGAGCGTATCTTCCGGGTTGGTCATCGCAGCTGCGGCGGCGACCGCATTGGCGAATTCCACGCCGTCGGTCACGGTGCGGAAGGCGTTGCCGTCGTGATTGGCGTGATCGACGCGACCAGACTCGATTTCGAGATAATAGCCATCGTCATTCTTGGAGAGATAATCGATGGCCGTCTTGGTCATCTCGGTCAGAGACGGCTCGTCGGCTTCCGTGCGGTCGTGCTCGTACTTCATGTGGCTGTCCTCGAAGAGGGCAAGCACAGGCGTGTCGCCGTCGAGGTTGAGCGCCTTTGCGGTCTCCGTATTCCAGGCGTACTGGATGCCGGCGTCCTTGGCTTCGTCGACGAGATTGTGTCCGTCCTTGCGTTTGCCCTTCTTGCCTTCTTCGTCGGTCACGGTTTCAGGCAGGAAATAGCGACGGCCTCCGCCCATGGCGATGTCGACGACGCCCGCCTTCATCTGGTCGACAAGCTGCGTCGCTATGTCGGTGCAGCCTTCCGGCGCTTCGCCTTCCCAGTTGCGGTTTGCCGTCTTGGCATAGGCCGCAGCGGGCGTCGCATGGGTGATGCGCGCCGTCGTGACGACGCCGACCGACTTGCCCATCTCGCTCATCAGTTCGGAGAAGAGCGTCAGCTTATTGCCTTCTTCCGAGGCGCATTCGTCATGAACGGCGTTTTCGCTCAGATTGATGGTGTTGAAGACCTGCTTCACGCCGGTGTTCATTGAGCCGGCCGTCGGCGCGGAATCGGGCGTCTGGGCGTTGATGTTGTAGGTCTTCACGAGCGCCACGTTCGGAAAGTCCTGATAGGCCTCGTAGGGAAGCACGTGCTCAGAGCCGTATTCCCCGTTCTGCTGGCCGGCATAAAGCCGAATGGCATAGTTCGTGCCGACACCCATGCCATCAGCGATGAACAGAATGACGTTCTTGGCGCGGTTGGTGTTCGGCTGATGTTCGAGGCGCTGATTGAGAGCCGCCTCCGCATCGGTGTACCAGCTGCTGTTGCTCTGGACGATGTCCTGGGCAAATGCAGCGGTGGATCCGAGCGCAAGCGCTGCGGAAGTCAAAAGGATGTTTCGAAACACGACCGTCTCCATGCGGAATTCCTGCGGTCGCATTCCTTAACCAAGCCGGATGACAACCGGACGATTGCTCGGTGACAGCCCGACGACGCTTGAACGCGCTTTATTTCTGCCGCTTTGGCCGGTCTTCGCGGCGCGCGGCTGTGTGCGATACGGCTGTGGCGGGTTTCAGGCGCGGCTGACCAGACCGTCTGGCGGCAGCCCGTCGCGGACGCGGCGGAGATTCTCTGCAACGACGCGGGCACCGGTGATGGGATCTGCACAGGTGGCGACATGCGGCGTCAGGATGAGGTTCTTCGCGTTGAAGATTGGATTGTCGGCATCCGGCGGTTCGTTGCGCAACACGTCGAGCGTGGCCCCCGCGAGATGGCCGCTGTCGAGGGCCGCAATCAGATCGGCCTCGACGAGCTGTGCCCCGCGTCCGACATTGATGAAGTAGCTTGCCGCCGGCATGCGCGCGAAGAAAGCCGCATCGTAGAGATCCAGGGTCTCCGGTGTGAGCGGCAGGATCGCGACGAGGATTTCGTTTCGGCCAAGAAAGGCGTCGAGCCCGTCCGGGCCGTGGAAACTCGTCACGCCCTTGAAGGATTTCTCGCTGCGCGACCAGCCGGCGACGTCGAAGCCTGAAGCGGCGAGCGCCTCGGCGACGGCACCTCCGAGACCCCCGAGACCGAGCACGCCCACCCGGCGCTCGGCCGCGGGTGTACGGGGGACCTCCTCCCAGTATCGGGCGCTCTGCCACCGGGCGAAGACATCAAAACCGCGGTGGTAGTGGAGAACCGCGTGCAGGACGTATTCGATCATGCCGGCCTTTTGGCCGGGCTCGATGAGCCGCACCACCGGCAGATGGTCGGGAATGTCCGGATTGGAGGCGATCTGGTCGGCACCGGCGCTCAAGAGATGGATGCAGCTGAGATTGGGGAAGAGCTCGAAAGCCCGTGGCGGGATCTGGAAGACGAGAAGGGCGTCGATCTCATTCGGATCGCCGACATTGGGCCAGACCCTGAGCTCCGCTCCCGGCAGCTCAGCCGCGAGCGCCTTGCCCCAGGCGACAGGATCTGCCGTCTGACTGTGAAAGACGATGCGCATGGGTCAGACCGTCGGAGAGGCGGGACGGCGTGTCATCCCTCGCGCTCCACCGTTTTCGCAGTCGGGCGTGCCGCAAAGGCCGGTGGGTCGAAGGCGGTGATCTCCGGCACCTCTCCCTCGAAGCGCTCCACCTCCACGAGGCAGGATTGGGCGCTCGGCCCCTGGCCGAGGCGCGATGTGCCCTCATCGCGGGTGAGAACGTTGGGATTGCCGTGCTTGTCGAGGCTGTCGGGTGCGGCCGGGTCGAGCGGATCGTACCAGGCGCCGGTGGAGAGCTGCACCACGCCCGGCCGCAGCGCATCGGAAAGCCGGACGGCAGCGAGACAGGCACCTCGGGTGTTGAAGACGCGCACGATGTCGCCGTCGCCAATGCCGCGTGCGGCGGCATCGTCCGGATGCATGCGGATCGGCTCGCGGCCGTGCAGTTTGTGGGCGCGCGAATGGCTGCCGGAATCATACTGGCTGTGGAGCCGTGTCTTCGGTTGGTTGGAGAGGAGATGGAGCGGGAAGCGGATCGCCGCGGGGCTCTCGAGCCATTCGCGCGGTTCGAGCCAGGCGGCGTGTCCCGGGCAGTCGTCGTAGCCGAAGCCGTCGAGCGTCTCGGAAAAGAGCTCGATGCGGCCGGAAGGTGTCGGCAGCGGGTTCGTCTCCGGATCGTCTCGGAAGTCGTCGAGAAGGTTGCGATCCTTTGCTGGCGCAGGAAAGAGGCAGAGCCCGGTGCGCCAGAACGTGTCGAAATCCGGCAAATCGAGCCCAGTTTCGCTGCCGCGCTGGCGGGCGATCCCGTAGAGATGGCGCAGCCATCCTTCCTCGTTGCGACCGTCCGTGAACGCTTCTTCCACCTTGAGGCGAGCGGCAAGACCGGTGAAGATGGCGAAGTCGTCGCGCGTCTCGCCCGCCGGTTCGGCGATGCGATGCGAGGCGGAAATGAACCGGTCGCGGCTTGCGGCTGCGATGTCGTTGCGCTCAAGCGCGGTCGTTGCGGGAAAGACGATGTCGGCATGGCGGGCGAGCGGGTTCCACCAGGATTCATGCACGATGATCGTTTCCGGTCGCTGCCAGGCATGCCGCAACCGGTTCAGATCTTGATGGTGGTGGAAGGGGTTGCCCCCGGCCCAGTAGACGAGACGAATATCGGGATAGCGGCGGCGTTCGCCGTTGAAGTCGTAGGTTTCCCCAGGGCCGAGAAGCATGTCGGCGATGCGGGCAACTGGGATGAAGTCTGTGATAGCGTTGTTGCCCTGCGGTAGCGACGGCCAGGACATCTCCGGCACATCGTTGCCGATGCCGTTGACGGATGCGTAGCCGAAGCCGAAGCCCCCGCCCGGCAGACCGATCTGGCCGAGCATGGCGGCAAGTGTGATGGCCATGAAATAGGGCTGCTCGCCGTGATCGGCGCGCTGCAGCGACCACGCCATCATGATGAAGGTGCGCGTGCCGGCCATGCGCCGGGCTAAGGCGCGGATCGTCTCGGCCGGAATGTCGGTCCGCGACGCCGCCCAATCGGCGTCCTTGGGCGTGCCGTCATGTCGTCCGAAGAGATAGGCTTCGAACCGGTCGTAGCCGGTGGTGTAGCGCTCCAGAAAGGCGCGGTCCGCAAGCCCCTCGATGGCGAGTGTATGGGCGAGCCCGAGCATCAAGGCGACATCGCTTGTCGGTCGGACCGGCAGCCATTCCGGATCGGGATCGCCGACCGTGTCGTCGCGGATCGGGCTGACGGAGACGATCTCCGCACCGTTTTTTTGCGCCGTCGCGATCGCCTCGCCGACGATATGGCGGGCGATGCCGCCGGAGGAGACTTGGGCGTTCTTGCGCGGCGCACCGCCGAACATCACGATGAGACCGCTCGCTTTGGCGATCACGTCCCAGCTCGTGTGGCGCGAGACGAGACCACGCTTGTCGCCAAGCACATGCGGCACGATCGCGTCGGCGGCGGCGTAGGAGTAGTTCTGGACGGAGCGGGTGTAGCCGCCGATCGTGTTGAGGAAGCGATGGATCTGGCTCTGCGCATGGTGGAAGCGCCCGGCGCTCGCCCAGCCGTAGGAGCCGCCGTAGATGGCGCCGTTGCCGTGAGATTTGCGCACGCGGTCGAGTTCGGCCGCCGCGAGGTCGAGAGCTTCTTCCCAGGTGACTTCGACGAAAGGTTCTGCGCCGCGTCCTTCGCCGCCGGCTCTATGGCCTGTCTCGAGGAAGGATCGGCGCACCGCGGGGCGCAGAATACGGCTCGGATTGTTGAGCGCATCGATCATCGAGCCGGCGATGGGGGAGGGATCTGGATCCTCTGCCACCGGATCGAGCGCCGTGAGCTCACCCCCCTCCCAGCGAGCGCGGTAGGTGCCCCAATGGGTGGCGACGGTCGGCTTCTCGGGCTCAGGCAGCATGCGGCGGAATCCTCATCGACGGTGCTTGGCTGGGAGGGTCGGGCCGGCCGCAACCCTTCGCGACCGGCCCGGATTAGCCTCAAGGATGAAGGACGATCTGGCCCGTGGTGCGGCGGGCGGCAAGGGCTCTATGCGCCTCGGCAGCCTCGGCGAGCGGGAACGTCTGGTTGATGTCGCTGCGCACGATGCCCTTGCGGATGGCGGCGAAGAGGTTTTCCGCCGTCTCCAGAAGGTCGGCGCGGTCGGCGATGTAAGGAAACACCTGCGGGCGCGACAGCGCGATGCATTTCGGCGCAAGAACGGCGATGTTGACCGGCGGCACGGCGCCTGACGCGTTGCCGAAGCTGATCAAATGGCCGAACTTCGCCACGGCTTTCAGCGACGTCTCAAACGTGTCCTTGCCGACGCCGTCATAGATAAGGCGGCAGCCCTTGCCGCCAGTGATCTCGGCAACGCGCTCCGCGACGTCCTCTTTGGTGCTGACGACGACATGATCGGCGCCTGCGTCGGCCGCGAGCTGCGCCTTGGCCTCGGAGCCGACCGTGCCGATGACGGTGGCGCCGATGGCTTTCGCCCAGGCGGTGAGAAGGAGGCCGACGCCGCCGGCTGCCGCATGGATGAGGATCGTATCGTTCGCCGTCGCCACTGCCGTCTTGTGGAGGAG
Source organism: Rhodopseudomonas julia (assembly GCF_030813515.1). NCBI lineage: Bacteria > Pseudomonadati > Pseudomonadota > Alphaproteobacteria > Hyphomicrobiales > Nitrobacteraceae > Rhodopseudomonas > Rhodopseudomonas julia. The sequence goes on along the minus strand of NZ_JAUSUK010000001.1, from coordinate 558,444 downwards.
GCGCTCCACCGTCATGCCCTTCAGCATAAGGGCGGCGGCCGTATCGTCGCTGATGTCGTCGGGAAGCGGGACGAGGCGGTCGGCCGGCATGACCCGACGTTCGCTGTAGGAGCCGGGGGCGGTCGTAACATAGGCGACGCGGTCACCGACCTTCAGCCCTTCGACGCCGGGCCCAAGGCTTTCAACGACGCCGGCCGCCTCCATGCCGGGCGTGCCCGGCAGCGTCATCATCGGATAAGCGCCCTCGCGCACATAGATGTCGATGAAATTGACTCCGATGGCGGTATGGCGAAGCGACACCTCGTTTTCGGCTGGCGTCGGATCCTCGCGCTCGCGCCATTCCAGCACCTCTGGTCCGCCCTTGTCGGTCTGGATGATCGCTTTCGACATGAAAATCCTCTTTTTGCTGTGATCTTCGGGATGGGCTCAGGCTTTGCCCGGCCGCGGCAGGTCCGTCAGGCCGCGGAGGGTCATGGGCGGGTTCCATGCACCGAGAAGGCGCCACGCGAAGCCCAGATGTTCGCGCTGCAGATAGGTGAGGCGGTCGGCGTCGCGGGCCTTCAAGGCGTTGAGAAGCTCGCTGTGCTCCCCGGCGGCGGCCGTCCATTCCTGCGTACTCATCACGGCCAGATAGCGGATGCGGTAGAGACGGATGTTGAGATGGCTGTGCATCTCCATCAGCGTGGAATTGTGGGAGGCGGCGACGATGGCAAGGTGGAAGCCCTGATTGGCGGCGAAATACGCGGCCCTGTCCTCCTCGGCGAAGGCACGTGCCATCACCTTGTCGTAATGGGCGACGCGCAGGATGTCGGCCTCCGTTGCGGCACCACAGGCGATGCGTCCGCCGAGCGCTTCGAGCTCGGAATAGACCGTCAGCATTTCCGCGATTTCGGCATCCGTGGACTGGACGACGACCGCCCCTTTGTTGGGTGTCAGGTCAACGAGCCGCTCCATCGCCAGGATCTTGAGCGCATCGCGCAGCGGCGTGCGGGAGACGTTGAGCTCCTCGGCGATGCGGCGCTCGCGGATGCGCTCGCCGGGCTTCAGGTGATCGTGGATTATTAGATCACGAACATACGCTGCGACCTGCTGGGGCAGGGGTCTCGGCGCCACGCCATGGGCGCCAGTCTCGCCACTTCTGCCCGAAAGGAATCGGAGGTCGGTATTGGTCTCATCCATCTTGGCCTGGCGCTCCTCGTCCTTCTCTCGTCCCCGGCGCCCGGAAGGCGGTTTCTCTCGGCGGGCCAAAGGCCGAACGGCTTTCTTCCAGCGCGCCGCATAGCGGATTCTTGTTGCTTCAAACCGGGGGAGCGGAATGCTCTGATAGAAGAATGTTGGCATACAATATTGACGGATGGCATGCAATACGCCACGCTGCCCTCGTCTGTTCTACTTGAAGCGGAAAGGACAAGATGCCCGATAGCGGTTCGTCAGGCTCTCAGCCCCGCCCGGAGACGCTCCTGAGCCGGATCGGTCGGCCGGTCGCCCATCCTGGGCCGGTCAACATGCCGCTGCACCGCGCCTCGACCATCGTCTTTGACACAGTGGAAGATCTCGAAGCCGCCAAGAGCGCCCGCTTCGACAAAGGCACCTTATTCTACGGCCGTTTCGGCACGCCCGATGTCTTTGCCTTCGAAGAGGCGATCGCAGTCCTGTCGGGTGGTTACGGCACCGTCGCCGTCCCGTCCGGTCTCGCCGCCTGCGTGCTGCCGCTCGTCGCCTTTCTAAAGCCCGGCGACCATGTGCTGGTGACCGACAGCGTCTACGAGCCGGCACGCACCTCTCTTTCGGCCTTCATCGCCCGCAGTGGCGTCGAGGTGAGCTATTTCGATCCGCGGGCCGGGGCGGCGATCGCAGAGGCGATGCGGCCGAACACCCGCCTCGTCTATCTGGAATCGCCAGGATCTCTAACGTTCGAAATCCAGGATCTGCCGGCGATCACGTCCGTGGCGCGGGCCCACGGCGCGCTCACCATGTGCGACAATACCTGGGCCTCGTCGCTCTTCCTGAAGCCGCTCGCGCTCGGCGTCGATCTGGTGGTGGAGGCGGCGACAAAATACGTCGTGGGCCATTCCGACGCCATGATCGGCACGGTGACTGCGGCGCGTGAGGACCATCACCGGCTGCTGCGACAGGCGGCGAACTGGCTCGGCTACCGCATCTCGCCCGACGACGTCTATCTCGCCGCGCGCGGTCTGCGCACGCTCGCCGTGCGGCTGGAACGGCATTACCGCACGGGGCTCGCTCTTGCCGAATGGCTGGAATGCCAGCCGCAGGTGCGGCGCGTCCTGCATCCGGCCCTTGCCTCTCATCCCGATCATGCTCTGTGGCTCCGGGACTTTTCCGGGGCCTCGGGCCTCTTCGCCGTCGAGCTCGCCACCACGAAGGCCGGCGCCATCGCCTTCGTGGAAGCGCTGCAGCTCTTTTCCCAGGGCTTCTCCTGGGGCGGCTTTGAGAGCCTCGTCCTCCTCACCGATCCGGGACATGCCCGCACGGCGACGCGCTGGGAGGCCGAGGGCAGTCTCGTGCGTCTCTACGCAGGCCTCGAGGACGCGGACGATCTGAAGGCGGATCTCAAATCCGGCCTCGACCGGCTCGATGCCTTCACCCGCGGGTAGCTGCCCGGAGCTTTCCGCTCCGAGCCGTCTGCCTGCCATAAGCAAAGGGGAACGTGATGAAGACAGGAATTGCAGCGTTCGGAGCGCGGCTCGCAGCCGCCGTAGTTCTCGGTGCGGGAGTGCTCCTCTCGGCGGCGCCGAGCCGGGCCGCGGAGAACCTTGAATGGGCCGCCGGCTCGCCGGGCGGCAGCTGGTTCACGATCGTGACCGGCCTTGCCAACATCGTCATGGAGGAGAACTCGGACATCAAAATCCGCGTCGTGCCGGGCGGCGGCCGCGACAACCCCACACGTATCGAAAGCGGCATCAGCCAGATGGGCATGGGCATCGACTTTCTGGCCGCAGCGGCGATGAAGGGCGAGGATCCGTATGACCGCAAGCATGAGACGCTGCGCTCGCTCGGCGGCACCTGGGCGCCGGCGGAGTTCCACGTGATCGTCGCCTCCGACGATCAGCGCCCGCTGGCCGAGATCCTCGCCGATCCGAAGATTCGCATCGGCACCTCGCCGCGCGCGACGTCCGAGGAGCTGACGCTTCAACGGGCGCTCGCTTTCTACGACAATTCCTCTGAAAAGATCTCCGAGGCGGGTGGAACGCTCATCAACGGCACCTACACGCAGCTCATCTCCGCCTTCCAGGACGGACAGATCGACGTGTTGTGGGGTGCAGGCAGCGCGCCGACCGGCATTGCGCTGGAGACCGAGACCGGCCGCCGCGAGGCGCGGCTCGTGCCCTTCGGCGACGATCTGATGGCCTATCTCTCCGACACCTATGGTTACGGCAAGGGCGTCATTCGGGCCGGGTCTTACGAGAAGCTTCAGGCGGGCGAAGGCGACGTCCCCGTCACCACCATGGAAGCGCTCATCCTGATGTCTTCGGAAGTCTCGGAGGACACCGCCTACACGATCACCAAGACCTTGATCGAGAACCGTGACCGCTTCGGCAACATCTACAAGGTGCTTGGCCGTTACGATCCGAGCGTGGCCTGGAAGAACCAGCCGGTGCCGCTGCATCCGGGCGCCGAGAAGGCGTACAAGGAACTCGGCTTCATGAAATGACCACCCGGGAGCGCCCGCGCCCTCGGGCGCTCCTGCTGCGCAGGGGAGTGGTGAAGCATGCGTGACCTCAACGGACCGATCGGCATCGCTGTCGCCGTCTGGCTGGCCGCGATGGCGGCCCTGCACTTCTATTTCACCGGCTTCGGCTTTCCCGAGCCGCTGAAGCTCGCGAGCCTGCACCTCATGTTTGCGGTGCCGCCCATCTTCCTGCTCTACCCGGCCTTCAAGAGCTCACCGCGCCATCGCCCGAGCCTGTTTGACGGCATTTTCGCCGTCGCTGCCTTTCTGCCGAGCCTTTATATCTATCTCGACCCGGGCCGGGTCTACGACCGCAGCGCGTTCATCGATCCCCCGACGCTTCTGGAGACGGTGCTTGGCACAATTCTCGTCGTCCTGATCCTGGAGGCGGTGCGGCGCGCTCTTTCCATCGCGCTGTCGATCCTGACCGGCCTCGTCATCCTCTATATGTTCATCTGCGATCTGCTGCCCGGTGTTTGGTACTACCGCGACCTGCCGTACAACCAGATCATCGACATCCTCTATTTGATGAACGGCAGTGGCCTTTACGGTCAGCTTACCGGCATTTCTGCGACCATCGTCGCAGCCTTCCTCGTCTTCGGTGCCTTCCTGCAGACAAGCGGCATGGGCCGGCTCTTCATGCATCTCGGGACCTTCCTCGCCGGGCGCTACAAGGGCGGGCCGGCGAAAGTCGTGGTGGTGGAATCCGGCCTCTTCGGCATGACGAGCGGTTCCTCCGTCGCCAATGTCGTCGTCACCGGCTCCGTCACCATCCCGGAGATGAAGCGCATGGGCTTCCCGCCGGCGATGGCCGGCGGCATCGAAGCGGCGGCAAGCGTCGGCGGTCTCATCATGCCGCCGATCATGGGCGCCGCCGCCTTCGTCATGGCCGAGATGATTTCGGTGCCGTATGTCGACATCATCTCCGCCGCCTTCATCGGCGCGGTTCTTTATTATCTCGGCATCTTCGTCGCCGTGCACTTCCAGTCGAAGCGGCTCGGTATCGCCTCGCTGCCGAAGCACGAGATCGCCACCTTCCGGGACGTCCTTTTCGACGTGCACTTCATCATCCCGATCGTCGTGCTTCTGACGCTGATGACGATGCACTTCTCGCCGTATTTCTCCGCCTTCTGGGCAACGGTCGCCGTCGTCCTCAGCGCCTGGCTGCGCACGCATACGCGTATGGGGCCGATGAAGATCTGGACGGCGCTCGTCAATGCCGGGCGCACGATCTGCGTCATCGCTGTCGCCGTTACGGCTGCCGGCATCATCACCGCAGCCCTCACCAATACCGGGCTCCTGCTCGCCTTCACCGGCATCATCAAGGACTTGGCGGGGGATTCCCTGTTCCTCCTCGTCGTGCTGGTGGCGATAAGCTGCCTGTTCCTCGGAATGGGTGTACCGACCACACCCGCCTACATCATCACCGCCGCCATTGGAGCGCCGATCATTGCCGAGCATGGCGTGGCGCCGCTCCTGTCGATCCATCTCTTCGTGCTGTATTTCGCGGTTCTTGCCGATGCGACACCACCGGTCGCGGCCGCCTCCTATGCGGCTGCGGCGATCGCGCGAGCCAATCCGATCATGACCGGGTTCCATGCCTTCCGCATGGCCGTCGGCGGTTTCATCGTCGGCATCGCCTTTATTTACGAGCCGGCGATCACGCTTGATGGATCTCTCTACGAAATCGTCACCGCTACGGCGGCGATCGCCAGCGGTATCGTGCTGATTAGCCTCGGCTATGTCGGCTACACCGACGGCCGCCTGCCGTTCTGGCTGCGCGGGCTCCTTATCGTGGCCGGCATCGGCTGCGCGCTCTTGCATGAGGTGCCGGAGCTCTATCGCAGCCTCTTCGGCTTTGCCCTCGTCGCCACCGTCATTTTTGGAGGGCGGCGCTATTTCGCCGCCATGGCCGAGCGCGAGCCTGCCTCCGAACTCACGAACGAAGCTTAGGTGAATTCAATGGACAGAAAGAAAACCTATTACGGCGTCTCCGTCGGCATCTTGATGGTGCATTCCTATTTCCGCCGCTACATGGGCGATATCGGCCACGCCGGCACCTGGAATTTCCCGGTGCAGTACAAGGTGGTGACCGGGGCCGTGCCGTCGATGATGACGGACCTGCACAATTCGAGCCTGCTCGAACCCTTCAAGAAGGCGGCGGATGAGCTCATCGAGGCCGGCGTCGACGGCATCACCACGACCTGCGGCTTCCTGTCGATCTACCAGCGCGAGCTCGCCGATTATTGCAGCGTGCCGGTGGCGACGAGCAGTCTCCTGCAGGTGCCGATGGTCGAGCGCATGCTGCCGACCGGCAAGAAGGTCGGCATCCTCACCTACAATGGCGAAGTGCTGAACGGTCCGTACCTCGAGGCCGTCGACGTCGACCCAGCGACGCCCGTCGGTGGCATGCCGCAGAACTCAAACTTCGTGCGCTGGATTCGCGAGGGCGACAACTCCGTTACCTTCGAGACTTTGAGGGGCGAGGTGGTCGCAACGGCGGAGAAGTTCCTCGCCGACCATCCCGATGTCGGTGCCCTGGTGCTCGAATGCACCAACCTCGCACCGTTCACCGCCGACATTGCCGAGCGTCTCGGCATTCCGGTCTACGACACGGTGTCGATGGTGAACCTTTTCCATGCCGGGCTACGGCCGCGACGCTACGTGCAAGACTGAGCCGTGAGCGAAGCGCGTTCTACGCAATGGGCGGTGATTGGCGGCGGCATCGTTGGCGCCGCCATCGCCTATGGGCTCGCCCGCGCCGGCGCAAAGCCGCTCCTCCTCGACGAGGGCGATGTCGCGCACCGGGCGGCCCGCGGCAATCTCGGCAATGTCTGGGTGCAAGGGAAGGGGGCGGCCCTTCCTCCCTATGCCGATCTCAGCCGGCGCGCTGCCAATGACTGGGCGGGCTTCGCCGACGAGCTTCGGGAGGTGACGGGCGTCGACGTGCATTTCCGCCGGCCCGGCGCCTTCTTTCTCTGCTTTTCGCCGGAGGAACTTGAAAAGCGCGGCGCCATGATGGCGCGCCTCAACGACGCCGCGACGGTGAAGAGCCGCTTTGAGGTGCTGGAGGCTGACGAGCTGAGGCGCCGGCTGCCGGCCGCAGGTCAAGCGCTTGCTGGTGCCATCTTCTCGCCCGACGATGGCACGGCGAACCCCTTGCGGCTCCTGCGCGCCCTGATCCAGGGAACGGTCCTTCTCGGTGGCAAATACCTTCCTTGCCAGAGGGCGGAAAGTATCACCGTTTCCGGAGGTGGTGTCGAGATCGCGACGGAGAAGGGGCCCGTGCGGGCGGAGCGGGTGGTGCTCGCTGCCGGGCTCGGCAATGCCCGGCTTGCGCCGCTTCTCGGTCTCGACGCACCGGTGCGTCCGGTCCGCGGCCAAATTCTTGTGACGGAAAAGGTCCGTCCCTTCCTCGACTGCGGTACCAATTTCGTCCGCCAGACCGTGGAGGGCGGCTGCGTCTTTGGTGAATCCTCTGAGGAGGTCGGCTTCGACGAGGGGACGACGCTTCCGGTGTTGCGCGAGACCGCTATACGCGCCGTCGCGGCCTTTCCGCTCCTGCGCCACGTTCAGGTGGTGCGCGCCTGGGGTGCGCTCAGGATCATGAGCCCGGACGGTGCGCCGATCTATCAGCAGACGGAGGATCGTCGTGCCTTCCTTGTCAGCGTCCACAGCGGCGTGACGCTCTCCTCCTTTCATGCCGGTCCGCTGGTGGAGACCCTCATGGCCGAAGGCTTTTCGGGCCCAGCCTATCGGCCCTTCTCGCCGGAGCGTTTTCATGTTCAGGCGGCTTGATGCAGGCGCCGGCGGGCGCGTCACGGTCAATGTCGACGGGCGCCCGGTGGAGATGAAGGAGGGGGCGAACCTTGCCGCAGCCCTTCTTGAGGCAGGCTTCTCGCCGTTTCGCACGACGCCTGCGGGCGGTGCGCCGCGCGAACCCTATTGCATGATGGGCGTGTGCTTTGACTGCCTTGCGATCATCGATGCCGTTCCGAACCGGCAGACCTGTTTGGAGAGGGTCCGCGCCGGCATGACGGTTGAGATCCAGGAAGGAGCTGCGGCCATCACCGAGGCGGAGGGCGAGCTTTGAGTGACGCAAACCGTGTCGATCTCGCGATCGTCGGCGCAGGTCCGGCCGGCATGGCTGCAGCCATTGCGACGCGCCGGCATGGGCTCAAGGTCGCCGTCTTCGACGAGCAGCCGGCGCCGGGCGGCCAGATCTACCGTGATGTGGAGACAGCGGAGGCGGGGCGTAGCGCAATTCTTGGCGCGGACTATCTCGCCGGCCGGCCGCTTGCCGAGGCGTTTCGGGAAAGCGGAGCGAGCTACTATCCGCGCGCCATGGTCTGGCGGATCGCGCCGGACGGTCTCTCCTGGAGAGCGCCTGCTGGCGGGGGTGAGATCGCGGCCGTACGCATTCTCGTGGCCGGTGGGGCAATGGAGCGTCCGTTCCCCATCAAAGGCTGGACGCTTCCCGGTGTGATGACGGCGGGAGCGGCTCAGATCCTCCTGAAGAGCGAGGGAATGATTGCCGACAATGCCGTTTTCATCGGCTGCGGACCGCTCCTGGCGCTCGTGGCGTGCCAATATCTGAAAGCCGGTGTCCGCATCCGGGCGATCCTCGATACCACGCCGCCGCAAAACCGAATGACCGCGCTGCAGCATCTGCCGGCCGCACTTGCCGCGCCGGGTATGCTCGCCAAGGGGATCGGCATGCTCGCCCGCATCGCCGCCTCGCCGGTCGCCGTTTACCGGCGTGTGGAAAGCGTCGAACTCGTGGGCGATAGGCATCTCGCCGCCGTGCGCTGGCGCGACCCGCAAGGCTTCCATGAGATCGAGACGGGACGCGTCTTTCTGCACCAGGGCATCATCCCGAACCTCAACCCGACCGTAGCGGCCGGATGCCGGCATGTCTGGGACGAACGCCAGCTCGCCTTCCGGCCCGAGACGGACGCGTTCGGCCGCACCAGCCTCGCCTGGCTTCTGTCCGCCGGCGATGGTGCCGGCATCGCCGGGGCGAAAGCCGCGGCGTTGTCGGGTGAAATTGCCGGCCATGCGGTGGCGCACGACCTTGAGCGCCTCGACGGCGCATCCTTCGAGGCGGCCACGCGGCCGCTCATCAAGGCGCGTCGGCGCGAACTTGCGTTGCGCCCTTTCCTCGATGCGCTTTACCGCCCGGCGCAGAGCATGCGCGTGCCAGACGACGATGACGTCGTCGTCTGCCGATGCGAGGAGGTGAGGCGGGGCGAGGTGGGGCGCGCCGTTGCGGAAGGCTGTCCCGGCCCCAATCAGCTGAAGAGTTTTACCCGCGCCGGCATGGGCCCATGCCAGGGGCGCCTGTGCGGCCATACGGTGGTGGAGACGATCGCCGCACTGTCCGGAGCCACGCCGGAAGCGGTTGGATACTATCGCAGCCGGATGCCGTTGAAACCGGTCACGGTCGGCGAGATCGCCGGTCTATCGTTTGAAAACAACTTGAGGGAGAAAAGCCATGGGTAAGCCGCAGTCGATCGAATATGCGGACGCATCGCCGGAGGTAAAGGCGGTCTTCGACGACATCAAGACCTCGCGGGGTATCCCCGACGTCAACAATTTCTGGAAGTATCTCGCCAACGATCCGACGACGCTGAAGCGCACCTGGGAGAGCGTCAAGGAGGTGATGGCGCCCGGAGCGCTCGATCCGCTCGTCAAGGAGCTCATCTATGTGGCCGTCAGCGTCACCAACAATTGCGGCTACTGCATCGCAAGTCACACCGCATCCGCGGAGAAGGCGGGGATGACGGCGGCGCAGTTCGGCGAGTTGATGGCGGTTGTCGGCATGGCCAACGAGACCAACCGGCTCGTCAACGGCTACCGTGTGCCCATCGACCCCGCCTACGAGAAATAGACCTCTGCGAGGACGAGGGACGTGAACGCATAAGAAGAAGCGCGCAGGGGTCTGGAGCGACGAGGGTCAGTCAAAAAACGCGCCGGCGATGGTGCGGACAGGGAGGGGAGAAACACCATGGACACGGACACAATCCGGCACCTGAAGGCGGTGGAGAAGGAGCTTTTGTGGCTCTCGTCCTGGATGATCCACAACGCCAACAATGTGCGCGAGAAGGATGCGGTGAAGGTCGGCGGTCACCAGGCCTCCTGCGCCTCCATGGTGTCGATCATGACGGCGCTTTATTTCCACGCCCTTCGGCCCGAGGACCGGGTGGCGGTGAAGCCGCATGCCTCGCCGCTCTTCCACGCCATGCAGTATCTGATGGGCAACCAGACCCGCGACAAGCTCGAAGCCTTTCGCGGCTATGGCGGCGCCCAATCTTATCCGAGCCGCACCAAGGACGTCGACGACGTCGATTTCTCCACCGGCTCGGTCGGCCTCGGCGTCGGCATCACCGCCTTCGCCTCGCTCGTGCAGGACTACATCACCGCCCACAGCTGGGGTCGTGACGTGCCGCTCGGGCGCATGATCGCCCTTGTCGGCGATGCCGAGCTCGATGAAGGCAATGTCTACGAATGCCTGCAGGAAGGCTGGAAGCACGAGCTGCGCAACACCTGGTGGATCATCGACTACAACCGCCAGAGCCTCGACGGCGTGGTGCGCGAGGGGCTGTGGCAGCGCATCGAGGCGGTGTTCCACGCTTTTGGCTGGAATGTCGTGGTGCTGAAATACGGCGCCCTGCAACGCGCCGCCTTCGAGGAGCCCGGCGGGGACCGCCTGCGGGCTTGGATCGACACCTGTCCGAACCAGCTCTATTCGGCGCTCGCCTTCCAGGGTGGGGCCGCATGGCGAAAGCGGCTGATGGACGATATCGGCGATCAGGGGGCGGTGAGCGAGCTTCTGGAACGGCGCTCCGATGCCGAGCTCGGCGAACTCATGAACAATCTCGGCGGTCATTGTGTGCGCTCGCTCGCCGACGCCTTCGATGCCGTGGACGACGATACGCCGACGGTCTTCCTCGCCTATACGATCAAGGGCTGGGGCACACCGCTCGCCGGCCACAAGGACAACCATGCCGGCCTGATGACCGGCGCCCAGATGGGCGAGCTGAAATCGGCCCTTGGCGTTGCCGACGGTGCCGAATGGGGGCCCTTCGCCACCTGCGGCGACGATCCGGAGCTTCGCCGCTTTCTCGCTGCCGTACCTTTCTTCGAGAAGGGAACGCGGCGCTACAAGGCGAAGAAGGTCGCAACGCCCGGGCCGGTCCTGCTCGACGACAAGGTGCTCTCCACCCAGGCCGGCTTCGGCAAGATCCTCGATGGCCTGGCGCGTGCCGGCTCTGAAATCGCCGATCACATCGTCACCACTGCGCCGGACGTCACGGTCTCGACCAATCTCGGACCCTGGGTGAACCGCCGCGGCCTCTTCGCCCGCCAGGCGCTCTCCGACACGTTTCGCGACGAGCGCGTGCCCTCGGCGCAGAAATGGATTTTCTCGCCGGAAGGTCAGCATATCGAGCTCGGCATCGCCGAGATGAATCTCTTCCTGCTTCTCGGCGCTGCGGGTCTGTCGCATACGCTGTTCGGCGAGCGGTTGATTCCAATCGGTGCTGTCTACGATCCCTTCATCGCGCGCGGTCTCGATGCCCTCAACTATGCCTGCTACCAGGATGCGCGCTTCCTCATCGTCGGCACGCCCTCCGGCATCTCGCTAGCACCCGAGGGCGGCGCGCATCAGTCGATCGGCTCGCCTCTCATCGGCCTCAGCCAGGACGGGCTGGCAAGCTTCGAGCCGGCCTTCCTGGACGAACTCTCGGTGATCATGGATTGGGCCTTCGACTATCTGCAGCGCGATGGCGAAGGCGATCCGGACGAGCGGACCTGGCTGCGCGACGAGACCGGCGGCTCGGTCTATCTGCGGCTGACGACGCGCCCGCTGGAGCAGCCGATCCGGCGCACCGACGAAGACTTTACCCGCGGCGTCATCGACGGCGCCTATTGGCTGCGCGAGCCGGGGCCGAATGCCGACGTCGTGCTCGCCTATCAGGGCACCGTCGCCCCGGAAGTGATCCAGGCGGCTGGGCAATTGGGCGAGGGCCGGCGCGATATCGGCGTTCTCGCCGTCACCTCTGCCGACCGCCTCAATGCCGGCTGGACGGCGGCGCAGCGCGCCCGTCGGCGGGGTCATCGCAAGGCCGCCGGTCATGTGGAAACGCTGCTGAAGCCTCTGCCGCGCCACTGCACCATCGTGACGGTGACGGACGGTCATCCCGCGACACTTGGCTGGCTCGGCGCCGTTGCCGGGCACCGCACGGTGCCGCTCGGCGTGGAGCATTTCGGCCAGACAGGCACGATCGCCGACCTCTACCGCCATTACGGCATCGACACGGCAAGCATCGTGGAGAGCGTGGCGGCGCTGACACCGGGTCGCGCGATCCGCGGCGTGCTGACGAGCTGAGGGCGCAAGGTCGCTCGCCGCGTCTCCGGCGAGCGCTTTAGACTGTCAGGTAAAAAGCCGTCTCAGTGCTGCGGCTGCGCCAGAAGCCTGTCGCGCAGGCCGAGCATGTCCTTGCACACGGCCTCGAGCGCCTGGACGTCGAAGCCCTGCGCATGGGCAAAACCCTCGCGTTCCAGAAGCTCCGCGAGACGTCCGTGAAAAACGGCTTGCGTCCCCTCGATCGTCAGGCCGTTTTTCGTTTCGAAGGCGTCGTTCCAGGCAATTGCCTCGTCCTCTGAGACGCCGGCGGGCAGATCGAGCGACAGAGCGCCGTCCTCGAGCGCGACGGGATAGCCGCCGGGCAGACCGTTCGGCCCCGGCACATGGCCCGACCAGGGAAGGCCGGCGGCAAGCGCCAGAATGAGGGTCACGCCGCTCGCACCGGAAACCTCGATCGCGGGCTCTGGCGTCAGGCGCACATCCGCGAAGGTGGCGAACACGTCATCGATCTCGGTGTCGCCGAGGAAGACGCGGGGGGCGGGGGCACCCTTGCGCTCTTCCGCCTTGCGCCGCCACGGGGCGAGGCACTGGTAATGCGCCAGAATGCGAAGTGCACCGGCGCCGAGCGCAGCGCGCGCCTCGGCTCCGTCGAACACATTCGACAGGATCGCCACATTGCCGGTCCCGCACAGGACGCGGTGGCCCATGGCGGCGATCAGGCCGTTCACGACGTCAGGAAACGAGCAATTGATGAAATGCGTATCCGGCGCGTTGCGGCTGATCGCGGCGGCCATGCGGCTGGAAATCAGAGCTTGGAAAATTGCCGTCGCCGAAAGCCCGCCGTCGGCGACAAGCTGGCTCCATTTGTTGCCCGTCTGCGCGATCACGGCCGAGGTCTGGATCGAGGCGGCCTGCACGACGATGCGCGGTGCGGCGATCTCCAGGATCCGCTCGCTCGCCGCATCCTCAAGCAGATCCAGCTGGTGCGTGACGATGCGGGCAGGTGTGCCGAACATGCGGGCGCGAGCATTCCCGGCGGTGCGCAGCCAATCGAGCCGCTCGGCGTTGCGGCCGGCGACCATGACGGTGACCGGCGTCTTCGCGGTTGCGGAGATATCGAGAACGATCCGACCTGCGAACATGCCCGTTCCGGTGACGAGGACGTCGACGCTCATGGATTTCTCCGCTCCGTATGTGCTGCGCCGTCCCACCGCCCCTCGGGCTCTTGCGGGAGGCGGTGTTTCTGGATGCGCTGACTCGGCGTCTTCGGGAATTCCTCGACGAAAGCGATGTAGCGCGGCCGCTGATACGGTGCGAGGCGGGCTGCGAGCCAGGCATGGAGCGCGTCCGGCTGCAGTTCGGAACCTTTGCGCCGGACGACGAAGAGCTGAATGTCGTATTCCCCGACCTCGGCAGGCACACCGACCATGGCGCATTCTTCGACATCGGGATGCCGCAACGCGATCGATTCAACCTCATGGGACGAGACGTTCTCGCCACGGCAGCGGATACTGTCGCCCATGCGCCCGTGGAAGAAGAGGAGCCCGTCCTCGTTCCACGAGCCGAGATCGCCGGTGTGGAAACCATCGTCGCGCAGCGCCTTCGCCGTCGCTTCTGGGTTGCGGTAATAGCCCGGAAAAATCGCTGCCGGAAGCGACGTATTCACGATGATCTCGCCGCGCCCTTCGCCAGCGCCGAGCACCTTGCCGGCGTCGTCCTTCACCGTCACGGTGAACCAGGGGAGAGGGCGGCCGACGGAGCCGACGGCGCCTTCGGTGTTGCAGGTCGTCAGGCTCGAGGATTCCGTCATGCCGTAGCATTCGCGGATCGCCACGCCGAAGCGGTCCTCGAAGGCTTTCCAGACATCTGCCGGACAGCCGCCGCCCCAGGCAATCCGCACATTGTGGTCGCGGTCAAGTGGCAAGGGGGGCTGCTTTAAAAGGATCTGGATGATGCCGCCGAGATGATGGATATGCGTGCAGCCGGCTTCGCGCACATCCGCCCAGAAGCGGCTGGCGCTGAACCGGTCTCGCAGCGTCAGAACGACGTCATGCAGGAGCGGCAATGCGATCACCTGCGCGCCGCCGATATGGTAAAATGGCTCCCAGACATAGAGGTTGTCGCCCGGTCGCAGCCCGGCGCAGAATGCCGCCGCCTGGGCCGACAATTCCAGCATGGCATGCGTGACCATGACAGCCTTGGACGGACCCGTCGTGCCTGAGGTGAACATGAGCGCGACGAGGTCTTCGGGGGCCAGAAGGGGCTTCTCAAAGCGCGCGCTCTGTGTGGCCGGCGGCAGCCCGGCCAAGGGCAGGATGCCGTTTTCGGCTGCCGCGCCGCAGCTTTCGATGGTTTCCACGAGATCGGGATCGCACACCACGATCGCGGCTTCGACGAGCCTGATCGCATGGGCGAGCCCGTCGCCCACAAGCGCCGGGTTCGTCGGAACCCAGATCATGCCGGCCCGCATCAACCCGAAGATCAGCGCCAGCGACGCAGGGCTGTTGCGCATCATCACGACCACACGGTCGCCCGGCCGCACGCCATGGGCCGACAGATGCGCGATCATCGCTTCGGCGCGGGCGGAGAGTTCCCCGAAGGTGAGCGGCCCCTCCGGCGTGTGGGCGAACACGCGTTCGGGTACGCGGTTGGACAGCTCGTTGAAGTTTTTTGCCAAGCCGTGAATGCGCACATCGGAGACCGGCGTGGAAACCCCGTCGTTCTGCGGCTCGGCCGACCCCTGCATGTCCTCGGGCGGAATGGCGCCGTGTGTCATCGCATTGTCCGGCTCAGCGCTTGCGGCGCGCTTCGAAGAAAGCTTCCATCATGGCCTGCGGCTCACCGGTCCCATAGGCCTCGACTTGGACGCGGATGCCCGAATTCATGGCGTCGTCGAAGCCGGCCTGCGTCACCTCTGCGATCCTCTGGCGGTCGAGGCGCATGGCGACGGGGGGCTTTGAAGCGAGGAGTTCGGCAAGTTCGAGCGCCGTCGCCTGAACCTCGTCCGCCGGCACGAGCCGGCTGATCAGGCCGAACGCGAAGGCCTCTTCCGCCTCGATCATCCGGCCCGTGAGGGTGAGATCGATGGTGCGGGCCAGACCGAGATGCTCGCGCATGATCCAGTTGCCGGTGACAGTCGGGATGCCGGAATTGATCTCCGGCTGGCCCATTTTCACGCCCGGATGCGCGACGCGCAGATCGCACAAAAGTGCCACCTGGAAGGCCGATCCGGCCGCCAGGCCATTGAGTGCTGCAACGATCGGCTTCGAGCCGAGGCGGAAGCGATTGTACAGCGCCTTCCATTCGCCCATCCAGGTTTCGGCACGGTCCGCGTCGAAGGTCTTGCTTTCGCTCAGATCCTGCCCGGCGCCGAAGGCGCGGTCGCCGGCGCCTGTCAGGATGATGGCGCGAATGTCCGGATCGGCCTCGGCGTCGTCGAGGGCGGCGTTGAGCATGTCACGCATCTGCGTGTTCCACGCATTGAGCTTGTCCGGCCGGTTCAGAGTGATGCGGCGGACTTGGCCGATTGTCTCGGAGAGGATGGAATCTGCCATTGTATCCATTATATTGCAATAACAGTTATCGAAATAATGCAGTTGGCGGCGCTCTGTCAACCAAAGGACGGTCGCATGGCGGGTGGTCGCACTGGACGGCACGCCTTCAGGATGTAAAACGCTAGCCGCGGATCAGGGGCAAAGATGAGCACGCAGGCGCAAAAAGGACGGAAAACCAACCCGCTGATGGTGCAGTCGGTTGCGAAGGCGTTTCGCGTTCTTCAGGCCTTCGACTCGAAGCACCCTTCGATGAGCTTGTCGGAAATCGCCGAGCAGACGGATATGGATCTGAGCGCTGCGCAGCGTTTCGCTTACACGCTCCAGCATCTCGGCTATCTGACGAAGAATCCGGTCACGCGGCAATTCTCCCTGGCCCTCAAGACGCTCGACCTTGGCTACAATTACCGCCAGTCCTCTGAACTCGTCGGCCGGGCGATGCCGGTCCTGCAGCATCTTAGCAAGCAGACCGAGGAAACCGTCAATCTGACGATCCTCGACGGCACCGAGATCGTCTACATCGCCCGCATCCAGAGCCGGCATGTGCTGAATGCCGACGTCACCACCGGCACGCGTCTGCCGGCCTATTGCATGTCGCCGGGCCGGGCGATCCTCTCGCAAATGAGCGAGGAGGACGCGCGCGCCGTGCTTGAGAAATCGGATCTCCAGATGCACACGCCGGCGACGGTGACCGATCCCGAACGGCTGATGCAGTTGATCGCCGAGGTGCGCGAGCAGGGCTACGCGGTCTGCATTGAAGAGCTTTACCGCGGAGATGCCTCGATTGCTGCGCCGATCATCGGCCCGGGCGACAAGGTGACCGGCGCCGTCAGCATCGCCACCTCTTTGGCGCGCTTCTCTCCCGAGGAAGTGACGGAGAAGTACGCCAATCTGATCATTGCCGCCGGACGGTCGATCTCGATCCCTTGAGGGCTCAATAATTCTGAAGCTCCACCGCTGAGGCTCGCCGGAGATCCTGCTTGAGGGGAGGTCTTGCTTGACAGGGGCGTAGGCTGCGTCCAGCCTTAATGCGATAGGTGTTATCGCAATGAAATGACAACATCCGCCGCGTCTCCTTCCAGGCTTTTCGTTCCGATCTACGAGATCACCGCTGAGCTCTTCATCAGCCTCGACGGGGTTCGCCTGCCGGCCCGACGCGGCGAGACCGTGATGGCGGTGCTCCTCCGCAATGGGGCAGCCCTCGGCCGCTCGGAATTTGACGGTCGTTCCCGAGCGGGTTTTTGTCTCATGGGCGCCTGCCAGGATTGCAGCCTTTGGGGCGAGGGCGGCGGTCGCGTCCGTGCCTGCATGACCATGGCGGAGGACGGCATGGCGCTGGTGACAGCGCCCCCGCTTTCCGAGACGTGATGCGATGAGCGGCGGTCCCCGAGAAGCTCTTCCTGTGATCGTCGGAGCCGGTCCCGCGGGTCTTGCCGCCGCCGGGACCTTCGTCGAAGCCGGGATCCGTCCGATCTTACTTGACGAGTCCGATCGGCCCGGCGGGCAGGGCACGCGGCGTCTGACGCCTCTTCTTCGCGGCAAGGCCGAGCGCCTGTTCGGTGTGCGCGCTTCGAGGCGCCGGCACGAGCGCGAGGCGCGGGAAGACCTCATCTTATCGGCTTGCGATTACCGGGCGAATACGCTCGTCTGGGGTGCTTTCGACGGTGGTCTTGAGCTTGTGAGCGACGGCGCGTGCCGGGATCTGCGTTATACGCATCTCCTTCTAGCGACCGGGGCGACCGACGCCATTCTTCCGCTGCCCGGCTGGACGTTGCTGGGCGTTTTCTCGCTCGGCGGCGCGCAGGTGGCGCTGAAACGGCACGGCAGCTTCATCGGCCGCAGGATTGTCTTAGCCGGCTCCTCGCCGCTCCTCTATCTCGCGGCGGCTCAGTATTGTCGCCTCGGCCTGCGCGAGATCACCATACTCGATACGACGCCCTTTCGCGGCAAGCTGCACGCCGCTCTCGGCATGGCCCGACATGCTGCGGGAACGTTGAGCCACGGCCTTACGCTGATTGCGGAGCTGCGGCGCGCCGGCGTGCGTATTCTTGCCGGGGTCGATCTGCTTGCGGTCGAAGGAAAGGCCCGCGTCGAGGCGTTTCGTTTCCGTGATGCCGCCGGCCGTGAAGAATGTCTTGACTGCGACGCAGTGGCGATCGGCTTCGGCCTGCGGCCCGAGACGCAGCTCGCCGAACTCGCCGGGGCCACCTTCGAATTCGACCCGGTGCTGCGGCACTGGTTTCCCCGTGTGTCGCCCGACGGGCAGGCCGGGCCGGCGGTATGGATTGCCGGAGATGGCGCCCGCACGATAGGGGCGGAAGGCGCCAGTGTGGCGGGCCGCCTTGCAGCGCTCTCGATGCTTCAGGCAATAGGCCGCGGTGACGCCGTGAAGCCCGATGAGATGAAGCGCCTGCGACGCCGGCTTGACGACGCGAGGGGCTTCCAGCTTGCGGCTGCGGAGGCCTTCCGCATTCCCCGCGAGATGCTGTCGCGTCTGCCCGAAGACACCATCCTTTGTCGCTGTGAGCGCGTCACGTTGGGCGACGTCCGCTCGGCCGTGCCGCGCGCATCAGGACCCGTGGAAGTCAACCGCGTCAAGGCGATCACCCGCTGCGGTATGGGGCGCTGCCAAGGCCGTTACTGCGGCGTTGCGCTCGGCGAAGCGGTGGCGGAGGCGACGGGCCGTGATCTTGCCGAGGTCGGGCGCCTGCGGGCCCAGGCACCGATCCGACCGATCCCGATGTCGGCGGCGATGCGGGAGGCCGCCGAATGACCCGGCCGGCCGCCTTCGATGCGATGGTGATCGGGGCCGGTCTCTTCGGTGCCTTCACCGCTTTCTTCCTGGCGCGAGCCGGCCTGAGAGTGGTGCTCCTCGAACGCGGCTTTGTCGGCGCGCAGTCGAGCGGTGCGAATTTCGGCGGCCTCAGGCTGCAGGGCCGTGATCCCGCGCAATATCCCCTGTCGCTGCGCGCCCAGACCCATTGGGAGGGCTTCGGCGAGCTGATCGGGGAGGACTGTGAGTACGATCAGGCCGGCCATGTCTATTTTGCCCGAACGCCCGAAGGCAGGGTGAAACTCCTGCAATATGCCGCAATCTCCGAAGCCTCTGGCCTCACCGTCGAGATCCTGGAAGGCGCCGCACTCCGCGCCCGACTGCCCCTGCTCGCGCCCGAGATTGCGATCGCAAGCTATTCGCAACGCTGCGCCACCGCCAATCCGCGGCTGGCGACCCCAGCCGTCTGCCGTGCCTTCCTGCGGGCGGGGGGCGTGCTCCACGAGGGATTCTCGGTCGCCGAGATCCGGCGTGAGCACGAACTTTTCACGGCTATCTCGGCGGATGGGCGGGTGCATTCGGCTCCGAGCCTGGTGAATGCCGCCGGTGGCTGGGCGGGTGAGCTGGCCGCGATTTTCGGCGAGACCGTGCCGATCTTCGCCGCCGGACCACCGCAATTCGTAACGGAGCCGCTGCCTTATATCCTGCGCCCCACCATTCAGGCGGTCGAAGGCGATGTCATCGTTCGCCAGATCCCGCGTGGAAACGTCATTTTCGCAGGCTATCCGCGCACGCGGTCGACCGTCGATGGAAAGCACACCTTCGTGCCGCCGCAGAAGACCCGTACGGGCATGGCGGCGCTCGTCTCCGCTCTGCCGGCCTTCCGGCACGCCGAAGTTATCCGGAGTTGGTCGGGCGTTGAAGGCTATCTGCCCGACATGCTGCCGGTCGTAGGACCGAGCACGACGGCAGAGGGCCTCTTCCATGCCTTCGGTGGAAGTGGCGGTGGCTTTCAGATCGCGCCGGCCGTGGGCGAGTGCCTCGCCGCGAGCATCCTTGGCGTGCCGCTACCCACATCGCTCCATCCGTACCGCATTGCCCGGTTCAATGGTCATCTCGAAGAGAGCGAGAAGATCCTCCAGGAGTTCGACCGACAGGATGCGACAGAGCTCGGCGAAAGCGTTGCGACGGGATAAGCAGCACAGACGCGCCGCGAGGCCAACCGCGAAGTGAGCTTCCGCGTGGACCTACCGGCAGCCAGACTGTGGAGAGACCTAGGGGGCTCTCGGTTTTCCTCGCGTCTCTCGAAAAATCGCTCGGGTCGTCTCTCCCACGTGAGCTCGAGCTTGACAGGCCTGCCCCTGCTGGGCTTCATTTCAATAAATACTATTGAAATCCAATAGTGCCGATTAGAGAGGAACCGTTTGGGCGACAGCCTGGTGATCGAAATGGCAGACGGCATCGGGCGTTCGAACCCGGCGCCGCCGCGCGACCAGCGTCTGCGTTGGCGAGATGCGGACGGCCGGGCTTCGGGACTTTGGGATCTCCGTGAGGATCGCCCATGGGGTCACCTGCGGCATTGCCGGAGCGGTTATCAACGGCCCCGCGCGCGCCCAACGACATCACGCCTGACGCATATCGTACGTCTTGTGCGGGCATTGCCGCGCTCACCGGCAACGGATGAATGGCGGATGACCCGCACGCCCTGGCAGACGCACGACGCTTTTCTGCAAGACGGGACTGCATTTGGGCAGGCTCTCAGATCCCGCAAACAAAACACGTGCAGCCTGTCCAGCCTATGAGCACGTCTCACAAGAGGAAAGGAACAGAACCATGCCGTTCAACAGGAAGATCTCCCGCCGCAGCATACTCCTTGGGAGTGCGGCGAGCTTCGCCGTCAGCGCAGTAGGCCTTTCCATCCGTCCGGCTCGGGCGGCGGATTCTCTGACCGTCGCCGATCCTGGAGGTCCCTTCAAGGACGCCTATGGGGCTGCCTTCTACAAGCCCTATCAGGAGGAGACGGGCAACCAGATCGTCAACGTCGCCCGTGAGCATCAGCCGACGAGTCAGGTTCAGGCGATCGTCGACACTGGCAATTACAGCTGGGACGTCGTCACCATCACTCAGGGCGACCAGGTTCTCCTGCACAGCCGCGAGCTGCTCGAGCCTCTCGATTGGGAGTTGGGGCATATGGCCGACATCATGAAGGAGGCGAGGGCGCCCGACTGGATGGGTGTCGACGTCTACGCCACGGTCCTTGCCATCCGGTCCGACCATTTTACCGACAAGAAGCCGTCCTCCTGGGCGGATTTCTGGGACGTCGAAAACTTCCCTGGCCGGCGCGCGCTGCGCAAGAGCCCGATCGATACGCTTGAGATCGCGCTTCTCGCCGACGGCGTGACGCCTGAGGAGCTCTATCCTCTCGATCTCGATCGGGCCTTCAAGAAGCTCACCGAGATCCGTCCGCATATCGACGTGTGGTGGACGGGCGGTGCCCAGACGAGCCAGATGCTGCAATCCGGCGAGGTCGACATGCTTGCGACCTGGAACGGTCGTGCTCAGACCGTCATCGACGCGGATGGCACCGTCGAGATCGTCTGGAACCAGGGGCTCTATTCGATCGAAGGCTGGGCAATTCCGAAGGGCAGCCCGGCCAGCGACGAGGCCAAGAAATTCATCGCCTATTGCGCCGATCCGAAGCGCCAAGCCGAATACACGAAGACGTTGGCCTACGGGCCGACGAATCCGAAGGCCTACGACTACATCCCGCCGGAGCGGGCAAAGTTCCTGCCGACTGCGCCTGCGCATTTCGACAAGCTCATTCTCGCCAGCCAGGAATGGTGGGGCGAGCACAAGGAAGAGGCCGAACAGCGCTTCAACGAGTGGCTCCTGTCCTGACAAGATCGCGTCCTCCCGCCGCTGTGCGGGAGGACGCTCCCCTATCCAAGGTTTCCTTCATGAAGATGGCTGACGGTTCGTCAAACTCCGATTCGCTGAAGCTCGAAGTCCGCAACCTCCGTAAGACCTTCGGTGAGTTCGTGGCGCTCGAGGGTGCCTCCGTCGAGGTCCGCGCCGGCGAATTCCTCACTCTTCTCGGTCCTTCCGGCTCGGGCAAGACGACACTCCTGCTCGCGATCGCCGGCCTCAACGAGCCGGATAGCGGCGAGATCCGGATCCATGGTGATCTCGCCACCTATCTCCCGCCCTATCAGCGCGACATCGGCATGGTCTTCCAGAACTATGCTCTGTTTCCGCATATGACGATCGCCGAAAACATCGGTTTCCCGCTGCGCATGCGGCGCTGGTCGGCCTCCAAGATCGACGAAGCGGTGAGCCGGATTCTGGAAGTCGTGCAGCTTCCGGGCACCGAGAACCGTTATCCGCGCCAGCTTTCGGGTGGCCAGCAGCAGCGCATCGCGCTCGCCCGTGCCCTCGTCTATGAACCGTCGATCGTCCTCATGGACGAACCGCTCGGCGCGCTCGACAAGAAGCTGCGCGAACAGCTCCAATACGAGATCAAGCGCCTGCACGAACGCCTCGGCCTGGCCATGCTCTACGTGACGCACGATCAGGAGGAAGCTCTGGTGATGTCCGACCGCATCTGTCTGATGCGGCAAGGCAGGATCGAACAGATCGGCACCCCCGAAGAACTCTATTTTCGCCCGAAAACCCGCTTCGCTGCGGACTTTCTCGGCGAATCGAACCTTCTCCAGGGCGAGGTGACCGGCCGCGGGGAAAGTGACTGCGCGGTCGTGCTTGCCGACGGCAGTAAGGTGAGCGGTCCCACCACCACAGAGCTGAGTGTTGGCGATAAGGCGATCGTGATGATCCGCCCGGAAGCGATCCGCATCAATGCGGCAGAGCCGGGGGCCAATTCCGTCACCGCCACCTTCATCGAGGCCGTCATGACCGGGGGGACGACGAAGTGCTTCTTCGAGGGCCATCAGGGTCAGCAGCTCAAGGCACAGATCCTCACCGGCCAGCCGCGCGACGGCCTTGCCCCCAACAAGGAAGCGGTTCTCTCGTGGGAACCCGAATCCTGCGTGGTGCTGGCTCATGACTGACATGTCCGGCTCGGCCGCGCCGCCCGCCGGTCCCGCGCGTCCGCTCGGCCGAGCGCTGGCGTTCTTGCGCGGAAGCTGGCCTCTCATCCCGGCGGCTCTCTTCCTTGCCGTCGCCTTCGTCTATCCGGTCGCGCTGTTGCTCGGGCGCAGCTTCGTCGGCTCCGACGGCGGGATCAGCGCCGAAAACTATTTCCGCCTCGGCGAATCGACCGTCGTCGTCCGGGTGATGCTCATCACCTTCAAGATCGCCGGCTGGACGACGCTGTTCGCCATCATCGCCGGCTACCCGATCGCCTATCTACTCGCGACCTTGCCGGCCAGCCGCCGCAATCTCCTCGCCATCTTCGTGCTGATGCCGTTCTGGACGAGTTTCCTCGTCAGAACCTTCGCCTGGATCGTGCTGCTCGGGCGCAACGGTGCGCTCAACCAGCTGCTTCATGCGCTCGGCGTCAGCGATCCACCTTCGTTTCTGTACCAATTCTCCGGCGTCATGATCGGCATGGTGCATGCGCTGATGCCGCTTTGCGTGCTCACCATGCTTTCCGTCATGGAGAATATCGACAAGCGCCTCACCGATGCGGCGGGAACGCTCGGCGCGCGGCCGGCGGCCGCATTCTGGCGGATCTATTTTCCGCTCTCCCTGCCGGGTGCCGCGGCGGGCGGGCTTCTCGTCTTCATCACCTCGCTCGGCTTCTTCATCACGCCGGCCCTTCTCGGCAGCGAGCGCGAAACCGTCATCGTCCAGCTCGTCATCTTCCAGATCAAGGAGATGCTCAACTGGGGCTTTGCCGGTGCAATCGCGATCATGCTCCTCGTCGTCGCGCTCGTCATCTTCTACGTCTACGATCGGCTCGTCGGCCTTTCGACGCTCTCGGGCGGTGACGTGCGCAGCAGCTCGGGACGGCAGAATCCGCTCTCATGGCTGGGCGCCAAGGTCGGCAATCTCCTCCTGACGGCGATTTCCGAGATCTCCGACGCTGTCGGACGCGCCCTGGGTGCGCTGATGCCGTCTCGGCCGGATCGCAAGCCGCGTCGCATCGGCGGCAAGGTTCTGCGGATCGTTGCGCTCGCTGGCATCGCCTTCCTTGCCGTTCCCGCCTTCTTCGTCATTCCGGTCTCCTTCAGCGAATCCCAGTTCCTCGGCTGGCCGCCGGAAGGCTTTTCGCTGCAATGGTACCGTGAGGTCTTCGACAATCCTCTGTGGATTGGCGCAGCCTGGCGCTCCTTCGTCGTCGCCTTCAGCGTTGCGGTGGTCGCCCTCATCCTCGGCGTTCCGGCTGCCTTCTATTTGGTTCGGCGCGCTCGACGCACGACGGCCATCATGGCGTTCCTGATCTCGCCCTTGATCATGCCGCACATCATTATTGCGGTGGCGCTCTTCTACCTCTTCGCGCAGATCGGCCTCGTCGGGACAACCATCGGCCTCATCATCGGCCATACGGTCCTCGCAATTCCCTATGTGGTCGTCACCGTCGTTGCGGTTCTCAAGAACTATGACATCCGGCTCGATCAGGCCGCCTCGACACTCGGGGCGAACGGGGTGCGCACTTTCCTCAACGTGACCTTCCCGTTGATCCGTTCGGGGCTCATCGCCGCCTTCATGTTCGCCTTCATCATCTCCTTCGACGAGCTGACGATCTCGCTATTCGTGACAGGCGGGCAGGTTACCACCTTGCCGAAGCAGATGTGGGACGATGCGCTCCTGCGTGTCAGCCCTGCACTCGCAGCCGTCGCCACGCTCATCCTCGCCTTTATGACGGCGGTGATCCTCGGCTCGGAGATCCTGCGCAGGCGTGGCGTCACCAAACAATAGGGGGAGGCAGTGGGACGGTGATGGACGCGATTTGGATGCAATATAGCGGTTCGGCGGCCTGTTGCCTGGCCGTCCTACGCGATCGCCGTCACGCTATTTGGGGCGAACGGCAGTGACATCGTCCGAGACAAACGGGGCGCCCCTCGGTCCGACAGGGAAGCCTCTCCGCACCGTCGTGATCGGTGCCGGCATTGTTGGGATCTTTTCCGCCTTGGAACTCCAGCGGGCCGGTCACGATGTCGTCCTCGTGGATCGCGGTCCACCGGGGGGTGATCAGGCCGCCTCCTATGGCAACGGGGCATGGCTCAGCCCGGCCTCGATCATGCCGATGTCGGTTCCGGGCCTGTGGAGAGAGGTGCCGGGCTATCTCGCCGACCCCTCCGGCCCCTTCGTCATACGCTGGCGCCACCTGCCGTCACTTCTACCCTGGCTCGTCCGCTTCCTGCGCGCCGGCAGCAATTGGCGCAAGGTAGAGATCTGTGCCGCGCATCGCTACCGGCTGTGTCGCAGCACAGTGGACTGGCATCTGAAATGGGCGCGGCCGGCCGGCATCGACCATCTCATCGCCCGCGAAGGTGTCTGGTTCCTCTATCGCGACCGCTCCGACATCGAACGCGAGGCGCGGGAATGGAAGATGCGCAAGGAATTCGGTGTCCGCTTCAGCGAACATGATCGCGAAGTGCTCATCGCGAGGGAGCCGGCTCTGGCGGAGAAGTACGGCTTCGGTATCCGGGTCGATGACGGGGCCTTCATCCGCGACACGCGCAGCTATTGCGAAGGCCTTGTGGCGCATTTCTGTTCCGAGGGTGGACGCGTCGTCCGCAGCACCGCCCGCGGCTTCGAGATTGCACATGGCCGTCTCACACATGTTGTGACAGACGATGAGAATATCGCCTGCGACCGCGCGGTCATCGCCGCCGGTGCATGGTCGGCCGAGCTCTCGCGCCAGGCGGGAGATAACGTTCCGCTCGTCTCCGAGCGCGGCTATCATGTGGTCTTGCCCGATGTCACCGGCCATCCGCAGATGTCGGTCATCCTTGCCGAAGGCAAAATGGCGGTCACGCCGACGAATCGCGGCCTGCGCATCGCAGGGCAGGTCGAACTCGCCTCGCTCGACGCCCCGCCGGACTGGCGCCGTGCCGACATCCTCCTTGCCTTCGGCAAGAAGATGCTTCCCGGCCTTCAAGGCGTGCAGTCTCCTGATCGGGTGGAGCGCTGGATGGGCCACCGGCCTTCGACACCGGACGGCCTTCCTTCGATCGGCACGGCCTCGGCTTGCGCCGATATCGTGCACGCTTTCGGCCATGGGCATTCCGGTATGATCCAGGCGCCCGCGACGGCACAGATCGTTGCGCGTCTCCTGACGACTGGCGCGGTCTCGCCGGAGGACAAGGCCTTCTCGCCGCAGAGATTTGCCGCGTGAACGACGCGCCCCCTTTTCTGAGTGAGGCCGATATCAAGGCGCTCGCCATCGCACCGGACGAAGCCCGACGCGCGGTGGTCGACACCTTCTGGGCAGCAGGCGAAGGCCGCGCCGTGAGGGCACCCAAGACGGCACTCACACTTTCCCCCGGTCACGGTTTTCAGGCAATGGCTGCGGCCTCCGCCTCTGCCGGCATCGCCGTCGTCAAATGGATCGGCATCGCGACGGTGCCACCTGGCGGGGAGGGGCCCGGCATCAACAGCCTCATCATCGTCAACGACTATGAAACTGGCAAACCGGTGGCCGTCCTCGACGGCAACGAGATCACGCTTATCCGCACGGCGGCGCTCTCCGCAGTCGCAGGCTCCTATCTCGCCCCCACCGACGCGTATACGCTTGGCATGATTGGTTGCGGCCTGCAGGCCCATCAGCATCTCGAAGCCTTTTGCGAGATCCGACCCGGTCTCAATCGCCTTCTCGCTTTCAGCCGGAGTGAGGCGTCAGCCGTGCGTCTCGCCGAGGCTGCGGAGGCGCGTGGTCTTGCCGGCGAGGTCGTGTCTTCGCCGCAGGATCTGCTCGAGCGCGCCGATATCGTCGTCTCGATGGTGCCGGCCTCGCCGGAGCTGACACCGTTCCTCGATGCGCGCTTGTTGAAACGCGACTGCTTCGTCGCTGCGGTCGATCTCGGCCGGGCCTGGCTGCCCGAGAGCTTTGGCGCTTTCGATGTCATGGCGACCGATGATCTGGCACAGGGCACGCATCCCTGGGACGCGAACGGCTGCGAGGTCGACACGGCGGAGTTCGCCACCGACCTTTTGGCGATGTGTCGCGAGACCGCATCCCAGGAGGCGACAAGTTCTGAGACGCGGGGCCGCCGGCTTTTCTGCTTCAAGGGATCATCCCTGGCCGACCTCGCACTGAGCGCGCTGGCGGTGGAACGGGCTTGGCCCGGCATCATCGCCCGTCACGCAAGGATTGCAGAGGCTTCCAAAGGAACATGAGGAACTGGGGCACTGTCCAGGAGGATCGGACCGCCGATCGTTTCCGCTTGGCCAAAGCTCTCACTCCATGACGGCTCTTGCCCTTGGCAACCGGGCATGTCGTAAGGAGGCATGGCCACTGCTTTGCCCGATCACATCAAGAACACGCGGAGAATTCATTCCATGACGTATCAGACTCTTCTCGAAGCTTGCGGACTGTCGGCCGGGCAGACATCCTCGGGCTCGCTTGCTGTCACTACGCCGGTCGACGGATCGGAGATCGCGCGCCTTCAAACCCATGCACCCGGCGATGTCGAGGCGATGGTCGCGACGGCGAAGACGGCGTTCAAGGCCTGGCGGGACGTGCCTGCGCCCCGCCGCGGCGAGCTTGTCCGTCTCCTTGGCGAGGAACTGCGTGCGGCCAAGGAGGACCTCGGACGTCTGGTCGCGCTCGAATGCGGCAAGATCTATCAGGAAGGTCTCGGCGAAGTGCAGGAGATGATCGACATCTGCGACTTTGCCGTCGGCTTGTCCCGGCAGCTCTACGGCCTGACGATCGCATCTGAGCGCCCCGGTCATTCGATGCGCGAAACCTGGCACCCGGCCGGCCCTTGCGCCGTCATCACCGCCTTCAACTTCCCGGTCGCGCCCTGGGCATGGAATGCCGCGCTCGCTCTTGTCTGCGGCGATCCGATCATCTGGAAGCCGTCGGAGAAGACGCCTTTGACGGCGCTTGCTACGCAGCAGATCTTTGAGCGTGCTCTCGACCGTTTCGGGGATGCACCGGAGGGACTCTTGCAGGTCGTCGTCGGCGACGCGGCCACCGGCAATGTGCTGGTTGAAAGCCCCGACGTGGCCGTGGTCTCGGCCACAGGTTCCGTGCGCATGGGCCGCGCCGTCGGGCCGAAGGTGGCCGCCCGCTTCGGCAAGCTCATCCTCGAGCTCGGTGGCAACAACGCCATGATCGTCGGTCCGTCTGCCGATCTTGAACTCGCCCTGCGCGCCATCGTCTTTGCCGCCGTCGGCACGGCCGGCCAGCGCTGCACCTCGCTCCGGCGGCTGATCGTGCATGAAGACGTCTATGACAAACTCGTGCCCCGTCTTGCCGAGGTCTATGCCAAGCTGCCGATCGGCGATCCCTTGGCGGACGGAACGCTCGTCGGGCCGTTGATCGACGGTGCTGCGGCGGAGACGATGGACAAGGCGCTCAAGGCGGCAGCCGCCGATGGTGGCACCGTGCATGGCGGCGGCCGGGCGCTCGTCGACACCTATCCAGACGCCGCTTATGTGCATCCGGCGATCGTCGAGATGCCGGCGCAGACTGATATTGTCCGAGAAGAAACCTTCGCGCCGATCCTCTATTGCATGAAGTACCGCGAGCTCGACGAGGCGATCGCCATCCAGAACGACGTCTCCCAGGGCCTCTCCTCGTGCATCTTTACGACCGATCTGCGTGAGGCGGAGCGTTTCCTTTCGGCTTCGGGCTCCGATTGCGGCATTGCCAATGTCAATATCGGCCCGTCGGGTGCGGAAATCGGCGGCGCCTTCGGCGGCGAAAAGGACACCGGCGGCGGCCGCGAGTCCGGTTCAGACGCCTGGAAGGGTTACATGCGGCGCGCCACCAATACGATCAACTATTCCAACGCCTTGCCGCTCGCTCAGGGCGTCTCGTTCGATATCGATTGATCAGCTTTGGGGCAGCGGCGGTTTTCTCCGCCGCTGCCCATTTCTCTAATCGGCGGTGTCCTCGAGACGCTCTGCTGGCGTTCAGAGACCGCTCTTGCGCGATCCGATGCGCTCGAAGATCTGCGCCTCTGGGCTCGGGATTTGAAAGAAGCCGCCTGAACGATCCGACGTCGTCAGCTGCGTCACGCCTGATTCTCGATCGTCTTGAGACGGCGGGCTCCGATTCGGAAGCTTCGCAGACCGACACCGTCCGAATCAGAAGCTGCGATTCGGCCGCTGTCCGAAGGCTCGATCATGGCTTGGAGAGAAAAGACGTCACGGTCTGGTTCTTTGGCCCAGACGGCGCCGACAGCATGTGCCGGCAAAAGCTCCAGGAACGCGATCCGGTCCCAAAGCCTCGGGATAAAATGGTCGGAGTGGCAGGATTCGAACCTGCGACCCCCTCGTCCCGAACGAGGTGCGCTACCAGGCTGCGCTACACTCCGCCAAAGCGGGGTGGCTTATAGCCTTGCACCGCTCCGGCTTCAAGCCATCTTCTCAATGTGATGCAATGGATTTCGCATAAAAGGCCTGCACCTATGTCGCAGCCTCCTTCGTGGGCTTATGATCGGTTCGACATGTTGCCCAACTTCGCCAAAGCCCTTATAGGCGCATTCACTGCTCGTGCGAGCGTGAATTGGGGCGTAGCCAAGTGGTAAGGCAGCGGCTTTTGGTGCCGCCATTCGCAGGTTCGAATCCTGCCGCCCCAGCCAACTCCCTCATGTTTCTTTTTCCTGCTGGTCGTGTTCGCCGGAATTGTCGCTGCCTGTCGTTCGGTGGCAATTGCCCCCGGGGAGCGTAGATTGCGTGCGCAAACAGCGGCCGGTAAGCCTTGCCGCGATGACTGCCTCTGGTGATGAGACCGATGCGCTATTGTCTGCCGCTGCTGTTTGCCGGCCTTTGGCTGTCGCTCTCTTCTTCGTCCGGGCAGGCGAAAATGCTGCGCGAGAATTTTGAAAGCGGCGCGCTCGATCCTGCCGTGCTCTATTACAAAGACAATTTCGAACAGCGTGCCGGCAGCTATCGCTTTGTGCAGGGCGCAGGGCGGAACGGCTCGACGGCGATTGAGCTTACGCTCAAGGAGCATTGTCCGCCAAAGGCCGAAGATTGCAGCGAGCGTGCCGAATTGTGGGAATCGAAAAGCGCCCATCTGCCTTACGGAACGCCCGTCTGGTACCGCTTTTCGGTGCGCTTCGTCGGTCCCCGTCCGAATGGCGATCACCGACACGTCTTGGCGCAATGGAAGCGTACGATTCCGAAGGGCGTTCCGGGGAATTCAAGCCCCTTCCTCGCTCTGAGGCTTCGAGACGGAAAGCTCTTCTTCACTGTCGAAACCGAACTTCTGACGCCGCTCCTCTCCGCTGACGGGGCCAAGATCTACCCCTGTCGGCCGGGCGAGACGGAGGTCTGGAACCGCCCCTATGACAGTCAAAGCCGTGGCTGGGTGATTGCCGAAGGGGGTGATCGCCCCGCGCGCCATGCGGAATACGATGCGTGCACGGACGAGCTCCGCGTGACACGCTTCCTGCCGGTCCTGCCGGAGGCCGACGATGGCTGGTTCAATATCATCGCTTTCACGCGCGCCGGACCCGACGGTGACGGCCGCATCGAACTTTTCGTCAACGGCGCGCGCGTTGCCCAGGTGACAGGCCGCATCGGTCATCACCATCTCGGCCCGAATCAGTATTTCAAATTTGGTCCCTACCGCGATGCGGGCGACGGCACCTGGTCGCTCCTTTTCGATGATTTCGCGCGCAGCGAGAATTGCACCGACATGTTGGCAGAAGAAATTTGTCGCGACCTTGGTCTGTGACGATAAGGGGGCTACGACGAGGATGTCTGGAGGCCGAATTCTGCACGAAAGCGGCGTGCCATCTCTTCGTTCACCCCGTCACCGAGCCGCTGGTAGCGCGTTGATGACACCTGCAAGGTGGGGGCGGGCTCGCCTCTCAGAAAGCTGAAGATCTCGGCAAGGCGCTCTTCCGGCGCGGCGAGAACGTCTTCGTAGAAGACATCGAGTGCTGGCCGTCCCGTGGCGCGAAGCCAGTTATCGATTGCAGCTTCAGCGGCCCTGTGTCGCTCATAGGAGGCGAGGATACGCTCATAGTCGTAGGCGACGGTTTCTTTCGCCTCGCTGTAGGCGGCCATCGCTTCGTTTTTGCGCACATGCCAGACCGTAGTCGCTTCCGCGATATATTCCGACACTGCCTGTGCCACACGATCGCGTCGACGAAGGCGGATGATGTGTGCTTTCGCGGCGAGGCGCTCAACCATTGCCCGTTCGTTGCTGTCGACAAAGGGCGCAAGGGAAATGGCGAAGTCGTCGATGATTTTGGTCCCGAAGACCCCGTCTTCCTGCTCCTGACGTATAAGAAGGGCGAGCCAACGGCTGAGATCTACCCCAAGACGGTTGCGGTGGCGGGCCATGAACACGATCAGCGGACGCAGATGCTCCGTGGGCCGACCGAGCCATCCCGTTTCGCGCAGGAGATTGACGAACCAGGTCGAGCCGGTGCGGGGCCCGCAGATGACCGTATAGAGGTTGCGGGGCTCGGGCTCGGTAAGGATGCCAGCATCGTCAGCAAGGGGATCGGCGTGTGCCGCCGCTCTGAGAGCTGCGTCGCCGATGAAGCCGGCGACGGCCGCGTGAGGAAAGCGATCAACCAGCTCGTGTTTCAGGCGCGTTTCGTCTTCGGTGGATACGGCGATGAGGTGGCCCGTATCGACACCCCCGGATGCCGCCGATTTCTTTTCGAGAAGAAGGGCGGCATAGGCTCCGTTCCGGTAACTCCTCAAGAATTCGGCACAGGCGGGATCCGCGGCGATGCGGACATCTCTTGCGTCCTGGAAACGCTGCAAGAGATTGAGTTTCTTAACGGCGCGAAACAACTCCCGCGGGCTTGGCGGTTCACCCATGGATCGACGGGTATCCCGGCTCCTGCAGCGCAAAAAGCTCCTGAAGCGGCGGAAAGGTTGCTCCGGGGTGACTCGCGAGGAGCGTCAGCAATTCGCAGGAGAAGTCCCAGCAGGCTTCGTCATGGGCGAGATGGTGGGTGAGAATGCCGATCGGTTCGCTGGCGCCGGCGAGCCGCCTCTCAGCCTCCTCCGTGAGAAGGGCGAAGGCCGCCTTGCGGCCGATGAAACCGCGCGTCTCTCGCCACTCGATGATATCGAGATGGGTGTTGCACTCTCCAGGGACTCCCCTTGTCGGACCGAGACGCGACAGGCCGCGGATTCCGAGGGTCGACAAGCCCTCTACTACGGGGGGTGAGACATTGTTCCATGGCGGCACGAAGACGGGGAGGAGCTTGCCGTCGAAGAGCTGCAGCAACCGGGTGCGACCGGTCTTCACGTCGGCAAGACAATTCGTCAGGGGACGGGATAGCGGAAACTCCGACTTCTTTTCCCCGTCCTGCGCATGGTTTCTGTGTGCAAGTCCGTGTTGCAGGATGGCGATATGGGGCTCGCGTGCGAGGCGGTCGACGAGCGCCGGGCGCGCACCGTCCGGGATCACGGCGAGGCCGAGCGGCGGACGCTTCGTCTCTTCGATCTCGCCGAAAAGCCCCGCCAGCCTGTCGAGTTCGGGCGTCGGTTCGGTCGCATCGTCGTCGCGCCACCAGAAGGAAAGCGCCCTTCCGGTCTCTGCTGCCGCGTCCAAACGCGCGCAAAACCGCTCCGCATCTTCCATCACGATCCTCTTTTCGCCGCCGCGATCAAAAGCTTGGCGGTTTTTTTTGCGCCATCCAACGAAAACTCGACAGCTTTTGGCTTAAGCTGCATCGCCTCGTCCGCGGCCCTGGCAAGGGTCTCCGCCGATAGGGTTTTCTCTGGCAAGGCTACGGCAAGCCCATGCCCGGCAAATAAGTCAGCGCGTTGTGTTTGCTCAGTCTCGGATCCTGCCGCGAAGGGTACGAGGAGCGCCGGCACTCTGGCCTGCAAGATGTCGACGGCAGTGTTGTAGCCGGCCTGGCTCACCGACAGCCGCGCACGTGTCAGAAGGTCTGGAAAGTCACGCCGTGCTCGCTCCACGATAACGCCCGGCGGGGCAGCCTTCGTAAGGGCGGCAAAATCTTCAGGACTTAAATGGGGGCCGGCGAGCACCCGCCAAAGGCACGTCCCTGCATTGGAGCTATGCAGGCGCGCCGAAAGCGCGGCCTGCAGGATGGCACGTCCAACCGCCCCACCTCCGCATGAGACGATCACCTCGCCTTCGCCAGCGCCTGACGGTGCGGGCACGTTGGAGCTCGAATTGACAAACCCCGTGTAAGTGACGAGCGGAGCGAGCCTTTCCGCTTCCCCGAAACTATGCTCCAGCCGGACGAGCTGCGGATCTGAATGGATCAGGATCTTGTCGTAATAGGCGAGGGCGAGATCGGCCATCGCCCTTTCTTTGTCGGGCGGCTTACGCACCAGGATGTCGCGCACCGACGCAGCGATGAAGGGTTGCCGGGGCTTTGCCCGCAACTTCTGAAGAAACGGGACGAGCTCTGCCCGAAAAGCTCGCCTTGCCAGCGGGAACGCCTCCGTCACCACGATATCGGGATCAACCACGTCGATGAGCGCGAGAAGGATGTCGCGCCGCCGTTGCCAGAAGGCATCGTCCACCTCCCCGCCATCTTCATCGATAATGGCGCTGAAGGCCGGGTCAGAGGCCCGCGCGGCCGGCAATCTGATGACATCGAAGCCCTGTGTATCGACCGAGCCCGGCAAAGATGCCCCCGTCGCGAGGGTGACGGCGGCACTTTCTTCACAAAGCGCGCGCGCAATCGCACCGGCGCGTACGGCATGGCCGACGCCCAGAAGATGCTGAACCCAGATCAGCGCCCGCATCAGTCCTCTCCTCGGGGTGTCGTGAAGGCGCGTTCGATGAGCGCGGCCAATCCCTTCATGCCCGCTTCGAGGCTGTGCTTTTCGGCTGCGATCTGCCGGCCCGCCGCCCCCATCCGCACCCGTAACTGCGGATCGCCGAGCCGGGAAAGGGCTGCGCTTACGCTCTGTGGCTCTTGCGGCTCAACGAGCAAGCCGTTTACCCCGTCTTGCACGAGATCCGGTACGCCGCCGCCGCGTCCCCCGATTATCGGAAGGCCGCTCGCCATGGCTTCCAGGAACACGAAGCCGAGTGGTTCCTTGAGCGCGGGCCACACGAAAATATCGGCCGCCGCGTAAAGAGCGGGCATCGCGTCCGGCGGGACCGCTCCGATGAAGCGCGTCTTGTCTGCGGCAAAGAGCGGTTCGAGTGCAGACCGCTCCGGCCCGTCTCCCGCAACGGTCAACGTCCACTGCGTCTCCCCCCATGCCGCCAGTGCTTTTGCCAGAGCCTGGTAGGTGGAGGCTTTGCTGCCTGCGCGCATCATGCCGACAGAAAGGAGCCGGAGGGGCCCGGAATCCCGATTGCTTTCGGTGCGCAGAAAGGAGCCAAGCTCCATGAAGGGCGTTAGATGTGTGAGCCGCGCCTGCGGCACGGTTTTGCGAAGTCCGCATAGGTCTTCTGATTGGATCGCCGCCACCATGCTGGCTTTCGCAAGGGCTGCTTCTGCGGCTGCGGCTCCCTCACGCCAACGGCCGGAACGCTGCTTTTCGGCAAAACTCGCCTCGATCACAACATAGGGGATGCCGAGCTCGGCGCTGATCGCAGGCCCGAGCCAATCCGGTGCCTTGTGATAAAGATGATAGGTGAGCCAGAGATCCGGGGGCGCGGCTTCGAGCCGCGCACGCACCGCCTCCCGTTCCGCCTCTGCAGCTTGCGCAAGCGCGACCTGTTCTGCGGGAGCTCGGCACCAGCTGCGGAAGCGCGAAACCACCTCGACCTCATGGCCGAGAGCCTCGAGAGCGGCAAGAATGGCGCGGGCGAAGGTTCGGTCGCCGGACATAACGGGATGGTCCGGAGGCTTCATCGGCGCGTAAAAGGCGATCTTCATCCGACGCTCGCGGCGCATCTTTCGCGGATCGGCTGATCTCCTGCCAAGGAACAGCGCAGCATCGCCGCCACCCTGTCGATGC
The DNA here is from genome assembly GCF_030813515.1 of Rhodopseudomonas julia. Taxonomy (NCBI): domain Bacteria; kingdom Pseudomonadati; phylum Pseudomonadota; class Alphaproteobacteria; order Hyphomicrobiales; family Nitrobacteraceae; genus Rhodopseudomonas; species Rhodopseudomonas julia. The sequence goes on along the minus strand of NZ_JAUSUK010000001.1, from coordinate 524,053 downwards.
CGGGTGCAGCCTTGAAATCCGCATGCGCACGGCGAAAGGCGGCAAGGCCGAGGTGGCGTCGGAGATTTCTGTCGCCCATCAAAGTCGCGATCGCAGCAGCAAGTGCTTCCGTGTCCCGTTGCTCCACGAGCCGGCCGCTGACGCCATCCTCGATGAATTCGGGAATCGCCGAGACGCGCGTTGCGATCATCGGCAAGGCGAAGGCTGCCGCCTCCAGAAGAACGTTCGGCAGGCCGTCGCGGTCGCCATCGGCTGTCACGCGCGACGGCAGGACGAAAAGATCGGCTTCTTCTAAGGTAGCAAGCACGGCGGTTCTTGGCTGCGGCCCACGAAACTCGATACGCTCTGAAAGCCTCAGCCTTTCGGCTTGTGCCTTGAGGGACGAAATCAGCGCTCCGCCGCCGATATGAACGAGTCGCCAGCGCGCCTCGTCGGGAAGACGTGCCAGCGCTGTGAGAAGATCGTCGAAGCCTTTCTTTTCGACGGCTCGACCGACCGTGATGAGCGTGAAAGGGCTGTCTTCGGAGCGCTCAGGCCGCGGCTCCTTGGGAAAGCGGGAGAAATCAAGACCGTGATAGACGAGTTCTATCTTATCCGGATCGCCCGTCAGACTTTGAAGGTAATCGAGGTTCGTCCTGGTGCAGGTGACGCCCCAAGCGGCGCTTGCAAGTTTGTCGGTGAGCTCTTGCGGCGGTGTTGTCCAGATATCCTTGGCATGGGCTGAAAACGACCAACCGATGCCTGTCATAAGGCTCGCATAGTGCACGACGGATGCCGGCGTGTGCAGGAAGTGGCAGTGCATCCAGCCGATATCTTCCGGCATTTCTGCGGCAAGGACAGCCGCCTGGCCGAAGCGGCGCTGCCGGTTGGCCGTGGGGTCGCGGGCAAAATCCCTCGTGAAGGCTGCTTTCGCCACCTCAAAACCCGGAAGCCTCTCCACGTTCCGCCGGGCTCGCGAGACACGCGGCGGATCGTCCTTCAGATATTCGGGCAGATAATAGCGTTCCGCATCGATCTCGCGGTGGACGTCGTGCTCGTAGGGATCGGTCGGATGGCGCAGCGAGACGATGCGCTGCGCGATGCCGCGCTGCTCCAGTCCCCGGATCTCCTGGGCGATGAAGGTTTCAGACAGGCGTGGATAGCCCTTGAGGATCGTTGCAACGCGCATTTAGAAGCCGCGAGAACCCACGCTCACGGCAAGCTACGCTTGAGGGCAGGGGTTTCCAGAAAGGGTGCCAGCAATTCTCGGATCGTCTCCCATCCGTCGAGAAGGCCCGGGACGAAATGCTGCGACGGCAAGGGCTGGTCCGGCAGCTCCGCAAGCGCCTCGGTGATGGCGCTGACATCCGGGTAATCGTCGATCGGCAGATGCGTGCACAGGCCGAGCTTCTCCGCCTGTTCGGCGCGGATAGCCTGTTCCCGTCGGGGCACGACCCGCGGAATGAGTAGCGTTGGCTTGTCGAAGGAAAGGGCCTCGCAAAACGTGTTGTAGCCGCCCATGCCGACGAGAGCGACGGCGTCGTTGATGAGGGGTTCGAGCTGGGGCGTAAACCGCATCGTCTTGACATTGCGCAACGATTGCGCCCGCTCGAAAAACGCCAGCTGATCATTATGCGCCATGAAAGGTCCGAGCACGATCAGGGCCGGAAAGAGAGGCCGCTCTTGCGCCTCATAGGCGCGCAGCACCCAATCGACGAGCTCAATGCCGTCCGCTCCGCCGCCTGGGGTGACGAGGATGAAGGGGTCGCCGTCGAAAGGCTGGGGATGGTTCGGATCGAATCTCGGCAGCTGTCGCCGCAGATAACCCGTGAAGACGATTTTGTCTCGGACCGCATCACTGATCGGCAGTCCGGCGAGCGGATCGTAGATGGAGGGCAGCCCATAGACCCATATATCATCGTAAAGGTCGCTAAGCGCACGGTAGGAATCCTTGCGCGCCCATTCTTGGGCGAGAATCTCCTGATCGTCGAGCACGTCGCGAAGGCCGAGAACGAGGCGCGTTCCCTGCTTTTTCAGGAGAGACAGCGTCGGGCGCACTTCGCCTCTCAGACCATAGGGCTCCTTGTCGACGATGAAGATGTCCGGCTTATAGATCGAGGCTGTGTGCTCGATGATCGAGGAGCGCAGCGACAACGTCTCGTCGATGTCGATCTTGGGATTGAGTGAGGTGTACTCGCCGTTCCTGAGTTTGATGACCCCCGGAACGCGAACGAAGTCGACGCGTGAGCGGTACTCAAAGCTGCCGATGATTGGTGATCCGGACAGGATCATCACCGATGCGTGGTCGAAATTTTCCACGATCGCTTCGGCGAGCCCCTGGCATCGCCTGAGGTGACCCAGCCCGAACGTATCGTGGCTATAGATAAGGACGCGTGATTTCTGTGTCATGCCACTGCTGAGCCCGCCGTACACGAAAGGGCATGACCATTCCCCAAGCACCAACTTGCCCCAGCGGAAGGTAACGCGCCCGTTCTTGTCCAACAAGAGAGGGGAGAAAGGGCCGATTGCCCCTGCGCTTTGAAGCCTTCATTGGCTACCCATAGCAAGGGAAAAGCAGCACCGGTTTAAGATAGCCGCCGACGAGACGAGGTGGGGGACCTAGCCCTATCGGCTCTCTGCGGCAATCCTCATGCACGGCAATTTCTCTTCCAGGCCGGGAACGCCGCCTTCCGCTCGATCCGTTTCATGTCGGTTTTCCTCCCCGCGGCTGCCGCCAGTGTTCCGTTTCTTCTCACGAGTCCTTTCGCAAGCGTATTGAAGGGCAGCGAAACCGCTTGCCTGCCATTGAGGGCTCCGCCAAGCTGCGAACCGTGGACGATGTTAAGGCTCCTCACTCTCCGTCGTTACGTCTCGATGCCGCTCCCCGTCCGGTCCTCGAGATCGCCGATCTCATTGTTGAGTTCGCCGGGGACGAAGGCCGTACGTGCGCCGTCAATGGGGTCTCTCTCAAAGTGCCCGCCGGCTCCACGGTCGCTCTTGTCGGGGAATCCGGCTCCGGAAAGACCGTGATCTCGCAGGCGATTCTGGGAATTCTGCCGCAAAAGGGCCGTATCGCGGGTGGGCGGATCGTTTTCACCGACCCCCGCGACGGCGTCAGTCTGGATCTTGCGGCCAAGGACCCGCGCGGTCCGAAGATGCGAGCGATCCGGGGCGATCGTATCTCCATCATTTTCCAGGAGCCGATGACGGCGCTTTCGCCACTTCACACGATCGGCGATCAGCTGGGTGAAGTGGTGCGTTTGCATCGTGGTGCCAGCCGGGCGGAAGCGCGAGCCCTGTCGGCCGAAATGCTGGGACTCGTTCGTTTTCCGGATCCGAAACGGGCATTGTCGGCGTATCCTTTCGAGCTGTCGGGAGGGCTCCGCCAACGCGCTGTTATCGCCATGGCGCTGATGTGCCGTCCGGCCCTTCTCATCGCCGATGAACCCACGACCGCGCTCGACGTCACCATTCAGGCCGAGGTTTTGAACCTCATCTGCAAGGTGCAGGCCGAACTCGACATGGCGGTCCTTCTGATCACGCATGATTTTGGCGTCGTTGCCAATATCGCCGACTATGTGGCGGTGATCTATCGCGGCCGTATCATGGAAACGGGTACGAGCGAGACGATCTTCCGTGCACCAGCGCATCCTTATTTGCGTTCGCTTCTGCGAGCAGTTCCCCGCTTCGACATGGGACCGGAAGAACGCCTCCAGCCCATCCGCCCGATCGAGGCCCAGCCGGCCGCGTTTCTGCAGCGGCCCTCTCGGCAGATCGAGGTGCATGATGGCTCCGAGGCGCTGCTCGAATTGCGCAAGCTCAGCAAGGTTTATCGGCTCCGCAAGATGGGAGACGTGCTGACCCGCACGGTGCGGGCTGTGGATCGGCTTGATCTGACGGTGAAATGTGGTGAATGTCTCGGTCTCGTCGGCCAGTCCGGCTCGGGCAAGACAACCACGGCGAAGCTCGTCCTGGGTGCCGAAACACCTGACGAAGGGCACGTGCTTTACCGCCTCGGTGGCGAGATGCGCGATCTGGCACATCTCTCGAAAGAGGAACGCTTTGCCTTCCGCCGCAAGGTGCAGATCATCTTCCAGGATCCCTTTTCCTCACTCAGCCCGCGCATGACGGTGCGCGAGATCCTGACAGAGCCACTTGTCATCCATGGCATCGGTACGACGGCCGAGCGATATGAGCGGGTGAAGGAGCTAGTGCGCATGGTCGGGCTGAGCGTCAGCCATCTCCGGCGCTATCCGCATTCCTTTTCCGGGGGGCAGCGCCAACGGATCGGCATTGCCCGAGCACTGGCACTATCCCCGGAATTTCTCCTTTGTGATGAGCCTGTCTCCGCGCTCGACGTCTCGGTGCAGGCTCAGATCCTCAATCTTCTTAAAGATCTGAAGACCGAGCTCGGCCTCACTTTCCTGTTTGTCAGTCATAATCTCGCTGTTGTCGATTATATCGCCGATCGGGTCGCGGTCATGTGTGCCGGCCGCGTCGTGGAGGTCGCCGACAAGAAGGCGATCGTCGAGGATGCTCGTCATCCCTATACGCAGGCGCTTTTGAAGGCGATTCCGACGCCGAGCCTCGACCAGAAGCTCGATTTCTCTGCGCTGGTGGAGAGCGGGGCGAGCGAGCCGTCGTATTGGCCGGAACCGTACAGGCTTCTCCCCGACATGGAGCCACGCCTGCGCGAGGTCGCGCCAGGCCATCTCGTCTGCCTCCCTGAACTTCGCGATAAGGCCGCCTGATGCGCGCCCTTGTTCTTTTCCTGGCCTTTGTTTTTGCCCTAGCTCCTGAGGTGCCGGCTCGCGCACAGCCTCCTTTGGTCGAGACGGAGACCTTGGGAAACACGCATGACCCGGCGAAGCTGCCGCCGATCCAAGATCGCGTGCCCGACGATCCGCTCGTTTACGATGATTTTCCGGAAGGTGGCGGGCCTGGTCGTCATGGCGGCGATCTCAGGACGATCATCACGCGTTCCAAGGATGTGCGGTTGGCCAATGTCTGGGGTTATGCCCGTCTCGTCATCTTCGATCGAAACCTGAACCTGGTGCCGGACATCCTGAAGTCCGTCGATATCGAAGGGGATCGTGTCTTCACCTTCCATCTCAGGAAGGGGCACAAATGGTCCGACGGGCATCCGTTCACGGCCGAAGACTTCCGCTATTATTTCGAGGATATCGCATCCGATCCGGAGCTGATGCCGACGGGGCTTCCGAGCTTTCTCCTGGTCGATGGCAAGGGACCGCGCTTTGAGGTGTTGGACCCGCTTACGGTGCGTTATTCCTGGGATGGCCCCAATCCCGGCTTTCTGCAGAACCTCGCCAAGGCGCGGCCGCCCTTCATTTATCGTCCGGCGCACTTTTTGAAGAAGTGGCATGAGCGCTACGGAGATAAGGCTTTTATCAAGCGCGAGATGGCGCGCGACCGCAAAAGAAGTTGGGCGGCCGAACACAATCTCATGGACGACATGTACGGCAACGAACATGCCGGGATGCCGACCTTGCAGCCCTGGGTCGTCCAACCCAGCTCGGGGCGCCGCTTCATTCTCGTCCGCAATCCCTACTATCACCGCATTGATCGCAACGGACGCCAGCTTCCCTATATCGACCGCATCGTGATGGATGTCGCCGATGCCCGCCTCGTCGCTGCCAAGGTGCATGCGGGCGAAACGGATTTGCAGGCGCGCGGCCTGAGTTTTTCAGACATTACCGTGTTGAAAGATGGAGAGCAGGAGCGTCGTTATCAAACGTTGTTTTGGCCTGATGCCCGAGCCGCGCGGATCGCGCTCTATCCAAATCTCAATGTCGAAGACAAAGCCTGGCGAAAACTCTTTCGCGATGTCCGCTTCCGCCATGCGCTTTCGCTCGGAATCGACCGTGAGCTCATCAATCGTGTTCTTTTCTTCGGCCTCGCCGAGCCTTCCAACAATTCGGTGACACCGCTGAGCCCGCTCTTTCGGCCGCCCTACCGCAGTGCCTGGACCGAGTACGAGGCCAAGCGGGCGGAAGCTCTCCTGGATGATATCGGGCTCACGGAACGGCGAGGCGATGGCATCCGCATGATGACAGACGGACGGCCCCTTCAGATCATCGTGGAAACGGCGGGAGAGAACCCGGAGATCGTCGATGCTCTGGAACTCATTCGCGAGACATGGCGCGAGATCGGCGTCGATCTCGTCATCAAGCCGTCAGAGCGCGACAATATCCGTCGTAGGGCCAATGCCGGGCTCGTCCAGATGATTGCCGATGCCGGCTTCGACAACGGGATCCCGACGGCCGACATGCCGCCCGACGATTTTGCGCCGGTCTCCTACGAGAGCTTCATCTGGCCGGCTTGGGGCGAGTATTATGCGCACCGTGGCAGCAAGGGAGAGCCAGTCGACTATCCGCCTGCGAATGACCTCCTGCAACTCTATGAAGCCTGGCAGCACACGGTGACGCTGCAGGAACGGCAGGCGATCTGGCGGCAGATCCTGGAGATCCATGCCGCGGAGACATTTTCCATCGGTATTGTCTCCGATGTTTTTCAGCCTGTCGTACGGTCCAATTATCTGCGGAATGTACCGCCTGCCGGTATCTATGGCTGGGACCCTGGCGCCCAGTTCGGTCTACACCGCATGGATGCGTTCTGGTTTGACGACAAGCCGAGGATTGTGGATGCGCCCATCTTCGGCAGGACGAAAAGCCTTGCGTCAGGCGATTGAAGCTATCCTGATCATCTGCAAGAGGAGAGGCTGATGCTGCGGTATATGCTCCGTCGCCTCCTCGGTATGATCCCGACACTGTTCGTCATTTCGTTTTTAATCTTCTTGATCATTGAGCTGCCGCCGGGCGACTACCTCACCAATCAGATCGCAGCCTTGCGCGCCGCCGGGGAGGGGGCTAGTGCGGACAAGATTGCCTTCCTCAGAACCGAATTCGCGCTCGATCGTCCATTTCTCGAGCGCTATTTCATTTGGATCGGCCTTTGGCCAGGCCCTTCCGGCTTCTCCGGTCTTCTGCAGGGTGATTGGGGTTGGTCGTTTGAGTATAATTCACCGGTTGAGACGGTGATCGGCCCGGCTCTGCCGCTAACCGTCATTCTGAATTTTGCGACGATCCTCTTCGTCTATGCGGTGTCGCTTCCAATTGGCGTTTATTCGGCCATGAAGCAGTACTCCTTTGGAGATTATTTTTTCACCTTCCTTGGATATATCGGACTCGCCACGCCGAACTTCCTTTTGGGCCTCGTTCTTCTCTACTATTTCAACGTTTGGTTCGACATGTCGATCGGCGGTCTAATGGACCCCGTCTATGTCGACGCGCCCTGGTCTCTCGCCAAGATCGGTTCGCTGCTGTCGCATCTCATCGCGCCGACGATCGTCATCGGTACGGCCGGAACCGCCGGCATGATCCGACGCCTGAGGGCGAACCTCCTCGACGAGCTCGACAAGCAATATGTCCAGACCGCTCGCGCCAAGGGCCTCTCGGAGGAGCGTCTTGTGGCGAAATACCCGCTCAGGATGGCGCTCAACCCCTTTGTCGCCGATATTGGAAATCTCATTCCATCGCTCGTTTCCGGCTCGGTGATCGTCTCAGTGGTGCTCAATTTGCCCACTGTCGGGCCGATCCTTCTTGATGCGCTGCAGTCTCAGGACCAGTTCCTGGCAGGCTTTATCCTCCTCTTCGTCGCCATTCTCACCTTGATCGGCATGCTCGTTTCCGACCTTCTGCTGGCCGTACTGGATCCCAGGATCCGGCTTGGTGGGGCTGCCCGCAAATGAAAAAGCCGCCATCCTCCGGGGAGGAAGTCTTTCCTCGCTACGTCGATCAGGCGCCTTTCGATCCGGCGACAGATGAAGTGTTGACGCCCGAACAGGAGCGCTTTTATGCCGCCTCCGCAGCCCGTATCATGTGGTGGAAGTTCCGCCGTCACCGGCTCGCCGTCCTCGCGAGCTTTGTTCTCTTTCTCTTCTATCTGACGGTGCCGTTTGCAGAGGTAATCGCGCCTTATGCGCCCAACGAGCGACACATCGACTATCTCTATGCTCCGCCCCAGAGCGTACATCTCTTCGGCGACGGAAGGTTCATCGGACCGTATGTCCATCCTTACGTCGCCAAGGTCGACCTCGATCGACTACGCTGGGACTACACGTCCGGCACACAGGAGAGACAGAGCTTGCGCTTCTTCTGTCGGGGCGAGCCGTATCGTTTCTGGGGCCTGTTTCAGGCGCGCTTTCATCTCGTCTGCCCGCCTGTGGGTGGAACGCTGTTTCTTGCAGGCACCGACCGGCTCGGGCGCGACGTCTTCTCAGGTCTTGTCTATGGCGCTCGCATCTCACTGACCGTCGGCCTCGTCGGCGTTGCCATCTCCATGCTCTTCGGCGTCGTCATCGGCGGAGCGGCCGGTTATTTCGGCGGCTGGGTCGATGCAGTGGCACAGCGCGTGATCGAGATTCTTCGCTCCCTGCCGGAGCTTCCGTTGTGGATGGCACTCTCCGCGGCGCTCCCCGTCACCTGGAGCCCGATCTTCATCTATTTCGGCATCACCATCATTCTGGGGCTTCTTGATTGGCCCGGCTTGGCGCGTGCGGTGCGCTCCAAGCTTCTGGCGTTGCGTGAAGAGGAATATGCGAAGGCGGCTGTATTAATGGGGGCATCCCCCACCCGCGTCATCGGCCGCCATCTCGTGCCCGGCTTCATGAGCCATTTGATCGCCAGCGCCACTTTGTCGATCCCGTCGATGATTTTGGGCGAGACGGCGCTCTCCTTCCTCAACCTCGGTCTGAGACGCCCGATCATCTCCTGGGGTGTGATGCTCAACGAGGCGCAGTCCGTGACAATCATCACCGTTTATCCCTGGCTCGTAGCGCCTGTAGTGCCGGTGATCATCGTCGTGCTAGCATTCTCCTTCTTTGGAGATGGTTTGCGCGATGCGGCGGACCCATACAAATAGCCCTGGGCCGGACGCGGCAAAGCCGGAGAGACCCGCGCGGGATGGTGGGCTCGACCGCAATTTCTTTCGCTATATCTGGCGCTACTCCAGACGTCAGCAGCTCGTCATTTTAGCGATCACGCTCGTCTCGTTTCCGATCCTCTACGTCACGCTCGAACTGCCCAAAATGATCGTCAATCAGGCGATCGGCGGCAAAGATTTTCCAAGGACGCTATTCGGTTTCGAATTTGATCAGATCGAATATCTGATCCTTCTCTCCCTTGGCTTTCTCTTTGCTGTGGGGCTCAACGGCGTCGTCAAATACGTGATGAACGTCTACAAGGGGCTTGCTGGCGAACGCACCTTGAGACGCCTGCGCTATCAGCTTTTCGAGCGCGTCCTGCGCTTCCGCCTGCCGCATTTTTCGCGCGCTTCGTCGGGTGAGATCATCGCCATGATCGCGTCGGAGGTGCAGCCGCTCGGCGGCTTCATTGCGGATGCCATCGCCGTGCCGATTTTTCAGGGCGGCACGCTCCTCGTCTATCTCTTCTTCATCTTTATGCAGGATCCGCTCCTCGGCGCGGCTGCCGTCTCGCTCTACCCGTTTCAGGGCTGGCTCATTCCGCGCCTGCAGAAGCGTGTGAACATGTTGGCACGCGAGCGTGTGCGCAATCTGCGCGAACTTTCGGAGGATGTCGGCGCCTCGATTGCCGGCATTCGCGATATCCACGCCAACAATACGGCCGCCTATCATCTTGCCGAATTCACCAATCGGCTTCAGAGAAATTTCGAGATCCGTTACGAGATATTCAAGCGGAAGTTCATGATCAAGTTCATCAACAATTTGATGAATCAGATCACGCCGTTCTTTTTCTATTCTGTCGGCGGTTATCTGGTGATCAAGGGCCAGATTTCCTTTGGCGCGCTTGTCGCCGTTCTCGCCGCTTACAAGGACCTGGCCTCACCCTGGAAGGAGCTTCTCGACTATTATCAGAGCTTCGCCGATACGCAGGTGAAGTATGTCGCCGTCGTGGAGCAGTTCGATCCGCCCGATCTATATCCGGTAGAGCGCCTGCACGCCGATCCGGAACTCGACTTTTCAGGTGTGCAGAGCCTCGTTCTCACCCACGTCTCTTATTCGGGCGAGGGGGCCGGGCAGGAGGTGAACGACGTGTCGGCGGAAATTCCGCTTGGTGAAAAGCTCGCCGTGCTCGGCTCCGAAGCGAGCGGTCGCACCCAGCTTTTGATGATGATGGCGGGCCTCTTGTCACCCACCTCGGGACGCATCGAGATCGGCGGATACAACCTTGAGACGCTTCCTCAATCCGTGCTCGGCCGGCGCGTCGCCTATGCCTCGGCCCATCCTTACATCCTCAACGAGACGATCCGCTTCAATTTGGTCTATGGGCTCCTGCATCGCCCGATCGCGCCGTCCGATGGCGTCGATGAGGCCTTGCTGAGAGCCCGCCTCGCCGAAGCAGAACTCACCGGTAATGCGTCCTATGAGTATCTGAGCTCTTGGGAAGACCTTGCTGAGGCGGGGGTCGGTTCGGTGGAAGAACTCGACCAGCGCATCATCGAAAACATCGAAGCCTTTGGTATGAGCGACGAGGTCTATCGCCTCGGCCTCCAGGCTCGTCTACCGGCGGTGCTTGGCGAGGAGGCGCGGCAGCGCATTCTTTCTGCCCGCAATATGATCGCGGAAAAAGTCAGGGCGGGCGGGACGAAGACGGATTTCGTCGAGTTTTGGGCAGAAGACAGCTTCAACCGTAGCGCCACCTTGGCCGAAAATCTGATTTTCGGCGTGCCGCGCGATTCTGACGTGACGACTCGCGAGCTGGCTGACGTGCCAGCCTTCCGCGAGGCTGTAAGGGAAGCAGGACTCGAGGACGTCTTGGTAAGTGCGGGCCGTGATCTCGCTGCCGCCATGGTCGAGCTCTTTTCCAATGTCAGCGGACAGAGCGATGCTCTGGCGAATTACTCATTCATTCCGATGGACGAATTGCCGGAGGTCGCTTCGGTTCTGCGGCGTGCCAAAGATGGGAGCGGGCGCTTGAAGCCGCGCGACCGGGCTCGTCTATTGGGTTACGCACTGCAACTCGTCCCTGCCAAGCATCGACTAGGTATCGTTACCCCGGAGATTGAGGCTCGCGTTGTCACTGCCCGCCCCGAACTCATGAGAGCGCTTCGGCGCAAAGCGCCCGGTGCCTTTCATTTCTTCTCGCGCGAATCCTTCGACGAGGCTCTGACGGTGGAGCAGAACCTCCTCTTCGGTCACCTGCGCGCCGATCGCAGGAAGAGTCGCGAACAGGCCGAAGCCGTTATCGCCGACGCTGTCGAGCGTTTTGAACTCCGTCCCCTCATTTTGCGGGCAGGGCTTGATTTCCGGGTCGGTATTGGAGGATCGCGTCTGTCTTCCCTGCAGCGTATCAAGATCGGCTTGCTGCGCGGCCTCATGCGCCGCCCGGAGGTTCTCATCGTCGACGACCTTTTCAAGGGCAACGGAGAGGAGGGCGAAGATGCTCGCCTGGGCAAGCTTCTGCAGATGATGGAAGGCCGCACTGTGGTCGTCGGAATGACAGGAGCTTCTCTCTTAAATCAATTCGATCATTGCCTTAGCTTGCGTGGTGGCGCAATTCTTGCGGATGAGCGGCCGCCGTCGCAGTCTCGCTCAGGTGCGACCCGGAACGAAGACGATCCGGACGCAGTCGCTGCCGAATGATGAGGAACGCGCTGTCATGAGCATGGACGAGGAGGTCAGGGCTCTTTCGCGGGTACCGATTTTCGCCAACGTCGATGTCGCCAAATTGAAGCTCCTCGCTTTCATCAGCGAGCGCGTGGTCTTCCATCCCGGAGAGGTTTTGTGTCGGCAGGGTGAGGAGGGCGACACCGCCTTCATCATCTTGTCCGGCGATTGTGATGTGCTTGTCGATACCGGACAGGGGCGGAAAAAAATTGCCGAGCTCGGCAGCACCGATATCGTCGGCGAGATTGCCGTCTTGTTCGAAGTGCCGCGCACCGCGACGGTCGTCGCAACGCACACGACCGAGGCGCTGGCGCTGTCGCGCGATCAGATGTTCTCTTTGCTGCGGGAATTTCCCGACGTGGCATTCGATATCATGCGCGTTCTCGCCCATCGCCTGGAGCGCACGACGCAGGATCTCGCAGAGCTGAGGGGGCGGCTGGCAGGCGAAACGGTGTGAGATGGAAAACCATACGGGACTTTCGATCCGTTTTTGGGGCGTGCGGGGATCTTACGTCGTGCCCGGCGCAAAGACCGTGCGCTATGGCGGCAACACGTCCTGCATGGAGATCAAGGCGGGCGAACAAAGCCTTGTGGTCGATTGTGGGAGCGGTGTGCACGATCTCGGCGAAGCCTTTCTGAAAGAGGGAAGGCGTCGGGCGACAGTTCTTTTCACCCACACCCATCTCGACCACATTTGCGGCTTGCCGTTCTTCAGGCCGGCATACTGTGAAAATTTCGAGGTCCGTTTCGCCGCCGGCCATCTCTTGGCGGACATCAAACTCCGCGACATTTTCGAGCGCTTGATGGATCCTGTGCTCTTTCCTGTTCAGCCGGTGGTCTTCCGCGACTGCGCCTTTCATGATCTGAGCGTTGGAGAGGAATTGGTCTTCGCTGATGGCCTGCGTGTGAGCACTGAATGTCTCAATCATCCGGGCGGCGCGCTGGGTTACCGCTTTGACTATCGCGGCTCTTCGATCTCCATCATTACCGATCACGAGCACGGCGACCAAAACATCGACAAGGCCGTGGAGCGTTTCGTCCGTGGCTCCGATATCATGGTCTACGATGCCACTTACACGGCAGCGGAGTACCGAGAACACGTCGGCTGGGGCCATTCCACCTGGGAGGAGGGGGTAGCGCTTGCACGCCGGGCTGGTGTCTCCAGGCCTGTCATGTTCCATCATCATCCAGAGCGCTCGGACGATTCCCTTGACCTCCTTCGCAACCGGATGCGGAACGTGTGTCCTGTTGCCGAATTTGCCTGCGAGGGCATGGTGCTCCATGCCGGTGAGGTGATGGCGCCGGTTTCATGAACCGAACAATGAAGGCGCTCCCGCCCGCCCTGAAACGCCGGATCGACGAGCTTGATGAGCGTGCCGAGATCCGCATCGGTTGGGCGCAGCTGGCCCTCATCATCTTCTTTGGTTCCGCTTATGCTTTTCTGCCGCGCGCGGAAGGATCTGCAGGCTTCAACTTTGTGCCATACGCTCTTGGGGGCTATGCTGTCTTCACGGTCCTCCGGCTAGGTTTGGCTTACCGGCGTCGTCTCGGAACTTCGCTGATCGTCGCCTCTATCGTCTTTGACGTGGCGCTCCTGACGGCAATCATCTTTTCGTATCACGTCCAATACGACGAGCCTGCGGCCTTCGTTCTTAAGTCGCCGACAGCGCTCTATTTCTTTCTCTTTATCGCATTGCGCGCCCTGCGCTTTGATCCGAGTTTTCTCATTCTGACCGGTGCGCTCGCGGTGGTGAGCTGGGTTTCGCTCGTTGTCTATGCGATCTTCTTCGACCCGGATTTTGCCGGTATCACCCGCAATTACGTGGAATACACGAATGGCTCGAAGGTTCTCGTGGGGGCCGAGCTCGACAAGATCATCGTCATCTCCGCCACCACCTTCCTTCTCGCCTATGTCTTGATGCGCTCGCGTGCACTTCTTGTCTCGGCCGTTCGCGACCACGTGATTGCCGGCAACCTTTCTCGCTTCTTTGCGCCTGAGATTGCCCGCAATGTCGGTGAACAGGAGCCAGCGGAACTCGTCTCGGGCGTAGCGACAACACGCGACATCGCTGCGCTCTTCATCGATATTCGGGGTTTCACGGCCATGGCGGAAGCATTGCCGCCCTCCGACGTGATGGCGCTTCTGACTGGCTACCAGAATGCGATGGCAACTGTCATTGCTCGCTTCAACGGCCATATCGACAAGTACCTGGGTGACGGCATTCTGGCGACCTTCGGCGCGGTCGAAGCCTCTCCGTCCTGCGCGGCGGATGCGCTTCACGCCGCGTTCGGCGTCTATGACGCGATCGACATGTTGAATGAGGAGATGCAGGGGGAGGGGCGTGCTCTTCACTTGCGGGTCGGTTGTGCGGTTGCTGCCGGCCCGGCTCTCGTCGGGGTTGTCGGCGGCGCTGACCGGCTTGAACACACCGTCATCGGTGTCCCGGTCAATCTTGCGGCCAAGCTGGAAGATACCAATCGTGTCGAGGGGACGGCTGGCCTAACGACCAGGGCGACGCTCAAGCTCGCCAAGCGCCAGGGCTTTGTGCCGCCACATCGCCTTGAACCCCGCAGAAATCGGCAGGTTGCAGGCCTATCCGACCGCGTCGATCTGATCGTTCTCAAGGATGCGTCGGAGAGTTCGGAGACTGCGCCGATCACGGCATTATCGCCCAGGTGAGCGGCCTTTCGCTCGCCACAACTCGGCTGCGAACCTCACTTGTCTGCCGAATAGTGGGGCTTTAACCTCCGATGCATGAGCGAGTGGCGGGCGGCAAGCGTGAAAGAATGGCTGACAACGAGCGGGCGTGATGCGCTCCCGCGTGGAGACGGGCTGTGAGCGGCCATGTCGTGGTGGCCGGGGGCGCCTCGGGTATCGGGCTCGCAACCGCCCGGCTTCTTGCCGATAGCGGTTTCCAAGTCAGCGTTCTTGACGCCAGCCGCGATTCTCTCGCTGGAGCAGATGCTGAACTGCGGGGCGGTGATGCTCTTCTTCTTGAAGCCGACATCACCGACGAGGACGCCGTTGAGGAAGCGCTCGACGAAGCAGAGGAGACTTTTGGTCCGCCGGTTGGTCTCGTCAATTCGGCGGGCTTTGCCCGCGATCTCTCCTTCGAAGCGACGGATGCGGAAGGCTTCCGCGAGGCGCTCGAAATCAATCTCACCGGTTCTTTCATCACCGCCAAGGCGGTCGTGTTGCGCATGGTGGACGGGGGAGCAGTTGTCAACGTTTCCTCGGTCTCCGGCCTGCGGGGCTTTCCCGGTCGCATTGCAGACGCGGCTGCCAAGGGCGGCCTGATTGCGATGACGCAGGCGATGGCGGCCGAACTTGGCCCAAAGGGCATTCGTGTTAACGCAGTTGCTGCCGGTGCGATCGATACGCCTCATGTTCACCACTTGCACGATGCAGAAATGCGCCGGTTGTGGCGTGACCACATTCCCCAGCGTCGCTACGGAGAGCCTGCGGAGGTCGCATCCGCCGTCCTCTTTCTGTTGTCGGAGGCCGGCGGCTACATCAACGGCCATATCCTCTGTGTCGACGGCGGCTTCCTGGCCGCTGGTATTCTGCGTCCCGATTAGGCCGTGAGCTGAATTATGGAAGATCCCATTCTCGTTGAAGTGACGCGCGGAGAGCGCGTCGAAAGCCGTCACCGTGGCGCCTTCGTGGTCTGCGATGCGCAAGGCAATATGCGCGCCTGCGCTGGCGATGTCGAACAAGGGGTGTTTCCGCGTTCGGCTGTGAAGGCATTGCAGGCCTTGCCCCTGGTGGAGACGGGTGCTGCGGAGGCCTACGGCTTCGGGCCGGCGGAACTGGCGCTCGCCCAGGCTTCACATGGTGGCGAGCCGGCCCATGTTGCGCTTGCGCGTACCATGCTGGAACGGTGCGGTCTCACCGAGGCGGCACTTTTGTGCGGCCCGCAATGGCCGAGCCACGAGGAATCGATGCTGCATCTTGCTGCAAGCGGCGGCGTGCCGAGTCCCTTGCACAACAATTGCTCCGGCAAACATGCTGGCATGCTTGCAGTTGCGGTCGGTTGCGGCTTCGAGACCGCCGGTTATGTAGAGATCGATCATCCCGTTCAGCGCCTTGTCCGCGACGCCCTGGAAAGCGTGACGGGCGTTGCTCATGCTGTGGAAAGGTCGGGTATCGACGGTTGTTCTTTGCCGACTTATTCGGTGCCGCTGCGCGCCCTTGCGCGTGGTTTTGCCCGGTTTGGCAGCGGTGTGGATCTGGCGCCCGAGCGTGCGGCCGCAGCCCAGGCGCTCTTTGCTGCCGCCACGGAATATCCGTGGCATGTCGCCGGCACAGGCCGCTTCTGCACACTCGCCATGCAGGCGCTCGGCGGGCGTGCTCTGGTCAAGACGGGCGCGGAAGGGGTCTTCTGTGCGGCCTTACCGGAATTCGGCCTCGGTGTTGCTCTCAAGGTCGATGACGGAGCAACGCGCGCTTCAGAAGCCGTGATGGCGGAGATTCTAGCCCGCCTCGCGCCGGAATGTGCGGCCTCGTTCGAGCCCTGGCGTCCGCGAGAGCTCCTCAACCGCCGCTTGATCCCGACCGGGCACGTGAACGTGATCGCGGACGCTTTCGTCGGTCTCAGCTGAGGCGAGTTGCCGGCCTTGTTCGGCTTTCGGCTGTGCAGGCTTCGCGGAAAATCGTGCGATTTTGCCAAGTCTCCCGCGACCGTGTTCCCTCCGCTGCAGGCTCGATTGGCCCGCGAAGTTTCGCTGGTGCCTCACCTTGCGGACCGGGCATGAGAGCCGCAGGGAGGATGGCGATGGCTGCAAGTAGCAGCCGGTGAGAGAAAGACAGCCTTTGCATCGATGAGACCATGGCCGAAGACGCCCTGCGACGCCTGCTTTTGGTTAAGATAGGGTTAATGCACCACCGCGATTTCGCGGCTTCATCCGCATCCGCGCATCTGAAGCTTCGAAAAATCTCATCGCAGGAGGCGCGCCACTGCCTCTTCGGCTGCGGCTGCCGCGCTCTTCCCTCCGCCCCGGACAGCCTCTTCGAGCGCTTCGATCTCATGCTCGAAGCCGGCCAGGACACGTTCGCGGATGCGCTCGTCGAGAATGGCGTGAAACCATATCACTGCCTGCCGATGCCGCCGCGCGGCAAGGCTGCCGGTTTTCTCACCTTCTTTGCAGAAGCGGGTGATCGTCTGCCACAATTCGTCGAGCCCTTCATTGGCGAGGCCCGAAATTGCCAGCACCGGCACAACCCAGCCATCCGGCCGCGCTCCCAGAATGCGCAAAGCCGATTGCAGATCGCCGGCCGCCTCGCGGGCGCGGGCGGCGTTCTCCCCCTCCGCCTTGTTGACGGCGAGGATGTCGGCGATCTCCACGACGCCCTTTTTTAGCCCCTGCAATTCGTCGCCGGAGCCCGGCAGGGCGAGCGCCACGAAGACATCGACCATGTCGGCGACGGTGGTTTCGGATTGGCCGACGCCTACCGTCTCCACAATGATGACGTCGAATCCGGCCGCCTCGCAGACAAGCATGGCTTCGCGTGTACGCGCCGCAACGCCGCCGAGGGTGCCGCCTGTCGGTGAGGGGCGGATAAAGGCGTTCGTGTCCTGCGCCAGTCGGCCCATGCGCGTCTTGTCACCGAGAATCGAGCCGCCGGTGCGCGTCGAGGTCGGATCAACGGCAAGCACGGCGACCTTATGGCCTGCCGCTGTCAGATTGCTGCCGAAAGTGTCGATGAGCGTCGACTTTCCGGCGCCTGGTGAGCCAGTCATGCCGATGCGAATGCTGCGTCCGGTTTTGGCACGCAACATTTCGATGAGCTCAGCCGCCTGACTTCGGTGATCGTCTCGCCGCGATTCGACAAGCGTGATAGCGCGCCCGAGCGCCCGCCTTTTGCCAGCGGCGACGGCATCACCAAGCTCTGTCATCGCGTCGGTGTTTTCCCCCATGGGCTTCTGGTAGCGGTCCGGCAGGTCAGGGTCCATGCCTTGCCGCCGGTGATGTGCCTTACTCCACGAAAACCGCGGTGCCGGAGGCCGACACCATCATCATTCCACCCCGATCGCCGATCGAGATCGTTTCGTAGTCGATATCGACGCCGATAATCGCATTACCGCCGAGCGCTTGGGCTTCCGCCTGTATTTCGGAAAGGGCGGTTTCGCGCGCCTCGCGCAGAGCGTTTTCGTATGCGCCGGCACGCCCCCCGACGATGTCGCGAATACCGGCAAAGAAATCACGAAAGACGTTGGTTCCGAGGATGGCTTCGCCGGTGACGACACCAAAATACTCGCGGATGCGAAGGCCTTCGATCGTGGGCGTGGTGGTAACGAGCATGTCGGGCTCCTTCAGAGGATGATCTCAACCTGCCGCAAGAGCAGCCGATTGAGCAGGCGCGTTGCCTGCATCGAGACCGCGCACTGGATGATTTTCCTTAATTCAAGAGGGCATCGAAAGACAACGTTTACGCTCGCAGTAGCTGCATATATACAACCATAAACTGTAATAGTAGCTTGACTGGGTCGCCCGGGAGATGCGGCGGCCACAGGTCCTGACCTGTAAACGGAGGATAAAATGGCTGAATATTCGATTACTGTTGAAATGGACCAGAATACCGTCAAGTCGCTGAAGGATTCCGGTTACTACATGTACGGCTTCAAAGCTGTGCGTGGACAATCTTCAGGTATGCCGACAGTCTGGTTCTCAAGTCAGAATTTCCTCACCGATACCACGCTGACCTGGGAGGAGAATTATCAGGCCTATATTTCCAACGATCAGATCGAATCCAATGTCGTCATTCACGCGTCCGCCAAAGCCGACATTGATCTCGGCCAGACCATGAATGTCGACAATGTCGGCAATGTCAGCGTGACCGGTGAGGGTACGGGCGGCGCCATCTCGATCATGAACAACTCTACGACGCAGTACAGCTGCGGCATGTCCCAGCAGAACCCGAGCGGCGACTACACGACCCTGTGCGCTTTTCCGCTTTACGGCAATGGCCTCGATCTGATCGTGCCGATCGAGACGGTGCTTCTGATGTTCGCCACCAAGCCGGTGAAGACTGCGACCGTGATTGCGCAGGCCTTTGCGCAGGGCGCGCTGATCGACCTGACCGGTGTGAGCTCGCGCTCCTTGAGTTTCGACATCAACAAGGGTTGGGATGCGTCGAGCGCCACCTGGATGAAGAAGATCGCAGCCAACAGCCCCCTGCAGCCTCTCCTGATTCTCCCCCAGGTCAGCGAGAGCAAGGCCGCCAGGCGGCTGGCTGCAGCTGCCGCTTGAGCTTCTGCGGTACTCGCCGGAAAGGCTTGGCGGCCTGAGCGGGAAGGGGCGTTTGCGCCCCTTCCTTTTTCTGCTGCTGAGCTGAACCTCGCGCCCGGTGGCCAGACGCTGGGCTTTTTAGACGGGTAATGGCATGGCCTCACGCAACGTTACAATCGATCTTGATAGCGCGACACTCACCCAGCTCAGCAAGCAGGGCGCCCGGCTTTATACGCTCCGGGCGGTGACCTCAGCCGATAGAACCGGTCAGCCCACTGTATGGTGCATCAAATCGGCGCTTCTGGCAGAGAATTACGTCAGCTGGGATGCGACCTACGAAGCGTATATCTCTACGGATCCGCTCACCCCTTACGAGGTCGTCCGCCCTCAGTCGAAGACAAAGATTGCTCCTTCGCAGGTGGCGATCATCTCGGCGTCGGGAATTCTCTCCACACAGAACGGTGACCTGGAGGGGCGGTTCCAGATCGAAAATGCCAGTCAGTCAGCGTTCACATGCGGGATCATCGGAGATCCTGGTGTCGGCGGCAATTACTGCGCATTTCACATCACAGTCGGCGGCCTCGTTGTTATCACACCGACCGACAAGGCGTTTTTTATGTTCGCCTCTCAGCAGTTCGATGTCGGAACCATTATCTCACAATCGTTTGGCGCTGGAATCATTGTCGATCTACCCGCTGGAGATACAAAGTTGACTTTCAATATTGACGCGGGGTGGAATGTGGATTCGTCCATAAATTTTGAAAAAGTCGCGGCCGGCGAGAAAATTCAAGAAAAGCTTATCATTCCGAGCCAGATGATATTTGCTAATTAGATACACTCGCGAAGCATCTATCAAATATGGATATTGTTATATCGCGCAGATGGAATATGATGGTTATTGCAAGTTAACTTGCAGGATAAAGGAGATGCGGAGATGAAAAAATATATTCTTTCGGGTTTCGCCGCTCTTGCGATATTGGCAGCAACGGCTGCGCCGGCGTTTTCGGGCGAACCGCTGGCGTCGGGTTCGTCGGGGGTAGTGACGCAGGCATTGCAGAAGCTTGCCCAGGCGGATGATGCGAGCGCTTGCGGCAATATCCCGACAAGCGAGCTCGGCCGATGCACGCTCGACAATCCGCCGGAGCAGTTGGACAACCTCAATTGCCCGGCGTGCTGTGCGCATCGCAACGCGCTTACTTGGGTTTCGGCCAACCACAATGTTGCCTGCCAGTGAGGTGGGCGGCTGAGTGCGGTTGCTTTGCAGCCTGAAACCGGAAGCGGCGGCGCTCGCGCCTCCGCTTCTATTCGGCTCCCGATTTGGCCGCGTGCTGTGCGATTTCCACGGCGATGCTGGGCGTTGCCGGCAGGAGCGGCGTCAGCGTCGCTTGATAGGCATGATAAAGGTCCGGCTTGCCTTCGTAGATGCGCTCGCTGTCGCGGCCTTCAGCATCGACTTCGTTGAGCCAGCCGCCGCGTTCGCGGTCAATCATGGCAAGATCGATATAATCCCAGAGGCGCCGGTACCACTCGCTGTAGACTTTCCGCCCCGTCCGCTTGAAGAGCATGGCTGCGGCAGTGACCGCTTCTGCATGCACCCAATGAGCGCGTTCGGGAACGCTGGGCCGACCGCTCCAATCGAGCGTGTAGACGATGCCCGGCCGTTCATCGGCCGCCCATCCGAGATGCATCGCTGTCTCAAACAGAGCGATGGCATCCTCCAGGAGCCAAGCGGGCGGTGTCTCTCCATGAGTTAGAAGCGCTGCTTCCAGCTTGAGAAGCAGGTGCGACCATTCCAGAGAATGCCCCGGGGTGGTGCCATAGGGCCGAAGATCGTCCTCCGGTTTGTCGCGATTGTAATCGCGCAATATCTGCCAGTTTCGGTCGAAATGCTCCGGAATGCAGTAATCATTGGCGCGTGCATGGTCGTGGATCAGGCGTTCGGCGATGTGAAGCCCGCGCTCGCGCCATTTCGGTGCATCGAGGGCGTCCGCGAGCGCGAGGCACATTTCCAGGGAGTGCATGTTGCTGTTGGCGCCGCGATAGTCTTCTTCGTCGCTCCAGTCCGATGCAAAGCTCTCTCGCATCGCGCCTTCCGCGTCATCCCAGAAATGCGTCTCGATCACGTCGATCGCCTCATCGAGCAGCTGCTGCGCAGCTGGTCGCTTTGCGACGAAGGCAGTTGAAGCTGCGAGTGCCACAAAGGCATGCGCGTAGGCTTGTTTGCGTCTGGGGGCGCCAGCATCCGGGTTCCGCAGCCACCATCCGCCGTTTTCGCCGTCACGTAACGGCCCTGATGCGAGCGCGACCAAACCGTGATCGACAAGCGGAATGCATCCTGGGAGGCCCTTCAGCATGGCGAGCCCATAAGAATGCACCATGCGCGCAGTCACGATGGTCTCGGCGACCGGTTTGTCGGGTAGGCGACCATCGAGATCGAGCGCAGCGAAACCGTGGGCGACAAGCGACGGCTTGGAAAAATCGAGGAGCCGGTGACCTTCCGCTTGCAGCCAAGCCTGGTGCTGGGGTTGGACGAGCCAATTGCCGGGCTCAGCTCCGAAAAGTGCTAAAGGATCAACCATTGACGATCATGCCGCCGTTCACGTGGATCGTTTGACCGGTGATGTAGGAACCGTCTTCGCTTGCCAGATAGACGAAGGCGGGGCCGACTTCCGAAGGCTGGCCGATCCGGCCCATCGGCGTGTCCTTGCCCATTTCGGGCATGCTCGTGGGATCGACGCGGCCCCAGCTGGCGGGTTGGATGGGCGTCCAAATGGGGCCGGGCGCAACCTGGTTGATCCGAATGCCGCGCCCGGCGACCTGCTGTGCGAGAGCCCGGGTAAACCCGGATATCGCGCCCTTGGTGCTTGAATAGGCAACCAGATCCTCGTCTCCCAGGAAGCCATTCACTGACGTGCAGCTGATGATAGAGCTGCCGGCGCCGAGGTGCGGCATAGCTGCTCGGCTTAGATAGAAAATCGAGTGCATGTTGACGTCGAAATGCCAGTTCCAGTCGGCATTGGAGATCTCGGTCAGGTCCTTGGCCACTTTCTGAATGCCGGCGTTTGGCACCAGAATGTCGAGGCCGCTGAAGGCGGCGACAGTTCTTTCCACTGCCTCTCGACAGAATTCCGGATCGCGCAGATCGCCCTCAATGGCGATGGCTCGCACCCCCTCTGCCTTTATCAAGCGGATCGCCTCCTGCCCGTCATCGGACTCTTCCGGCAGATAGACGATGGCGACATCCGCGCCTTCGCGCGCGAAATGCAGAGCTACGGCGCGACCAATGCCGCTGTCACCGCCCGTGATCAGCGCGCGCTTTCCGGCAAGACGGCCCGCCGCCTTGTAGCTATCTCGGATGTGTTCGGCCGGTGGCGCGAGTTCGCTTTCGCGGCCCGGCATGCGGTCCTGGCTTTGCGGTGGGATCTCGGTCAAGGGATCAACCTCCGTTGTTTATGGGGTCAGTAACGCAACGGAGAAATCCCGAGCCCGTTGCATCATCCCTGCCGACGCCGAGCGATATCGAGAGTGTGCGGCCGGACGTAAGCGCCCGGCTCGGTCTTCAAGCGGTCGCGGAGCGGATTCAAAGCCCCCTGCGATGTTTCTTAAGATTCAGCGTCTTACTCGGCGGCCTCTTGGCTATGATAGCCCCGCCGGTGATTGAGCTCTTCCAAGAGCCTGGCGGCCGATTCCGCGATCACCGTTCCCGGCGGGAAAATCGCCGATGCCCCAGCTTTTTTCAGCGCTTCGAAATCCTGCGGGGGGATCACACCGCCCACGACGATCATGATGTCTTCGGCGCCCTCGCGATCGAGCGCCTGCCTGAGCGCCGGTACGAGCGACAGATGGCCGGCAGCGAGAGACGAGACGCCGACGACATGCACGTCGTTTTCGACCGCCTGACGCGCCACCTCGTCCGGCGTGGAGAATAGAGGGCCGACATCGACATCGAAACCGAGATCTGCGAAGGCCGATGCGATCACCTTCTGGCCACGGTCGTGCCCGTCCTGGCCCATCTTGGCGACGAGGACGCGCGGCCGTCTTCCATCGGCGCGTTCGAACTCGGCTGTCATTTTTAAGACCTTTTCGACCGCTTGATTCATCGAGCCGACCTCGCGTTTGTAGACGCCCGACAAGGTCTTTACCTCGGCCATGTGGCGGCCGAAGACCTTCTCCATTGCGTCGGAGATTTCACCGACCGTGGCGCGTGCCCTCGCGGCCTCGATGCTGAGGGCGAGGAGATTGCCTTCGCCGCTTTCGGCCGCTTTCGTCAAATTGGCGAGGGCTTCCTGCAGTTTTGCCGGATCGCGCTCTGCCTTGAGGCGGGTGAGTTTGTCGATCTGCTCGCGACGCACGGCCTCGATGTCGACCTTGAGGACATCGATCTCCGGCTCTTCGTCGCTTGGGTAAAGATTGACGCCGATGACGGCCTGCTTGCCGGAATCGATGCGCGCCTGCGTTTTCGCGGCGGCCTCTTCGATCCGCAGTTTCGGCAGCCCCGCTTCGATGGCCTTGGTCATGCCGCCGCGGGCTTCTACCTCTTCGATATGAGAAAGGGCGCGCCGCGCGAGATCGTCGGTCAATTTCTCGATCGCAAACGAGCCGCCCCATGGGTCGATTGTGTCGGTGGTGCCGGATTCAAGCGCCAGGATGAGCTGCGTGTTGCGGGCGATGCGGGCGGAGAAATCCGTTGGCAGCGCAAGGGCCTCGTCGAGTGAATTCGTATGAAGACTTTGCGTGCCGCCTTGCGTTGCCGCCATCGCCTCGATCGCCGTGCGCGCGACATTGTTGAAGACGTCCTGCGCGGTCAGCGACCAGCCGGAGGTCTGGCAGTGGGTGCGCAGTGACAAAGAGCGCGCATCGGAGGGAGAAAAATTCTCCTTGATGAGTTTCGCCCAGAGGAGGCGGGCGGCCCTAAGCTTCGCCACCTCCATGTAAAAATTCATGCCAATGCCGAAGAAGAAGGAGAGGCGCGGTGCGAATTTGTCGACGTCGAGCCCGGCTTTGACGCCGGCGCGCACATATTCGATGCCGTCGGCGAGCGTGTAGGCGAGCTCAAGATCTGCCGTCGCTCCGGCTTCCTGGATATGGTATCCAGAAATCGAAATAGAGTTGAAGCGCGGCATATTCTCCGCAGTGTAGGAAAATATGTCAGAAATGATGCGCAGAGACGGGGTCGGCGGATAAATATAGGTGTTGCGGACCATGAACTCTTTCAGAATGTCATTCTGGATGGTTCCTGAAAGATCCTTCTGCGCAACACCCTGTTCTTCTGCCGCAACGATGTATAATGCCATCACCGGCAGGACAGCGCCGTTCATCGTCATCGACACGCTCATCTTGTCGAGCGGGATGCCGTCGAAGAGTTCCTGCATGTCGAGGATGGAGTCGATGGCGACGCCCGCCATGCCGACATCGCCGGAAACGCGTGGATGATCAGAGTCATAGCCACGATGGGTGGCGAGGTCGAAGGCGACCGAAAGACCCTTCTGACCGGCGGCCAGATTGCGGCGGTAGAAGGCATTCGATTCCTTCGCCGTGGAGAAGCCGGCATATTGACGGATGGTCCACGGTTTCTGCACGTACATGGTGGGGTAGGGGCCGCGCAGATAGGGCGCGATACCCGGGTAAGTCTCTAGAAAATCGACGTTTTCGACGTCACTCGTGCCCGGCCGCGGGGAAAGCGTGATCTCTTCCGGCGCGGTCCAGGAGCCCTGTTCGTGAGTTTTCGGCGCGGTTTCGGGCTTTTGCCAGGCGATCTGGCGAAAATCGGGAAGCGGGCTCATGCCGACACCTTTTCGTTGGCCGTCAGGGCCGTGATTTCGGCCGCAGACAGCGGCGTGAGAAGACCGGATTGTTGTGGAATTTGAGAGGCTTCCACGGCAATCTCCGGCTCCTTCGGATTGGGGTAGAGCGTCGCGCCGACAAAGGGCGAGGCGCCGTCCGCAATCTTTTGCAGGAGCACCTTCCGCGCCTCCGCGATCCGCCCGGTAAAGGATTGATCGGACAGGCTTTTCAGGAGTCCGCCCTCGGCTTCGATCGCCTGAAATTCTGCCCAGCTTTTCTCACAAAGGGCGTCCGTGAGGGCTTCGACGGCACCGGAGCCGGCGGCGGGGTCATCAAGATGATGTATGCCGGACTCCGCCATCAACAAATGCTGGATGTTGCGGGCATAACGGCGCGCGGCGCGGTCGGGCAGCCCGTGGGCGGAGGAAAATCCAAGTATACCAAGGGTTTGCGCCCCGCCGGCGGCCGCCGAAAAGGCCGCGATCGTGGTGCGGATGAGGTTGTTGTGCGCGTCCGCCGCCATCATCATGCGGGCCGCCGTCTCGCCGTGAAGGCGCGGGGAAAAGTCCGACACACCGCAGACTTCGCCGAGCCGGCGGGTGAGAAGCGACACAGCGCGGAATTTGCCGATGGTGGCGAACTGGTCGTGCCCGGCGGCGAGCGTGACGCCGATTTTCGGCAGGACTTCGCCGGGCGAAAGCCCCTCGGCCGCAAGACCGCGAACAAGGCCCGCGATCGTCGCCACGACGGCGGCGAGCTCCTGCGCCTCGCTCGCGCCGGCGGAATGATAGATGCGTCCGTCGGCCTCAAAGACCGGACCGGCAAAGCCGGCTGTCTCGAGTTCTCTCAAAAGAACAGCGAGAGCGGAAAAATCGACCGACGAGATATCCCCGCCGAAACGGGCGATGCGGCCGATCGGATCGATGCCGAAGGCGATGGAGCAATCGGCCGGGGAGAAGTTTTTCTGGGCCACGAGCGCGGCGACGCGGCGGGCGGTTTGAACCGCGTCCGCCCCCGGTTCGAGACGAAGATGAATGGCCGGGAGCTCGACGCCCTCGAGCGCGGTCGCGATCGCCTCCTCACTCTCCGGCAGACCGAAGCCGGCGGCGGACGGCGCACCCGCGAAAATGAGCGCGAGCCCATCGGCGCCGCCCGACAGATCGGCAAGCGCCTGGCGCGAGGCGGCGGCCGGTTCGGGATGGTCGATGCGCTGCACGATCCGCCACGGGCCGCTGCGTGCGGCGATCGGCGCGGCATCGGCGGCGCGGGGATAAAGCGGCTCGATCGCGATGCCGTCGCGCGTCTCTGAGCGCAGCGAGGCAAACTCCGCGCCCTTCAGCGCCTTGTCGGCGAGCGTGCGCCAGTCTTCGGCGGCGGGCTGCGGAAAGATGTTGAGCGGCGGGCGCTGCTGCCCGGTTCCTGATGCCCCGGTTCCTAGCGAAGAAGGACCGGGCGAAGAGGCCTCAGATGATTGGCTCGATGACATGACAAATCCTCCCGGCCTTTTTGGTTCGGCCGTTTTACTCTTGGGCGAAGCAAGGGGGCAAGACAGGCGGGGATTTCGCCCGCACATCGACGCCGCTTTCGCCACACCGCTTTTGGCTGGCGTCTTACCGGCTCGAAGGCCTGGCGCCCATTCGCCAATAGTCGTTGCCGCTCAAGAGCCTCGGGGGTGAGGGGTGAGGGAAGGGCGCGGATGGCGCGGAGATGTGCCGGAGTGTGTGCGTGCCGGGCGCGAGGGCCCGGTAAACCCTCAATAGGTCATCATCACGGGGAGGCTTTTGGCTTCCTCGACCCAGCCGGCGACGCGCTTTTCGCTCGGCAGGAGCTGCACCATCGGCCGCGCCGCGTTCGCCTCCTGCATGCGCTTGACGAGATTGGCGACGTTGCGCCGCTTCAATTCCTTGACGGTGTCGACGCCCGCGGCTTCGAGGAGCTCCGAATATTCTTCCGCCACGCCGCGAATGCGCATGAGATCGGCCATATTGGCGAGGCGCAGGATGAATTTTTCCGAGATGCCGGTTTCCTGGGCGAGCATCCGCCGCCCCTTCGGCGTCGACGCGCGCTCCAGGAGTTTTGCGGTCGTGCGAACGCGCACGCGCTTCAACGCGGCGCATTCCTCAGGCGACAGGCATTCCATGGCCGAGATGGAATAGGACGGCACGCTTGTCCTCCAAGAGCCCCCCTCCGCCATCATTTAGCCGCATCTTCACCCGCAACGCCAGCGCCGAGATCACGTGGGTGTGAGTGGCGGCGGTCGCGCCCCGGATGACGCGGGCCAGACGGCTACGATGCGGGCTTTTGCGGATCGGTTTTAGAGAAACTGCGAAAGCCCCGGCGTGCCGCGCACCAGTTTGTCGGTCGTTTCCGTGCCGACCTTTTCGCGGGCAAAACCGAAGATTTCTTCGCCGAGCGTCTGGATCTGGCCGATGTCGAGGCCGAGCGACTGAAGCTCGCCCAGAATTTCCATGATGCCGCCGCCCATCAGCCCGCCGAGCCCGCCGAGCGTGACGGCATCCTGATCGGGCGTCGGCCCGACATAGTCCTCCGCCCCGTCGATCGCCGCGACGAGTTTTGCCATCTCCGCCTGCGGCCCTTCGCGGTTGAGGAAGGAGACCACGGCGCGGATGGCGGATTGCGCCGTCTCCGCGTCGACACCAAGGGCGCGCCTGACGCGCTGAACGAGCTCTTCCATGAGGGTTTTCCCGGGACGTTTCGGCGAGGGGTTATGGCCGCGGGGAGGAGGGGAGGCAAGGGGGAGAGGCGGTGAAAGCCGAAAGCAGCACGATAAGTACCTTCCCCGGAACGCAGGGGTCAGCATATGTCGTTGGGTCCAGACAAGTGTGTACGAATGTAGGGTTTTACCTTTTTGGGCCGCTTCCCGGCATTGGAGCTGAATTGCGATCGCTGCGACAAGCCGTTGAGTTGTGCTGGAAGAATGCTATAATTAGAGAATATAATATAAACGTCGGTGTATTACAGGACGAGTTTTCCGGTATGCGCATATCCGAGTCTTTTCGCTAGAAATGATCGTATGGCACGAACTCCAATAAAAACGGCGTATCGGGACGAGGCATTTGATGCCCTGTTGGAGCTTGAAATGGCGCTAGCGGACATTGAGGGTTCTGACGACAAACTGTTCGGGCGAGAGCGTCCGGCTGGCCGTAAAGTCGGGCGCACAGATTTTCAGAGTATGAGCTACGTAGACATTTGCGCATATGTGCTGGATGTCGTTTCTGTCATCAAGGGCGAGATCTCTCGCGCCCTGGCTTTGCTGGCCCTCGCGCCGCATCTGCCGGAAGTGCTTCTTCTGCGCGCGATCGGGGCCGCCACCGCCATCAATGACTTCAGGTGTCGCGCCCTGGCGTGGTCTGCCTTTGCGCCGCATCTGCCGGAAGCCCTTCTCCCGCGCGCGATAGACGCTGCTACCTTCATTGAGGATGACAGTTTTCGCGCCAAGGCCTTATCGGCCCTCACGCTGCACCTGTCGGACCATCAACGCCTTGAGATGCTGACACGTGTGCTCGACGCCGCCAGCGCGATCGAGCATGAATGGCCTCGCGCCAGGGCGTTTGCTGCCCTCGCTCCACACCTGCCCGGAGCGCTTCTTCCGCGCGCGATCGAGGCTGCCACCGCCATCGATGATGACAGGTGTCGCGCCCTGGCGTGGTCTGCCTTTGCGCCGCATCTGCCGGAAGCCTTTCTCCCGCGCGCGCTTGAGGCCGTCACGTTAATCCAGGATGAGGCTTCTCGCGCCGCGGCGTTGTCCGCCCTGGCGCCACATCTGTCAGAAGCGCTTTTTCCTCGCGCGCTCGACGTTGCCGCCACTATCGAAGCCGAATGGCATCGCGCCGATGTGCTATCCGCCCTGGCGCCACATTTGCCGGCAACGCTTCCGCCGCGCGCGTTCAACGTCGCCATCGCCATACTGAGCGACAGCTATCGGGCCGAGGCGTTAACTGCTCTCTCCCCCCATCTGTCGGAAGCGCTTCTGGAGAGTGCGATCAAGGTCGCAGCAGCCAGTAACGACGACGGGTCGCGCGCCAAAGCGTTGTCCGCCCTCGCGTCACATCTTCCCGCAGCGCGCCTCCCGCTCGTGCTCGACGTCGCCATCGCCATCCCGGAGGACAGCTATCGGGCCGAGGCGCTGACCGCTCTCTCCCCCCACCTGTCGGAATCGCTTCTGGAGCATGCGATCGAGGCCGCAGCCAGCCAGGGCGACAGGTCACGCGCCGATGTGTTATCCGCCCTGGCGCCACATCTGCCGGAAACGCTTCTCCCGCGCGCGCTCGAGGCCGTCACGTTAATCCAGGATGAGGGTTATCGCGCCTGGGCGTTTTCCGCCCTGGCGCCACATCTTTCAGAAGCGCTTCTCCCGCGCGCGCTCGAGGCCGTCACGTTAATCCAGGATGAGGGTTATCGCGCCTGGGCGTTTTCCGCCCTGGCGCCACATCTTTCAGAAGCGCTTTTCCCTCGCGCGCTCGACGTTGCCACTGCTATCCTGGACTGCGGCAGTCGGGCGCGGACGTTGACTGCTATCGCGCCACACCTGCCGGGTCATCAACGCATCGAGATGCTGGAGCGCGCGCTTGAGGCTGCTACGTTCATCCGAGATGAGGGGAGGCGCGCCAGGGCGTTGTCCGCCCTCGCCCCGCACCTGCCGGAAGCACTTCTGGTGCGCGCGCTCGACGTCGCCAACGCCATCCAGGACGATAGCGATCGGGCCGAGGCGTTGACCGCCATCTTGCCACATTGGCCTCAACAGCCGGAAGGTGAGTCCGACGAAGACCCGGTTTTTCTTGCCTCCATGGCCGCTGATTTCATTGCCGCGACCCGCGCTCTAGACATAGAGCTCGACCGGCAAATCGAGACGGCGCGCGAGGCCAATGCCGCAACGGCGCGATCCCTTCTCAATATTGCCGAACGATTGGACCGGATTAATGACCGACACCCCTCCTAGACCCGCGACGTCATCGGATACTGGCGCGCAGGGCAAGGGCGTGATGAAGGCACTTTATGAAGGGCTTCGGACGCTTGTGGTCATTGACGAGAAACTGGCACGGCTCGGTAAGGACGCTGACAATGCTCGCAAGATCGCCGATCAATGCTCCCAGCTCCTGAACCGCCTGACTGGAAAACTCGAGGAAATGGACAAACGCCTTGATGAGCGCGCCGCCGCCACAGCCCACCGGCTCGACGATATCGATAAACGGATTGATCTGCAGATTTCACTCCGCGTCGAAAAAGCGGTGAAGCAATATGTAGAGGATTCTGAACAAGCTAGATATATTTTCGCAATGTTAAATGATCGAATGGGAGCGGAAATCGAATCCCGTATTGAAGAAAGACTTGTAAATAATATAGATTAAAAGCCTATAACTGATAACATATAATCGGCGTCACCCCTCACCCGCCGCTTCGCGGCGACCTCTCCCCACGGGGGAGAGGAACAGGCCGTGCCGCGGGCGGGGCGGTGGCTTGACTCGTGCTTTCCTGGTTTGTCGTGACCTATGCCGAGCTCCGGTTGCGGCCGACGGATGGGTGAGGGCGTGTGTTCGGGCACGGCGGAGTTCCCCTCCCCCTTGCGGGGAGGGGTTAGGGGAGGGGTGTCGGCGGCTTTTGCGTGTTTGGCGCGGCCGTGCCCCGAGCTGGCTCGGAGGTACCCCTCACCCGGCTGCCTGCGGCAGCCACCCTCTCCCCGCAAGGGGGGGCGAGGGTAGGCCGTGCTTTAGGCTGATGGCGGGCTCGCCAATCGGCGCCACCCCTCACCCGCCGCTGCGCGGCGACCTCTCCCCAAGGGGGAGAGGAACAGGCCGTGCCGCGGGATGGGCCGTGCCGTGAGTGCGGCGCCGTGGAGCGACGCGCTTTCTCTTTTGCGCTTCCTTGCGTGTCGGCTTAGGCCCCTCTTTCTCCCTCCGCCTGTGAACCCCAATGCGCTCAAGGCGTTGGCTCCCACGAGAGGACTTAAAAACGTGGGAAACGGCATGTCGGAGACAGCGGAAAGAGTGACCCCGGAGAGAGGGGCGGAGGGCCGGGCGCCTGAGAGTGGAATGCCGGAGAGTGCCAACGGGCAGGGGCGTGCGAGCGGGGCGAAGGAGGCTGCCGTTTATCGCATGGTGATGGAGGAGCATGTCTGCCCCTTCGGCATCAAGGCGAAGGATCTGCTCGAACGCGAGGGGTTTGCGGTTGAGGATCACTGGCTCGAAACCCGCGCGGAGACCGACGCCTTTCAGCGCGAGCACGATGTGGAGACGACGCCGCAGATCTTCATCGCGGGCGACCGCATCGGCGGCTATGACGAATTGCGCGAGCATTTCGGCCAGCATGTGACGAAGGAAGGCGAGACGAGCTACCGGCCGGTGATCGCCATCTTTTCCGTCGCCTTTTTGATGGCGCTTGCCGTCAGCTTTGCCGCCTTCGGCAACATCTTTACCGTGCGCGCGCTCGAATGGTTCATCGCCATTTCGATGTGCCTGTTGGCGGTGCAGAAGCTGCAGGACGTGGAGAGCTTTTCCACCATGTTCCTGAACTACGATCTGCTCGCGCCGAAATATGTGCGCTACGCCTACTTTTATCCCTTCGGCGAGGCGGCGGCCGGGATCTTGATGATCGCCGGGGCGCTGACCTTCATTTCCGCGCCGATCGCGCTCTTCATCGGTGGGGTGGGGGCGGCCTCCGTCTTCAAGGCCGTCTATATCGACAAGCGGGAACTGAAATGCGCCTGCGTGGGCGGCGGCAGCAATGTGCCGCTCGGCTTCGTGTCGCTGACGGAGAACCTGATGATGATCGCCATGGGGATCTGGATGCCCTACCGGATGCTGGTTCTGGGCTGGTGATCGGCGCACGGCTTTTCTGCGGGTCCGCCATGCGCCTGTGATTTGCCGAGCGGGGGCGCGATCGGCTAGGGACGGGTAAACCCTGGCGCGCCCGGGCGGGAGAGGTATCGTTCGTGCGATGCCGCGATCGCAACGCCCGTCCGGCCGGCGCGAAAACATGAAGGCTCACATGCTTCAAAACACCCTTGCCCGCATCGATTCCGCCGTTTCCGGCGAGGCGCTGGAGCGGCTCTTTCAATTGATCCGCATCCCGTCGATTTCCGCCGATCCGGCCTATGCCGCCGCCTGCCGCAACGCCGCCTCCTGGTGCGCGACGCAGCTGAACGAGATCGGCTTTGAGGCGTCGGTCCGCGACACGATCGGCCATCCGATGGTGGTCGGCCATTACAAGGGCGCGGGCGAGGACAAGCCGCATATCCTCTTCTACGGCCATTACGACGTGCAGCCGGCGGACCCGCTGGAGCTGTGGGAGACGCCGCCGTTCGAGCCGCAGGTGGCGGGCGAGGGCGATGAGGCGAAAATTCTCGGCCGCGGTTCCTCCGACGACAAGGGCCAGTTCATGACCTTCATCGAGGCGGCGCGCGCCTTGATGGAGGAAGAGGGCCGGCTGCCGGTCAATGTGACGGTGCTTCTGGAGGGCGAGGAGGAATCGGCGAGCCCGTCGCTGCTGCCGTTCCTCAAAGAGAATGTCGAGGAGCTGAAGGCCGACGTCGCCTTCGTCTGCGACACCTCGCAATGGGATGCCAATACGCCGGCGATCGCGACGCGCCTGCGCGGGCTTCTCTATGAGGAGGTGTTCATCGAGGGGCCTTCCTATGACCTCCATTCCGGGCATTATGGCTCGGCGGCCAGGAACCCGATCCATGTCTTGACGAAGGTGCTCGCGGATCTGCGCGATGACGAGGGGCGCATCCAGATCCCGGGCTTTTACGATGGCGTCGCCGAGCTGACGGCAGAGGAAAAGGCCGCCTGGGAGAGCCTCGGCTTCGACCCGCAGGCGTTTCTCGCCGAGATCGGCCTCAAAGAGCCGGGGGGCGAAAAGGCCTATTCGGTTCTGGAACAGATCTGGGCGCGGCCGACGGCGGAGGTGAACGGCATCATCGGCGGCTATACCGGCGACGGCAGCAAGACGGTGATCCCGGCGAAGGCGTCGGCGAAGGTCTCCTTCCGGCTCGTCGGCGAGCAGGAGCCGGACAAGATCCGCGAGGCGTTCCGCGCCTTTGTGGCGGCGCGCGTGCCGGGCGATTGCAAGGTGACGTTCAAGAGCCATGGCGGCGAGGGCGCCATCACCCAGCCATCCGACAGCGAATGGGTGTCGCGGTCGCTGACGGCGCTTTCAGAGGAATGGGGCACGGAGGCGAAACTCATCGGCATGGGCGGCTCGATCCCGATCGTGGCGCAGTTCAAGCGCGTTCTCGGCATGGACACGGTGCTCGTCGGCTTCGCGCTCGACGACGACCGCATCCACTCGCCGAACGAGAAATACAATCTGAAGAGTTTTCGGCACGGCATCCGCTCCTGGGCGCGGATCCTTTCGGCGCTCGGGGCGTAAGCGGGGCACATTATGCAGGCGATCTGCGTCTTCTGCGGCTCCAATGCCGGAGCCCGCGCCGATTATGCGCGTGCCGCCGCCAGCCTGGGCGTGGCGATTGCCGAGGCGGGGCTGCGCCTCGTCTATGGCGGCGCGCGCGTCGGGCTGATGGGCGCCGTCGCCAACGCCGCGCTGACGGCGGGCGGCGAGGTGATCGGCGTCATTCCGCATGCGCTCGTGCAAAAGGAGGTGGCGCATAAGGGGCTCACGAAACTCCACGAAGTCGGCTCCATGCATGAGAGGAAAGCGCTGATGGGCGACCTCTCCGACGGGTTCGTGGCGCTGCCGGGCGGGGCGGGCACGCTCGAAGAGCTCTTCGAAGTGTGGACCTGGGGCCAGCTCGGCTATCATCAGAAGCCGGTCGGGCTGTTGAACGTGGCGGGGTTTTATGACGGCCTCGCCGCCTTCCTCGACCACCAGGCGGCGGAGCATTTCATGCGCCCCGAACACCGGGCGATGCTGATGGTGGAGGCGGACCCCGGCACGCTTCTCCACCGCTTCAAGACCTATCAGCCGCCGCAGGTGGAGAAATGGATCGCCGGCCGCGAGAGGTGAGCGCGCCATGAGGGACATGGGTTTTGACGAGGCGGAACGCGCGCGGCTTGAACGGGCGCTCAACGCCCGCGCGCCCGGAGAATTTCACTTCCCCGAAATCTATGGGGAGGGCTGGGACGGGCTTTATATCGGCGACCGGGTGAAGCTCGGCCGCACGTTCTTGAACGCCGTGCGCGCCGGCGACTTTCCGGGCGTCGAGGATACGGGCCGCAAGACGGACGGCGGCCGGGTCTATCGCTGGACCGGCCGATGACCGCGCCTGTGGACAGGGAAAACCGCGCCAAAGAGAGTTCTGAGGGCGAAGGCCTGGAGAGGGTGGGTGCGGGCGCCCGCGCGGGGAGCGGCGATGCGGGCGCGGGCGATGCGGGGGTGGTGGAGCTGCGCGCCCACCATCTCCTGTGCATGCTGACCTTTGCGGGCAAAGGCTATTCGCCGGGCTTCGTCGCCCGCTTCGAAGAGGTGGCGGCGGCGATCAATGCGGGGGCTGCCGTCAAAATCGTCGACGGCCCCGACCCGCTCTGCGCCTGCGTGATCGCGGCCGAAAAAGAGCCGCATTGCTTCAAGGCGTCGGTGAGCGAACGCGACCGCAAGGCCGCCCGCGATGTCGGCGACAAACTCGGCATGACGGTTAAGGCCGGCACGGTGATCCCGCTCTCCCACACGCGGGTCGACGAGATGCGCGCCTGGTTCCAAAAAGGCACCACCCGCCCCGCCTGCGCCGGCTGCGAATGGGACACGCTCTGCACGCGGCTGGCGGATGGGGGATTTGAGGGGTGCCGGGTGAGGGGGAGGTAGGGCGGTGTGTCGGGGCAAATGAGCGTGAAGGGCCGAAAGCGGAGTGGCGGCTCAGGAGGATCAGTCGGCGGAGAGCGGCTTTTCAGTTCCAGACCCAAGGTGGCCGTTCGATTCCCGTGAGCAGAAGATCCGCTCCGGGCCAGAGCGGAATGATAGCATCGGAGCGGGGAGCGTCAAAATGCCGCCGACCCTCTAGTTGCGCGCTTCTTCGCGGCGTTCCCACAAACAGCGGCGATTTCTGGCTCCCAAGGTGCGCGACTATTCGCAGTTGTATTGCGTGATTTTTCGACCGTGTCTCAGCTATGATTGCGCCGAGCAACAGGAGGGCAAAGGATGGGGCGCATCAACTGGGCGAGCGTAATTCCGACCTGTGTGTTCTTCTTCGTGTTGTGGCTGCTGCAAGGTCAGCTCTCCACCCTTCACGATGCTATCGAGACAACCTGCGGCGATACCTCCTGCGGTCGGGAGATTGGCGTCGCATTCCAGTTGCTGTCACTGTCAACCCTAGTGTCGGCTCTAGCTGTCGCGTGGGCATCGTGGCGCTTCAACACTGCCTTCCACATTGACCGAAATGGAGCGTGACGTTTCTGCTCAAGCAGTCGCTGCGAGACGTATTTCTTGGCGACACCGCACGCAAACTGTTGAACTGAGACCCCACCCCACGTCGTTGTCATCGACGGGTTTACAGGCTCGTCTAGAACGAAATCTGGGCAACTATGATGGCGCAGTGCAGCTATCCGCCGAGCGTGACACAAATAATAGCTCTCCACCCAGCTGGCAATCGGAACAATTGCTACGGTTGCTAGGAAGCAGCCGTTCCACGCTCATAGCGGCCGATCCTACGCCTCGGTCTCTTCTGCGAGGATCAGGCATCTCCGACATCGACGCCTTAGTCATGTCTCCCGTAGTCCTTGCTTCTCAGGCCTATCCAGGTACCCATTCGTCTACCAGATGGGGTGCTGCGGGAGCTGAGATGTACCGTCCGATCAATCCTGCTGGGGAAAGCAGAAACATCGATCGTCGTACCTTGTAATTCTATTCAGGTCAGTCAGTCCACCTGCATATGTGGGCGAGCCGCTCAAGCAAGGCGTTTAAACATTACGCAATGAATGTCCGTTTCGAGCTCTGAGCGACGGATGTTGTTTAGAGTTTCAATGGCCGTTTACACCAACGAAGCTGCCGTTTAATTGAAAACCATGCGCCCCATGGCATCAATAAAGAAATCGGTCTCGTCGAGCGATTGCGGAGCGATCGCCCCTCGCGCTTCAGTCGTATTTTGTGCATGTAAGTCGTCAGCGGTTGCGGGTTCTACGGTCGCCACTTTGGCGCTGGTTGGAAAGTCCCAGACCCCCGGTTTGGCGGGAATTTTGCGGGCCGACTGATACAACTCCAGCACGTCGCGTCCCTTCTCGCTCAAAACCACGAACGAGGGATTGCTACCCGTTGCGACCAAAGGATTTTCGGAGGCGAGCGCATCAAGCCCGATTGCACGGAACCCAGACACGTAAGTGATTGAGCTGTAGGCCAATGACAGCCTCTCTTCCTCGACCTCCCGTAGGAAGCCCGCGGCCTCGGCGGCCTGACGCTGGGCCTCGGGATAGTTCCCATCGGCAAGCGCAGCGTAGAGCGCATTGATAGCCCGCTGCCCCCTGGCGGGCAACTTGGGCAAGACCGCCTCGGTACGGGCGACCTCGGCAAGGAAGGTCTGCCGATTGAACCCCTGCAAACCTTCTCCGAGCGTATCGGCGAACGACTCCTTCAGGATCTCCACCCGATTAGCCTGCATAGCGATCAGCATCGGGGTGGGGTCGGTCGAGCATGTTGACCTACCCGAATAGCTTCGCGAAATGCTCGCCTCGACGGTAACCGTGTCATCGCACGCCGGCAGGTTCGCCCTGATGCACCTATCGTTGAGCGTCTGCCGCGTGATCTCGATCGTAGCCCCGCTCTGGAGTACTTTCACTTCCGCATTCATCTTCCATCCTGGGAGCCCTTCGGGGTGAGCGCAGATAGTGACGGTTATGCTGTCAGCTAAGGCCGTCGCCGGGAGCGCCACTGCGATAGCTAAGAAAAAATAGCTCCTGATCCTAGAATATATCGTCATCGGAGGCCTCTCGAAACTTTCCAGAATCTGTGTGCGGCAATGCCGATCCCCGTTATGGCAAGGATTGCCGACGACACAACTAGCGCAGCCGTGATTAACGTGAAATAATGCTGCACGAAGAATGCGTGCGGATCACGCCGCCCGAGCAGCAATAGATTGGTGGCCTCCGCATCGGTAGGTGCGCAATCTTTGGACCACGGGTCATAAAGCGCTATCAGTGGGACAGACTTCCCGCCTTTCGGAGCGACGCGGATGGAGGTGCGCGACGATGCGATGGCCCCTAAGCAGACCTGAATCGCAGCAGGGCCCGACCGTCCGCTGTCGATCTGCCTGCCGAAGTTGGGCGGCGTCGTGACTTCCGACACAAAGGAGGCCGGGTTAGAGCCGGGCACGATTTTAAAGCACTCAGCCGCCTGGTCGGAGCACTTGATGAGGAATCTTGCGGCATCGATTCGCTTGGAGCGCGAAACGTTTACCAGGTGAAAGACTACGGTCTCCGTCTCCCTCTGGGGCTCGAAATAGTGGACGGCGGTATAACCCGACCTTAGGCTTTCGACGACATTGGTAATGTAGAATCCAACGAGTCCTATGAAAACCGTGAGGATTCCTGTGAATATGTTTGGCGTTGTCATGTCATCAAGGAGTCCCATTTACTCCGATGTTAACACGCCTGATATTTAGCGGGAATACTCAAGTGTGGCGACGGTCTATCTCAGACGCCGACGCTAGTCGGCACTTTATCAATTCCTCTATAAATGGCCGAAGGCAGTTAGACCCAGATAACCTACATTTTCGGGATTTGGAGAGCAGCAATTTTGCTTCCGCATGGATGACATTCATCATCTGTCGCGCAATTGGGCGGCTCCCACCTGTCTAGGTGGGTCGTCCTGATCTGCCGACTGCTGGTTGCCGGGCTCATCAGTGAGCCGAAGAACGACCGCCATGGGCCCATAGTATCGGTTCGTGGCGGCCTTTCCGCCTCAATGCCTTTCAAAAAAGCAGAGGGCGCGAGCGGGCGGTCCGCGCCTTATCAAAAACCTCTCACCCCGCGCCCCTACATCACCTCCGCCAACCCGATCGGAAAACTCCGCACCCGTTTTCCCGTGGCGTGGAAGATGGCGTTGGCGAGGGCGGCGCCGGTGCCGGTGATGCCGATTTCGCCGACGCCTTTGATGCCGAGCGGGTTCACATGGGGGTCTTCCTCCGGCACCAGGATCGCTTCGAGCCCCTGAATGTCGGCGTTCACCGGCACGCGGTATTCGGCGAAATTGGCGTTGACGATGCGCCCGGTGCGGCGGTCGTGCACGGCCTTTTCGTGGAGCGCGAAGGAGAGGCCCCAGATCATGCCGCCGAGATACTGGCTTTCCACCATGCGCGGATTGATGACGCGGCCGGCGGCGAAGGCGCCGACGAGGCGGTTGACGCGGATCTGGCCGAGCTCCGGATCGACAGCGACCTCGGCGAAGACGGCGCCATGGGCGTGCATGGCATAGGCCTCCTGCGCGGCCGCATCGCTCGCCGCCTGGCCTTCGGCTGCGATCTCGTCAAGGCCGGCGCGCGTTAAAATGTCGGCAAAGCTCTCGCTCGCCGTCTCGTCGTCGCGGCGGGTGAGGCGGCCTTCGCGGGCGACGACGCCGACATTGCCGGCGCCGAAGAGGGGGGAGCGCTCGTTGGCGACGGCGAGGGAGGCGAGCTTGTCGATGACGGCGGCACCGGCGCGGTGGATGGCGTTGCCGGCGGTGGCCGTATGGCTCGAGCCGCCGGCGAGGCCGGCATCGGGGAGGTCCGACGTGCCGGAACGGAAATCGACCGCCTCCACTGGCAGGCCGAGAGAATCGGCGGCGATCTGGGCAAAGGCCGTCCAGGCGCCCTGGCCCATATCGTGGGCGCCCGCCTCCATCACGCCGGTGCCGTCGCGGCGGATGACGGCGCGGGCGTTGCCCTGGAACATGAGGGCCGGAAAAATCGCCGTCGCCATGCCCCAGCCGAGAAGGCGGCCCGACGGGTCGCGCATCTGGCGTGGCTGGAGCGGCCGGTCCGACCAGCCGAAGCGCTCGGCCCCTTCGCGGTAGCATTCCTTGAGCGCCTTGGAGGAGAAGGGTTTGCCGGAGATCGGCTCGACCTCGGCATAGTTTTTGAGGCGGAAGGCGAGTGGGTCCATGCCGGCCGCATAGGCCGCCTCGTCGATGGCGCTTTCAAGGGCGATCGAGCCCGAGGCCTCGCCCGGCGCGCGCATGAAGGAGGGCGTGCCGATATCGATGCGCACGCCCTCATGCGCGGTGTGGAGCGCCGGCACGTTGTAGAGCGACTGGCCGACGCCGGAGGAGGGCTCCAGAAACTCGTCGAAGCGGCTGGTGGCGGCGCGGGTGAGGTGATCGAGCGCGGTGAGGGCGCCCTCTGCATCGATGCCGAGGCGGACCGTCTGGCGCGTCTGGCCGCGATGGCCGACGGGGCCGAACATCTCTTCGCGGGCGAGGACGAGTTTGATAGGGCGCCCGGTGAGTTGCGCGGCGAGAATGCCGAGCGCCTCCGGGCTCGAGACTGAGCCTTTCGAGCCGAAGCCGCCGCCCAAGAACGGGCTGCGGATATGAATGTTCTCAGGGGTCAGGCCAAAAAGGCCGGCGATGCGCATCCGCGACATGGCAAGCCCCTGGGTCGGCATGTCGAGGAAGAGGCTGTCGCCGTCGAAGCGGGCGACGATTGCATGCGGCTCCATGGCGTTGTGGTATTGCGGCGGAGTCTCGTAGACCGCCTCGATCACCTGCGCGGCCGCGGCAAAACCCGCATCGACATCGCCCTTCGTGGCCTCCGCCGGCTGGCCCGGACCGACGGCTTCGGGCGTGTAAGGCTCGGCATCGAGGGTGACTTCCGGGGTCTCCGCCTCGTAGCGCGGGGCGAGGAGGGCGGCGCCTTCTTTCGCCGCTTCCAAAGTCTCGGCGATGACGACGGCGATCGGCTCGCCCGCATAGCGCACCGTCGCATCCGACAGGAGATGCATGCGGAACATGAGCGGGTTGGACTTTTCGTAAGGGTCCATGGCGAGCGGCGGGCGGTTTTCCGGCGTCATCACCTCGACGACGCCCTGATGCGCCCTGGCGGCGGCGACATCGAGGGAGGTGACGCGGCCGCGGGCGATTTTCGCGGGCACGATGACGGCGTGGAGGAGGCCGTCCGGATGGTTGTCGGCGGCATAGATGGCGGCGCCGGTGACTTTGAGGCGGCCATCGGCGCGGGTGAGCGGCTGGCCGATACTGGAGCCGTGGCGCTGGCGCGGGCCGGGCGTGAGCTGTGCGATCTCAGACATGGGGGGCACCTTCTGGCTGGACATCTTGCGGGATGACGCTGTCAGGGATGAAGCCGTCGGGGAGGGCGGCAAAGGGCGAGGCGGGGAGCGCCGGCATCACCTCCGGCGTGCCGGCGGCGGCCATCGCCAGCGCCCGCACGACGAGGCGGCGGCCGAGCGCGATCTTGTAAGAATTGTCGCCGGAGGGTTTTGCGTCCGCGAAGGCGATCTCGGCGGCTTCTTCGAAGGCGGCGCGATTGGCGGGGCGGCCGGCGAGGCGCGCTTCCGCCTCTTCCGCGCGCCAGGGTTTGGCCGCGACACCGCCCAGCGCGAGGCGGGCCTCGGTGATCGTGCCATCCTCCACCTGGAGCGCGGCCGCGGCCGAGACGACGGCGAAGGCATAGGAGGTGCGCTCGCGGACCTTGAGATAGCGCTGGTTGGCGGCAAAGGCGGCGGCTTCGGCCGGAAGGCGCAGGGCGACGATCATCTCGCCCGGGGCGAGCACGTTTTCCCGCTCGGGCGTGTCGCCGGGCAGGCGATAGAACTCGGTGATCGGCACCTCGCGGCGGCCGTCCTGTCCCTCGATCTCGACGATGGCGCCGAGTGCCGTCAGCGCGACGCAGAAATCGGACGGGTGGGTGGCGATGCAATGCTCGCTGAAGCCCAGGATCGCGTGGCCTTCATTGGCGCCGCCGATCGCGTCGCAGCCGGAGCCCGGCGCGCGTTTGTTGCAGGCGCTGGCGGTGTCATAGAAGTAGGGGCAGCGGGTGCGCTGCAGGAGATTGCCGCCGACGGTCGCGGCGTTTCGGAGCTGCGCCGAGGCGCCGGAGAGAAGCGCTTCGGCGACGGCCGGAAAGCGGGCGGAAAACGCCGCGTCGTAGGCGAGTGTGGAATTCTTGACGAGCGCGCCGATGCGCATGGCGCCGTCTGCGAGCGTTTCGATGGCGCCGAGACCCGGCAGATGCGTGACGTCGACGAGACGGTCGGGGCGCGCGACGCCGCCCTTCATGAGATCGAGAAGGTTGGTGCCGGCGGCGAGATAGACGGAACCCGGCTTCGACGCGGCGGCGACGGCCTCGGCGATGGAGGCGGGGCGGAGATAATCGAAGCGGTTCATGCTGCGTCCCTTTCGCGGCTTGCAAGTTTCGCTTCGGCCTCGAGCACGGCTTCGGTGATGCCGCGATAGGCGCCGCAGCGGCAGAGATTGCCGCTCATCAATTCGCGCACGCGCTCCGCATCGCCGTGCGCATGGCCCTCGGCGATGAGGCCGACGGCGCTCATGATCTGGCCGGGGGTGCAATAGCCGCATTGAAAGCCGTCATGGGCGATGAAGGCTTCCTGCACGGGATGCAGGCGGCCTTCTTCGGCAAGGCCTTCGATGGTGGTGATGTCGGCACCGTCATGGCTGATGGCGAGCGCCAGGCAGGAGTTCACCCGCGCGCCATCGACGAGGATGGTGCAGGCGCCGCACTGGCCGCGGTCGCAGCCCTTTTTGGTGCCGGTGAGATGGAGGCGCTCGCGCAAGAGATCGAGGAGCGTGACGCGCGGATCGTCGATTGCGACGGATCGTGGCTCGCCATTGATGGTGAGGCTGATAGAAAGGGTCATGCGGCCACCTTTGGACAAGAGGTCGGGCCGGAAACGCCGCCGCGGCGATGACGCATTCGGCGGTTTTCCGTCACGCAGGCCGGAAGGCGCACTGCGCACTGCCGGGCCTGGCTCGCATGAGTTATATGGAGGGTACCTCCGCTTTCAAGGGAGGTGCCGTCAAAAGATTGGCGTAGAAGATTAGATGGAACGGAAAACCGAACAGCCAAGGCGCAGGCCGCGCGCCGATTATCTGCGCAACCGCGAGCGGCTTCTCACCGCCGCGGCCGAGGTGTTTCGCACCCACGGCGGGCAGGCGACTTTGGAAGGCGTGGCGAAGGCGGCGGGGGTGGGCATCGGCACGCTCTACCGGCATTTCCCGACGCGCGAGGCGCTGTTTGAGGCCGTCTATCGCCGCGAGATCAACGAGATGGTGGCGCTCGCCGAACGGCTCGAAGGCGAGGCGGACCCGGTCGCCGCGCTGCGCCAATGGGTGCACGCCAATATCCGGCTGATCGCCACGAAGCAGGGCATGCTGACGGCGCTGGCGCTCGCCGTCGACAAATCCTCGGAAATCTACACCTATTCCTATACGAGCCTCACCGGCGCGATCGCGCGCCTGCTGGCGCGCGCCAAAGAGGCCGGGCGCATGCGCGAAGACGTGACGCCCGAGGATCTCCTTCTGACCCTCATCGGCATGTGCCTGGTGCGCACCGGGCCGGGGTTCGAGGACGATGTGACCCGGCTTGCGGATCTGTTTTTGGATGGGCTGACGAAGGGGCAGGGGGATTCTGGCGGGATGTAGCAGGACGCGCTCTGCCTGAGATGGGTTGAGGATGCGGTAGGGGATTAGATGCTCAGGGTCTCTTTTCTTTGGGGAGGAATGACTGCAATGGGCCGAAGAGAGACTGTCGGCTTTGGGGCGGGATTGGCGTAAAGCTGCGCTTCAGCTCACAACTCAAGCGGGACATTTGAGCATCAATTATGACTATCCCCGAAGACGCCATTCTCACTCTTGTGTTCTGTGTCGTAAGAAAACATGCACTGGTTTCGCGCTTTTCGGTTAATTAGAAGCGTCACCTAGTTTTGGAGAATAGCAAATGAGAATTTTCGACTTTGCTCGAGTAGCCGATTGGGATGATCGCCTTGCAACGCTCGCGGGGGTTGCTGAGCCGGAACGCTGGAATAATCGTCATCTTCCCTCTAAGAACGATTACCCTGTTCTTGATCGATATGTGACAAACACTTTCATCAGAGCGTATGATCAGCAGAAGATCGTTCTCGCCGATCAAGTGGCATGCTTTAACACCGGGCTACTCACTCCTGGACAGGAGGAAATATTTGGGGTTTTTACAATATCTGAAACGTATGATAGGTCTCGACCCGTTAGCGCAGAAAACAAGAAGTGGTGGCTGAAGTCTTGGGCAAGATCAGGTGACCGCGTTCTAACCGAATTCATGGAACTTCCGGCCCTCGTAGAGTACTGGAACGATTCAAGAGACCTTATTTTTGACCCGAAGCTACAGGTTCAACTCAATCTGGACCACATCATTCGTGACAACCTCAAGAGATTTCCTGAAGAGCTCGGTGGGCAGGTCGGAAAAGACGGTAGACCAATTGAAGAAGAATCTGAGGACGATGCAGAAGCTGAAGCCCAAGCAGCCAACGATCAGCAGATTCCGGTTGCCACACGAAATGCGCTTGAGGGAGCAGTAAAACAAAGCATACGACTTGCGCAGAGAAGCTACCGGATCGCTGTTCCCCAGTTTTACAGGAGTAAAATTCAGCTGCTGTTGCCAATCTATCTGAGGGACCCGAATGAGCCAGACCTTGCACTGACGCTTGAGCGTCATGGAGGGTGGTACAGGGCGGCCACCATCCTTTATATGGATTGGGCCTACAGCCACGCGCGACTTCTTGCGCGGCCAAACAGCGAGTGGCTTGGGGGCTTCAAGTCCGGTGCCCAAGATGCTTGAGCTTGGACGGTATAAGCACTGAATAGACGGATGCGCTTTGACGCGAAGGTCGCGATCTTCAGCGGTCGTTTCTTAAAGGTTCCATCCGGAAAGCCGCCAGTCCCGCTTCCACCCCACCGCGTGGTTCATGGCCTCGACTAGACTAGGTCGGGCCGTAAGCGAACCAGCAGGTTTCGAGAGATCCGCGTGAGAAGTGGACGTTTCACGCACAACCTATACGCAACATCCGGTGGTTTGTCCGTGCCACATTACGCAACCCACGGCGTGCGGCTCGCCTGCTCGATCAATCGAGCGTCTTCTGCGTATTTACTCGCGAGCCGATCCGCTCGTTCATTGTACTCATCCCCCGCATGCCCCTTAACCCAAACAATACGCACTCGGCGTTGGGATGCCTGCGCTTCGTACGACCTCCAAAGGTCGGAGTTCTTCTGAATAGCACCGCCCTCGTTACAGATGCTGCATACGTATTGGCTGTCCGTGCGAATGCAGACTGATGCGCCTGAAGGTGTATGCTTCAGCGCTTCGATGACCGCCATGAGCTCCATCCGGTTGTTGAAGGTTGCCACATCGTACCCGCCTCGTTCCTCATTCGATCCATGGACGACAAACGCCCATCCGCCGGGCCGCCGCTCACGCTTGCTCTGACGAGCCCCGGAGCAAAGTGCTCCATCCGTCGAGATTGTGATCGTGTTCTTCGATGTTCGGAAGCGCGTCCCATGCTCTAGGCGAAACGGCACTTCATCCAGCGTCTTGCGCTCTACGTCGCCTAGAAGGCCGACTCCTCCCATCCGGCGCTTCGCCTTGCGGTCCGCATCGCGCATCTGCCTTGTGAACCAACTCTTGAAGTTGTCGAGACGTTGATCGATCTCAACATCGAGCCTGTCCATAATTGTAGGCAATGTTGAATACGCAAACGCGTCGCCCCATCCCCGCAGCACTCGATCTATGAGGGTCTGCGTTTGCGCGTAGCGCTGCATATCAGCCCAGCTATTTTCGTCTCGCCGCGCCTTCATGATAGCCTTGCGACCGTTCGTGAGATGCTGATCGATCGTCCCCAGCAGACCCTTGCGGGCGCTCTCTGAGGGTTGAAACAGGCCTGGACTGCAGAAGTAGCCGAGAAAGTTGAACCCATTCCCGACTCGTCCGCGCTGGGTCTTCCGATTGTCAGCGTTCTGCGCGAAGGGATCATGGCAGTGGAGGCCAAGCTTGGCGAGGTCGGCTTTCGCGTTCTCGAACGCTTTGCGGACCTTCGCTTCGGTGGGACCTAGAATGACGAAGTCGTCGATAAAGCGTGCACACACGATCCCGCGCTCATTGAAACGCTGATCGAATTCGTGAAGCAGGATGTTGCCGAAAAGCGGCGACAGGGGCGAACCCTGTGCGACCCCTTCTTCATCAGTGGGGAAGACAGATCTGTCATC
The DNA here is from genome assembly GCF_030813515.1 of Rhodopseudomonas julia. Lineage (NCBI taxonomy): Bacteria > Pseudomonadati > Pseudomonadota > Alphaproteobacteria > Hyphomicrobiales > Nitrobacteraceae > Rhodopseudomonas > Rhodopseudomonas julia. The sequence goes on along the minus strand of NZ_JAUSUK010000001.1, from coordinate 479,247 downwards.
CCCGAGTGCTTCTTCGTTGCCGAGAGTAACAGTGCTTGCCTGATCTAGGAGCTTCAGGAACCGTTGATCGTCAATGTCTTCGCCAATCTTTTCGATCACCACCTTCCGCGGCACTGCGTCGAAGAAGCCTGAAATGTCCGACCTCACGAAGAAGAGGTGACCGTCCCTAAATGCTCGATCAAGGAACTGAAGAGCGTGCGGGACCGAACGGTGCGGCACGCCTCCAAAGCTGGTCGGCTGGCCGTTGGCTCTTTGTGCGACTGAAGAGTGCTTCGAGAGCGTATCGAGTAGCGCCCGTTCAACAATGCGGTTCTGGACTGACGCCATCACGAGGCCGCGCTTGCCGCCGCTGGCCTTCTTCTTCAAGACGCCCTTCTGCGGCTCGAAAACAAACGTGTCTTCACGCAGCCGGTTTTGAATGCGTTGAATGTCACGCTCGGCAGTTCGTGCAAAATCCTCAATTGCACGTTTGGTCTCATCAGCCTTGGACCGAGTCCCGTTGGCCCGAATACGGTCCCACGCTCTATGCAGAGTCTCCCGCTTTTTACATTCGTCGAAGATCTTTCCCATCGTGCCCCGTTCTTTCTGGCGGACGCATCGGTAAGCCTCGTCCAGCCTCTGAAGGCGCGTGTTGCTTCCCAGGACCTTGCGCGGCACCCGACGGATGCACGTGCTCGGCGCCCTGCTCGGGCCGCAGGGGCGTGCGCCCCGTCGACCACTGGCCGCTTCGCATCGCCTCGGCGCTCATCACGAGCCCGAGAATGAGAAGGATGACGAGAAGCGTCGCCCGCCAACGCGGCGCGGCGACGGTGAGCCGACCGATCGAACCAGTCGGGTTGAATTGGTGTCGTCGGCAAGCCGACGTCTCACCTTGCTGCGAGCATACCTGTTTTTGACACAAATCAAGCGGCAATCGCTCGCCCCGCCCAGGCTGAGCCGTAAAGAAGTCTCAATGACCATCCGAAACTCCAACTTCGTTTGTCCGTGGAGGGCTATGGCCGGTTCAGAGGCATGGCTCGCCTGTTGCTTCCCAGGACCTTGCGCGGCACCCGACGGATGCACGTGCTCGGCGCCCTGCTCGGGCCGCAGGGGCGTGCGCCCCGTCGACCACTGGCCGCTTCGCATCGCCTCGGCGCTCATCACGAGCCCGAAGGACGTTGGCGGCAAAGCTGGCTAATATTACGTACCATGGGGGCCGATGCAAGCGACGGTAGAGTTTTCTTCACAGCGTTCAGAATGGTGACTTCCGCTTTTGAGGACTGCTTGCCCCCACTCCAACGACTAAAGCGGGCGCTAACCTTCCGTTCGTTGGATAAGAAAGGTGTTCGTCGCGTCAGTCTGCCTCTTCGTCTTGAGGGAGCGCGTTGTAAGGCCGGTATGGCCTCCATATGCATGGCTCTGCTTGGGGAGACGTTCGCCGTGCTGTGGCCCGCTTTCGCCCGCAAACCTCGCCCCGAAACATAGCTTTTGGAGATCAGATCATGGCGTCGGAACGGGTGATACGGAGCGGGCAGTGTCATTGCGGGGCGGTGCGTTTTGAGGCGGAGCTTGTCGATGATCTTGCGACGGCGCTCCGGTGCATCTGCTCTTATTGCCGGATGCGGGGTGCGGTCGGCGTCTCGGCGGTGACGGGCGGTGTCCGGATCGTTGAGGGCGAGGGGTTTTTGACGCTTTATCGCTTCAACACCGGGACGGCGGAGCATTTTTTCTGTTCGCGCTGCGGGATCTACACGCACCATCAGCGGCGCTCCGACCCGCTTCAGTACGGCGTGAACGTCGCGTGTCTTGAGGGGCTGAGCCCGTTCGATTTCGCCGAGGTGCCGGTCACGGACGGCGTCGAGCATACCTCCGACACCGGTCGGCCGTCGCGCCTCGCCGGCGTTTTGCGCTTCATTCCCGCGGACGACGACGCGACGCCGTGAACGGGCGGCGAGTGAGATGAGAACGGACGCTGCGGCCTGACGGGGCCTCGGCGACCCCCACCCGACGCGCCTCGCGGCGCGTCGACCTCCCCACAAGGGGGAGGTGGGTGCGCGCGGCGCGGCCTTGCTGGAGAAGCGGGCGGCGAAGGGGGTGGAGTGGCGCCCGGACCGCGAGGGCGGCGGGAATGGATTTGAGAGTGGCACGGACGTCCCCCTCCCCCTTGTGGAGAGGGGTTAGGGGTGGGGGGCCGCTGGAAGAAACAATGTCTGAGATCTGACGGGGCCTCGGCGACCCCCACCCGACGCTCCTGGCGGCGCGTCGACCTCCCCACAAGGGGGAGGTGGCAGCGCGCGGTGCGGCCTGGCGGGGTTATGCGGCGGCGGCGTTTGCGGGGCGGGGGTGGACGGTGATGCGGTTGCCCCAGGGGTCGGTGAAGGAAGGGTCGGTGAAAGAGGGGTCGGTGAAGCTTTTCGCGCCGAGGCGGGCGGCTTCCTCCGGGGTTGCGGCGAGGACGAGTTCGCTGAGGCCGGCCGCATCCGGGCTGCGCGGGCCGGCGCCGCGGCTGTTCCAGACATTGGTGCCGATGTGATGGTGGTAGCCGCCGGTTGAAAAGAAGCGCGCGGCGGGAAGCTCCGAGACGAGATCGAAGCCGAGCTCTCCGGCATAAAAAGCCTCCGCCGCCGCGACATCGCCGACCTGCAGATGGATATGGCCGATGACGGTGCCGCGGGGCGCGCCGGCCCAGCGGCCGGGGGCCTGAAGGAGGCTTTGGAGGTCGAGCGGCAGCGTGTCCATCACGATCATCTGGCCGTTTCGGGTCCAGTCGGCGCGCGGCCGGTCGGCGTAGATCTCGATGCCGTTGCCTTCGGGGTCCCGGAGATAGACGGCCTCGGAGACGAGATGGTCGGAGGCGCCGTCGAGACGTCCGCCGGCCTCTGCGAAATGCCGGAGCCAGCGGCCGAGATCGTCACGATGGGGGAGGAGGAAGGCCGTGTGGAAGAGACCGGCCTCGAAGGGGAGCGACCGCGCCTTCGCGTCGCGGCGGAGCTCGATCAGCGGCCGGTCGCCCTCGCCGAGAAGGCGGCTTTCGCCATCGCTGGCGATGTGGTCGAGGCCGATGACACGCTGATAGAAATCGCCGACCGTGTCGAGATCGCGGACGGTGAGGGCGATATGGTCGATCGAAAGAGGGGCGTTGCTGGTCGCCATGAAACAATCTCCTGTGGCGCGCCGGGGAAGGGCGCGCCGGGAAAGGGTGGAGGCTGGGCGCGCGCTGGGCGCGCGCGCGGGGGCGTGGGTCATGGACGGAATTTAGGGTGGCCGATCTGTCGCGATAACGGGCTTGATGGGCGAAGGACTGTCGCCGTATCGTAGACAATATGGATTATACGGACGGGATCCGAACCTTTGTCGCCGTGGTCGAGACGGGCTCCTTCACGGCGGCCGGAGAGCGGCTCGGCATCTCCAACAAGCTTGTCAGCAAATATGTCGCCGCGCTCGAAGAAAGGCTCGGGCGCGCGCTTCTCTACCGCACGACCCGCTCCGTCTCGCTGACGGAGGACGGCGAGCGCTGGCTGCCCTATGCGCGAAAAGTTCTGGACTCCCTGGAGGCGGCGGATGTGGCGCTCAACCGGGCCGAAAACGGGCTTGCCGGGCGGCTGCGCATCACCTCCGGCACGACCTTCGGCGAATTGTGCCTGGCGGACGCCGCCCAGACGTTCATCGACACCTATCCCGGCATGCGTGTCGATCTCGTTTTGTCGGACGAGATGACGGATCTGGTCGCGGGCGGGTTCGACCTTGCGGTGCGCATCAGCGTGCCGCGGGATTCAAGCTACAAGATGCTGCGCATCGGGGCGATCACGTCGCAGATCGCGGCAAGCCCCGCTTATCTCGAAGCGCATGGCACGCCGCGCCGTCCCGAGGATCTCGCCGATCACCAGGCGATCCTCGATTTGAACGACGACCCGCCGCGGCGCTGGCGGTTTCGGGACGGCAAGAAAGAGAAGGTGGTGGAGGTGGCGGGGCGGCTTGCCGTCAACAGCGCCTCGGCGACGATCCGCCAGGCGATCGCCGGGCACGGCCTGGTGCGCGCGCCCGATATTTTTCTCTCGCCGCATCTGGCGCGCGGCGATCTCGTCACCGTGCTCGATGCGTTTTCCGCTGACGAAATGGCGGGCGGGACGGGGGGCGGCACCGGAGGCGCGCGCGCGATCCATCTTCTGACGGTGCCGAGCGCCTTCCGCTCCGACAAGGTCGCGGCCTTTGCTGCCGTGCTCCGGCAGCATCTCGCGCGGCTTAGGGGGCGGGCGTGATCTGAGATGTTTGCCATACGCCGCTGCGGCGGCGCGGTGAGTGTTGGGGCTCCGTCAGATCCCCAAAACGCTCATTCGCTGCGAAAGCGGATATGGGGGCGGCCGGTGTCGTCGGCGGGGCTCACCTCCGCCTTGATGCGGAAGACGTCGTGCAACAGGGCCTCGGTCAGGACTTTCGACGGCAGGTCGCAGGCGACGAGCGTGCCGCCCGCAATCACCGCGATGCGGTCGCAGAACATGGACGCGAGATTGAGATCGTGGAGGGCCACGACGCTGGTGAGGTCGAGGTCGCGGACCATGCGCAGGATTTCGATCTGGTGGTGGATGTCGAGATGGTTGGTCGGCTCGTCGAGGAACATGATCGTCGGCGATTGCGCGAGCGCGCGGGCGATGTGGACGCGCTGGCGCTCGCCGCCCGACAGCGTCTGCCAGGGCTGGGTGCGACGCTCGATCATGTCGACGCGCGAGAGCGCCCCCGACACCGCGGCCTCGTCCGCAGACGACCAGCCGGAAAGGGCCGAGCGATGCGGCGTGCGCCCGAGCTTCACCACGTCGCGCACGCTGAGATTGGTGTCCGATGCCGCACTCTGCTGAACGAAGGCGAGCTGGCGCGCGAGAGCCCGGCGCGAGAGGCTCGCGATGTTCCGCCCCTCGATCTCGATTTGTCCCGAACGCGGCCGTTTGAGCCCGGCGAGGAGACGCAGGAGCGAGGATTTGCCCGATCCGTTCGGGCCGATGAGCCCGAGCGTCTCGTTCTTTTCGACGCGCAGGGAGACATCGCGCACGATGGTTTTTCGCCCGACGCCCCAGGTCAGATTGTCGGCACGGATCGTCATGCGCGTCATGTTGAGGGCCGCGCGCGATAGAGGATGATGGCGAAGAACGGCACGCCGACGAGCGCCGTCACGACGCCGATCGGCACCGTCTGCTGTGTGGCGACCACGCGCGAGGCGATATCGGCGAGCACCATGAAGACGGCGCCAAGCGCGGCCGAGGCCGGCAGGAGGCGCAGATGCAGTGGGCCGACGATGTAGCGGGCCGCATGGGGAACGACGAGGCCGACGAAGCCGATCGCGCCGACCATGCTGACGATCGTCGCCGTGATCAGCGCCGTCACCGCGAAGAGGACGAGACGGATGCGCGCCACGGGCACGCCGAGGGCCGCCGCATCCTCGTCGCCGAAGGTGAAGGCATCAAGCGTGCGGGCCATCCACAAACAGACGGCGAGGCCGAGCGCGATGACGAAGGTGAGAAGCTGAAAATCCGGCCAGCGCACGCCGCCGAAACTGCCGAGAAGCCAGAACATCACGTCGCGCGCCTGCTGGGCGTTGCCCGACGTGGTCACGATGTAGGAGGTGAGCGCGTTGAAGAGCTGCGCCGCCGCGACGCCCGCGAGGATCGTGTGGTTGGGGCCGCTGGTGGCGCCGTTGGAGAGAAGCGCAACGAGGGCGAAGGCCGAAAAAGCGCCGGCGAAAGCGCCCATCGACAGGGAGAGGCTGCCGGCGCCGATGCCGAGGACGATGACGCAGACGGCGCCGGTCGAGGCGCCCGCCGAGACGCCGAGAACGAACGGTTCGGCGAGCGGGTTGCGCAGGAGCGCCTGCAGGATGGCGCCGCAGAGCGCGAGACCGGCCCCGGAGAGGGCCGCCACCAGCGCGCGGCTGAGACGCAGATCCCAGACGACGGATTCCTGAATGGGCGGGATGTCGGCGCCGGTGAGCCCGAGACCGTTGCTGATCGCCAGAACCACCGTCCCGAGCCCGATCCTGAAGTCGCCGATCGTCGTCGCCAGGGCGACGACGAAGGCGAGCGCCACGAGCATGACCACGAGGAAGAGGGCGAGCCAGCCGGCTCCGCCGTCCGCTTTGTCGGCAGGCATCACTTGAGGTCGAGCGTCCGCAATTGCCTGGCGACCTCTTCGGCGCCGTAGAGGGTCTGGATGCTCGGATTCATGGCCGCGCCGCTCATGACGACGAGCCGGCCCTTCTTGACCGCCTCCATCTGGCTGACGGTCGGATCGGAGGTCAGATAGGCGATCTTCGCGTCGGCCGCGTCGAGCGCCCAGCGCTTGCGGTCCACCTGCGAGGCCACGATGACGGTCGGATCGGCGGCCATGATGCCTTCCCATCCAAGCGTCGGCCAGTCGGCTTCGGTCTCGATCGCATTCGAGCCGCCGAGGAGATCGGCGATATAGCCCGACGGGCCGTTGCCGCCGCCGAGATAGGCATCGTCCGCGGGCGAGGGGCTGGAGAACCAGAAGACGAAGGTCGGGTGCTCCGAACCGGAGAATTCGGCGCGCAGAGCCGCCTCGCGCGCCTTCAGATCGGCGATGAGGGCCTCGCCGCGATCGGCGACGTCGAAGATCCGCGCCAGATCGTCGATCTCCTGATAGAGGAGATCCATGGTCCACAGCGCGTCGCGGCTGCCATAGGCGTCGTTGGCGTTAAGCGTCGTCGAACAGGCGCTCGGCGCAAGATAGGTCGGGATGTCGAGGCGTTCGAAATCGTCGCGCCTGGCGACCTTGCTGTCTGGCCCCATCAGGGTCGTCAACATCGCGGCGACGAAATCCGGCTGTTTCGACAGGACCGATTCAAGCGTCGGAAATTCGACGGTCAGGACGTCGACCTCGTCCTTGGCGGCCCGCAGCTCGGGCAGAACCTCGCTCGGCCAGAAAGCGGTGGCGGCCATGCGGTCCTTCAGACCGAGCAGGAGCATGATCTCGGCGGTGTTCTGACCGAGCGCGACGGCGCGCTCGGGCGCCTTATCGAAGGTGATCTCCTCGCCGCAATTTTCGATCGTGAGGGGATAGCTCGTCGGCTCGGCGCGAACCGATGTGCTGAAGGCGGCCATGATAACGGCGAGCGAGAGCAGGATCCTGTTCGGCATTTTCGGGTCCATTGTGCACAGGGAGAACGTGGCGCCTGCCTATTCGGACATATTGGAGAAAACAAGACTCTCGCGCTCATGATTTTGTGGGGCGGCGCGGTGGTGGGGCGCCCTGAGCCGATCCGTGCATGTGGCAAGGCGTGTGTTTATCGGCAACCTAGCCATGGAATGGCCTTCGTGCTTTTGGGCTGGCGCCGACAAAAGCCAAGCGATCCGGCAACGTTCTCGTTACCCGGAGGTCATTCGGCGCCGCTGCTGGTTCGCACTCAATCCTCACCGTTTTCAAGCGTGAGGCGCTCTCGGGCGGCTGGGGTAGGGACGGGAATTGTTGAGGCCAATAGAAGCGCCGCTCATCACCTCGCGATATTGGCACTGTTTGAAGTGAATATTCTCAATGTGTTTCTTTGGTTTAATCCAATACGAATTATATAATGAATTACGTCGCATATTGTTTTATTGTTGAGTGAGGTATGCACGCATCCATACATAATTCGATGAAATCGTTGATGTTTTTAAATAAAGCCGCAATTCAGGTGGCCTGGCGAGGTTCCGGTTGGTGTGGCGTGACATGGAGAGAAAGATGTTTGAGCCGTGGGTGGGTGAAAAGTATTCACATGAAAGCGGATTTGCCGGTGGGCGTTTATTGATACTCGGTGAGTCGCACTATTCGAAGCGCGTCGAAGAGATTGGGGAGACGCCCGAAAAGTTTACTGAAAACGTTGTTCGTTATTTTGGTATCGAAAGGAGGCACAATTTTTTCGGTAAGGTACAGGAAGTCGTAACTGGTGTTCCTAGGAAGCAGCAGACAGCCGCCGATAAAAAAGTGTTTTGGAATGCTGTGGCGTTCTACAATTGGGTGCCGACCATCGTCGATGGAAGACCGGTCTCCGAAGGCGGCGCAAGGCGCCGGCCGACAGATGACATGTTCCGCGCCGGCGGCGCGCCCTTTCAGGTCATCCGGCGGCGTCTTGAGCCGCGTGCGGTGATCGTTTGTGGACTAACACTTTGGGACCATGTGGCACCCACGCTGGATAGTTTCGGGCATGCCGACAGAGACGTGATCTTCTATGACGACGGCAATTGCATGTATGCCCGCATCAGTCATCCTTCGACACCGCGCTTCGACACTCGAAAATGGTGTAGGCGCGTCGGGCACCTCCTTGAGCTGAGCGCTCAACCCCGGCAACTCGGACGAAAAATCAGGTGGCAGGAATGGGACAAGGTCTGAGGGATCGAGATTTTTGATGGAATGCAGGTTCGGACGGGCGCCTCACCGGCCCGTCCTTTGACCTCACCCACACATCCGCGCCCCTCACACCTTGAGCAACGCCTTCAGATCCGGGAGGACGGCGGCGGCGGGGAGGTCGTGGTATTCGTCGGCCTGGCCGGAGCGGTTGATCCACACGGTGCGGAAGCCATAGGCGGTGGCGCCGGCGATGTCCCAGCGGTTCGACGATTGAAACGAGATCGCTTCCGGATAGACGCGGAAATAGGTGGTGGCGAGCTCGTAGGCGCGTTCATCCGTCTTGTAGAGGCGGATGTCGTCGACGGAGAGGACGGCATCGAAGAGGCCGGTGAGGCCGGCGGCCGAGACCGCCGCATCGAGCATGTCGTGTGTGCCGTTGGAGAGGATGGCGAGCTGGCGCCCGGCGGCGCGCAGCCGGCTCAAGGTTTCCGGCACCTCCGGATAGCAGTCGAGGCTGCGATAGGCGGAAAGAAGCGTCGGCTTCATGGAGGAATCGAGCGAGGGATAGGACTGGAAGGCGTGGTCGAGCGCGGCCTCCGTCAGCGTCCAAAAATCGACATAGCGCCCCATCAGCGAGCGCACCCAGGAATATTCGAGCTGCTTGGCGCGCCAGTGATGAGAGAGTTTCTCCCAATCCGGCCCGACGGCTTCTGCATGCCGGCGCACGGCCGCATGCACGTCGAAGAGCGTGCCATAGGCATCGAAGACGAAGATCGATGGCTGCATGCGGCTTCCCCCTTCTCGAGCGCCCCGGCTTCCGGGCGCCAAATCGCCGGCGCGCCCGCATTTTTGGCACGCGCCCGCAGATGCCGCCGGCGGGCGGCTTGTGACGAGATAGGGTCTAGCAAGACGGCGGCATTCAGGCTACCGCCAGGAATTCATATTGGCTGCGACGGGCGTCTTCGCCGCGCCCGGCCGCGCCGCGCAGGACGTGGCGCAACCTCGTTGGAACGAGGCCGGGACAGGCGTTTTGAAGGCGCGGGCCGCTCGCCGCAAGCAAGCGACACACGAGAGGCGCGACATGGCGGAATGGTCGAAAACCTGGACCTTTGTGGATGGCGATTGGCACGAGGGGAATGTGCCGCTCATCGGCCCGCGCAGCCATGCCATGTGGCTTTCTTCCGTCGTTTTCGATGGGGCGAGGCGCTTTGAAGGCGTGATGCCCGACCTCGAACTGCATTGTGCGCGCGTCAACGCCTCGGCCACGGCGCTCGGGCTTGCGGCGAATGTCGATGTGGAGACGATGGTGGCGCTCGCCAAAGAGGGCGCCCAGAAATTCGACGACGAGACGGCGCTTTATATCCGGCCGATGTATTGGGCGGAGGAGGGCGGCTTCATGTCGGTGCCGCCGCTTGCCGCCTCCACGCGCTTTTGCCTGTGCATCTACGAGACGCCGGTTCTGGAGCCGAAAGGCTTTTCGCTGACGCTCTCGCCCTATCGCAAGCCGACGATCGAATGCGCACCGACGAACGCCAAGGCGGGCTGCCTTTATCCCAACAACGGGCGGGCGATTTTGGAGGCGAAGTCGCGCGGCTTCGACAATGCGCTGGTGCGCGACATGCTCGGCAATGTGGCGGAGACCGGCACCTCGAACATCTTCATGGCGAAGGACGGCGTCGTCTTCACGCCGGCGCCGAACGGCACGTTTTTGAACGGCATCACGCGCCAGCGCGTCATCTATCTTCTGCGCCAGGCGGGCGTGGAGGTGCGCGAACAGGCGCTGACGATCAGCGATTTCATGGCCGCCGACGAGATCTTTTCGAGCGGCAATTATTCAAAAGTCGTGCCCGTCAACCGCATCGAGGACCGCGATCTGCAGCCCGGCCCGATCGGCAATCGGGCGCGCGCGCTCTACTGGGAGTGGGCGCACGCCTGAGGTCTGCCCGCCGTGATTGGCGGCCGGTGGCGGGCCCCGATGTTGGGCCTTCTGTTGGAACCGGCCGGCCAAAGCCCCAGATAAGGCTGACGCTGATTTTCAAGGGAGACGCGTATGTCCCGCTTTCTGCCTGCCGCCGTTTCGGCCGCCGCCCTTGCCGGGCTTCTTCTCGTCGGCGGGACGGTGCCCGCCGATGCCACCTGGCTGCGTTTCGACAAGGGCGTGGGGACCTGCAAGGCGCTCACCGCGCGCTATGATCCCGCGAGCCTGTGGTTCGGCTGGGTCGCCTCGCAGGGCCAGGGGCCAGCGGGCGGCGAACGCGGCAGCCGCCGCTTCTATGCCGAAGGCTGTTTCCGCACCGAGATCGAATGCCAGCGCTTCGTCAATGAGGGGCTGAGCTTCGCCCGCGGCCGGCTGATCAACATGCAATGCGAGCCGGGCGTGCCGCCGCGCGCGCTGCGCTGAGGTTTTTTGGGGCGGCGCCCACTTTTTGTGGGGGACCCCCACCCCTAACCCCTCCCCACAAGGGGGAGGGGGACCGTGCGGCTGACGCCGGAGTTTCGTCGGGCCGCCCGGTCAAGGGGATGATCCGGGGATAAGTCTCGCCTGGGCGCGGTTGAGCTTTTCGGGGCGGCCTTTCCGGTCCCCGCTTTATCCTCCGGTGTTGTCCGCGCCGCTTTTGTCGGCGCCGAGGGGCGGGATGGCTTTGAGGTAGGCGGCAATGGCGGCGCGGTCTTCGGGCGGGAGTTTCGCGAGGTTTTCCTGCACCGGCACCATCGGCCCGCCGACGCTGTCGAAATCCGGCGTGAAGCCGCTTTCGAAATAATAGGTGAGGTCGGAAAGGCTCCAGCCGCCGATGCCGTCATCGGACGGCGTGATGTTGGGGATGCGGCCTTTGCCTTCGGGGTTCGGCGCGCCGGCGAGCCAGCGGTCCGTCTCGAGCCCGCCGAAAGCATCGCGCGGCGTGTGGCACTGGGCGCAATGGCCGGGGCCTTCGACGAGAGTGCGCCCGCGCTTAAGCTCCTCGTTGGCCTCGTCGACGGCGATGACCGGCTCGTCGGAGAGATAAAGCCGCTTCCACAGGCCGATGCCGCGGCGCAGCGAATAGGGGAAGGGGAGATCGTGGTACGCGACGCGGTTGCTGCTGGCCGGAAGCGTGTCGAGATAGGCCTTGAGATCGAGAAGATCGGCGAGGCGCATCTTGGCGTAGGAGGTGTAGGGGAAGGCCGGATAAAGATGCGCGCCGGACGGCGAGAGCCCGCGCTTCATCGCATTGACGAAATCGATGTCGCTCCAGGAGCCGATGCCGGCCTCGCGGTCTGAGGAAATGTTCGGCACACGGAAGAGGCCGAAATCGGTGTCGAGCTCGAGCCCGCCTGAAAGCACGAGCTTTGCCTCGCCTTCCGCTTTGGGCGCGGCATGGCAGGAGGCGCAGCTGCCCGCGAGAAACAGACGCTCGCCGTTGGCGACATCGGGCTCATGCGCGGGGAGCGCCGCGGCCGCAAGCGGCCGCGGCATCGTCACGACATAGAAGCCGAGGAGTGCCACGGCCGCCAGGACGACGACCGCAGCCAGAAGCTTTTTCGCCACGAAAACCTCAATCCTTCTTCACGCGATAATCTTCGTGACAGGATTTGCAGTTCTTCGCGACCTTGCCAAAGGTCGCCTTGAAGGCGTCGAGATCCTGCGGCTTCGCCTTCACCGCCGCGGCGGTCGCCTGTTGCAGATCGCCGATCTTGGCGTGAAAGCCGTCCATATCCTGCCAGATTTTGGGCGAGGCTTCGGTGTCGCCGGTGTCGGAGCCTTCCGGGAAATAATGCCCAAAGGTGTGGGCGCCGGCATCGAGCGTGGCGAGAACGAGCTGGCCGACCGCGGGATTGTAGGGGATTTCGCCCTTGATCATGCCGCCGCCGACCTTGGCGGAGGCGCCGAAGGATTCCATGATCGCCTGGCGCGATTGGATGGGGTCGTCGGAAGCCGCGCCGGACATGGCGTCCTGGGCATGGGCGGCGAAGCCCACGACGGACACGGCCGTGAGGGCGCCGGCGACGGCGAGGGAGATGCTGCGAAGCATGAGGCTGCCTCCTGTTTGTCTTGGACAGGTCTAGTTATAGGGGGCGGTTTCCATGCAACCAGCGGCAGAGACCGCGGCGGCGCCCCTTCACGCAGGCGTGACGGCGCGCGAGCGATCGGGAGGTTTCGTGATGGCGGGATGCGCAGGTCTTTTCGTGGCGGCACGGTGCGGGGCGAGGGTTTCGCTGCGTGCGGGGGCTTTGGCCGGGGTCTTTGCGGCGGTCGTGGCGGCGGTCGTGATGGCGGGCGCGCTCACGGCGACGCCCGCGGCGGCCGTGGTCGGCCACCCGCCGGCACCGGAAGGCGGCGGCGCCTGCGAGGATGGCGGCTGGAGCTGGGTCGGGACGTTTTCGGGCACCAGAGAAGACCCGATGAACGACTGGCGCCGTCCGGTCTTCCTGCGCGCCTGTTTCCCCAACGAATACACCTGCCGCCGCTGGGTGAATTCCGTGCAGACCTGGGCTGAAGCGCCGGGGCTGATGCGGTGCGAGAGGTTGGGGCGGTAGGAGGCCGGGTGGGTCGCTGATCTCTGCGGCTGCGTGAAGTTGTTTTCTTATGGCAGCCGAGGGGGCCCTTTGCGCCCATACCGTTCTCTCGGCTGCCGCTCCAAAACGGACTCTCGTTGATGCGGCAGGTTTCCCAGACCGGCCTTCAGCGCTCCCTCCCGCAGTATGGGCGTGAGCTTCTCGTCAATCGGGGCGAGCAGCAATTCCGGACCTCGCATCCGGACATTGGAAGGCCGTAGCTCAAGGCATGCAGATCACGAGTTTGCCCGAGGCGTGCCCCGCCTCGCTGATTGCATGGGCTTCGGCGGTCTGCTCGATCGAGAAGGTCCGCTCGACCCGAGCCTGGAACTGGCCCTCGCAATAGAGCTTGGCGACCTCGGCGAGGACTCGTTCCGGCTCTCTCGGAGGCCCCTTGGAAAATCTGGCCCCATATTTCTCAGCCGATAAATCGGCAACCGAAACCACACGAGATGCGACGCCGACGATCCCAATCAGTTCCGAAATGATCCCAGATCCGGCGACATCGAACGCCGCGTCGATCCCGTGTGGCGCCAACGCCCGGACGCGCTCGGCAAGGCCCGGCCCGTAGGTCGTCGGTATCGCGCCGAGCTCCTGCAGGTAAGCCTGATTGCGCTCGCTTGCTGTGCCGATGACGATGATGCCGCGGTGACGGGCGAACTGGACCGCAGCCGCGCCGATCCCTCCCGCAGCACCGCTGATCAACAACCACTCGTTGGCTTTCATCCCAAGATCGTCGAGGCCGCGCAGTGCGGTCTCGCTAGTCACCGCGAGCCCCCCGGCGACCTCGCAGGGCAGCCCGCTCGGCTTCGCCACCCATTTGCTGAGACAAGCATATTCCGCGACGGTGGCCCTGCCATAGCCGAAGACGGCATCGCCGACCGTGACGCCCGAAACGGCCGGCCCGATCGCGTCGACCACGCCAGCGGCTTCGACCCCGACGCCTGAGGGAAAGACAACCTCTTCGAATTCCCGATAGAGACCTTTGCGCCGCTTCCAGTCAGAGGGATTGACGCCCGCTGCGGAGACCTTGATCCGCACTTCGCCGGGGCCCGGCCGCGGTTTCTCGAGCTCGACCAAGCGCAGAACCTCGGCTCCACCGTAATGAGAAAAAATAACTGCCTTCATGAGGTGATCCCTTCGTTGGGAAGCGTAAAGAGCTTTGAGCCGTGCGGGCCTATGTCTCACGCGGGCCCGCTGATGGTCGGATGCGCGTTCCGATGATGATCTGTGGAACCGCAGACGTTGACTGCCGCCACCGAAAGCCGGATCGCTCCGGGCCCACCTGCCGCTTGGCGAACGTCTGAAAGGCCGGGGTCCCGATACCGCCGATGGCGAAAGGCGGCATGACGGCGAAGACGATCCAGCCGCTGCGCGCGCGAGCCATCACCGTTGGCACTGGTCAGGCCGACGACCGCACGTCCGACGAGAAGCATCCAAAAGCTATTGGCGAACGCCAGGAGCAGGTAGTCGGCGGTCGCCCCGAAAAGGGAAATCAGGAGAACGCGACCGCGACCCTCCCTGTCGCTCAATGCGCCGAGCGCCGGCGCGAAGACGAACTGCAACACCGCATAAAGCGCGGTCATGACGCCCATATGGGGAGCGACGCTGCTGGCATGCGTGGCCTCCGAAAGGCGGCTTGGGAGAATGGGGAAGATGAGGCCGATACCTGCGGCATCGAGAAGGCCGGCCGTGTAGATGGTGACAAGGGGGCTGCGCATCGAGCGTTCCAATCGACGCAAGTGCTACCCTCAAGGAAGAGCGGCGCCTGCACGCATGCCCGATGATCTCGGGCCGTTGATTTTCGAGAACGCTGGTCGGTGAGCGAAATGCGCCTGGCCGACGTGTGCGCGACCGCTGATCCGTTTCGTGGGTGTCGAAGGATCGCCGTCGTTTTTCGCGCCACGGATTGCATAATCCACCTGCCTATGAGGGGCAAGCAATCTGGAGGGGCCGACAGTCCGGACTTGGGCAGAGCGGAAGTATGCTGGATGTCGACGCCCGGGCGCCCCACCCGGCCAAGGGAGCAAGCGACTGGGAAGAACTGTTGCGGGATAGGTGGTTTCCGTCGGCTGCTGCTTTGAAGCTGACGCTCTCCTTCCGGCTCAGTCTTTCGCGAATGAGCGGCCGCATGCGGAGCTTTCGCGGCGGCCCCCGGATGTTGCCGGATCGATGTTGGGCTGGGACCTCACCTGTAACCTCTCGCCAATCATGCGCGACGGCTTATGATGTCGATGGTGGGGGATGCGGGCGCCAGGGAATGCGAGCGGCAGATTGCCGATTGTGTCCGGGGCGGCGGCTCGACAACGCGGCCGGGGGAGGGGGCATTCGATCATGACCGTGGGAGGCGCAGACGCGGCGGAGGGGCCGTTCGCGTTTCGGCTGAAGCTTCCCGCGGGCGTCGAGGCGTGGGTTTATCCCTCCGCTTTGGTCGTGGCGGTGGTCTTCAGTGCGCTCGTTGCCTATCACCATGCGCATCAGCCCGTCGCGCTTGCGATCATCCTTCTGATCGGTCTCGTTCTGTCGGATCTGGCGCATGAGCTCGCGCATCTGGTGGTGGCCCGCCGCTTCGGGCTCGCTTGCGATACGATCGTCCTGTCGGTCGACGGGGCCTTCGTTTTTCTCGAAGAGCCGAAGTCGCGGGCAAGTACGATCGCGATCGCCTTCGCCGGCCCGGCGGCGAACCTTCTGATTGCGGGCGTCGCCTTCGCAATCTGGGGCTTGAGCCCGCTTGCCCCCTCGCAGCATCTGCCGGGCTTCGTCACGCCGCTGCCGTCCTCACCGACGCTTGCGCACGAGGCGGCGTTCTTTCTCGGTGTCTTCAATCTCGCCTTCGGGCTCTCCAATCTCGCGCCGGCCGTTCCAACCGATGGCGGCGTCATTCTCCGGGCCGCTTTGCCCGGCCGCGTGTCGGAACGGGCCGCGAGCCTGCTCGTCGCCTCGCTCGGACTCGTCTTTGCCGTTCTCTCGACCGTGGTTCTGATCGCGAGCGTTCTTGCGATGGTGCCGCTCTATCTGCCGCCGTCCTTTGGCGACAATTTTCGCGAGTTCCGCCGCGCCTGGCGGATGGCGCCGGGGCAGGCCGAGCCCGGTCTCTGATCTGGTCTCTGATACGGCGTCGATGCATCCCTGGCTGCGGGCGGCCCTCTCACGCGATCTCGCCGAGATGCGTGCGCATCCATTTTGTTTCTTCCATCGCGCTGCGATGGAAGTGACGCCGGAAATCGCGGCTGAACTGGGCGGCGCTCGCATAGCCGACCTCGGCGGCGATCGCGGCAATCGTGCCCTCGCGCCTTGCGATCATCAGGCGCGCCTGGTGAAGCCGGATCGCCTTGATGTACTGGATCGGCGTGCTGCCGGTCAGTGCCTTGAAATGCACGTGGTAGGAGGGCGTGCTCATGCCGGCCTCGGCGGCAAGATCGGCGACGGTGAGCCCCGCCCAGTAATTTTCGCGAATGTGCGTAAGGCTTTGCACGATCCGTGCTGTCGTGCCGTCCTGTTTGAGTGCGGTCCTCAAGGCACCGCCTTGCGGGCCGACGAGCACGCGGTAGTGCAATTCCCGCAAGAGGCCGGGACCCAGGATCGCAAGCTCGCCGGGGTCGCAAAGGGCCGTCAGGGTTCTGGAAAGAACATCGGCGATCGCCGGCTCCATGCGGCTGGAGATGAGGCTTTTGGCCGTCTCCGCCCGGTCGTATGGGCGATAGGCGTCGAGCTCGGCTGCGATGTCCGCGGCAAGGCGCAAATCGAAATCGACATAGACCGCCAATAAGGGGCGCTCGGGGCTCGCCTGCGAAGCCATCCGGAAGGGGACGGGTACCGAGACGGCGAGATAATGCTCCGCATCGTAGCGATAGATTTCGCCTTCGAGAAAACCCTGCTTGGAGCCCTGCAGGACGAACACCGCGCCCGGCCGGTAGAGCACCGGCACATCCTCAAGCACGGTTTCCGAGCGAAGAAGGCGCAGGCCGGAGAGGCCCGTGGAGGTATAGCCCGGCTCTGGCGCGAGACGGGCGGCAAGGTCGAGAAGCGCGGCAGGCATTTCGGGATGGTTCATAGGATTGAGCAAGAGAATAACAGGATATGCCCTAGGGGGAGGTCTGTTAAAAGAGTATCCGTCAATTCGTGAGAGCCATCAAGACGGAGCTGATCCATGGCAGAAAAAACCTTCTTCATCACCGGCGCCAATTCCGGCTTTGGATTTGCCATTGCCGAGGCGGCAAGCCGCGCGGGCCACAACGTCATCGGCACGGTGCGTTCGCAGGCGGCCAAGGCCTCGCTCCTGGGGCGTCTGCCGCAGGTCCATGCGGTCTCCTGCGACGTGACGGAATTCGAGCGCATCCCCGATATCGTCGAGGCGGCGGAACGCGAGCACGGCGCCGTCGACGTGCTGATCAACAATGCCGGCTACGGGCATGAGGGGGTGCTGGAGGAATCGCCGCTCGAGGAGATGCGCCGGCAGTTCGATGTGAACGTCTTTGGCGCGACGGCGGTTGCCAAGGCCTTCCTGCCGCGCTTTCGCGAAAGGCGCAGCGGCTTCATCGTCAACGTGACCTCGATGGGCGGCATGATCACCATGCCGGGGATCGCCTATTACTGCGGCAGCAAATTCGCGCTGCAGGGGATCTCCGAGGTGATGCGTGCCGAGATGGCGCCCTTCGGCGTGCACGTGACGACGCTTTGTCCCGGCTCCTTCCGCACCGACTGGGCGGGGCGTTCGATGGTGCGCAGTGCGCGCGCGGTTGCCGATTACGATGCGCTCTTTGAACCGATCCGCAAGGCGCGCCAGGAGAAGGACGGCAAGCAGCTCGGCGACCCGGCGAGGCTGGCCGCTGCAGTCCTGACGCTCATCGCTTCGGATAATCCGCCGCCGCAGCTCCTCCTGGGCAGCGATGCGCTCAGGCTCGTGAGCGAACGGATCGACAGGTTGAAGCAGGAGATCGCCGATTGGGAGGAATTGACCCGCTCCACCGACGGCTGAGGGTGCGCGGGGGAAAGGGGGGGGGAGGGCCTTCCGGAGCTGCGGCCGCTCTCTCCTTACCGACAGACCATGTCGATGCAGTCGAAGGCGCCGAGCGCCTGATCGTCGCCTCCCTCGAGCTCGTCTTTGCCGCCGTCTCGACCGTGGTGCTGATCGCGAGCGTTTTCGCCATGGTGCCGCTCTATCTGCCGCCGTCCTTTGGCGACAATTTTCGCGAGTTCCGCCGCGCCTGGCGGATGGAGCCGGGTTAGCACCGAAGGATGGCGTCTCTCAGCCGGCACCAGTTTCCAGACGCAAAATTCGTGAGGTCCTCCCCGCCAAGCCCGCAGTTCTCGATGAAGTCGCGGGCCTGCCGCTCCGGGCGGTACTGGTAGGGAAAGTCCGCAGAGAACAGCAATCGATCGGGCCCGACGATGCCCCGTGCACGGCGCAGATGCTCGGCCGAGAACATCCCGCTCGCGCCCAGATAGACGTTCCGGCGCAGATAGGCGTCCAACGGATGGGCAAGCTCCGAGATCGCGTCGAGCGCACGCAACCGGTCGACGTAATAAAGGACGAGCTCGCCCCAATGGCCGAGAAGGATCGGCAAATCGGGGTGCCTGTCGAAGAGCCCCGACAGAAGCAGGCGTATGAACTGGATGCCCGCATCGAGATGCCAGCCGATCGCATAGCCGGCCAGCGCCATCTCGACCCTGTCGCCGAAACTCGAGAACCAGGCGGCGCGCACCCCGTCCGGCACGACGCGCGGATGCAGCAGGAGCGGTACGCTGCGCCGGCTCGCAACTTCGAAGATCGGCGCGAAATCGGGATGGTCGAGGTGGCGCTCGCCCACCCGTCCGCAAAGCATCGCTCCGGTGAAGCCGAGCTCGACGATGCAGCGTTCAAGCTCCGCCGCCGCGGCCTCGGGCCGGGCGACCGGGAGCGTCGCCATCGCCTCGAACCGGTCTGGATGGCCCGCGACCGCTTCGGCCAGCGTATCGTTCACCCGCCGCGCAATGTCGACGCTTTCGGCCCCAAGGTCGTGGAGCGCCGGCGTGGTCAAGGACAGGACCTGCACGTCGACGCCGGCCTCGTCCATCAGCGCGATGCGGTTCTTGGAAAGGTCGAGCAGCCGTTTCGCAATGTCGCCGATCTGGTGATGGGCGACGCCCGGATCGCGGCTTTCCAGGCCGAGCCTGTGCCAGGCGTCGACGACTTCGGCGGTCGCCATATGCTCTTCGGTGGCGATGATCTTCACAGGAGCACCACGCAAAAGGGGGGCACCACGCAAGAGGGTCACCACGCCACCGTGCGACCGTCGCGATCCTCGTAGCGCAGGCCGGGCCTTCCCGTCTGCGCAAGGAGAAGATCAACGAGTTTGGGCGCCGATTCTGCGAGCGTGTAGCGCGCCTCCGCCCCGCCGAGCTCCGTCTTGATCCAGCCGGGCGCGATCAGCAGCATCGGGCGCGTATTTCCGGCGCGGATCGCATAGCTGCGCATGTACTGGTTCAGCGCTGCCTTCGAGCCGCGATAGACCTCGTGACCGCCGCGCGTGTTCCCGGCGATGCTGCCCTGTCCCGAGGACATGACGGAGATGGTCCCTTCGGGGGTCGTGAGGTCGGCGAGGGTCTCCACCACCCGCATCGGGCTGAGCGCGTTGGTGACCATGACGCGGATGAATTCCTCCGTCGAGGTCTCGGCGATCGTCTCGCTCTGGTTGGCGTTCGCCGTTCCGGCGTTCACGAGCAGGATGTCGTAGCGCCGGTCCTGAAGCTCCTCGCGCAGAGCCAGGATCTGTGCGGGCACGGTGATGTCCAATGCGGCGATCTCGACCGCCTCGGGGTGCTCTTCGCGCAGCGCGTGCAGGGGCGTTCCGGCGGTGTGCCGGACCGTGCCGGTCACATGCCAGCCGCGCCCCACGAACTCACTTGAAAGGGCATGACCGATCCCGCGGGACGCGCCGATGATGAGAATGCGTTGCATGGAATGTCTCCGTTGCCAGTTCGAACAATGTCCTCTGCAAGCTAGGGAGCAAAAGATGGTTTCGCGAGACGCATCACCCTCAAAAACAAATTGCGCGCCATGCAAGTCTTCCCCATACCCGGCGCATGGCAAATCCGGATCTCAATCTGCTGCGGGCGCTCGATGCCCTGCTCGCGACCGGCAGCGTGACCGAAGCGGCCGCACGTCTTGGCCTGAGCGTATCGGCGATGAGCCGCAATCTGACGCGATTGCGCAAGGTCACCGGAGACCCGCTGCTCGTGCGCGCCGGATCGCGGCTGGTGCCATCTCCACGTGCCGTCGCCTTGTCCGCCGAAGTGCCCGCACTGCTGGCTGGGGTCGAGAGCGCTCTCGCCCGGGACGAGCATGGTCTTGAGCTTAAGACGCTCAGCCGGACCTTTTCACTCCGCGCCAATGAGGGGTTCATCCACCGGTTTGCCGCGCCCCTGCTCCAAAGGATGCTTTCGGCGGCGCCGCAGACCCGTCTGAAGCTGGCGGCGAAACGGGTGAAGGATGGGACGCCGCTGCGCGAAGGCGCCGCGGATTTGGAAATCGGCGTATTAGGGGAGTTCGCGCCGGAAATCCTGACCCGGCGGCTTTTCGACGACGAGTTCATTGCTGCGGCGCGTCCCGGTCACGCCTTGCTCGACGCGCCGGTCACGCCGGAGCGCTTTGCAAATTGCCTGCATGTCGTCGCGTCCCGACGCGGCCAGACGACCGGGCCGGTGGATGAGGCGTTGGCCCGCCTCGGCCTTGTTCGAAAGGTGGTGGCGGTCGTGCCGGGATTTCCCGACGCGATGGAGATCGCACGCCGGTCCGATGTGATCGCGCAGATCCCCCGTTCCGTCCTGAGCCCCGACCTGGTCGGAACAGATCTCCCGGTTTCGGTGCCGGGCATTTCCGTGTCGGCCATGTGGCATCCGAGGTTCGATGTCGACCCCGAACAGAAATGGTTCCGGGAGATGGTCTTCGAGACGGTGCTGAAATCCACCGGCGAGCCCTCCTGACGAGCGCGCCGTCCTTCTGTCGGCTTCGGTGTCACGTTCTGGGCGGCGCAGTCGCCGCTCTCTCCTTACCGATAGACCATGTCGATGCAGTCGAAGGCGCCGAGCGCGTGGTCTTCGCGGAACGTCTGGTGATCGGCCTGGAGGCGGTCGGCGCCTTCTTCGGCGAAGCGCACGAGGTCGGCGATGAAGAGTTTTCGCGGTGTGGCGGCGGCGAGGATCGAGGGCTCGACGTCATAATCGATCTGGCCGAGATCGTCTGAGAGCGCATGCGCCTTGGCGAGTGCTGCGCCGCAGACTTCCGCGTAATCCTTCCAGGTACCGTAGCTCAATTCGTCGAGATCGATGTCGTCGCGGAAGGGGGCGCGCTCGCGGCTCATGAAGCTTTCGCCGTCGATCTCCACGGCGCCGTAAAAGATGTCGCCATGGGCGAGCTGCACGGCCTGACCGTGGGCGATGCGGTCGGCCTTGGCGCCGGCATGAAATTCGGAGGGCGGGGTGAGCCCGTCGAGGGCGGAGCGGCGGGCGCGCTTGAACTCGATGATGATGTCGTCGGTGGCGTTTTTCGACGGGCCTTCGATGAGGACGTAATAGCGCGGCAGGCCGAGCGAGGCCGTGCCCTGGCCGTGGCGCACGCACACATCCTTGACCTTGAGCTCGCCGGCGCGGTCGGGCGCGTCGATGCCGTTCGACTTGGCGAGGTCTTCGACCGCCTTCTGGAATTTTGTCACCTGGCCCGAGATCGGCTGCAGCTCGTCGCTCGCCTTGAAGCCGCGGCCGGAGCCTTTGAGATAATCGTCCCGCAGCCAGTCGTGGCGATCTTCCCAGGCTTCCTTGAAGAGGCGGCGGATGACTTTCGGCGAATTGTCCATGCGGTAATCGTCGTTCTTCTCCGTCGCGTGCTCGGCATAGGCCTCCATCGCCTTGAGGTAGCCTTTGACGAATTTCGTCACGACCTTGCGCCGCTTCTTGCGGGTGAGGCCGCCTTCCTCGCGCGCGGCGATCCAGAAGCCGACCGCGCCGCGTTTGATGTCGAAGGTGAAGGGAGCATAGATCGTCTCGTCGAAATCGTTGACGCCGAAGATGGGCGCGCCGTTTTCATCCGGCATGACGCCAAAATTTTCCGGATGCACATCGCCGAGCGCCATGACGGAGGGCATGTTGGCATCCTGGCCCGCCAGATCGCGGTAGAAGAGAAGCGCCGTGCCGCGGAAGAACTTGAAGAAATCGTCGGCGAGCTCGTCGAACTTCGCCCGCGCTCCGTGATTGCGCTGTTCGATGCGCTGGGCGTGGTCTTCGCGCAGGGTGGAGCGCACATGCTCGCGCCGCGCCTGGCCGGTGAGGAGCACGGGCGGGACGACCTGTTCGCCTTCGGCGATGCGGTGGGCGAGGTCGCGAAAGGCGTCGCGCTGGCCGCTCGCCTTGCGGGCGGGCTTGATGTCGGCGGATTGGGTTTGCGTGTCCGCCTTGTCGGTCGCCGGCTTGTCTGTTGACTGCTTTTTCTTCGCTTCGGCCATGGTCGCTCTTTCCTCTGGCGTCAGCTTGAAAACGCAAACCAGGAGTTGCCGTTCCGATTTCGGCCGTGCCGGGGCTCTGCGCCAAGCGAAAGCGGCGGTGCCGGCCGCCCGAGACTTCGCGCCGGCTGTGGGCTTCCTGCACCAATGGCGGTGAAATATGCCATTCCGCAGGGGAATATCGGCCTGCCTGCGGCCTCTGCCTTGCCTTTTAAGTCTCAAGCAGGCTTTGGATGCTTTCCAGATTTGGCGGTGCGTGTCGCTAGGTGTTGCCTACGGATTGTGTTTGCCGTCGCAGGAGGCGATGGGGGCGCAGGCGCGGGGTGAGGCCGATGCGGGCATGAGGCGATGGGGCGAGGCGATGGTCGCGCCTTCTCTCGGCCTCGTCTGGCGGAATTGAGGGGGCGACCGGGGGCGAAATCGAGCGCCGGCCACGAGGGCCGGAATTGGCAGGCCGGCATGCGCGGGCCGGATGCAATGGGACAAGAATGTTGACGGGACCGAACCCGAGAGTGTCGCCTCGCCTTGTGGGGATTGTTCGCAGCGGCGTCGCCCTGATCGTGGCGGCCCTCATCGTCATCGCCTCCGGCGTGCCTGGCCGCGCCGTCGAATTGAGCGAGACCGAACGGCAATGGGTGGCCGAGCATCCGACCGTCACCGTCGGCGTCGTCGCCGACAACGAGCCCTATTCGTTTTTCCGCAACGGCTCGATGATGGGCTGGACGCTCGATGTCCTCGACCGCATCGAACTTGAAGTCGGCCTCACCTTCGTGCCGCGGATGGGCACCTGGCCGGAGATTTACGGCAATTTCCGCGCCGGCCGGCTCGACGTCATCGCCGATATCTCCCTCACCGAGGCGCGCCTCCCCTTCATCGCTTTCACCGACCCCTATCACCAGCGCCGCACGGTGATCTTCCAGAACGTCGATCGCCCGCTCGCCCAGCCGATCGATGCCGACACTTTGTCGAAGAAGCGCATCGGCGTCATCACCGACATCTATTTCGGCGGCGCCCTGCGCAAGGCCGGCATCGAGCCCGTCGAATACGACACCTACCGCGATCTGATGGCGGCACTCGCCTTCGGCTGGGTCGATGCGGTGATCGCATCGGAGATGACCGGCAATTTCTTCGCCCGCGAGAACGGCTTTTCCAATGTGGAAGCGGTCGGGCCGGTGCCGCTCACCGGCGTGTCGCTTGAAGATTTCCGCCTGGGCGTGCTGAAGGCCGAGGCTGAGCCTGTCGGGGGGGACGCCGGGGACGCGCCAGGGGGCGCGACAGGAAATGCTGCCGAGGACGTGGCGGTGGAGGCGGCGCGCAACCGCGACCGGGAGATGCTGCACGAGATCCTAGCGAAGGCCGTCGCCGCGCTGCCGACGGAAGAGCTCGCCGCCATCACCGAACGTTGGCTCAGCTATCGCAGCGGCCGGGTGTTTTCCGCCGGACCCTTGCGCCTCCTGCCGGAGGAGCAGCAATTCGTGGCCAATGCGCCGCCTTTGAAGGTCGGCTTCATCAGCGATTACGAGCCTTTGAGCTTTCTCCGCGACGGCAGGGGGCAGGGTTTCGCGGTCGATCTGATGCATGAGATCTCCGCCGCGACGGGGCTTGCCATGATCCCCGTCTACGACAGCGCGGCGAACCTTTTCGAGGCGTTTCGGGCCGGCGACATCGACATCGTGAGCAACATGTCGCGCACGGCCGAGCGCGAAGACTACACGCTCTTCACGCGCGAATATCACCGCATCCCGAACGCTGTCTTCGTGCGCTCCGGCTTCGGCCCCTATCGCGGCCTGGAATCGCTGAAGGGCCGCAAGGTCGGCATCGGACGGGCGATCTATTACGAGGATGCGCTGAAGGCGCGCGTCGCGGATGTGCGCACCTATCTCACGCAGGAAGAGATCCTGCAGGCGCTGGCCGGCGGCGAGGTGGACGCGGCCATCATGGCGCTCTCCAACGGCCGTGCCATCATCCGGCGCCTGGGGCTCATCAATATCGAGATCGGCGGCGAATTCTTGATGCAGGGTGTGCAGCGCGAGGATCTGCGCTTCGGCGTGTCGCCCCGCTATCCCTATGCCCGCAGCATCATCGACCGGGCGATGAGCGCCATGTCGGCGACGCGGTGGAACGAGCTCGAAACGCGCTGGCTTGGCCCCACCGTCGCCGGAATGGAGCGCCAGCGCCCGCTTCTGACGAGCGAAGAGCGCGCCTATCTCGATCAGAAGGGTGTCTTGAAGGTCTGCGTCGATCCTCTGACGCCGCCTTATACCTCTGTCGACAAGGCCGGCGATTTCACCGGCGTCGCCTCCGACGTGATGGAGCGGCTGGCGCGGCAGGGCGGCTTTTCCTGGCAGGTCGTGCCGGTGCCGATCTGGGGCGGCGGCCTCAAGAAGGCCGAAGATTACGAATGCGACGTCCTGCCCTTCGTCACCGACAGCGCGGCGGCCGACGACCGCTGGACGTTCACGCTGCCCTATCTCGTTTTGCCGATGGCGGTGGCAAGCTCGCTCAACGAGCCGATCGTCAGCACGATGAACGATCTGGCCGGCAAGCGCGTCGGCATCGCCCCGGGCGAAAGCCCGGTGCGCGTTCTGCAGGAGCGTTATCCGAACGTCGAGCTGGTGGAGGTGAAGAGCGAGGCGGAGGCGTTGACCGGCGTGCGCCGCGGCGAACTCGACGCCGCCCTCGGCACGCTGCCGAGCCTCGGCTATCTCTTGGCCTCCAAGCGGCTTTACGACGTCAAGGTCGCCGGCCGCATCTTTGAGGACTGGCGCGCCTCGATCGCCACCCGCTCCGACGAGCCGATGCTGGCGGCGATTTTTGCAAAACTCGTCGCAGGCCTCGACGAGCAGGAGGTGCAGACGATGCTGAGCCGGCAGATGCTGGTGCGCATCGACCAGCGCGTCGATTACAGCCGCCTGCTTCTCCTCGGTGGCGTGGCGCTCGTCGTCCTCGTTCTCGTCATCTACTGGAACCGCAAGCTGCGGCGCCTCAACGCGGCGCTCGAACGCGCCAACCAGAAGCTGCAGGATGTGTCGATCACCGACGCTTTGACGGGTCTTTACAACCGCCGCCATTTCGACGCGCGCGCCGCCGACGAATTCGGCCTGTGCCAGAGGAATGGCTGGCTGTTTTCGGTGGCGATGATCGACGTCGACCATTTCAAGAGCGTCAACGATGCGCGCGGGCATCTCTTCGGCGACCAATGCCTGCGCCATATCGCGCGCCTGGCGCGCGAGGTCTTCGGCGAGGACGGCGACATTCTCGGCCGCTATGGCGGCGAGGAATTCATCATTTTTACGCTCGGCGGCGCGAGCGAGGATTTCTTCGAGCGCCTGGAGGCTTTGCGCCGGCGGGTGGAGAAGGAGCCGTTTTCCGCCGGCGAGGAGACCTGGCGCCTGACGGTGAGCCTCGGCGGCTTTGCCGCGATCCCCGCGCCGCAGGCCAAGCTCAGCGATTTCGTGCGCGAGGCCGACGCGCGGCTCTACGAGGCGAAAGCCCGCGGCCGCAACCGGGTTGTCGGGGAGACGCGGGCGGAGAAGGCCGCCGGGGCAGGTGCCGATGCGACGGCGCAAGGGCGCGGGGAGATGGAGGAGGCGGAGTAGGGGGAGCTTCGTGTTCACGGCCGAAGGTGCCGCTTGGCGCAGAGATAGCTGGCGCAGCTTCGACTTTTGGTCGGTTCTATAGAGCGCTGCTCAGATCTGCTGCCGTTCGTTGGGTGGGCACCGCGGCGATCAGGCCGAAGACATATCTAAGATTGTATTTACGAAGTCGGCATAGGTGTCGCGTCTCGCGCCGGACTGGTCGGTCGCGAAGCTGATCGTTTTCGGTATCGGTGCATGTATGCGTTTTATTTTTCGGGGCGTTCTGGTTCTTGCCATCGTGGCCGTGAGCTGGTTCCAGTTCTTCCAGCCGCTTGGATTTGACGAGTTAAGCCAAAGGCTTGAAGATCGTTTTGACGATCGCCCAGCCCGGGAAATCCTGCTTCTCGGAAACAGCCGCACCTACGCAAACCACATGCCGCGCATGCTCCGGCAGATTGCGGATTCCGCCGACAGTCCCGAAAAATACCAGATCAGGCAACAAACTCCGCCGGGCGCGAGCCTGGAGATCCTCTGGAATGACACATACGCGCAGTCCTTGCTGGAGCATGTGTGGGACGATGCCATCGTGCAGGCCGAAAGCCGGGCCTTTTCCAGCGAGGCGCAGACGACGAGCTTTATGACCTACGGCGGGAAATTGCTTCGCGCCATCAAGGTGAAGGAGGGGAGCCCGGGCCTGGTCGTCAATTGGGCCTATGACCCAACAGAGGCCTATCTCTTCAGTGAAGCTGACCGGGATTATTATCAGCGCCAAATCGATATGGGCCATCGACGGCTTGCCCGGCTTTCGGGGGCTCACCTGATCTGGTTGGACGATGTCTGGAACGAGGTGCGCCGGCAACATCCCGACATCGCGATGACGCGCGACGGCAACCACCCGACACTCGCCGCCAGCTATCTTTATGCCTTGGTTCTCTACAGGAGCCTTTCGGGAGGCGATATCGCCCGAGTGACGTTCGTGCCGGACGGCCTTTCAAGCGAGACGGCGGCCATCATGAGTTCTGCGGTGGCGCGGTATCATTGAGGATTTGGCGACTAAGTGGGGACGAGCGCAAGGGCGCTGGCGCGAAGGCTGATAAGGTCCATCAAACAGCGGGTGTCTGACCCGGCGCCGCGCACCAATGCGCGACCGGACGTTTGTTCGATCCCGGTCTAGGCTGCCTGTATTCATATAGTTCAGTATCCTATGACCTGTCGGGCTGTCATGTGCTGCAGATCAGGTGTAATATTAGGCGTGGTGCCAACGAACCCACCCACCAAGCATCACTTCATTCCTGCCTTCTACTTGCGAGGATGGCAGAGCGATGTCACGGGAAAGCTGACGGAGTATTCAAATCCTTATCAGCGTAAGGTCGTAATCGAAGAAAAAACTGCTGAGAGCACTGGCTACGAGAAGCGGCTTTATGAGCTTAAGGGGTACGAACCCGCTCTGGCGCAGCAGGTGGAGACGGAATTCTTCAGCGCCGTCGACAACTTTGCATCCAGGGCCTTGGTTCGTCTGAAGAGTGACGGCACAATTGCGCCATGCGAGACCAGTAACCGGTCAGCATGGAGCCGTTTCGTCATGTCGCTTCTCCTGCGCTGCCCGGAGGATATCGCCATGTTCAGGGAGTTATGGCAGGACTACTTTATTTTTACTGATGCTGAATCTGAAAGTCGTTACCAAGCACGCCGCGATCCTGGTGATCCTGATACCTTGTCGGAATACCTGACCGGTCTTCCATTGGCCGAGAGGGAACGTCAGCAATTCGAGATCTTATGTATGCTGATCGATCATGAGGTCGTAGGCGCGACGTTGAACGAAATGCACTGGTGGGTGATTCAGACGGTGCCAGATGCGCCAACTCTTCTGACTTCCGACAGACCCGTTATCTGCACGGCACTTAACGATGAGGATGGGCATGTGATTCTTCCGCTTGGACCCAGGCTGCTATGGATCGGCGCCAATGACGTCGCCTTCATCGATCAGGTACGATTGGGCAATCCGGTTGGGCTCGTGAACGAGGTGAACCGCCAGGTGGTAGAGGGTGCGAAGCGATATGTATGGGGCGCCGACGCAAGCCAACTTCGTTTCGTCAAGGACCGCTTCGGTCGCGATCCACAGCCGCGGCACCTCGAAAGCGTGGTGGCGAGGCGCCGAGCAGCGATGATGGCGAAGTAAATGATAGTTGTCTCGTGATTGCGGCGCCTCAGCTACGGTCCCCGCGTTTCTAACCCTAGAGCTCCCTTTTCAGACTGCTGATGGGAAGCGGGATGTCTATTTTCCATCCCTTTTCCGATCGGCTCGAATAGACGCATGTGAATTTTCAGAAGCCCACGACGAACGTGCCCACGTGTGCAGCGGACGTATGACGACCGCACCAACCTCGCGCCCCCACAAAAAAGCCCCGGCCACAGGGGCCGGGGCGGAGCTCCCGCAAGGAGCTTGGAAGCTGTCGAGAGCTTGAGGTGGTCGCGCCGGCGGCGTTTTCGGCCTGAGCTTAGTGCGCCGCCTGCGTCTTCAACCGAAAAGCTAACTTCGCGGCTTCCGAAAAGCTTATTTCGCGGCTTCGTAGAGCTCGGCGACGTAGTCCCAGTTGACGAGGTTGTCGAACCAGGCCTCGAGGTATTTCGGCCGCGCGTTGCGGTAGTCGATGTAATAGGAATGCTCCCACACATCGACGCCCAGCAGCGGCGTGGCGCCGTGGACGAGCGGGTTCTCGCCGTTCGGCGTGTTCATGACGGAGAGCTTGCCGTCCTTCATGGCGAGCCACGCCCAGCCGGAGCCGAACTGGCCCTTGCCGGCATCGATGAACTTGGACCGGAACTCGTCGAAGGAGCCGAGGTCGGACTGGATCTGCGAGGCGAGACCGCCCGGCAGAGAGGTGCCGCCGCCGCCGGCCTTCATCCACTTCCAGAAATGGATGTGGTTGTAGAACTGCCCGGCCTGGTTGAAGAGCTTCGGGTTGTCGGTGTGGCTCTTCTTGACGATCTCCTCAAGGTCCATGTTCTCGTATTCGGTGCCTTTGATGAGGTCGTTCATCGTCGTGCAATAAGCGTTGTGGTGCTTATCGTGATGATATTCGAGCGTCTCGGCCGACATATGCGGGGCGAGTGCGTCGTAGGAATAGGGCAGGTCCGGCAGGGTGAATGCCATCGATCCATCTCCTTGTCTTGAAATTGCAGTCGGGTGCGTAGTCAACACGACCGGCCCGGGGCCGGTTCCAGGCTACATAAGTGCGATGGCCTCTTTGGCAACGGCTTTCCGCAACGGAAGGCCCCGGATGGCTCCGGCTGTCGCTCTTTGGGCCGCTTGTCCCGGCAGGGCCGCATCGCTAACGTCCCGCACACCATCGAGCGGCCGAGGGAAACGAATCGGATATGGCGCAGAAATTCCACGTCCTGGGAGCACTCCTTGCTTCCGTGTGCTTTGCTGGAACGACACAAGCATCTGAATTTACAGGGGTTTTAAGTGCAGCGCCGCGCCTCGCCGGCGAGCGTCTCGGCGCGCCCCCGACCGCCGTGAAGGCTCCCGTTCTGAGACTGGCGCAGGCCGAAAATCCCGTCACGCCGGCGGACGAGACGCAGGATGCGGGCGACGAAACGGCGCCTGAAAAGGCCGCTGACACGGATCGTGGTGGAGCCGGCGACGGGGCCGATGGAGCGGCTCCCGCCGAGGCGGACAAAGCTGCCGCCGACGGCGCGAGAAGCGAGGCGCCCGAGGGCGAAGCCTCAGAAAGCGAGGCCTCAGAGGGGGCAGAGAGCGCGCCAGGCGAGATGAGGGCGGAAGACGCTCCGGCCGATGCCGACGCCCCGATGGCGGGGGACGCGCCGATGCCAGGTGACAGGGCGCCAGGTGACAGCGCGCCAGATGACAGCGCGCCAGGTGAACGTGCGACAGATGACGGCGCGCCAGATGACGGCGCGACAGACGGAAGCCCCTCAGCGGCTGAAGCTGCGGCGCCGGGCGAGGGCGAGAGCGCCGATGCGGCCTGCCTGGGCGCAGAAGAGGCCTTCGCCAAGGCGATCGGCGAGAATGGGACGAAAGCGCTTCAAGCCTATGTGAAAGATTTTCCCGATTGCAGCCTGAGCGACGTGGCGCGCACGGAGATCGACCAGCGCCAAGTGGCGGCAGACGAGGTGGCGCGCGTCGCGCGCGACGCCGAAAGCCGCATCTCGGAGATGCAGAAGAAGCTCGAGGAAGAAACCCGCAAGGGGGCCGCAGCCGCTGCGGAGAAGCAGGCGCCCTTCCTGGCGCTTGCCTGCGATACGCTGGCCGCCTCTCCGGAAGATCCCGAAAGGCCGGCCGACGTGCCGGGCGTGCCGTTTGCCATCCTCGACGCGCCGCGCGCGATCGAGGCCTGCGAGGCGGCGATCGCCGCCAATCCCGATGAGCCGCGACTTGAGTTTCAGCTCGGCTATGCGCTCGACAAGGCCGGGCGCGACGACGAGGCGATGGAGCATTACCGCAAGGCGGCCGATGCCGATTACGCCCATGCCTGGACGCTGATCGGTACGATGTACGATTTCGGCGAGGGGGTGCCGGAAGACGATGCGGAGGCGATCACCTGGTACCGCCGTGCGGCAGAGGCGGGCGACGCGCTGGCGCAGCGCTATCTCGGCACGAAATATCGGAACGGCGAGGGCGTCGAGGAGAATTGGGACGAGGCCGCGAAATGGTATCGCCTCGCCGCCGAACAGGGCGATGCCTTCGCGCTCAACGAGATGGGCTGGCTTTACGAGACCGGCCGCGTCGTCGAACAGGACGACGTCAAAGCGGCGACCTACTACCGGCAGGCGGCCGAGAAGGGCAATCGCACGGCGCAGCACAATCTGGGCCTTGCCTATCTCTACGGCCGCGGCGTGGCACAGGACCCGGTGACGGGCGCCCTGTGGCTGTCGCGTGCGGCGGAAGCGGGCGACACGGATTCGCAAAGCGAACTCGCCGGCCTCTACCGCGACGGCCGCGGCGTGGAAAAAGATCCGAAGCTGGCGCTCACCTGGCTGCGGCGGGCGGCCGATGCCGGCAATGCGGCGGCGCAGAACGAGCTCGGCCTTGCCTATGAGCGCGGCGAGGGCGTGGAGAAAGACATGGTCCAGGCGGCACGCTGGTACCGCAAGGCCGCGCTTGCCGGCGAGGATTCCGCCCAGAACAATCTCGGCGTGCTCTACCGCGACGGCAACGGCCTGCCGCAGGACGACGAGAAGGCCGTGTCATGGCTGCAGAAGGCAGCCGACCAGGGCAATGCCGTCGCGCTCGCCAATCTCGGCTTCATGTACATGCAGGGCGGCAATGGCGTTGCGGCGGACCCGATGCGCGCCGCCAATCTGATGCTGGAAGCGCTGGCGCAGGGCGAAGACAGGGCCGAAAGGCTCCTGATCGACGACAATGCCCGCGGCCAGCCGGCCGCCTTCCGGCGCGCCGTGCAGGAGCGGCTGCAGGACAAGGGGCTTTATAACGGCCCGATCGACGGCATTCTGGGGCGCGGGACGCAGGCGGCCTTGCGCCGCTATCAGGAACTGCGCGGCTGAGACGATGCGGCTGAAACGATAAGGTGCCGGCCCGGAGGCGATCCGGGCCGGACCGTCCTTGCGGCCTGAAGGCGCTAGCGCTGCACCGCCGGCATAAGCCGTGTCGTGGCGACGCCGAAGATGGCGGCCATGAACATGACGAGGCAGACCGCGCTGAAGACGAGGCTGCCGGCAAAGAGGCCGAAGGCGTTCGACGCAAAGCCCATCGACAGAACGGCGAGCCCTGCCGTGCCGTAGCCGCCGAGGAAGAAGGTGGCGTTGACGGAGCCGAGGATTTCTTCCGGCGTGTGCCGATTGACGAGTTGCACGCCCGTATATTGCCCGACGCTCTGAGCGATGCCGGCCGCCGCCGCGGCGAGTGCGAAGAGCGGCAGCGACACGGAAAGTTCGCTCAAGAGCACGAGAGCGAGGCTTGAAAGCGCCAGCGCCAGGCTGAGCCAGGCGGAGCGCCACACCGTCAATTTGCGTGCAAAGACGCCGCCCGCACCGCCTGAGGCAAAGACCAGGAAGGCGGCGGCCCCGGCGACGATCGGGCTTCCATTGTGGAGAAGCTCGGCGATCATGGAGGGCGCGAGCGAGATGAAGAGCGCGGAGAGCGCGAAAGGTCCGGCAAAAATGACGATTGCCGTCAAAAGGATGGGGCGGTTGTCGGCCGGCAGGCGCGGCAATTGCCATATGCGCACGCTCTGAGACGGTTGCCGGAGCGGCGGTAAGCTTCGGGTGAGGATGAGAAGGAGTGTCGCGAGAAGGCAGGCGAGCAGGAAAAAGACGAGGCGGCTCGGGGCGGGGGCGAAGCTTGCGAGCACGCCGGCCGTCAAGGGGCCGAGGCCGAAGCCGAGAACGACCGACAGAGTGGCGTAGAGCGAGATATGGCCGATGCCGCGTCGGCGCCCGGCGAGGAGAATGGCCGCCGTTCCGGCACTGACGCAGCCGCCGGAGGCAAGCCCGATCAAAAAGCGCGCGACGCACAACACCGCGACATTGGGCGCGAAGGCAAAGAGAAGCGCGGCCGCCACCGCAAGCACGAGCGCCGGCAGAAGCACGAGGCGCGGGCCGTAGAGGTCGGACAGCCGCCCGCAGCACAACAGCGCGATCAAGACGCCGAGATTGTAGAAGACGAAGATGACGCCGATCGTGCCGGGCGCGAACCCCATCGCATGCTGCCAGATCGGATAGATCGGCACCGGCGCATTGGCCGTGGCGAAGACGACGAGAACCGCCGCCATCAGGGCGAAGAGCGGCAAAGGGCGCTCGGGCGATGTGATCGAAGGGGAGGCGGCACCGGCTGGGGTCGCGGCCGACGGCTGGGGCGAAGGGGGCATGGCGGGGTCGTGCTTTGGCGGATGGCGGGCGAAACGACGTCCGCGGGAGATACAGCGGAGCTAGGGGGAGACGTCGCTGCGGCAAGGTTTTGGGGGCTGCGAGGCTTCGCGTGACGCTCTGGGCAGCCTGACGGCGACGGCGTGCGAGCGTCTCTGAAAATCATGAGACTTCTCTTGCACCGAGGGCGGCGAGGTTTCTCGGCGGCCTCCGACGTGGCTGGACGAGGCACGGTCCTTCATGGGAGATAAGTGTCCTGCGGAATTTATTCCTCACCTGCCGTCGTCAGCTCCCGTGGCGCCTTGTCGGCCGGCGCCTTGCGGGGCTGAAAGCTGAGCCGCAGGCCGAGCGCTTTGGCGACCTTCAGGATGGTGTCGAGCGTCGGGTTGCCTTCCCCCGAGAGAGCCTTGTTCAGGCCTTCGCGGCTGATGCCGGTGTCGCGCGCGAGCTGGCTCATATTGCGGGCGCGCGCGACGACGCCGAGAGCATGCGCGACGAAGGCCGGATCGTCGCCGCCTTCGTCCATGACGGCTTCGAGGTATCCGGCGATGTCCTCTTCGCTTTCGAGGTAATCGGCGGAATCGTATCGGCTGAACGTGACCTCGGTCATGTCTGATCCTTCCAAGACGCAGCCAAGTCCTTGGCGCGTTTGATGTCCTTGCGTTGCGTGCTCTTGTCCCCGCCACACAGGAGCACGATCACGATCTCCCCGCGCTGCATGAAGTAGACGCGATAGCCCGGCCCAAAATGCAGTCTGAGCTCGGAGACCCCCTCGCCAACGGGTTCAACATCTCCCGGATTTCCGAAGGCAAGTCGGTCCAGCCTTGCGGTGATGCGTTGCACGGCGGCTCGATCCTTGAGCCCGGCGAGCCAGTCGTCGAAAATGGAAGAGCGGATGAGCAGCTTCATATGCCAACTCTAGTGCACAGGGTTGGAATTGCCAACTGGAGTTATCAGGTACGGCGTGGTCAGCCTGCCGGGGCGTTTCCTGGCGTCGGCCCGCTCGCTTGACTTTGGGGGCGGAAGGCATAGCCTGAGGGCATCATGATCCGAGCGCTTCTTTCCATTCTGCGAATGCTCCAAGGCCAGCCCGTCACGGGACTGTAGCCCGAAGCTCGGCCGTTGCGCCTTCCGAGCTTCGGGGGTGCGCAGCGATCTGTCATGATCCATCAACTGCATGATCTGTGATCCGGTCGTTCTGCGACCGGGACGATCCGCGATCTGAACGATCCGCGCGAAGGCGTTTTCCCAAAACTCGTTTTGCGTGGTCCGGCGGGAAATCTCGTCGGCCGAAGGGTCGTGCAACCATGTCTCAGATCGCCGAAAAAACTCAGATTGTCCGGAAGCCTGTCGTCCGGAAACCCAAAACTCTGCCGCGGCTCGTCATCGGCAGCGAAGATCATGCCCGCCTTTATGCGATTGCCAACAGTCTCGGGGGCCCACTCGCCGAGCTCGGCGAAAAGCTCTTGAGCGAGCTGGAGCGGGCGCGGATCGTCCCCCAGCCGAAGGTCCCCGCCAAGACGGTGCGCATGGGGTCCACTGTCAGTTTTGTCACGAGCGACGGTTTCGAGCGCACCTACAAGCTCGTTTACCCCGAAGAGGCCGACGTTGCGCAGGCGCGCATCTCGGTGCTGACGCCGATCGGCGCCGCGCTCATCGGGCTTTCGGAAGGCCAGACGATCCCCTGGGAGGCGCGGGACGGGAGAGCCCTGTCGCTGACCGTTCTCAAGCTCGCGGACGAGGGGTGAGCCCGATGTTGTGCCGTGATGTCCGCGCCTGCGGCGGAGCGGAGGTTCTGAAATTCTGCACGTCTGGCCGGGCCGGCATCAGCCAGCCCGGCCGTGGGTCCTTCACGAAACGACATAACCGGGACACCAGACATGCCAGATGCGATTTTTCCCAAAGTTACTCCGCGTGATTTCTCCATCCTCGAGAACCTGCTCGAGGCCCGCCTCGGCAGCGACGAGCTTCTCGTGGCCGCACTGCGACGCAAGCTGCGTGAGGCGCAGCTCGTCTTCTCCGAGGATCTCCCTGCCGATGTCGCAACGATCGATTCGCGCATCCTATTGCGGGTCGACGAGCGGCCGCCGGAGGAACGAACCCTGGTGACCCCCGCCCATTACGTGCCGGGCGTCGGGCATCAATCGATCGCCACCCCCCGCGGCGTGATGCTGCTCGGGCTCAAGGAAGGCGAGAGCGTCGACGTCGATCACCTCGATCGGATCGAACGCGTCGAGCTCCTGAAGGTGCTGTACCAGCCGGAGGCGGAACGCCAGAATTGGGCACGTATGACGCGCCCGCATCTGGTGCCGGTGCGAAGCGCCGTAAACACCGGTGGGAGCACCGGCGGGATGCCGTCCGGCGGACGGCCGGGCGCTGCCAACACAACGCTCATGTCGTCGCATGACGACGATCCCGGGCCGGCAGCCGCCTGAACCCGGCCCGGGGGCAGGACCTCCCGGGTCAGGACTTTGCGGAGAAGCGCGCGAGGACGATTGCGAGGAAGCCTGACAGCGTTGCCCGTATTCGTCGCTCGCGTGCATGGAGGAGATGGAAGGGCCGGGCCGGCCCTTCGTAATCCGGCAGGAGACGCACGAGCCGGCCGGAGGTGAGATCGTCGGCGACGGCGCTTTCATAGCCGAGCGTGATGCCGAATCCGTCGAGAGCCGCCTGGTGGATCGCCCGCCAGTCGTTGATCGACAGACGGCTCGCGCTCGGCACCTCGACCGTCTCTCCGCCCTTCGAGAAAGGCCATTCGCGCCCGAGTGCGCCGGACCAGGGGCTGAAGCCGAGGCATTCGTGGTTGCGCAGATCCTCGGGCGTTTCGGGCGTGCCGTGTTCGGCGAGATAGGCGGGCGCGGCGCAGGCGACGAGCCGGTAGGGCGTCAGAGGATGGGCGAGAAGCGCGTGGGTCTGGGTCAACTGGCCGCTCAGTGGGCCGATGCGGAAGACGAGATCAAAACCCTCTTCGATCGGATCGACATAGCGGTCACTCAAGACGAGGTCGCAGGTGACCTGCGGGTGGGCGCGGAGATAGGCGGTGACGAGCGGCACGAGCACCTGGGCGCCGAAGGTCACCGACGCGTTGATCCGCAACAGGCCGCGCGGTTCCGAACCGGTTTCCGACGCCTGCGCTTCGGCGTCCGCGACATCGGCGAGGATCGCCTTGCAGCGGTCGCGGTAGTGCCGGCCGAAATCGGTGAGGCTGTGGCGGCGGGTCGTGCGATGGATGAGGCGGGTGCCGAGACGTTTCTCGAGTGCCTCGACATGTTTGGCGACCATCTGGGGCGAGATGCCGAGAGCGGTCGCGGCGGCGGAAAACGAGCCGAGCTCGGCGACGCGCACGAAGACGGACATGCTTTCCAGCCGATCGGGCATTCACCACTCTTGCTTGGGACAGGAACAACCGGAGAGGCATTTATCACTCCTGGTTGGTCACCGAAACTCGGCGCCCTGATTTTCAGGAACCTGGTTTTCGAGGAGTGAGGCATGGCCTTTTACATCGTGACGATGACGCATCCGGACGGTCCCGGCTGGAACGAGCATGTGCTGGAGCATGTGGAATATCTGCTCGACCTGATCGACGAGGGCACCTTGAAGGCCTCGGGGCCGCTGAAGGGCACGCCGCTTCGCGCCGGCTTCCTGATCATGGTCGCCGACAGCCGCGAAGAGATCGAGAAGATCGTGGCGGGCGATCCGTTTGCGCGCGAAGATCTGATCGTGGAATTGACGATCGAGGAATGGGATCCGCTCTTCGGCGCGTTTGGGGCAGATTCAAGCAAGGTGCTGCCGCCGGACATGAAGCCGCTGGCAGAACGGCTCGGCTATCAATGATCGGCTATCGATGAGGTGAGGGCGCCACATGCTCTATGAACTTGCGACGCTCTCCTGCCCGGTGCTGGGCGTCACCAAGGCGGCCGAAGGTGCGCGGCGATGGACTGGTGATGAGGATGCGCTCGGAACGCCGCTCGGCATGTGGCGCTCCGATATCGGCACGATCGGCGAGCTTTTCGTGCTCCGCTCCTTCGAGGCGGAGGAGGAGCTGCGCGCCGAGCGGGAGCGCGCCTTGATGAGCGAGGACCCGTTCTTCAGCCGGGAGACGGCCAGGACGCTCCGGATGGAGAGTTTCGCGCCCTTTCCCTTCCTGCCGGCGATCAAGCCCCGGCAATATGGCGGCCTCTTCGAGTTTCGCACCTATCACCTGCGGCCGGGCGGCCTGCCGCGCACGCTCGCCGGCTGGGAGGCGGCGATCGGCCCGGCTGCGGCCTATACCGATCACCTCGTGACGAACCTTTACGCCTTGGACGGGCCGGCGCGCATCACGCATATCTGGGGCTTTTCGAGCC
Organism: Rhodopseudomonas julia; assembly: GCF_030813515.1. Lineage (NCBI taxonomy): Bacteria > Pseudomonadati > Pseudomonadota > Alphaproteobacteria > Hyphomicrobiales > Nitrobacteraceae > Rhodopseudomonas > Rhodopseudomonas julia. The sequence continues at coordinate 442,155 of NZ_JAUSUK010000001.1, read as the reverse complement.
TCGAAGAGCGCGCGCGCCTGCGCGCCGAGCACTACGCCGCCGGTCTCTGGCCGCCCAAGGGCGGACCGGAGGAGATTGTCGAGGCGACCTCGACGATCGCCAAGGCGGAAGAGGGGTGGCCGATCGGGTAGCAGAACCGGGAGGCCTCCCGGTTCTGCCGTTCTGTCGTTCCCGAGATGGAAAAGCGCCCTCACACAGCCGGGAGCGGGGCTTTGTCGGTGAGGCCCATGACCTTGAGGGCGAAGGCGTATTCGATGGCGACTTCCTTCAAGGCGTCGAAGCGGCCGGAGGCGCCGCCATGGCCGGCATCCATATTGGTGCGCAGGAAAAGGATGTTGTCGTCGGTCTTGGTGTCGCGGAGTTTTGCGACCCACTTCGCCGGCTCCCAATAGGTGACGCGGGGATCGGTGAGGCCGGCCATGGCAAGAAGCGGCGGATAGGCCTGCGCGGTGACGTTGTCATAGGGCGAATAGGCGAGGATCGTCTGATAATCGGCCGCGCTTTCGACCGGGTTGCCCCATTCGGGCCATTCCGGCGGGGTGAGCGGCAGCGTGTCGTCGAGCATGGTGTTGAGGACGTCGACGAAGGGCACATCGGCGATGACGCCGCCGAAGAGGTCCGGGGCCATATTGGCGACGGCGCCCATCAGCATGCCGCCCGCCGAGCCGCCATGGGCGACGATCTGGCCGCGCTTCGTAAAACCTTCGGCCACGAGATGCTCGCCGGCGGCGATGAAATCCGTGAACGTATTGGCCTTCTTGGCGCGCTTGCCCTCTTCGTACCAGGCAAAGCCCTTGTCCTTGCCGCCGCGGATATGGGCGATCGCATAGATGAAGCCGCGATCGACCAGCGACAGGCGGGTGACGGAAAAGCCCGCCGGAATGGCGATGCCGTAGGAGCCGTAGCCGTAGAGAAGGCAGGGGGCGGAACCGTCGAGCGGCGTGTCGGCGCGATAAAGAAGCGAGACCGGCACCTCCTCGCCGTCCGGCGCTTGGGCGATGATGCGGCGCGAGACGTATTTCGCCGGGTCGTGGCCCGATGGCACCTCCTGCTCCTTGAGAAGCGTGCGGGCGCGGCTCTCCATGTCGTAATCGAAGATGCGCGACGGCGTCGTCGGAGAGGAATAGGCAAAGCGGATCGTCGTCGTGTCGAATTCGTAGCCGGGATCGAGGCCGAGCGAATAGGCCTCTTCGGCAAAGGCGATCTCGTGCTCCTCGCCGTCTTCAAGGCGGCGCACGACGATGCGCGGCAGCCCGGCCTCGCGCTCCAGGCGCACGAGGTGTCCGGCGAAGAGGGCGTGCGAGAGGAGAAGGCGCCCCGGCACATGGGCGACGAGCGGGCGCCAGTTCTCCGGCGAAGGGGAGGCGACGGGCGCCGTCAGGATCTGAAAATCCTTGGCATCACCGGAATTGGTGCGAATGAAGAGCGTGCCGTGCGCCTCGTCGACATAATATTCGATGCCGTCGCGGCGCGGCGCGATGAGAACGGGCTCCGCCTCCGGCCGGTCGGCGGGAATGAGGCGCGTCTCCGAGGTTTCGTGCGTGTGGCAATCGATGAGGATGAATTTGTGCGAGCGCGTCGCGCCGAGGCCGACGAAGAAACCGGGATCCGCCTCCTCATAGACGAGAACGTCGTCCGTCACCGCAGTGCCGAGCTTGTGGCGGAAGACTTTCGATGGCCGGTGATTGGCGTCGAGGCGCACATAGAAGAGATGCGTGTTGTCGGCCGCCCAGACGGCGCCGCCGCTCGTATCGGGAATGACGTCGGCGATGTCTTCGCCGGTCTCCACGTTGCGGATGTGGAGCGTGTAGAATTCCGAGCCGGCATCGTCGAAGGCCCAGGCGAGGCGGGAATGGTCGGGCGAATGCGCCGCACCGCCGATCTTGAAATAGGCATGGCCTTCGGCAAGCGCATTGCCGTCGAGAAGGATCGTCTCCTCGCCACCCGAACGGTTCTGGCGCACGAAGAGCGGATGCTGGCCGCCCTCGATGTAGCGCACCGCATAGGCATAAGGTCCGTCAGGGGCCGGTACGGAGGAATCGTCCTCCTTGATGCGCCCCTTCATCTCGGCGAAGAGCTTTTCCTGAAGCTTTTCAGTGTCGGCCATCTGGGCAGAAAACCAGGCGTTTTCGGCCTCCAGATAGGCGCGGATCTCAGGATCGAGGACGGAGGGATCGCGCATCACCTCCTGCCAATTGTCGGCACGCAGCCAGTGATAGGGATCGTTGCGCGTGTGGCCGTGGCGGGTGATCTCGTGCGGCCGCTTTGCGGCGCGCGGCGGGGAGGAAGGAATGTCGTTCATGGGCGCGAGGTAGGCCGGATTGTTTTCCGGGGCAAGGGAATGGGACGCGCGGCGTTAACCGGCAGGCCTCGCGGGGCGCGATGGCGCCGACCTCCATCGCCCTCCGTCACCCTGCGGCATCCGCGCACGGCCCGACGGCCGCAAGACAAAAGCGTGTGTTGCACGTGGAGAAACAAGCGCTCGGACAAAAGACCCATGACCTCAGCGTTTCCGCGGCCAGGAATGGCTGGAGCTCGGCCAGAAGCACGATGTCTTGCGACATGCCCGCCGCCGGACATACTTGCGACCGCGCGATTTCGACTGTCGTTGAGATCACACTTCTGCGAGCATCCGCGGCAGCAGTTGGACAAGGAAGGCGTGGCCCGGTCTTTTTCCTGTCGGGATTTGCCGGAAAGCATGGGTCATTCTTGAAAAACGCGGCTCTCTAAGGATTGCCAGAAGCGCCCAAATGCTTAGCTTGTCCGGCTGAGGCGGCAAAGCTGGCAGCTTGCCCCGCTCTGGATCGCCCGCTATCCGTTCCTGGTCCCGCGAACGTCACCCCGCTGATGCAAGAATCCCAAATCGACTGGACTTTCCTCGTCATGGCCGCCCCGTTTCTGGCGGCGTTCGTGGCGCCGCTGTTGAAGCGGCTGTTGGGTTCTGGCGCGGCCTGGATTCTGGCAGCGGCACCCGCGGCGATGTTTGTCTATTTCATCACGCTGATTGCGCCGGTCGCATCCGGCAGGGTCATCGCCAACGGCTTTGCCTGGGCGCCGTCGCTTCAGATCAACTTCTCCTATCGCCTCGACGGGCTGTCGCTGCTCTTCGCGCTGCTCGTCTCGGGCATCGGCACGTTCATCCTGATCTACGCCGGCGCCTATCTCAAAGGCCATGTGCATCAGGGGCGCTTCTTCTCCTTCATCCTCCTCTTCATGGGGGCGATGCAGGGGCTGGTGCTCGCCGACGACTTCATGACGCTCTTCGTCTTCTGGGAGCTGACCTCCATCACCTCCTTCCTGCTGATCGGCTTCGATCACACGCGTGAGGCGGCAAGGCGCGCGGCGCTGCAGGCGCTGGTGATCACGGCGGGCGGCGGGCTCTGCCTGCTCGCCGGGCTTTTGATCATGACCGGGCTCGTCGGCGTGCATTCGATGTCGGAGGCGATCGCGCTCGGCTCGAGCTTTGCGGAGAACCCGTACTACCTGCCGGTCCTGATCCTGCTTCTCGGCGGCGCTTTCACGAAATCGGCGCAGTTTCCGTTCCATTCCTGGCTCGCCAACGCCATGGAGGCGCCGACGCCGGTCTCCGCCTATCTGCATTCGGCGACGATGGTGAAGGCGGGCGTCTATCTGCTTTTGCGCATCCACCCCTTCATGGGCGAGACGGTGCCGTGGACGACGATCCTGCCGCTCTTCGGGGGCGCGACGCTTCTCGCCGGCACGCTTCTGGCGCTGCGCCAGACGGATCTGAAGCTCATCCTCGCCTATACGACGGTCGCTTCGCTCGGCCTTCTCGTGATGCTGACCGGGACGAGCAACGAGACGGCGATTTTGGGCGCGCTCGTCTATCTTCTCGCGCATTCGCTCTTCAAGGGCGGCCTCTTCATGATGGCGGGCTCGGTCGACCACGAGGCCGGCACGCGCGATCTGCGCGAGCTCGGCGGTCTCGGCCTCAAAATGCCGGTCACCTTCCTGTCGGGTCTCGTTCTCGCCTGGGCGATGGGCGGGCTTTTCGTGACGCTCGGCTTCTTTGCCAAGGAGGCGATGTATGAGGGGCTCCTGCACGGGGAGGGCACGGCGCCCGTGACGCTTGGCGTCGCCGTCCTGGGCAACGGCCTCATGTTCGCCGCGGCATTCGCCGTCGGATTATTGCCTTTCATCGGCAAACGGCCGGAGAATTTGTCCGGAGCGCATGAAGGCCCGATCGGTTTGTGGCTCGGCCCGCTGGTTCTCGCCTGTCTGAGCGTCGCCGGCATCGTTTTTGCAGCCTTCACGCAGGAGGCGCTGATCGGCCCGACGCTTGCAGCCGTCGCGGGGGCGGAGCCGCATCCAAATCTCTCCTACGCCATCCATGTGAACGAGGCTTTCGCCGCCTCCGGCGTCACCTGGGCGATCGGCATTTTGGCGCTTCTCGCCCTGCGGCCGGTGCGGCGGGCGATCGCCGCCGTCCTCGATGCCGTCGGCTGGGGTCCCGATCGCGGCTTCGACCAGCTCGTGAACGGGCTCACGAACGGCTCGGCCGCGGTGACGCGTTTCATCCAGAACGGCGATCTGGAACGCTATCTCTCCATCACCTTCACGGTCCTGGCGCTCGCCCTCGTCGTGCCGCTTCTGGTCTTCGGCGAATGGCCTGCCTGGCCGGAGACCTTCGCGCTCGCCCCGCATGAATGGGCGGTGATGGGACTTGCCGTCGTCGGCCTCATCGCCGTGATCGTGGCGGAAAACCGGCTGACGGCGATCGTCTCTCTCGGCATCCAGGGCTTTGCCGTGGCGCTCATCTACATGCTCTTCGGCGCGCCCGATCTCTCCTTCACGCAATTCATGGTGGAGACGCTCTCGGTTGTCATCCTGGCGCTCGTGATGACGCGCCTGTCCCTGATGACGGCCGATCGGCGCAGCATGTTTCAGCGCGTGAAGGACGGATCGATCGCGCTCGCCTGCGGCGTGGGCACGGCGGCCTTGTTGGTGGCCGTCACCAACCAGCCCTTCGATTCGCGCCTGTCGGATTTCTTTGCGGAGCATTCGCGAACCATCGCCCATGGCCGCAACATCGTGAACGTCATCATCGTCGACTTCCGTGGTCTTGATACTTTGGGCGAGATCGCGGTCGTCATGATCACCGGCCTCGCCATTCTCGCTTTGTTGCGCTTCCCGGCGCCATGGCGGCAGACGAGGGCCGTGGAGGAGGAGAAGTGAGCACCGTCATCTTTCGCGCGATCGCGCCTTATCTCACGGCCTTGATGGTGCTGTTTTCGGTCTTCGTCCTCTTGCGCGGCCACAACAATCCGGGCGGCGGCTTCATCGGCGGGCTGATCGCGGCCTCCGCCTTTGCAATCTACGGCATCGCCTATGGTGTGCCGCCGGTGCGCCGGGCCCTGCGCTTTCATCCGATGGGGATTGCCGCTTTCGGACTCGTCGTGGCGGCGCTTGCCGGCGTTCCGTCGCTTCTCGGCGGCAAGCCGTTTTTGACGGCGCTCTGGGCCTATCCGAAGATCTTCGGCATGGAGGTCGCCATCTCCACCGCGACTTTCTTCGATATCGGCGTCTATCTGGTGGTGGTCGGAACGATCACCTCCGTGGCGCTTTCGCTGGAAGAAAGGGAGCGCTGATGGAAGGCCCGCTCGCGCTTCTCGTCGGCTGCTTCTTCGCATCCGCCATCTATCTGATGCTGTCGGATTCCCTGATCCGCATCCTGCTTGGCGTGACCATCCTCTCGAACGCCGTCAATCTGCTGATTTTCACGGCTGGGCGGATCGTCAAGGAAGTGCCGCCGATCATTCCCGAAGACGCCATGGTGCCGCCGATCGCGACCGCCAATCCGCTGCCGCAGGCCTTGATCCTGACGGCGATCGTCATCTCGTTCTCGTTCTTCGCCTTCCTGCTGGTTCTGGTGTTCCGCACCTATCAGGGGCTCGGCACGGACAAGACCGGGAAGATGCACATGGCCGAAGAGCCGGGTGATCCGGTTCCGCCCAGGGGCTATTGATGGCAGAGAGTGCAGGTCATGCAGCGGTGGACATCGCGTCCGCCATGGTGACGGCGCCGATCGCGCCCTTGGACGCGATCATCATCGCGCCGACGTTGATCACCCTTCTTTTCGGATCCGTCTTGTTGATGGCGCGCAAGCGCCCGGAAACGCAGGCGCCACTCGGCATCGTCGGCCTCGTGTTTCTGACGGTGGCGACGGCGGGCATTCTGGCGCGCGTTGCGACCGGCGGGCCGCTGACCATGACGATGGGCAGCTGGCTGCCGCCCTTCGGCATCACCTTCGCCGTCGATGCGCTCGGCGCCTCCTTCGCCTTCGTGTCGTCGGTGGTGGCACTCGTCGTCGGCATTTTCGCAAGCCGCGGCCTGCGGCGCGTGGAGAGCCGCTACGGGTTTTATCCCTTTCTGCTGCTGATGATGACGGGCGTGTGCAACGCCTTCCTCACCGGCGACATCTTCAACCTCTATGTCTGGTTCGAGGTGATGCTGATCGCCTCCTTCGGCCTCATCGTGCTCGGCAATTCCAAGGAGCAGCTCGACGGCGCCGTGCGCTATGCCGTGCTCAACCTTCTGGCGGCGGCCTTCTTCCTGACGGCGACGGGCTATCTCTACGGCGCGCTCGGCACGCTCAACATGGCGGAGATCGCGATCAAGCTGCGCGAAGGCGTGCCCGGAATGCCAATCAACACCATCACGGCGCTTTATATTCTGGGCTTTGGCATGAAGGCGGCGGCGTTTCCGGTCGCCTTCTGGCTGCCCGCCTCCTATCACACGCCGTCTCCTTCGGCGGGTGCCGTCTTCGCCGGGCTTTTGACCAAGGTCGGCGCCTATGCGCTGTTGCGCACGCTGATCATGCTGATGCCCTCGGAAGAGGCGCTCTACGACACCTTTCTGACGGCACTCGCCATCGGCACGATGCTTCTCGGCTCTCTCGGCGCGATGGCGCATTCCGATTTCCGGCGCATCCTCGGCTATCTCGTCATCTCCGGCATCGGCGTGATCCTGGCGGGGCTTGCGATCGGCACGGCCGAGGGGCTGGCGGGCGGCATCTTCTACGCCTTCCACTCGATGATCGTCATGTCGGCGCTCTATCTCGCCTCCGGGCTCATCGGCCAGCTCGGCGGCAGCCAGGACCTGCGCAAGCTCGGCGGGCTTTACGGGGCGAGCCCGCTGCTTGCTGGCCTGACGCTGACCCTCGTCTTTTCCGTCTCCGCCCTGCCGCCGTTCTCCGGCTTCTGGGCCAAGATCCTGGTGACCGAAGCGGCGATGGTGAACGGAGGCTGGTGGCTTGCCGGCATCGTGCTCGGCACGGGCCTCCTCAACGCACTCGCCTCGGGACGCGCCTTCACGCAGATCTTCTGGCGCGGCGGACCGGCCGGCACGCCGGACGGCGCGGAAAAGAGCGTGCCCGGCGAGATCGCCCGCGAGGATCGCTTGGTGCTCTTCGGGTCGCTGGCCGCTCTCACCTTGATGAGCCTCGGCATCGGCCTGTGGCCGTCACCCCTGATGCGGCTTGCGGAAGCGGGCGCGGCGGGGCTTCTTGATCCGACCCTTTATATTCGCGCGGTGTTTGGAGGCGCTTCCTGATGGTGCTGTTTCCCGTCAACGTGCTTCTGGCACTCGCCTGGGCCTCGATCACCGGCAGCTTCACGCTGCCAAACCTGCTTTTCGGCTTCGTGCTCGGCGCCATCGCGCTTTGGCTGATCCGCGAACAGATCGGCACGCGCGGCTATATCGGCCGCTCGCTCAGGGTGATCAATCTGTTCTTCCTGTTCATCTACGAACTGGTCATGTCGGCGCTCAAGGTGACCTGGATCGTGCTGCAGCCGAAGATGCCGATCTCGCCCGGGTTGATCGCCTATCCGCTCAGGGTCAATCGCGACTTCGAGATCACGTTGCTTGCCAATCTCATCACGCTGACGCCCGGCACCTTGTCTGTCGACGTGTCGGAGGATCGGCGCACGCTTTACATTCATGCCATCGACGTGCCCGATCCGGATCAACTGAAACGCGATATCGCACAAGGCTTTGAGCGAAAAATACTGGAGGCGTTCCGATGAGTGCTACAGAGTTTCTCGAAATCTGTGTCGCGATTTCGCTGGCGCTTCTCGTGCTTTCGTTCGCGCTGATCACCATTCGGATCGTGCGTGGGCCGACCTTTGCGGACCGCGTTCTGGCGCTCGACATGCTGGTCTCGGTCGGCATCGGTTTCATTGCCGTGATCGGCGTGAAAACTGGTTTCTATCTTTACATCGACATTGCAATTGCTCTTGGGCTCGTCGGTTTTCTTGCAACCGTGGCGTTTGCCCGCTACGTGATGCATTGCGGAGACGTGCTCGGGGGCGAGTCAGCAATGTGCTACGGCTCCGATTCGGAGAAGCAGCGATGAGCGGCTTTCTCGACGTCTTGGTCGGTGTGATGATTGTGATCGGCGCGCTTTTCGCAGTCGTTGCGAGCGTCGGTCTCTTGCGATTTCCTGACCTTTACACGCGCATGCACGCGGCCAGCAAAGCGGGAACCTTGGGCTCAGGACTGATGTTGTTGGCGCTTGCCTTAGAAGCGCCCCATTTAGACATCTTCACTCGGGCCGTGGCAGGTGTGGTGTTCTTCCTTCTCACCGCTCCGGTTTCCGCGCATCTTCTTGCCCGGGCCGCTTACCTCACTGGTGTAAAGCCGGTCCCGCAGACGGAACCCGATGACTATTCGCGGGCTATAGGGGTGACGCGCTCCGATCCGGAAGGCGAGCGCTGAAACAAAGACTGCCATCTTCCGTAAAAGCGGGATGGGTCTTTGTTGGCGAATTCCTATCTTTCCAGGATTGTGAGAGCGAGTGCTGGCAGAATTTCACACCTTCTTGTTGCGCGCGGTGAAACGCCGCTAAGATTGCTGTGATGTAAGGTTTTTTCTTCTTGTCAGACCGCGCCACCAGCAGTAGCAAGGCGCACTTGATGACTTGCAGTGTGTTGCTGCAAAGGTCACATAGCGAGGATTCAATGGCAGAGGCTATCCAGAACGACAACCTGATCGAGCTCACGGCAGACATCGTATCTGCCTATGTGAGCAACAACACAATTGCGGCTGGCGATATTTCCGGTCTGATCGGCAACATCTATCAGGCGCTGCAGACGACCGCCGATGGTGGCGCTGAGCCCGAGCCGGAGCCGCAGAAGCCGGCCGTTCCGGTCCGTCGCTCGATCAATCCGGACTACATTATTTGTCTGGAAGACGGAAAGAAGTTCAAGTCGCTGAAGCGTCACCTGCGCACGCATTACGACCTGTCCCCGGAAGAGTATCGCGAGAAGTGGGGCCTGCCGGCCGACTATCCGATGGTCGCTCCGAACTATGCGAAGGCCCGTTCGCAGCTTGCCAAGCAGATGGGTCTCGGCCAGAAGCGCGGCCGCCGCTGAACGACGTTTTCTTCCGAACGTGTCAGACGCCGGCTCTCACGCCGGCGTTTTGCTTTTCCTGGGCGCCGGCTCTTACGCCGGCGTTTTCCTTTTCAAGGTCCGGGCCTTGCAGAGCCGCGCAAGATCGTCGCTCTCCACTTTGAGCGCTGTCTTCAGCGCGATGTGGCGATTGAGATCGTAGCTCCAATGGCCGGCCCGGCCTTTCCTGCGTTCCGCCCGCAAGGCGCATTTGAGACGCGCGACGATGGCGTGTGCGCGCTCCGTTTCATTCTTCCCAAGTTCTCCCGGAAGACGATGGATCAACCGCGGCAAGTCGTTGTCGCGGTGATACGTGTCGGCACCGGCTTTGACCTGACGGGCAAGCTCCGAGGCGGCGCGTCGTTGCCGGCCCTGCGGCCTCTCGGTGCCGTCGAGAATCTGTGTATCGTACAAGCATTGCGCATCGACCATGCCGGGAGCTCCTGAAGCTTTCGCGGTACGATCGCAGGCCCCGGAGCGCCGGGGATAAGTTCGCCGCCTCTTGCGCGACAAGGTGTGCGGTAACCGAAAAACATATCCCCGGTTGCGTCTCTTCGCGATATAGGAAAGAAATCCTATTCTGGAGGAGGGGCCATGCAAAACCAACTTTTTCACGCTTTGCGCCGGCCGCAGGCTGGGTTCGGGCCGTATCGGAGCGAAGCCGGTCGCGGTGTCGCCACCCATGTGGGGACGGCCAGGGACATGTCCGTCTGCCGCTTTGCCGAGGGAGCGCTCGGCGCGGTCTTCCGGGTCGAGCGGGGCGAGCTCCGCAACCCCCGAAGAGGGGTCGCCCGGGTCGCGCAGACGCGGCAGGCGGCGATGTATCTCGTCCATGTGGGCTCCGGCCTGACGCTGACCGAGGTCGGCGCGCATTTCGGCCGCGACCGCACCACCGTCGCCCATGGCTGCCGGATGATCGAGGAGAGGCGCGACGAGCCCGTGTTCGATCAGGTGATGGAATGCCTGGAATATGCGCTGAAACGCTGGATGAGCGTCTTCGGGGAGGATGCGGGATGAGCCGCGGCCGAAGGCGGGGCGGCGCGCTCGAAAGCCTGATCGAGGCGCTGCTGGCGCATGCGGATGCGCGGCTTGTGGAGGCAGACGCGGCGACCTTTTTCTGCGACGGGACACCCGGCCGGCGGCGCGAGGTCCCGGCAGCCCTCGTCAAGAAGCTTCTGGCGGCTGGCCTCCTCTGCGAGGCCGGAGAGCGCGGGCTTGTTGCAAGCGAAGAGGCGGCGGCATGGCTGCGTCGCACGAAGGCCGACGAGCCCGCTTTTCTGGCGCAGCACAAATGCCTGGAGCGGCAGAAGGGCGGCTCACCTTCGGCGCCGGCGCCGCTCACCGATCTCGACGAGAGCCCGATCGGTCTTCTCGCCCGCAGGGGCGGGGAGGATGGCTCTCCCTATCTCGGGGCCCCACTGGTCGCCGCGGCGGAACGGCTCCGCCGCGATTTCGAGCGTGCGAGCCTGCAGCCGCGCATCACCGCCAATTGGCAGGCCGACCTCAAAGCCCCGAAAGGCTCCCGCCAGCGGGGTGGTCAGGCCGATCTGACGGAGACGGCGATCGCCGCACGGGCCCGCTTTCATGCCGCCATGGAGGCGGTCGGTCCCGAACTCGCGGGCGTTCTCCTCGATGTCGCCTGTTTCCTCAAAGGTCTGTCGAGCGTGGAGCGCGAGCGCGGCTATCCGGCAAGGTCGGCGAAACTCGTCCTGAAACTCGCGCTACAGGCGCTCGCCCGCCATTACGGCATCGAAGAGACGGCCGAAGGCAAAGCGCGCGTCGCCATGCGCCATTGGGGCGCCGAGGGCTATCGGCCGACGATCGGCGATTGAGCGGAGAGCAGACGGCGAGCGAGGAGACGCGAGACGTGAGCGGGGCGCCGACGGGCTATTTCGCGAGCCGGCTTTCCGCGTCGCGTTGAATGCGCTGCAGCATGGCGGAGAGGCCGTTTGAGCGTTGCGCCGTCAGATGCTCGCGCAGGCCGATGCGCGCGAAGACGGCTTCGGCATCCGTCTTCAGGATCTCTTCGGGTGTCTTGCCGGAATAAAGCGAAAGCACGATGGCGATGAGACCACGTACGATATGCGCGTCGCTGTCGCCGCGGAAGACGATCACGGCCTTGCCGTCGTTCACGGCATCTTCGCTGACCAGCCAGACCTGGCTTGCACAGCCGCGCACTTTGGTGGCCTCCGTGCGCTCCTCGGCCGGCATTTCCGGCAAAGCGCGCCCGAGCTCGATCACGTAACGGTAGCGATCCTCCCATTCGTCGAGGAAAGCGAAATCGTCGATGATGGATTGAATGCTCATGAAGGCCTGTCGCGTTCTTTCGTGTCCGCCGGGGGCATCCCCCCCGGGAGCGTCGCCGGGCGTCGTAATAAGTGTTGCAAGGCAAAATAGGCATATGAGGCCGGGGCACAAGCACCGAAGGCCGGATGCGGCCTTGATGCGCGGGCCCTGATCTGCGGGTCCTGGTGGCGCGAAGGGGCCACGTTAACGGCAATCCAAAACATGATTACCGCTTTGTGAAGTTTTGGCTTATTGTTGAAGCTAAGTTTTACGTTTTGCCCGAGCGAGACCCATGCAAGACCAGCGCGCCCTCAGACGTCACCATTTGGACAAACGGTCGACCGTCATGTCGCATCGGCTTTATGCCAATTGCCAGGTGCGCAACATCAGCCCGACCGGCGCCTGCATCGAGTTGGTGAGCCGGGCCGTTCTGCCCGCGACCGTACGCCTGCCGATGCCCAATTGCGGCACCGCTTCCGCGAAGCTCGTCTGGCAGCGCGGCAAGCTCGCCGGCGTCATGTTCGACGAGCCTTTGAACGGCGAAGTCCTCACGCAGTATATCGATGCGCGCGCGCCCGTCCGCCAGGAGCGGCAGGTGGCACGCGATCTCGCCTCGACCATCGGCAAGCCGGCCGCAGGCTCGCATCTGCGCCTCATCGATTGCACGGCCGACTGAGCTTCGCCGAACGGGCTTTCGCCGCCCGGCCGCGTGTGGTTGCGCGCCGCTGAACGAAGGCGGTTGTCTGAGCCGCATTGGCTGGCCGACGCCGCATGCTTCAGCCGATGAAGAGGCCGAGCGCCACATAGGCCGCCAGACCGCCACCCATCGTGACGACGACGTTGTTGGAAACCCAGGCGATGGCAACCGCCAGCGCCGCGGCGATCCAGGTCTTCGGCTCTGTGCCGGCCAGGGAAGACGCCACGAGAGCGACGACGATCAGGCCCGGCAGATCATCCAGAACGAAAGCAAAGCGGGATTGACGCAGACGGTCGCCCGCGAGGAACCCGAGAAGGCGCGTCGCGAAGGTGGCGACCGCGAGCCCGGCGATCAACAGCCATTGTGAAAGGCTCACGCGCGCCTCCCGTATGTCCGCAGCAGCGCCGCGAGAGCGAGGCCCGCGAGAGACGCGGCAAGGATCGCCGGTGCCCGCGAAATCTCCGCCGAATTGAGGCCGATCGCCAGTGCGAAGGTGACGCCCCAGGGAAGGAACGCGGCGATGCGTCGGGGTGCCATGCTCCGGGCCATCGCAATGAAGGCTGCGGTGAAGGCGAAGCCGAGACCCGCCGCGTCGAGGTCGGGCAGTACGGCGCCGATCTGGGCGCCGATCGCCGTCGATGCGAACCAGGTGACGAACATGACGCTGCCCGCCCCGAGGAGGAAGGGTGCGCCGATGCTCGGATCCTTGCCGCGCTCCGAGATGGTGAGCGCCCAGTTCTCATCGGAGGTGAGGTGCAGGGCGAGGAGACGCCGCCATGGCGGCAGGCGGGCCAGGATGCCGGCGAGCGAAGCCGTGATGCCGAGATAGCGCAGGTTCATGATCGCGCCCGCCACGATCGCGCCGACCAACCCGCTTCCCGCGGAGAACTGGTCGACAGCGACGATCTGCGACGATCCCGCATGAACGCCGGCACTCATGAGCCCGACGCCCCACCAGGGAAAACCCGCCTGAGCCGCCAGGACCCCGAAGGCGAGGCCGTAAAGTGCGGCGCCGACGGCAAGTGGTAGGATGGATAGCATGCCTCGTTTCATGCCATCGGTTTATCCGGTGCCGGCGAGACGATGAACGAGCATATTGCGCATCATGTGATATGATTGGATCGCAATCGAAAATATTCTGATAGAAAAAGATCATGGATGACAAGGATCGTGCGCTGCTTGTCGAACTCCAGCGCAATGCCCGTCTGCCGATCGCCGAATTGGCCGACCGGGCGGGGCTTTCGAACGCATCGGTGCAGCGGCGATTGAAGGCGTTACGCGAGGACGGCGTGATCCAAAGCGAGGTGGCGTTGCTCGATCGGCAGAAGCTCGGTCTCGGTGTGACCGCCGTGATTCTGGTCGACCTGGAGCGCGACCGGCTCGACCAGATCGACGCCTTCAAGCGCAAGGCGCGCGCGGAACCGCAGGTTCTGCATCTCTATTGCATCGCTGGCGAAATGGATTTCGTGATGATCGCCGTCGCGCGCGATATGGCGGATTACGAGGCCCTGACGCACCGGCTCTTCTTCGCCGATGCCAATGTCCGCAAGTTCCGAACCTCTATCGTGGTCTCGACGGAGAAGGCGAGCTCGGAATATCCGATTCTGCCGTGAGAACGCGGGCGCGGCATAGGAGGCCCGCCGGTGGCGATGGGCGCTCCGGCTGCGTGGTGGGTGCGCGCTAGAGAAGCCGCGGACGGGGCTGCGGCAGGGCGATGTCTATGCGCCTGGCGCTCTTTGAGCCATCGTCGCTCGACGCGGTTTGCGTGCTGTCGAGCCGCGCGTCGCTTGTTTCTTTGGCTTGAGCCTCGATGGCGTCCTCTGGCGGCTGCGACACGGGCAGGCTCGCGCTCGTCGGGATCGCTTCGATCGGGGGCGCGCCCCGGCCACTCCAGGGGACGGAAAGGTCGCTTGCGTTCAGGCTGCCGTGATCGACGTCGCCGTCATCGTTGCCACCGGTGCTGGCGGAGAGGGCGGCGGAGGCCATGTCGCGTCCGGTGGCGATCTTGCGGCTGAGAAGGGTGAAGGTCTCGCGGCTCGTGGCGCAGGCCTCCGGATGCCGGTCGCACACGCCGCTCACATCCTTGGCGAGAACCTGGAAGGCGAGGGCGGATTCCAAAAGGGTGACGCGGGGCGGCGGGCCGCCATCGGGCGACGGAGGCAGAACCAAGATCAGTGCCGTCAACCAGAAGATTGATCGGAACAAAAACATAACCTTACCCTGTTTGCGGATTCTTCCGATCCAGCGTCGCGAAGGAACCATGAAGGCTCCAAAATCGCGTTCATTCGATATCTACAATTCGACGCAAATCCGGCTCATTCCAGGCACTAAGGGGCTATTCCGCCGGCCCGTTCCCGAAAGCTTGTTGCGGTGGTTAATACATGCTTTGTGCGGGCGAGCGGCGCGACCGCCGGCCGCGGTTTGACAGAGTTCAAGTTTCCTTAAGCCAAAGCGGCGAAGTTGAGGCACGACAAGCCGGTCTGAAGGAGGCCGGTCGACGATGGGGTTGGTGTGTGAGTGTGATGGCCTCCGAAGCGGATCGACCGATGTCCCGGACCACGAGCCGGGCTACAGGCGAGCGCCGGAAGCGACAGGCGCGGAGCGACAAGTCCGCGCCGGCGAAGCCGGCAGCGACGAGGGCGACGTCAGCCCTCGGCGAGCGGACCCGGCTTGGCTTCGTCCTGCGTCATGCTCCGGCCGCCGCACTCGGGCTTTTGGCCGTGGCGGCGATCGTCAATGCTCTCGTCCTTCAACATGGCCGTCATCCCGATCCACTCTTCGCGACGCGCGACGCCGGGCCCGCCCCAACGCTCGAGGCGGGGGAGAAGGGCGACCTTGAAATGATCATCCGCACGGGCCTTGTCGTGCCGCGCGAACGCCCGCAGGCCGCTGTGGCGCAAGACGCGGTGTCTTCGCAGGACGCATCGGCGGCCTCGTCGTCGCAACGCCCAGCATCCGGCCCGGCACCCGACCCTGTGGTATTCGCCGTGCAGCAGGCACTCGCCGACACGGCCTATGGTCCAGTGACCGCCGACGGCCTCAAGGGTCACGAAACGACCGAGGCTCTGAGACGCTTCCAGCTCGATCAGGGACTGCAGGTGAACGGCGAGATCGACCGCGAGACGCTCGACCGGCTGGCCGCGATCGGCGCCATGCCGGACAATCCGTAAGCCCGTGTTTCCAATCATCCGGTTTCGGGCCGGCTGCGAAGCTGGACCCTCACGGCCATGGTGAGGCTGCGCACCGACATCTTCGTCCAGGCGTTGATTCGCCGAGTGTCGGCCACGGGCGCCTTTGCTACCGTGGCGCGCAAGGGTGCGCTCGAAGCGGGTACGCTTTTTATCATCGTCGATCGTTTGGACGGCCGTGTCGATCTCTATGGCCCTGCACCTCAAAGCTTTTTTATGGATGAGATGGAGATGCCGGCCGATCGCTTCTTCACACCACTTGTGCGCGAAGGCGAACGCGGCAAGATTGAGGAAAGGTTGGTGAGCGAAAGCCGTTTCGATCCTGACTTATGGGTGGTGGAGATCGAGGATCGGGAGGGGCGTTCCTTCGTCGCGGTGGCAGACAGCGACGCTTCGTCGGGGCGGCCATAACCCAGAATCGCTTTATCCCCGTTCAGCAGTTGTTAACCATACTGCGGCGACAGTGGGTTCGCCGGATCAACGGACGGCCCTTCTGAGGAGGTGGATATGGCCGAAATCCTGAACTTTCCGACGTTGAGCGAGAGCCCAGTGCGCAGGTCTGCGCATAACGGCCCGTGCCAGATTTTGATGTTCACCGGGGTGAGGGTGGAATACCGCGACGAGCCGGGCAGTGTCGCGCTTTCGCGTCGGGCGCGGGCGGCGTCGAAGCCGAAGAAGCGCCGCGCAAGCTAAGATATTTGTGGTGGCGCCTGCGTTTCAGCCGGCCGGCTCAAGCGAGGCCGGCAGGCATTCCGCCGCCTGAAGATGCTCGATCGCGACCTGGCGCTCGCGCGGGGTCGGTGCGTAGAAACGCACGAGCGCGATGAGATCGGGCTGTGCCGCTTCCACGACGATGGTTTCATCGAGCGCTGCGGACGTGCTTTCCTTCAACTGAGCATTCTGGATCGGATCGACGATCAACATGTCGAGCTGTCCGTCGATCGCCGTGCGGTCGTTGACGGAAAAGAGGACGGTGCCGCGCCGCTGATAGAGCGCCAGCGACCAGAAGCTGTTCGGCCCTGAAAACGACAGAGACGCCGGCGCATCTTCAAGCGAGATGCGGCAGGCGCCGTGCACGAAGAGCGGATCGAGCCCGGCGATCGCCGGCCCTTTGCCGTCGGGCGGCAGGAGCGTGAAGCCATCTTCCGTCGTGACGGCGGCAAGCTTCGACCAGCCGTCGCTCGAGGCAAGCCGCGGCACCAGGAAAATCACCACGATATGGATCGAGGCGGCGAGCAGGAAAATGGCGAGCAGCCAGGCGAGAAGACCGCCGAAGAAGCCGACCGGGATGAGACGTCGGCGGCGGCCGATGCGCTCCTCGTAGATCATCGGCAGCCCTTCGCGGTGATGGCCGGAACGGTGAATTGCGTGAGTGCCGTCACGGTGCGGGCCGTGGTGTCATAGAGGCGGGCGGCGAGGCGGATCTGCCCGGCGCCTTCGGAAGAGAGCCAATTGCCCGGCTGCGGCGAGGGCGCCAGCGTGATGGTGAAGGTGCCGTCCGCCTTGCGCACGATTTCGTCGCTTCCGAGCGCCCGGCCGCCACGCTCCGCCGGAGGCAGATGTCCGCCCGCGGCGGTTTCCACAGCGATCGTCCAAAGCCGGGCCGCCGGCATCTGGCCGGAAATCTCATAGCTGCAGGCGCCGTTGAGATCGCTGCCGCTGTCATCGGAGCGGGCAAGGAGCTTCAGGCCTTCGCTCGGCCCGAGCGCAAGCTCGCCGGTGCGTGCCAGGCGGGCGCGCGAATAGGGGTCCTCATCCGCCGTGCCGGCGCGCGGCCAGCCCTTCCAGGCGCCGCTTTCGATCGTGTCGATCGGGGTGAGGTCGCGAAGGCTCAAAAAGGCGCTGCCCACGCCGAGGACGAAGGCGATGGCGACGCCGAGAATGATGACGAGGACGCGCAAGGCAGTCGACCTAGCGGGTGGCCGTGCCGCCCG
This sequence comes from Rhodopseudomonas julia, assembly GCF_030813515.1. NCBI lineage: Bacteria > Pseudomonadati > Pseudomonadota > Alphaproteobacteria > Hyphomicrobiales > Nitrobacteraceae > Rhodopseudomonas > Rhodopseudomonas julia. The sequence continues at coordinate 424,640 of NZ_JAUSUK010000001.1, read as the reverse complement.
CAGCGGCGGCGGAAGCCTCGCGCTTCAAGGCGGGGGCTGCGATCTCGGCGGTTTTGGCGCGCTCTTCCAGACGGTCGAGAATGTCTTCCGTCGGCGGGGCGAGGCGCCCCGATCCCAGAAGTTCGCTGCCTTCCGGCAGGCCCTCTGCGACCGGCACCTCGTCTTCCGCAGGCGGCGGCAGCGGGATGCCCGGAAGCGGACGATGCTCGATATTGGCTTCTGCGACGCGCATGTATTTCTGCCAGGTCATGGCGGGCAGCGTGCCGCCGGTGAGACGGTTGGTGCTCTTGAAATTGTCGTTGCCGAGCCAGACGGCGGTGGAGAAATCGCCCGTATAGCCGACGAACCAGGCGTCGCGATAAGCCTGCGTGGTGCCGGTCTTGCCGGCGACGGAGACGCCCGGAATGAGGGCGCGGCGGCCGGTCCCGTGCTCGGCGACGCTGTGCATCATCTTGACCATGCCGAGCGCGACCTCTTCCGACAGGACCCGCTTGGGCGGTCCGTTGGCGCGGTTGAAATCGTAGACGACCTCGCCGTCGGGGGTGAGGATGCGCGCGACGCCGTGCGGGCGGGCGCGAAAGCCGCCGGAGGCGAAGGCCGCATAACCCGTCGCCTGATCGAGCACCGTCACCTCCGACGTACCGAGCGGCAGGGAGCGGGTGACGCGGATCGGCGTCTGGACGCCGAGACGCTCCGCCATTTCCGCGATCGGCTGGCGTCCGAAGGCAATCGAAAGGCGCACCGGGATGGTGTTGATGGAATGGGTGAGGCCCTGCATCAAGGTGATGCGGCCGCGGTAACGGCGCGAATAGTTCTGCGGCGACCAATTGCCGATGGAGACCGGCGCGTCGAGGATGACGCTGTCGGGCGTGTAACCGCGTTCAAGCGCGGCGGCATAGGTGTAGGGCTTGAAGGAGGAGCCCGGCTGGCGCTGCGCATTGGTGGCACGGTTGAAGGTGGAGGCGCCGTAATCGCGGCCGCCCACCATGGCGCGCACGGCGCCAGACAGATCCATGGAGACGAGCGCCGCCTGTTTGACGCCATAGGCGTCGCCAGATTCCCGCAACGAAGATTCCACCGCAAGCTCGGCCGCGCGCTGCAGGCGCATGTCGATCGTCGTGCGCACGATGAGATTGCGCTGGCCGGGAGGAGCGAGGCGCTTCACCTCCTCAAACACCCAGTCGAGGAAATAATCCGGCGAAGGCGTCGCCTCGCGCGACACCGGCGTCGCCGGATGACGCCTGGCGCTGATCACCTGGCCCTCGGTCATGAAGCCGGCCTGGACCATATTGGTCAAAACCTCGTTGGCGCGCCCGCGCGCCGCCGGCAGGTTGATATGCGGCGCATAGCGTGTCGGCGCCTTGAAGAGGCCGGCGAGCATCGCCGATTCCTCGAGCCGGAGATCGGTGACGGGCTTGCCGAAATAGAATTCCGCCGCCGCCCCGACGCCGAAAGCGCCGCCGCCCATATAGGCGCGGTCGAGATAAAGCTTCAGGATCTCGCGCTTCGTCAGATTGGCTTCCAGCCAGAGAGCGAGGAAGGCTTCCTTGATCTTGCGATCGAGCGTGCGCTCGTTGGAAAGGAAGACGTTCTTGGCGAGCTGCTGGGTGATCGACGAGCCGCCCTGGACGACGCCGCCGGCGCGGGCATTTTCCACAAGTGCGCGCAAGGTGCCGATGACATCGATGCCGAAATGCTCGAAGAAGCGCCGGTCTTCGGTCGCAAGCACGGCCTGGATGAGATGGTCGGGCAATTGGTCGAGGGAGAACTGCACCTCCTGCAGGACGCCACGCTTGCCGATCTCGTTGCCGTAGCGATCGAGCATGGTGACGGAATAATCGGACTGAGCGCGCCAGTCGCGCTTGACCGCGTCGAAGGCGGGGATGGCGAGCGCCAGCATGACGATGAGGCCGGCGCAGCCGAGCGTGACGCTTTCCGACAGGATCTCGAAGACGGGCCGCTTCCAGCCGGTGGCATGGAAGCGGCGAAAGAACAGAATGATGCGCTCCCAGGCCATGCCGGAGCTTTGCCCGAGCTCGAAGAAGAAGGTGTCGATCGCGGAATCGATCTCCAGCGCACGCAGCCAGTGCGGCAGCTTCTTCTTCGGTGTAAACGGATCGCGCATTGGGTGTTTTCACAAACGGCTCGGCCGCGAGCCTTGTCAGGCACGGTTCTAGCACGATTTGGGTCTTTGATAAGTGGCGGCAGGGTCTTGCCGCCGTTCGGCGAGGAAGCGGTGCGCGATGGTCACAGGAGCAGGAATGCTCGAAAAAGAGCCGTTCTGGCGTCAAAAGGCGCTCGAAGAACTGAGTGATGCGGAGTGGGAGGCGCTGTGCGACGGCTGCGGCCGCTGCTGCCTCAACAAGCTTCAGGATTACGACACGGGCGAGATCTCGTGGACGAATGTCGCCTGCCGTCTCTACGACGAAGACGCCTGTCGCTGCCGCGATTATGAGAACCGCATCGAAACCGTGCCCGACTGCCTGCCGTTGTCGCCCGAGGCGGTGCGCGAGATTTCCTGGCTGCCGCCGTCCTGCGCCTATCGCCTGGTCGCGGAAGGGCGCGATCTCTATTGGTGGCACCATCTCGTCTCCGGCTCGCGCGACACGGTGCACGAGGCGGGGATTTCGACGCGCGGCCGCACGGTCTCGGAAAGGCACGTGCCGGTGGACGAATGGGAAGATTTTCTTGTCGAATGGCCTGTCGAGACGCCGGCGAGGTAATGCTCTGCGGGTGTATCGTGCCTGTCTTTTCTGTCTTGAGTTGAAAAGGGGCCGTCTCGCGGCCGCTTGAGGCCGCTGACGCTTGACCGGGCGCGCCGGGCTTCCATCTCCTCCGGAATGTCAGACAATTTGATGCTTTCCGTCCTCGATCTGGCGCCCGTGCCAGAGGGGACGAGCGCAGCCGACGCGCTGCGTGCCACCGCGACCTTTGCCGAGGCCGCCGACCGCTTGGGCTATCACCGCCTGTGGTATGCCGAACACCACGGCATTCCCAACATCGCCTCCGCCTCGCCGGAAGTCCTGATCGGCCATGCGGCGGAGCGCACGACGCGCATTCGCGTCGGCTCCGGCGGGGTGATGCTGCCGAACCACGTGCCCTTGCGCGTGGTGGAGACCTACCGGACGCTGGAAGCGCTTTATCCCGATCGCATCGATCTCGGCATCGGACGGGCGGGCGGCAGCGACAGCCGCACGCTGTCGGCGCTGAGGGCGGTCGACGGCGGCCAGTTCGCCCAGCAAATGGCCGAATTGATCGCCTTCGAGACGGGCGGTTTTCCGGAAGGGCATCCCTATCAGGCGATCGAAGTGGTGCCGGGCGAGGTGTCGCTGCCGCCGATCTGGCTTCTCGGCTCGTCGGGCGCGAGCGCGGAATTCTCAGGCCTCAACGGTTTCGGCTATGCCTTTGCCGGGCATTTTTCGCCAGCACCGGCAGCTCCGGCCTTTCAGGCCTACCGCCATGCCTTCAAACCCTCGGACGATTTTCCGACGCCGAGGACGCTCCTCTGCCTCGCCGCCATCTGCGCGCCGAGCGAGGAGGAGGCGGCCTATCTCGCAGGGTCGATGGAGCTTGCCTGGCTGCGGCTGCGCCAGGGCGGGCTGCGCAAGCTGTCGAGCCCGCAAGAGGCCGCCGATTACAGCTATAAGCCGCAGGACCGCGCCACCGTGGAGGCATACCGGAGGATCGCCATCACCGGCACGCCGGAAAAGGTCCGGCGCGAGATCGAAGCGCGTGCCGCCGCCTGCGACGCCGACGAGGTGATGGTGACCACGAATGTCTGGGATCCGAAGGCCAGGGTGGCAAGCCTCGATCTTCTGGCGCGGGCTTTCGACCTGCCGCGGCCTTCGCTTGCAGCAGCCGAAACGAAACTCGCTTGAGGGATGCGTACGACAATTTTTTCGCGTAAAAGGAGAAATTGGCCGAGAAGATTAAACCTGACGCAACGGCGTTCACCAATTGAGAACCGGATTGATGAAAGCGTAGGCGCCGAAATGATGCCCAGTCCGAGAAGACCCTTTTCCGCGATGCTGCAGAAAGCCTTGGATGACGTTCTGAACTGTGCCGAATTTTGGGCATGGGCGACGGACGAGAACCTCCAAATCACATATCTCTCGGCGAATTTCGAGCGGATCACCTCGCTCCCAGCGGGAGAGTTCGTCGGAATGTCTCGCTATGAGGTGATTCCGGCCGGCATGAGCGACGCGATGGCGCGCCGGCATCGCCACGAGCTTGAAAGACGTCTGCCTTTCGTCGGCCTGCGCTACGAATTCAACGATACGGGCGGCAGGCGCTGCTTCGAGACGAGCGGCACCCCCGCCTTCGACCGGCGCGGCCGCTTTTGCGGCTATCACGGTATTGCCCGCGAGGTCACCGAGCTGGTGCGCGACCAGGAGCGGCTGGCGGAACTCGGCCGCGAGCAGCGCATCCTCAACGTTCTCTTCGACCATGTGGAGCGCATGGCCAATATCGGGGCCTGGCGCTACGACGCCGAGAAAAACGTGCTGACATGGTCGGAACAGATCTACCGCCTCTACGACATTCCCGTCGGCGCCGAGGTGGCGCTCAAGGAGGCCCTCAACGCCTTTCCGGGTGATGTGGCGAAGGTGATGCGCGCGGCAATCGACGAGGCGATGGGCGGCGAGCATGCCTTCGATCTGACGGTGCCGTTCCTATCGACGCGCGGAGAGGAGCGCTTCGTGCGGGTGATCGGCGAATGCGAGCGACGCGAGGGGCGCCCGATCGGGGTTTTCGGCACGATCCAGGACGTCACGAGCGAAAAGCGCCGCGAAGAGGAGAGGCAGCGTCTGGCGGTGAGCGATCCCCTGACCGGGCTCGGCAACCGCAATGCTTTCCGTATGGAACTCGCGGAGATCTTGAAGAAGCTCGGAGCGCGCAAGCGCGAGGCGGCGTTGTGCATCTTCGATCTCGATGCCTTCAAGGACATCAACGATTTCTTCGGGCACGACATTGGCGACGAGGTCTTGCGCGAAGTCGCAGACTGGCTGCGGGAAACGGCCGATGCCGGCGACCTGACGGCGCGCTCCGGCGGAGACGAATTTGCGCTTTTGACGAGCGCGGCAACGGCGGCTGAAGCCGAAGCGACGCTGCGCCGCCGCTTGCAGCCTCTCGTGCGCCGCAGCGATTTCGGCCATTCGATCACCTATAGTTTGAGCGCCGGCATTGCCGTCTTTCCGCATGATGGGGCGACGGCCGATGACCTTTTGCGCCACGCGGATCTTGCCCTCTACGAGGCGAAGCGCGGCCGGCGATGCACGATCGAGCGCTACGAGCCGCAATTGCTGAACGAGGCGCAGAACCGCTTCCGGCTTCTGCGCGATTTCCGCGAAGGGCTCGCCCGCGGCGAGGTCGAGGCGTTCTATCAGCCGCTCGTGGAGTTTTCGTCGAACCAATTGTCGGGATTCGAGGCGTTGATGCGCTGGCGCCACCCGGAAAAGGGGATCATTCCGGCCGGCCAGTTGATGCCGGTGTTCAAGGACAAGGCGCTGTCGGTCGAGCTCGGCGAGTACATGCTGAAGGAAATCGTCGGCGACCTGAAAGCCTGGCGGAGCGCCGGCATCAATTTCGGCCGTATCGGCTACAATGTGACGGCCGCCGATCTGCAGCAGGAGGATTTTGCCCCAAACTTGCTCGGCGCCCTGGCCGAGACGGGGCTGTCGCCGGGCGATATCGTTCTCGAGGTGACGGAGACGAGCGTCATCGACGAGGACAACCGGGCGATCCGTGCGCATTTGCAGACGCTGCGGGCGGCGGGGATCGGCGTCGCGCTCGATGATTTCGGCACCGGCTTTTCCTCCCTGACGCATTTGAAGAGCCTGCCGGTCGGCGTGCTCAAGATCGACCGCAGTTTTGTGAAGGATCTGACCTCTTCACCCGGCGACCGCGCCATCGTGCGCGCGCTCATCGGCCTTGGCAGCGAGCTCGGCTATCACATCGTGGCGGAAGGCGTGGAGACGGCGGCCGAAGCCGCCTTCCTACACCGCGCCGGCTGCCGCTATGGCCAGGGCTATTATTTCGGCCGGCCGATGCCGGCCGACGGCGTGCCGGAATTCATCGCCGAATGGGATGCTGCTGAAGAGGCGGTGCGGCGGGCGTGAGGGGGCGACGTTCCCCGCAGCCGGCGGTGTGGGAATCGAATAGGGTTCTCGAATGCCGCACATTCTGCTGATCAATGGTCCTGCGGGTGTCGGCAAGACGACGGTGACCGGGCTTTTGGCGCAGGCGCGTCCGGGGACGATCGCCATCTCCGGAGACGCGCTGCGTTCCTTTGCGCCTGACGACGTGGCGACCTTCCTTGGCCCTGGCTCGACCTACCGCGCGGGGGCAGCGCTCGCGACCGCCTATCTGGCGATGGGAGCCTCGCAGGTCCTGTTCGATTACATCTTTCAGACGGCCGAGAACGTGCAGAAGTTCAAGAAGCACGTCCCGCAGGGGACGCGCGTTCACCTCTTCACGATATGGGCACCGATCGAAACCGTCCTCGAGCGGGAGGCGACGCGCGAGGGACGGAACCGTCTGGGCGCGCGCGTCGTGGAGACCTACCGCGCGATCGAACGCAATCTTTCTCATCTGGGCAAGGTCGTCGAGAACACCGGCACGCCGGAAATGGCGGTCACGACGATCCTGCGGCACGTGGCGGCTTTGGACGATGACAACCAGGACAGAGCCCAACCTGGCTTCTGATATTTGGCGATAGGAAAAAATTCCTTGACCGCCGTACGGTGCTTTGCTAGGGTTCAGGCACGGTCGGAGATGTGCGGCTGACGCACGGTTCTGGAGCCGATCGTTTTCCGAGATTTTTGGGGTTTGCGCGGCGCCGGTGAGGCGGGGCCGGGGAGTGCGCTTGTTCTCGTCGGCTTGCCCGCTTGCCCGCTTGCCCGGTCGCTCTTGCACGCTTGTCCGATCGCATTTCTTTTTAAGGGCTTGTCCGGGCGTGCTCGGTCGCTCGCTCATGGTCGGCGGGTGCGAAGGGCGGCGGCGTGACGAGCCGATCCCGCCTTCGGGCAGGGCTTTCAATACGTTCAGATGCGGAGGGGTTTTGGCCGAGGAAGCTGACTGGGCCGCGATCCGTGCCGCCTATGAGGCGGGCGCGGAGCCGCTGTCCGCCATCCGCCGGCGCTTTCATGTGAGTGCCGGGGCGATCGCCGAGCGCCGCCGGCGCGAGGGCTGGACGCCGCGCTCTAGCGATTTGGCTGCGATCGGCCGCCGACGCGCGGCGGAGCGTGAGGGGCGGGCGAAGGCCGAGAGCGAGGCCGGGTCCGCCGAGGGATCGACGAAATCTGCGCCCCGCGGGCGCGGCGATGCTGCGGCTTCGTCGGCGGGCGGGGCCGGTGCGCGGGGGGATGGGCGCAAGGCAGGGGCGCGGGGCGCATCGCGCTCGAAAACGCCGGAGCGGCTGCCAGGACGGGTCGAACGGCTTCTCCGGCTCGTCGATGCCGAGCTCGGGCGGCTGGAAGCGCGGTTCTCCAGGGAGGGCGAGGTGGACGAAAAGGATGTGCGGCTCTTGTCGGAGGCGGCGCGCATGCTGGACCGGGCCGAGGCGCTGGCGCGCAAGGGCGGCGAAAAAGCGCCGAGCGAAACGGACGATCAGGACTGGCTGCGCGCCGAGCTCTCGCGGCGGATCGTGTCGTTGAAGAAGCGCGCCGAGCGGCGGTGATGCCGCGCGGGACCCCTGCGCGTCGCGACAACACGACAAGGTGGCCTGGCCGCCGGGGAGGCGGCGATGCGCCCAAAATGCCCGCCGGGCCTGCGCGCCGAATGGCACGCGCTTCTCGGCGCCGAGGATCTCGACGCGGCTATGTCGGAGAGGAGTTCAGACGAGCTCGCCCGGCTTCTCGACTGGCGGCTTTGGGCCCGGCCCGATCAGCTGCCGCCCGAGGGCGACTGGACGGTCTGGCTCTATCTCGGCGGCCGCGGCGCCGGCAAGACGCGCGCCGGGGCGGAATGGGTAAAAGGGCTGGCGCTCGGTCAGCGCCCGTTTGCCCGCGAACCGCTGGAGCGCATCGCGCTCGTCGGCGAGACGCTCGCCGATGTGCGCGACGTCATGGTGGAGGGGCCGTCGGGGCTTTTGGGGCTGCACCGGCCGAGCGAACGGCCGAGCTTTTCGACGACGCGGCGCAGGCTCCTGTGGCCGAACGGGGCGCAGGCGCTGATGTTCTCCTCGCAGGACCCCGAAAGCCTGCGCGGGCCGCAGTTTCACGCCGCCTGGTGCGACGAGCTCGCCAAATGGACCTATGCCGAGGCGACCTTCGACATGCTGCAATTCGGGCTGCGGCTCGGGATCAATCCGCGCCAGCTCGTGACGACGACGCCGCGCAATGTGCCGCTCGTCAAACGGCTTCTGGCGGCGCCGCGCACGGCCGTGACCAAGGCGACGACGGCGATGAACGCCGCCAATCTGGCGCCGGGTTTTCTGGAGGCCGTCGTCGGGCGCTATCGCGGCACGAGGCTCGGACGTCAGGAGCTTGATGCGGAATTGATTTCCGACCGGCCGGATGCGCTCTTCAAGCGTGCCGATATCGAGGCGGGGCGCGTCGATGCGGCGCCGGAATTGATCCGCGTGGTCGTCGCCGTCGATCCGCCGGCCTCTTCGGGGCGCGAGGCCGATGCCTGCGGGATCGTGGCGGCCGGCCGCGGGGCGGACGGGTTTGGCTATGTGCTCGCCGACAAGACGGCGCAGGGGCTCTCGCCCGCCGGCTGGGCGGGGCGGGCCGTCGATCTCTTTCACGCGCTCTCCGCCGACCGGCTGGTGGCGGAGGCGAACCAGGGCGGCGACATGGTGGCCGCCGTCATCCGCCAGGCCGATCCGGGCGTCGCCGTGCGCCTCGTCCATGCGAGCCGCGGCAAAGTGGTGCGCGCCGAGCCGGTCGCCGCCCTCTACGAGCAGGGGCGCATCCGCCATGTCGGCACGCTGCCGGAGCTTGAAGACGAAATGGCCGATTTCGGCCTCGGAGGGCTCTCCTCGGGGCGCTCCCCGGACCGGGTCGACGCGCTCGTCTGGGCGCTGACCGAGCTGATGCTGACCGGCGGCGGCGAGGCGCGGGTGCGGCGGATTTGAGGGGGCATAGTCGTCTTCCCCGCTGGGGCGATGAAGAAACCGCCGTCGCCGTGATTGGATCGACGTCCGCGCCCCCACCCGCCGCGCCTGGCGGCGCGTCGACCTCCCCACAAAGGGGGAGGTGGGAGCGTGCGGCGCGGCCTTGCTGGAGAAATGGGCGCCGGGAATGGATCTGCGTTCCTGGATTTGAGAGCGGGCACAGATTTCAGAGTGGGCACGGCCGTCCCCCTCCCCCTTGTGGGGAGGGTTAGGGGTGGGGGTCGACCAAGGAAACCGGCATTGCCATGATCGGATAGACTTCGGGTTGGCCAAGGAAACCGGCATTGCCGTGATTGGATCGAGGTCAGCGACCCCCACCCGCCGCTCCTGATGGCGCGTCGACCTCCCCACAAGGGGGAGGTGGGGTGCGTACCGCGCGGCCGTGCCGACAGACCGGTTTTCGAAGAACGCGATTCCGATGGGGCGGAGGTCGTTACGCCGCCTCGGCCATTTTTGCGCGCGCTTCCACGACGGAGGCGAAATTGGTTTCCGCCCATTCGATGAGGCCAAGCAGCGGGCCGGCGAGGCTTTTGCCGAGGGGGGTGAGCGAATAGGTGACCTGCGGCGGCACGGTCGGCTGGACGTCGCGGTCGATGAAGCCGTCGGATTGCAGCCGGCGTAGTGTCTGCGTGAGCATGCGCTTGGAGATGTCCGGCACGGCGCGGGCGAGCGCGCTGAAGCGTTTTGGCCCGCCGGCGAGCGCTGAGAGAATGAGGATCGACCAGCGGTCGCCGATATGGTCGAGGAGGTTGCGCACCGGGCAGCGCGTCGCATCGAAATCGAACTTGATCCAGCTTTCGAATTTTTCACCGAGCGCGCGGTGCGGCTCCAGCTCTTGCGCCATCTCGACCTCCATAAGGGGCTTGTCGGTAACCTGGTGACGGGAAAGTGCCGTCTTCTCCGGTGGCTATAAGGTCTCTAAATGAGACTATGTCAACAAAAGAGACCGGAGAATTCCGATGAGCACCAATCCACGCTATGCCGTCACCGGCGCGAGCGGCCAGCTCGGCCGCCTCGTCATTGCCGACCTCGTCCGCCGCGTCGGCGCCGAGGCCGTCGCCGCGATCGTGCGTGATCCCGCGCGGTCCGCGAAGCTTTTCCCTGAGGGCGTCACGATCCGTGAAGGCGATTACGAGCGCCCGGAGACGCTCGATGCCGCCTTTGCCGGTGTGGAGCGGCTGTTGCTGATTTCCTCAAACGCGGTCGGAAGCCGCACGGGCCAGCACCGCAATGTCGTGGAGGCGGCAAAGCGCGCCGGTGTTGAGCGCATCGCCTATACGAGCCTCCTGCATGCCGACCGCTCGACCCTCGGGCTGGCGGAGGAGCATCGCGACACCGAAGCGGCGCTGGCCGCAAGCGGCCTCGCGGTCACGCTGTTGCGCAACGGCTGGTACACGGAGAATTACGCCGCCTCGATCCCGCCGGCGCTGGAGCATGGCGCCCTGATGGGGAGCGCCGATGGCGGCCGGATCGCAAGTGCTGCACGCGCCGATTATGCGGAAGCGGCGGCTGCCGCGCTGGTCGATGACACTGAGCCGCGCCGAGTTTACGAACTCGCCGGCGACGAGGCCTATACGCTCACCGAATTTGCCGCCGAAATCTCGCGCCAGTCGGGCAAGGCGGTCGCCTATGCCGACATGCCCGAAGCGGAGTATCGCGCAGCGCTCAAGAGCGCCGGCCTGCCGGAAGGCGTGGCGGCGATGCTCGCCGATTCCGACGCCGGGGCCGCCAAGGGCGATCTCTTCGACGATCGCCATGAACTGTCCCGGCTGATCGGCCGGCCGACGACGCCTTTTGCAGCAACGATCGAGGCGGCTCTGAAGGGCTGATCCGGCGGGTCTCCCCTGATCGGGCCGCCCCTCTCCTTCCTGGGGAGGGGAGCGTCGAGAGCGGCCGCGAATCCCGAGAAGGCCGCTTGAACAAGGGAGACACGCATGCGCTGGTGGAGACAAGCGCCGGAGGCGAAAGCCTCGCGCACGGGACCGCTGATCGCCTTTGCACGCACCGGCGCGCCGGTGTGGACGCCGCGCCATTACGCGGCGCTCGCCCGGCGGGGCTATATGGAAAATGCTATCGTCTACCGCGCCGTGCGGTTGATTTCCGAGGCGGCGGCCTCCGTGCCGCTACTTCTTTATGAGGGCGCGCGAGAGCTCGCCGAGCATCCGCTCTTGGCGCTTCTCGCCCGTCCCAATCCGCGTGAGGCCGGGGCGGAGCTGTTCGAGGCGGCCTATGGCCATCTCCTGACCGCCGGCAATGCCTATCTGGAGGCGGTGGCGGGCTCAGACGGTGAGATCCGTGAAATCTATGCGCTGCGGCCGGACCGGATGAAGGTGATTGCCGGGCCCGAGGGCTGGGCGGAGGCGTATGAATATACGGTCGCCGGGCGCAGCCTGCGCTTTCAGATGCCGCAGGAGGGGCTGTCGCCGATCCTGCATCTGACGCTCTTTCATCCGCTCAACGATTATTACGGCTTCGCCCCGCTCGAAGCCGCGCAGAAGGCGCTCGACCTCCACAACGAGGCGTCGGCCTGGAACAAGGCGCTTCTGGAGAATGCCGCGAGGCCTTCCGGTGCGCTCGTCTATCAGGGGCCGGAAGGGGCGAACCTGTCCGAAGACCAGTTCGCCCGCCTCAAAGGCGAGCTCACAGAGAATTTCGAGGGCGCGGCCAATGCCGGACGGCCGCTTCTGTTGGAGGGCGGGCTCTCCTGGCAGGCGATGAGTCTGTCGCCGAGGGACATGGATTTTCTGGAGGCGAAGAACGCCGCGGCGCGCGAGATCGCGCTCGCCTTCGGCGTGCCGCCGATGCTTTTGGGCATTCCCGGCGACAACACCTATTCCAATTACCAGGAGGCGAACCGGGCGCTGTGGCGGCAGACGGTCTTGCCACTGATCGGGCGCATGACGGGTGCGCTCTCCAATTGGCTGGCGCCGTCTTTCGGCGAGCGTCTGCGCCTTGCCTATGACGCCGATCAGATCGATGCGCTCGCCGCCGACCGGGCGGAGCGCTGGAAGCGCTTGTCCGAGGCGAGCTTTTTGAGCGACGACGAAAAGCGCGAGGCGCTGGGCTACGGGCCGCTCGAGGCGTAACGGTTTTCAGGCCTTCATCAGGGCGAGACCGCAGGCGATGCAGGCGGCGGAGATCCACCGCCAGCGGCTGACGGGTTCGCGCAGAACGAAGGCGGCGATGAGCGCGGCAAAGAGGATGCTCGATTCCCGCAAGGCTGCAACGAGCGCGATCGGCGCCTGCGTGAACGCCCAGACCGCGATCCAATAAGAGCCGAGTGACATCGCCCCGGCGGCGACGCCGCTTTTCCAGGCGGGCCGGAGGCCGGCGAAGGCGGCGCGGCCATGCCGCAGGGCGATGAAGGCCGTGAGGAGAGCGGTATCGCCGATGACCATCCACAGGACGAAGCCGGACGGTGTGCCGGCAACGCGCGCGCCAAGCCCGTCGAGAAGCGTGTAGCTGGCGGTGAAGCCGGCCGTGCCGAGGGCGAAGAAGAGGGCATGCCCGTCCATGCGGCCGGAGGTCGAGCCCTTCGCCGCCATCAGGAGAATCCCGGCCGAGATGGCGCCGATGGCGACCAGAGCGGACGGCGCAAAGGTGGCATCGAGAAACAGGACGGAGATGACCGTGACGAAGATCGGCGCGGCGCCGCGGGCGAGCGGATAGGCCTGGCTGAGATCGGCGCGCGCATAGGCTTCGATGAGAAAGAGCTTGTAGCCGGCATGAAGGGCGGCCGCAGCCGCGATCATCGGGAAGGCGGCCGCCGCCGGCCGGTCGACGAAGGGCAGCGCGACGGCTGCGATCGCCCCCTGCGCGATGGCGAGGAGCAGGATCGTGGAGACACGGTCGAGCCCGACCTTCACCACGGAATTCCATCCGGCATGGAGAAGGGCGGCGAGGATGACCGCGGCGAAGACGTGATTGTCCATGCAGGCTTTCCAGGAGAGGGGTCTGCGGCCGTAGGCAGCGCGGCGTGATGTTGTCATTTCCTCTTCTGGCTGATTGCGCTTTCTTGGAAAAACGATGATTTTTGGCGCTTGGTGTGAGGAAAACGCACATGAAGCGCGGTGCTCTTCCGCTCAATGCCCTGCGTGCCTTCGAGGCGACGATGCGGCATGGTCAGATGCGGCTTGCCGCCGACGAGCTCGGCGTGACGCATGGCGCCGTCAGCCGCCAGGTGCGGCTTTTGGAGGAGATCCTTGAGGTTCCGCTGTTCGAGGGGCCGCGCAACAAGCTGGTGCCGACGCAGACGGCGCTGGAGCTCGAACCGGCCTTGACCGAGGCCTTCGACGGCATCGAGGTGGCGGTCGCGCGCGCCATGCAGAGCGAGAGCCGGTTTCTCGACGTCTCCTGCACGGGCACGCTCGCCATGCGCTGGCTGATCCCGCGGCTCGTCGATTTCCAGACGGCGCATCCGAAGATCGAGGTGCGGCTGACCGGTGAATACGGGCCGGTGGATTTCTCCCGCCATCGTTTCGACGTGGCGATCCGCGTCGGGCGCGGGCCCTGGGGCGATGCGGAGGTGACGGAGCTGTTTGCCGAGGCGGCCGGGCCGGTGGTGAGCCCGAAATGTGCCGCGAGCGTCGATCTCGATGCGCCGGAGACGCTTCATGCGCTGCCGGCGCTCCATACGAAGACGCGGCCGGCGGCCTGGGCCGATTGGTGCCGTGAGATGGATCTGGCGCCGCCGGCGGGCGGGCGCGTCTTCGAGCATTTCTACTTCTTGCTGGAAGCTGCGACGGCCGGGCTCGGCGTGGCGATCGCGCCCGAAGTGCTGGTGCGCGACGATGTTGCGGCGGGACGGCTTCTGGCGCCTTTCGGCTTTGCTCCGACGGGGCAGGCCTATGTCGCGCTGAGGCCGCGTCGGCCGAACCGCGATGCGCAGCTTTTCATCGCCTGGCTGGAAGACGCGGCGGTCGCGCCCGACCCGGCAAGCTGATCCGGGCGCCTGCCGGTTCTCCGGCTGGGCGGACATGACAGGAAGCGAAGGGGTGACGATGCCTGAGCTCACCAAGACCTTCGCCGAACGGGGCGATCTGGCGCATCTGGCGCTGTTTCTGTGGGCGTCGGGCGCCTCCGGGCTTCTCGTCTGGAGCCTGCGCGAGCTCGCCGCCTCCAACCGGCGGTTCAACGATTTCGTCAAGGAGATCGCACAGCTCAACCGGCTGTTCCGCGACCATTCCTGAACTTTCGAGGCCACGATGAAGAGATTTTGGAACGCGCTGTTGCCGGCGCGAACGGACCATCGCGCCGTCTTTTCGGAATTCGCCGTCAGGCTTTTGGGGGCGATCGCCGAGCAGAGATTCGCGCGCCACGGAAACGGCGCGGCCGGCGAGACCGGCAGGCCGCGCTTCCGGGTGGTGCGATGAGGGCGCTCGCCCGGCACGGGCCGGACATCCTCCCCGCCACCGCGGCCTTGCGGGAAAGCCTGCAGGAGATCGGCGCCGATGGGCGCTTCTCCGGCTATGCGAGCCTTTTCGGCCGGCGCGACATGGCCGGCGACATGGTCATGCCGGGCGCCTTCGCGAGTTCTTTGAAGGCGCGCGGGGCGGCCGGCATCCGCATGCTCTTCCAGCACGATCCGGCCGAGCCGATCGGCGTCTGGGAGGAGATTGCCGAGGATCGGCGCGGGCTTTTCGTGCGCGGACGGCTGACGCTCGACGTGGCGCGGGCACGCGAGGTGCATGCGCTGCTGAAGGCGGGCGGGCTCGACGGGCTGTCGATCGGCTACCGCACGCTGCGCGGGCGCAAGGACCGGCGGGCCGGCATCCGGCGTCTCTACGAGATCGATCTCTGGGAGGTCTCGATCGTCACCTTTCCGATGCTGACGGAGGCACGCATCGTCTCCGTCAAGACAAGCGAGGCGGGGCTTTCCGCAAGGTTTTTGGACGCCGCGCGGCGCCTGACACCTGCCCGGCCGAAAGCTGCTGGACCGAAAGCTGTTGGGCCGAAAGCTGCCCGGATTGCCGGCGGAAGACCGGCCTTTTCCTGAACACGCGAAACCAAGAGGACGAAATGACGATGTCTGCCCGAACGGCCGAGCTGCGCCCGGCGCTGGAAAACAAGATGCATGGCGATCCCCTCGCCGAGACCAAGGCGGGGCCGACGCCTGAAGTGGGCGCCGCCTTCGACGAGTTCATGAACGCCTTCGAGGCCTTCAAGGAAGCCAATGACGAGCGGCTCGGCGAGATCGAGCGGCGCCTTGCCCCCGATGTCGTCACCGAAGAGAAGGTGGCGCGCCTCAACGACGTGCTCGACCGGCAGGAAAGGGCGATCGAACGCCTGACGATCGAGGGGCGGCGGCCTCGGCTTTCCGGCGGCACCGGGGCGGAGCCGCGTCTGGAACGCGCCGGCGCCGATCTCTCTGGCCATGGCGCTGCCTTCTCCCGCTACCTGCGGGCGGGCGAGACCGCGGCTCTTGCACGGCTCGAGCGAAAGGCGATGGCGATCGGCACCTCCGATGGCGCCGATGGCGGCTATCTGGTGCCGGACGAGACGGAAGCGGAGATCGGCCGCAGGCTTGTCGAGGTGTCGCCGATCCGTGCCATCGCGAGCACGATCACCGTGTCGGGCAGCCTCTACAAAAAGCCGTTCGCGGTGAGCGGGCCGGCGACCGGATGGGTCGGAGAGAGCGAGGCGCGGCCGGAGACGGATACGCCGGTTCTCGACGCGCTCGAATATCCGGTGATGGAGCTTTATGCGATGCCCGCGGCGACGGGCGCGCTTCTCGACGATGCGATCGTCGATCTCTCCGCCTGGCTGGCCGGCGAGGTCGATCAGGCCTTTGCTGAACAAGAGAGCGCGGCCTTCGTCAATGGTGACGGCAACAAGAAACCGACGGGATTTCTCGCCGTGCCGAATGTCGCCGAAAGCGCCTGGGAATGGGGCAAGCTCGGCACGCTTTCGACCGGGGTGTCAGGCGGCTTTCCCGCCGACATGCCGAGCGATCTTCTCATCGACCTCGTCTATGCGCTGAAGGCCGGCTATCGCCAGAACGCCCATTTCGTCATGAACCGGCGCACCGAGGCGGCGGTTCGAAAATTGAAGGACGCCGACGGCAATTATGTCTGGGCGCCGCCGGCGGGTCTCGGCAGCCGCGCCACGATCATGAATTTCCCGGTCGTGGAAGCCGAAGACATGCCCGACATCGCCGCAGGCTCTCTGTCGATCGCCTTCGGTGATTTTTCGCGCGGCTATCTGATCGTCGATCGCCAGGGCATCCGCATCCTGCGCGATCCCTATTCGGCCAAGCCCTACGTGCTTTTTTACACCACGAAACGGGTCGGCGGCGGCGTCCTCAATTTCGAAGCGATCAAACTTGTCAAGTTTAGCGCAAGCTAGGCGTGCGAAGAAGGGTCGTCACCGACCTGAGGGTGCTGCCCTCATGTGATCCGGGGTCCCGCTCCTGCACCCCCATCCTCCGACGGGGCCCCGGCCTGCGGCCTGCCTTCGGGCAGGCCGCTCCTTTTTTCCCCAAGGTGACATATGCAACGCATTCTTCTGGAAGGGCCGGAGGTGGAGCCCGTGTCGCTCGCCGAGGCGAAGGCGCATCTGCGCGTCGAGCACGAGGCCGAAGACGAGCTCATCTCCGCTTATCTTGTTGCCGCGCGCGTGGCGCTCGAAGGCGATCTCCGAAAAGTTCTGATCGCCCAAGCATGGCGGCTGGTCCTGACGGAACGGCCGCAAGGCGGACGTCTGCGCCTGCCGATCCGCCCGCTCCTGTCGGTGGATCGGGCGCGGCTCATGACGGCTTCAGGCGAAAGGCTCCTCGAAGAGGACGAGATTTCGCTTGGGGGCGCGGCGGACGAGCTCCGGCTCGACACGAGGCTTTGGGGCATGATCCGGCTTCAGATCGACGTCACCGCGGGTTTCGGCGAGAGTGCAGCCGAGGTGCCGGCGCCCTTGCGCCAGGCGATCCTGTTGCGCGCCGCCCATTGGTACGAGCATCGCGGCGCAGCACTCGAAGCGGATGGGCCGGGCGCGCTGCCGGCGGGCTACGAGCGGCTGATCGCGCCATTTCGCGAACTGGTGCCGGCATGAGCGCGGCGCGCCGGACGGGGATGCGGTCCGGAATGCGAGCTGTGACGCGACCTGTGACCAGGCCGGGCCGGCTCTCCCAGCGCATGGTCTGGGAACGGCCGGTAACCGCGCCCGACGGGCTCGGCGGCGAAACTGCCACCTATCTGCCGATCGGGCATGTCTGGGCCGATCTCCGACCCGGAACGGCCCGCGAGGTGGCGCTCGGCGAAGGACGGGTCGGCGAGGTGACACATGAGATTTTCGTGCGGCGCGAGGTGGGGCTTCTGGCCGGCGACCGGCTGCGGCTCGGCGCGCGGGGTTTTCTCTGCGTCATCTGCCACGATCCCGACGCGAGCGGCCGCTTTACCCGCATCGAAGCCGTGGAGGAGGTGTGATGGGCGCCGAAGAGGCCCTGCAGCGGGCGATCTATGAACGGCTTGCGGGCGATGCGGCGCTGACCGCCCTGATCGGCGCCGACAAGGTCTTCGATCATGTGCCGCGGAATATGAGCGCGCCTTACGTGCATCTCGGCGAGATGGAGGTGACGCCCGTGGCCGCCGGCAGCGGTGCGGAGACGAAGCTCGTCGAGATTATCTTTTCGCTCGTCGCCTTTTCGCGCGGTCGCGGCCGCCGCGAGACGCTCGGGCTTGCCGCGGCTTTGCGCGATTTGCTGCATGACGCCGATTTCGCGCTCGCCGGCTTCACGCTCGTCGGCTGCCGCTTCGTCCAGATGAAGACGAGCGGCGCCGGCGAGGCGAGCGGCCGGCGGGCGGTGCTGAAATTTCGCGCGGTGGTGGAGGAGGCGTGAGGGTGGGATATAGACGTGTTGAAAGATCAAGCCTTCATGGAGCAGTTCTTGCGATGGCGTCTGTGGCGATGTGGGTCATTCACCGGGACTGAATGGATCATGTAACTCTGTATGCAACGAGAAGTATGCAGGGTCGCATGGCACGGAAGCCGAAAGAAATCGGGACACTTGCCCACCTTGCGCATGCCCTGGCTGAGTTTGGTAGCCGGCTCGGAAGAGATACTCTCGTCTTCGTCGTTCTCGCGGTTGGTGCTTTTGGAGCGATGTCTCTCGGCGCCGACGAAAAGGCCGTCGCGTATGTCGCGACGCTTCTCCTGCTGGGCTGGCTTGTCAATAAATTGGTCAACGCCTACCTTCGCGAGCGCGAGGCCGCGCGCCGCCTGTTGCAACTCAGGCAAGAGCGCGGCGTTAAGCTTTTGGAGAAATACTCCGAGAAGCAGGCACGCTTTCGCTTCAAAGGAGGCAAGTCTTCATCCGAGACAGAGAGTCGAGACAATGACTGAGATGATCGGAGAAGCGTTGTTCCGGGACGTTGGAATCTGGTTGCCGCTTCTGGTCGCCCTTATCGTGGCTGCCTACTGGAGAGTCTGGCGGCTGGAGCAACGGGCAGACGTTCTCGATCTCGCGCGAGAGGCGAGCGAAGACTTTTACGATATGGCTGAAAGCGTGCTCTCCGACCCTGCGGCACCGGAAGAGGTCAAGCGGGCGCTGTACGATGTTGCGCGCGCGGTGACGGAACAGGACGCCGGCCACGAAATCTATCAGCTCGTTTTGCAGAGCACCCTGAAAGAGGATCTGAGGCCGCGGGCAAAAGGCGGCCTCACCACGGCGATGGATCAGTTGAGGCGGCATCGTAGCGACCTTTACGAGAACGCCGAAGGTGCGTTTCGCGCCGGTCTGGCCGCTATACTCCTTGGGAATGCTGGTTTCGATCGCAAGATGAGCGTGACGGTTGTCCGCTCCGCCCGCTATCCGATCCTGATGCGCCTCGTAGAGATGATTGAAAAGTTCTTCTCAGGTCCTGACGGCGTGCGCTTGAGCGATGGCCACACATCCAATCGGCCAGGGCCATCAGCTGGATGTGCGGACGCTGCGTGAGGCGATTGGCCGGGCGCGGCAGAGGCTTTGGCGGGGCTTTGCTCCGAAGAGCCGCACATGGGCGATCACGCCGTGGCTGGATGGCTGGCACCGGCGAAACGAGAAGACGCCGTCACAAAGAGACATCTTGTAACCGGCCAAGGCAAGCCCGGCCGAAGCCTGGGCTCAGTCGGCCTCTCAGGTGAGGCCGGTGAGGTGCTGGCTGAGGGTCCACAGGCGTTTCGCGGCTTCCGGATCGACGGCATAGGCGCGCACGCCGGTCGTCAGACGCGTCGCGGGGTCTGCAGGGTCTTCGGCGGTTTCCGGCGCGATCGGGGCGATGTCGCAATCATCGCAATAGACGCCGCCCATGCCGTCGAGATCCGGGCTGACGGCACACCAGACCGAGGTCGCCGCCCCCTGCGGGATCGTCTTCAGCGAGCGGGCCGGATCGATGACCGGTTCACCGTTCTCGTCGATGGCGCCCATATCGCGCAGCCTCGACGGATCGAGATGGCGGCCGAGATCGGTCGCGACGATGCCGCCCGGATGCAGCGAGAAGGCGCGCACGCCGTGGCTTTCGCCGCGCCGGTCGAGCTCCAGCGCAAAGAGGATGTTGGCCGTCTTCGACTGGCCGTAGCCGAGCCAGGGGTCGTAGTCGCGCCGCTCGAAATTGACGTCGTCGAACACGACGGGCGAGAAGCGGTGGCCGCGCGAGGAGAGCTCCACGACGCGTGCGCCGCCGGCCGCGCCGGCTGCCTTCAGGGCTGGCCAGAGCCGCGCCGTCAGCTGGAAATGCCCGAGATGGTTGGTGGAGAACTCGGATTCGTAGCCGCGCGCATCGCGCGCCAAAGGCGGGGCCATGACGCCGGCATTGTTGACGAGAATGTCGAGTGCCCGGCCGGAGGCAAGAAAGGTCTCGGCGAAGGCATCGACGGAGGCGGGGTCCATGAGGTCCATCGGCGCCGAGGAGACGCGCGCAAGACCGGCGAGGGCGTGCTCGGCCTTTGCCTGATCGCGCACCGGGACGATGACTTCGGCACCGGCGCCGGCAAGCACGCGCACCGTCTCAAGGCCGATGCCGGCATAGCCGCCGGTGACAATCGCTGTTTTGCCGGAGAGATTGATGCCGGAAACGACCTCTTCAGCGGTGGAGGCGGCACCGAAACGGGAGCCGATCGGGGCCTGGGAACTGGGCATGGGGCGAGAACTCCGTTTGGGACGAGACCGGGAGATAGGGTCTCATTCGGGCGGCGGCTTGCCTGATCCTGTCAATTGCTTGTCCGCTTGAGCGAAGCTTCTTCGCCGGCCTCCCCCGGGCGGTGCTCCGAAACGTCTGCCTGAAATCAGCGGGAGAACCCATCATGAGTGCCCAGAAAGGCAAGGACCTGCTCCTGAAACTGGAGCGGGACGGACAATTCGTGACTGTCGCCGGGCTCCGCGCCAGGCGGATTTCGTTCAACCAGGCGAGCGTCGACATCACCAACACCGATTCCGCCGGGCGCTGGCGCGAGCTTCTGGAGGGCGCGGGCGTGAAACGGGCCGGGCTTTCGGGCTCCGGCGTGTTTCGCGACCAGGCGAGCGACGCGACGATCCGCGAGATCTTCTTTGCCGGCACGATCGTCGCCTGGCAGGTGGTGATCCCGGATTTCGGCACGGTGACGGGCCCGTTTCAGGTGACGGGGCTTGAGTATTCCGGCGAGCATGACGGCGAGGTCGCCTACGATCTGGCGCTGGAATCCGCCGGTGAACTCGCCTTTGCGGCGTTGTGAGCGGAGGCGGAGATGGCGAATTCCCATCGCGGCGAGATCGATGCGGTGCTCGGCGGCGAGACGCGCAGGCTCTGTTTGACGCTCGGTGCCCTGGCCGAGCTCGAAGCCGCCTTCAAGGCCGAGGATCTGGTGGCGCTCGCCGCGCGCTTCGAGACGGGCCGGCTGTCGGCCCGCGATCTCATCCGGATACTGGGGGCGGGTCTGAGGGGCGCCGGCGAGGCGATCACAGACGACGAGGTGGCGGTGCTGCGCGCTGACGGGGGGGCGGCGGGATTTGCAAAGATCGCCGCGGAGCTTTTGCGGGCGACTTTCGGGGCTCCGCAGATGGACGACGGCGGTTCCGACGCTCCGGGCGGAACCGCAAAAAACCCTCTTTAGCCGCAGACGGCAGGAAAGGCGGCAGGAAAGGCGGCACGAGAGAGGCCGCGAAGGCCTTTCCCTGGCAGGAGGCGATCGCCTTTGGCCTCGCCGTTCTGCGGCTTTCTCCACGCGATTTCTGGGCGATGACGCCGCGCGAGTTTTCGGCCTGCCGCTCGGCTTTGTTCGGCGCAGGCAAGACCCCACTCACAGCGGGGGAGCTCGCGCAGCTGATAGCGCGCTTTCCCGATCGGTAGGACATGATGGCAGACGATTTCGATTTCGGCTCGGACGAGCTCTCCGGAAGTGCTACGGCGCTTTCGGCGACGCTCGGCGACCTTCAGCATCTGGCGGACGGGTTCGGGCGCTCCATGACGAGCGCCTTCCGTCAGGCAGCGGTGGAGGGAAGGCGCTTCGACAGTGTCTTGAAGAGCCTGGCGCTCGGCCTGTCGGGGCGCGCGCTCACTGCCGCGCTCTCGCCGATCGCCGGCGGGCTGTCTGGCGCGCTTACTTCTGTGTTCGGCTCGCTTCTTGGTGGCTCGTTTGTGGGCGGTTTCGCCAAGGGCGGGGTGTTTGCGGGCGGCAAGGTCACGCCCTTTGCTTCGGGCGGGGTCGTCGCCGCGCCGAGCTATTTTCAGACGGGCAGCGGCATCGGCCTGATGGGCGAGGCGGGGGCGGAGGCGATCCTGCCTTTGCGGCGCGGCGCCGACGGAAGGCTCGGCGTTGCGGCCGCGGGTGCTGGGGCGCAGCCGGTCCACGTCACCTTCAACGTGACGACGCAAGATGCGGCGAGCTTCCGCCGGTCTGAAGCCGAAATGACGGCGATGCTGGCGCGTGCCGTGTCGCGCGGCCGGCGGGGGCTGTGAGCCGTCATGTCCGCGGGCTTTAACGAGATTTCGTTTCCGCTGGCGCTCGCTTTCGGCTCGTCCGGCGGACCGGAGCGGCGCACCGAGGTGGTGACGCTCGCCTCCGGGCGTGAGGAGCGCAACCAGCGCTGGGCGGATTCCAGGCGCCGCTACAATGTCGGCTCGGGCGTGCGCTCGCGCGCCGATATGGAACGGCTCATTGCCTTCTTCGAAGAACGGCGCGGCCGGCTCTATGGCTTTCGCTTCCGCGACCGCAGTGATTTTTCCTCCGCGCCGGTGCCGGCCGAGCCCGGCCCCTTCGATCAGCGCATCGGCACGGGCGACGGCACAACGGCGGAATTTCTCCTCGTCAAACGCTACGGCGACGGGCTCGCCCCCTGGCTGCGGGAGATCGAAAAGCCGGTTGAGGGCACGATCCGCGTTGGCGTCGGCGGGGTGGAGACGGCGGTGGGCGCGTTTTCCGCAGATCCCACCACCGGGCGCATCGCCTTTTCCTCCGGCCATGTGCCAGCGGCGGGAGCGGCGGTCACCGCCGGCTTTCTCTTCGACGTTCCGGTGCGCTTCGACAGCGACCGCCTCGACATCGACCTCGCCGCCTTCGAGGCCGGCGAAGCGCCCTCCGTTCCGATCGTGGAGATCAAGCCGTGAAGGATTTTTCCGCTGCGCTGACGGCGCATCTTGAAGCGGGCGTCACGAGCCTTTGCGCCTGCTGGACACTGATCCGCGCCGACGGGGTGAGGCTCGGTTTCACCGATCACGACCGGAGACTCGTCTTCGGCGGTGTCACCTACGAGCCGCAGAACGGGCTGACGGCGTCGGGTGGCGTCGCCCATGCGGGGCTTGAAGTCGGCGGCCTCGACGTCGCCGGGGCGCTGAGTTCGGACAGGCTGTCGGAGGAGGATCTTCTCGCCGGGCTCTATGACAATGCCCGCGTCGAGATGTGGCTCGTCAACTGGGCGGCGCCCGATATGCGCCATCTGATGCGGATCGCCTCGATCGGCGAGGTGACGCGCGAGGACCATGCCTTCAAGGCCGAACTGCGCGGGCTCGCGCACGCGCTCGACCAGGAGAGCGGCCGGCTCTTTGCGCATCTCTGCGACGCCGATCTCGGCGACAGCCGTTGCCGCGTCGATCTTGCGGCCCTGCGCGTCGAGGCGGTCGTGACCGCGACGGATGGGGTGGGCTGGATCGAGGCCGGCGAGCTCGGTGCGGAAGATGGGGTGCGGGATGGCAGCCTGGCGCGGGGGCTTCTGACGTTTCTCTCCGGGGCCAATCAGGGTCGTGCCATCGAAGTGGCGCGCCACTCTGTCGAGGGGACGGCGCACCGCCTGACGCTCTGGCAGAAGATGGAGCGGGAAATCGCCGTCGGCGACCGGGTTGCGGTGACGCCCGGCTGCGACAAGCGGCTGGCGACCTGCCGCGAACGCTTCGCCAACACGCTCAATTTCCGCGGCTTTCCGCACATGCCGGGCAACGATTTCGTCTGGTCGGTGGCAAGCGGCGGCGAGGTCAGCACGACGACGCCCTTCATCGGGCGCCCGGGCCCAAACGAATGAGGACCGAACGAGCAAGGGCCAGCGCATGGAAAAGGTGACGCGTGCGGCGATCTTGGGCGCGGCAAGGCGCTGGATCGGCACACCCTATCGCCATCAGGCCGCCCTGCGCGGCGTCGGTGCCGATTGCCTCGGCCTCGTGCGTGGCGTCTGGCGCGATCTTTATGGTGCGGAGGCGGAGACGCCGCCCGCCTATACGCCCGACTGGGCGGAGGCGCGGGGCGAAGAAACGCTGAGGGACGCCGCGCGCCGGCATCTCTGCGAAATCGAGATTTCAGCGGCGCGGGCCGGCGATGTGCTCCTCTTCCGCTGGCGAAGGGGGCTTCCGGCAAAGCATGCCGCGATCCTTACCGGCGAGACGACGATGATCCACGCGCATGAAGGGGCGGCGGTGGCCGAAGTGGCGCTGGTCGCGGCCTGGCGGCGGCGCATCGCCTATGCCTTTGCGTTTCCGAACCTCGACGACAACGATGCGGAGAAGGGCTGATGGCGACGCTTCTGTTGAGCGCGGCGGGCGCGAGCCTTGGCGGTCTTTTCGGCGGGGTCGGAGCGATCGCCGGACGCGCGCTCGGCGCGCTCGCGGGCTATGCGATCGACCGCAGCGTATTTTCCACCGAGCGCAAGGCGGAGGGCGCGCGGCTTTCCGACCTGACCGTGCAGAGTTCGACCGAAGGTGCCCCGATCCCGCGCGTCTATGGCCGCGTGCGTCTGGCCGGCCAGGTGATCTGGGCGACGGATTTCGAAGAAGTCGCGACGACCGACACGCAGCGCGCGGGTGGCAAGGGCGGCGGCAGCAAGGTGACGACGACCACCTACAGCTACTTCGCCAATTTTGCCGTGGCGCTGTGCGAAGGCGAGGTGGCGCATATCGGCAGGATCTGGGCGGACGGAAAGCCGCTCGATCCCTCACTCGTCACCTTGCGCATCTATAAGGGCAGCGAGGATCAGTTGCCCGATCCTTTGATTGCCGCGCATGAGATCGACCCACCCGCCTATCGCGGCACCGCCTATGTCGTCTTCGAGCGCCTGGCGCTTGCAGAATTCGGCAACCGCATTCCGCAGCTCTCCTTCGAGATTTTGCGGCCGGTCGGCAGCATCGAAAAGGATATCCGCGCCGTTTGCGTGATCCCGGGGGCGGGCGAGTTCGTCTACGACACCGCGCTTCGTCTCAGCGAGGGCGATCCAGGCACCTATGCCACCGCGAACACGTTTGCCCGCCGCGAGGAGGCGGATTTCGAGACCTCGCTCGACGAGCTCATGGATCTCTGCCCACGGCTTGAATGGGTGACGCTGGTTGTCGCCTGGTTTGGCAACGATCTGCGGGCGCCCGAATGTCTGATCCAGCCGATGGTCGACGATGCCCATAAGCGGATCTCCGGCGGCGACTGGTCGGTGGCGGGGCTCACGCGCGGCGAGGCGGAGGTCGTCTCCTATATCGACGGCCGCGCGGCCTATGGCGGCACGCCGAGCGATGAGACGGTCATCCGGGCGATCCGCGAGTTGACCGCGCGCGGCCTGAAGGTGGCGCTTCTGCCCTTCGTGCTGATGGATGTCGCGGAAGACAACGAGCTTCCCGATCCGCGCAGCGGCGAGGCGGGGCAGCCGCCCTATCCCTGGCGTGGGCGCATCACGCTCACCGTGGCGCCGGGGCGGGCCGGTTCGCCCGACAAGAGCGCGGCGGCGGCAGGCGAGATCACGGATTTTCTGGGCGAGGCGTCGCTCGGCCAGTTTTCGGTGGGCGCCGGGGGTGTTTTTTATTCCGGGCCCACGGAATGGCGCTATCGCCGCTTCATCCTGCACAATGCCCATCTGGCGAAGGCGGCGGGCGGGGTCGACGCGTTTCTCGTCGGCTCGGAAATGGTGGCGCTGAGCCAGATCCGCGGGCAGGGGAACCGCTATCCCTTCGTCGAGGCGCTGCGCGTGCTGCGCGGTGAATGCCGTCAGGTGCTGGGGCCGGCGACGAAAATCTCCTATGCGGCCGACTGGTCGGAATATTTCGGTCATCAGCCGGCGGATGGCTCCGGCGACGTCTTCTTCCATCTCGACCCGTTCTGGGCGGAGGCCGATTTCGTCGGCATCGACATTTACTGGCCGCTTGCCGACTGGCGCGACGAGCCGGGCCACGCCGACGAGGCTGCGGGGAGGTCGATCCACCGCTGCGATTACCTGCGCAAGAACCTCGCCGCCGGCGAAGGTTTCGACTGGTATTACGCCTCCGACGAGGACCGGAAGGCGCAGCGGCGCAGCAGGGTCACCGACGGGACGGCGGGAAAGCCCTGGGTGTTTCGCTTCAAGGACATCGAGAGCTGGTGGAAAAACCGGCATTACGACCGGCCCGGCGGCATGGAACAGGCGACGCCGACGCCGTGGGTGCCGTTTTCGAAACCGATCTGGTTCACCGAATTCGGCTGTCCGGCCGTCGACAAGGGCGCGAACCAGCCGAACGTTTTCTACGATCCGAAATCCTCGGAAGGCGCGCTGCCGCATTTTTCCGCCGGCGAGCGCGATGATCTGATCCAGCGCCGCACGATCGAGGCGCTTTTGTCCGCCTATGACCCGAGCCACGGCGAGTATGCGGGGATGAACCGGGACGGACCGAACGGCTTCCTGATGGTCGATCCGGCGCATCTGACGCTGTGGACCTGGGATGCGCGGCCCTATCCGTGGTTTCCGGCCCTTGAGGATGTCTGGGGCGATGCGCCGAACTGGCGGTTCGGGCATTGGCTCAACGGACGGCTGGGCGCCATGGACCTCGCCCGGCTGATCGAGGCGGTGCTGTCGGATCATGGCTTTGATGCGGCCGAGGTCGCCGATGTGCACGGGCTCGTGGAGGGGTTTGTCGTCAGCGATCGGACCTCGGCGCGCGCGACGCTGGAACCGCTTCTGTCCGCCTATGGAGTCGATGCGGCCGACGCCGGCACCAAGATCCGCTTCCGCGGGAGGGCGCGGCCGCTCGATGCGAGCCTGTCGGACACTTTGCTGATCGACGCGACCGACGCGCCGCTGACGACGCGAAAACGGGCGCAGGAGACGGAGCTTGCCGCGGAAGTGGCGCTGCGCACGCTGTCTCCCGACAACGATTACCGCATGGCGGCGGCGCATTCGCGCCGGCTTGCGGGACGAAGCCGCCGCGTTCTGACGCTCGATCTGCCGATCGTGGCGCGTGACGCGGAGGCCGAAACGCTCGCCGAGGCGATGCTCGCCGATCTTTGGCGGGGGCGCGAGGAGATTTCCTTCGTGTTGCCGCCGAGTTTTTCTGCGCTCGATGCGGGCGATGCGATACGGCTCACGCTGGAGGGGCGCTCCGACACGTTTTTGGTGACGCGGATTGCCGATGGCGAGGCACGTGAGGTGGAGGCGCGGCGGGTGACGCTGCGGCGCAAGGCGATGGTGCCGGCGACGCCGACCCCGCCGGGGATCGTCACGCCGCCGGCCTATGGGCCGCCGCTTGTGCATGCGATGGAGCTACCGGCGCCGGCCGATGGCGAGAAGGCGCATCAGCCGCGGCTCGCCGCCTTCGCCGAGCCATGGCCGGGCACGCTCGCCGTCTATCGGGGCGAGGCAGGGGGTGGTTTTTCCTTTCTCTCGACGATTGCGACCCGGGCCACCTGCGGCCGGCTCGCGACGGCTCTGAGGCCCGGCCCGCTCGGCCGCTTCGACCGTGCCAATGCGCCGGAGGTGATGCTCTATGGCGGGGCGCTCGCCTCGCTGCCGGAGATCGATGTGCTGGCGGGCGGCAATCTCGCGGCGGTCAAAGCCGATGATGGCAGCTGGGAAATTCTGCAATTCGCCACGGCCGAGCTGATCGCAACGCGCCGCTATCGTCTTTCTCTCCTGTTGCGGGGGCAGGGCGGCAGCGAGACCGCGATGGCGGCAGGTGCCCGTGCCGGCAATGCTTTCGTGCTGTTGAACGACGCCGTCGCCGTTTTGCCGATGGGGCTCGACGCGATCGGGCGGGAACAGCGCCTGCGCATCGGGCCGATCGCCGAAAGCCATGCGGCGGCGAGTTTCGTCGAGATCGCCGTCACGCCCGAGGGGCGGGGGCTAAGACCTGCGAGCCCGGTGCATCTGCGGGCAAGGCGCGTTTCCGCGACGGGCGATGTGGCGCTGTCCTGGACCCGGCGCACGCGCTTTGGCGGCGACAGCTGGGCGCTCGCCGAGGTGCCGCTCAACGAGACACGCGAAGCCTACCGCGTCGAGATCCTGGATGGTGGCACCGTGCGCCGGGAAGCGGAGACGGGGAGCGCGAGCTTTGCCTATGCCGCCGCCGACCAGCTCGCCGATTTCGGGGCTTTGCCGGAGGTGCTGTCCGTGCGTGTCGCACAGCTCTCGGAGACGATCGGCCCGGGCTTTGCGGCCGAGGCGACGCTTCGCCTCTGACGGGCGGCGGCGCCGAGACAAGGCTTTTCAAATACAGAGAGGGAGAGCGGCATGATCGCCGTCAAGGACCTGCGGACGATTGCGGGCGCGAGGGCGCGCGCCGGCATTCTGGAAGGCGTGGCCGAGGGGCTTGCCCGTCACGGCAAGGCTTTCGGGCTCGACCGGCCGGAGATGCTCGCCGCGTTTCTGGCGCAGGTCGGCCATGAGAGCGGGCGTTTCCGCTATCTGGAAGAGATTTGGGGGCCGACGGCGGCGCAGCGGCGCTACGACACGCGCACCGATCTCGGCAACACGCCGGAGGCGGACGGCGACGGCTATCGCTACCGCGGCCGCGGGCTCATCCAGGTGACGGGACGGGCGAATGTGGTGGCCTTTGCGGCCTGGGCGAAAGAGCGTTTTGCCGATGCGCCGGATTTTTCAGCCGAACCGGACGGTCTGGCGGCCTTTCCATGGGCCTTCGTGTCGGCGCTCTGGTACTGGGAGAGCCGCGATCTCGGCCGGTTCGCGGCAGCCGGCGATCTGATCGGCCTGACGCGGGCGGTCAATGGCGGGCTCAACGGCCTCGCCGACCGGCGGCGCCTTTATGTGCGCGCCGCGCTCGTCCTCCTCGGCCAGGAGCTGACGAAGGGGGCGGTGAAACGCTTCCAGGCCGCGCGCGGCCTCACCCTTGATGATATCGCCGGAGCGAAGACGCTTCGCGAACTGCATGTTGCGCTCTCGGAAATGCCGTTGCTGAAGGCTGGCGCCGCGATGCGGCCCGCGCTTCAGGCGGACCGCGTGGCCCCGCCCTGGGGCCTGATCTTTCTCACGCTTTGCGTTCTGGCCGCTCTCGCAGCGGCCATTTTTCTGTCTGGAGGAAAAATCTCATGACCACCGTCACTCAGCCGACGCTCCTGCCGACCAACAAGCTGACCGCGGCGACGTTTGCCGCCTCGCTCGCCAATCTCGCGCAGCTTCTCGTGGCGCGGCATTTTCCCGAATTTGCCGATCCGGAGATCTGGGCCCCGCTCGCCCCGGCGCTGGCGCTGATCGTCGGCTATTTCGTGAAGGACCGGCCGAATGCGTGAGGGGGAACACGTCAGTCATTGGAGGGCAGGTTGCCGATCGCGAGGTGATGTCGGGGCGCCATCCTTTCGTGCAGCACTCGCAAGATGATGGTGCCGGTTGACCCGTCGGAGAGAGCCCCGACCTTGAAATAGAGGCAATGTGCGGCGCCGTGGCGCCGACCCGCTGCAAGGGCGAGGTGGAAGAAGCGGACGTCTTTCGCCACATCTGAACGATCGAGAGTGCCAGGCCCAACGGGATCTTCGGCGATGCGCTCAATCCCCTTCCTGATAATGCCTGCGTAAGCTTCGGTTTGTTTTGGCCCGAAGAGCGTCAGCGTTTCCTGGAGAATGGCTTGGACGTCGTTCTCAGCAAGAAGCGTAAGCTCGTAGTTCATCCACTCGTGTTGCCTGCGAGTATGTCCGACAGGATGTCATCGACCGTTTTCTTGGAGAAACGGCCGGCCTCGGCCTCTTCAAGTCCGCGTGCGATTTCCCGTCTCAGGATGACGAGTTTTTCTTCCTCTGCGGCCTTCTCGTGCTGCAGCAACAACAGCGCGTCCTGCACGACGTCACTCGACGAGGTGTAGCCGCCCTTCGCCACTTCGCCCTCTAGGAAGTCGGCAAGGTCGGGGCGCAAGTTGACGGTCACAGTCGTCATCGCGGGTCTCCAATCGACGATCTAAAGATCGGGGCGCCACAGTTTTTGTCAACGGCGGCGTTGCTCCGGCCGTGGCGCTGTCGTTGGTCGTCAGCTATTTTAGGAAGGACCGGCCGAATGTGTGAGGGGATGCGGAGACTCTCGAATGTTTGCATCCGGGAGCTGCACACAATCAGCTTGAAATAGGCAATCGCCCCTTCCACACTCGTGTGGACTTCCACAGTGGTGTGGCGGGCGATATGTTCCGATGAACTCTGCTGAACTCCGCAAGCTCTTGAAAGACCATGGCTGCAAGTTCGAGACTCATAGAGGCGGCAGCGGGCATCAGACTGTTCGGCGCGGCAGCCGCAAGGCGGTCATTCCGATCCATGGCTCGAGCAAAGAACTCGGAAAGGGCCTCGTCGCCCGCATCCTCAAGGACCTCGGGATAAAGTGACGTGCCGATGTATTACGAAATCGTCATCGAAATGGACGAAGCCGAAGACGGGACTTTGAGCTGGCTCGTCTCGGTACCCGAATTTCCCGAGATCACGACTTTCGGCGAGACGAAGGAAGAAGCCTGCCAGAACGGCCTGAAGGCCATCGAAGAAGCGATCGCCGCGCGTATTGCAGATGGAGAGGCGATTCCCGCACCGCGCCACGAACCGTGCGGGCATGGTCATTCTGTGCAGTTACCGGCGCTGATCTTTCTCAAGGCGCTGCTGTATATGCTCTCCAAATCCAAGGGCGTGACCCGTGCGGAGCTTTCAAGAAGGCTCGGCTGGCACCGTGAGCAGGTGGACCGACTGTTTCGTCTGGATCACAAATCACAGCTCGACCAGCTCGAGGCGGCTTTCGAGGCGATCGGCGTACCACTTGCCTTCGATATCTCATTTCCAGAGGCCGCATAGGGCTGGATCTTTCCCGAAACTCACCTCCCCATTCAGCCCGCATTCAGCCGCTCGTGCTATGAGACAGGCATGATGATGTTGCGCCCCTTCCTGTCGGTCTTCGCCCTTCTCCTGTCGCTCCTGGTGGCCGGGGAGGCGGCTGCTGCCTGTCTTGGCCCCGGTGAGGCGCGTCAGGTGGTGGCGTCCGGCCAGGCCGTGCCGTTGTCGCAGGCGCTGAGGCGCGCCGGCATTTCCGGCGAGGTCGTCGACGTCAAATTGTGCGAGGCGGGCGGCGGCTATGTCTATCAGGCCTCCGTGCTCGGTCCGGACGGAAGGCTTCAGCGCGTCAACATTCCGGCGCGTTAGGCAAAGAGATAGGCTTTCGAAGACGAATCGTGGCCGATGAAGACGGGCCGGAGAACACGGGCCGGCGAAAAAGGCCGGTCAAAAGAGGCGGTCGATAGCGGGCGACAAATCCCGAGCAGAGACGAAAGGCGAAGGCTCTCATGCGCATTTTGGTCGTCGAGGACGACGAGAATCTGAACCGTCAGATGGTGAGCGCGCTCACCGAGCAGGGTTATGCGGTCGATGCCGCGCTCGACGGTGAGGACGGCCATTTTCTCGGCGAGACGGAGCCCTACGACGCCGTGATTCTCGATCTCGGCCTGCCGCAGATGGATGGGCTGTCGGTTCTGGAAGCCTGGCGCCGCGAGGGGCGCACCATGCCCGTCCTCATTCTGACGGCGCGCGACCGCTGGTCCGACAAGGTGCAGGGGATCGACGCCGGCGCCGACGATTATGTCGCAAAACCCTTCCATATGGAGGAGGTTCTGGCGCGTGTGCGTGCGCTCGTGCGGCGCGCCGCCGGCCATGCCTCCAACGACCTCACCGCCGGGCCCGTTCGCCTCGATCTGAGGGCGAGCCGCGTGACGGTCGACGGCAATCCGGTGAAGCTCACCTCGCACGAATACAAGGTGCTCGAATATTTGATGCACCATCGCGGCAAGACGATCTCGCGCACGGAGCTGACGGAGCATCTTTACGATCAGGATTTCGACCGTGATTCCAACACGATCGAAGTTTTCGTCGGGCGTCTCAGAAAGAAGCTCGGCATCGATCTGATCGAGACGGTGCGCGGGCTCGGCTACCGCATCGACCCGCCGGGAGGCGAGACCGACGGCGCCGATGCTTGAGCGGCTGCATCCACGAAGCTGGGGGCTCGGCTTTGGCAAACCCAGGGGACAAGCCGGGGGGCACGCCAAGGGACAGGGCTCGCTCAGTCTGCGGCTCGCCATCATCGCGGCGGCCGGTACGACGGTCGCGCTGCTTCTCGCCGCCATTCTCTTCATTTCGCTTTTCCGCGACAGCCTGCAACGGAGTTTCGATTTCCGCCTGGTGGCGCTGCACAAGGCGCTCGTCGGCGCCGTCGTCGCCTCGGGCGAGGGGCCGAACGAAACTCAAGTCGCGCTCGGCGAGCCGCGCTTTTCCCTGCCGCAATCGGGCTGGTACTGGCAGATCCGCGACATGGAGACCGGCGCGGTTCTGACGGCTTCGCCGTCGCTCTTCGGCGATCATCTCGCCGTCGCCGATCTGCCCGACCCGGACGGGCGGCCGCGCCGCCTGTCTTTCGATGGGCCGGGGGGCCGCGGCCTCAGAGCCGTGGAACGCCAGATCACCAAACCGGACGGCAAGCGGCTTGCGGTGCTGGTGGCCGGCGATGCCCGCGGCGTGGCACGTGATATTTCCAGATTCACCACCATCGTGGCGATCACGCTTGGCATCTTCGGACTGCTCCTTGCGATCGGCGCGGCCGTCCTGATCCGCTTCGGATTGAGGCCTCTGCGCGACGTGCGCGCAGCGCTGCAGGAGGTCAGACAGGGCGAACGCGTCAGCCTCGGCGGCCAATGGCCGGACGAGATCGCGCCGCTTGCCGAAGATCTCGATGCGCTCATCCTCTCCAATCGCGAGATCGTGGAACGGGCCCGCCGCCATGTCGGCAATCTTGCGCATGCGCTGAAGACCCCGCTTGCCATCCTGCAGAACGAGGCGGAGGCGGGCGAGGGCGAGCTTGCCGAGCGCGTCGGCCGCCAGGTGGAGGTGATGCGCGGCCAGATCGGCCATCATCTCGACCGCGCCCGCATCGCCGCGCAGACGAACGTCATCGGCGCCATGACTCCGGTGGCGCCCGTCGTGGAAGCCCTGGCGCGGGTCATGCAGAAGGTGCATGGCCGCGACCGTCCGCTGAAGATCAGCGTGCATTGTCCGGCAACGCTCGCCTTCCGCGGCGAGAAGCAGGATCTCGAAGAGATGGTCGGAAACCTTCTCGACAATGCCTGCAAATGGGCTGAGTCCAAGGTGACGCTCTCGTGTCTGCCCTCCGGAGACGGCAATGCGCGGCGCGCGCGGCTCATGATCGTCGATGACGGGCCGGGGCTTGCGCCAGACGAGCGCAAGAAAGTGCTGGCCCGCGGCATGCGGCTCGACGAGACGAAGCCGGGCTCGGGTCTCGGCCTGTCGATCGTGGAAGAGCTCGCCCGCATCTATGGCGGCTCCCTGACATTGGAGGCGGCGCCCGAAGGGGGCCTGAAGGCTGTGCTCGACCTGCCGGTGGCGGAAAAGGACGGATAGGCTGTCAGAAGCTCTGCTCCGTGAAAGGTGAAGAGGCCTCCGACCGCAATTTTGCCATCCTGCTCTGGAACCGGTTCGCTCGATCTGCCATGGATTGGCCGAGGGGTTTTTTCGAGAGGATTGTTCAATGAGACTTGCAGTGACGAGTGCCGCAATTGGTGCTCTGTTTCTCACCGCTTGCCAGACCGAGCCCGGGGGAATGGGGCAGCGCGAAGGCATCGGTACCCTCGGCGGTGCCGTCGTCGGTGGCGTTCTCGGCAACCAGATCGGCCATGGCTCGGGCCGCGTTGCGGCAACCGCGATCGGCGCGCTCGCCGGCGGCCTGATCGGTAACCGCGTCGGCGCCAATATGGACCAACAGGCCCGTCAGCAGGCACTTGCGGCCGAATATCAGGCGCTCGAATACGGCGCGCCGGGCCGCCCCGTCCAGTGGCAGGCGAGCACGGGCAATTACCGTGGCGAGATTGTTCCGGGACAGACCTACCAGATCAATTCCGTCGATTGCCGCGACTATGCGCATACGATCTACATCGAAGGCTCGCCGCAAGTGGCCCGCGGCACAGCGTGCCGCCAGCCGGATGGCACCTGGCGCCCGGTGAGCTGAGCGCGGCAGATCTCGATTTGACGACAGGCCGCGGTCTTGTGCCGCGGCCGATAAAAGTGACCTGCCGCGAGGTTCTTGGGCATCCTATCTAGACGAAAGCGTGTTCGTCGCATTGTGACCCTGACTTTGGACGGGTACATCTAGCCCAAGATAAGAGCTTGAGATCTCATGCTTCTCTGGTTGGCGATTGCAATCTTCACGGTCATAGCTGTTCTGGCCGTGGTTCTTCCTCTCCTGCGGGAGGGAAAGCCCGTCGATTCGCGCGAAAACTATGACGCGGCAGTTTACCGCCGTCAGCTCGATGAGCTCGAGCGCGATCGCGAGGCTGGACGGATCGGTGGTGAAGAGGCCGAAGCGGCAAGGGCCGAGATCGGCCGCCGGCTGATCGCTGCGGACCGCCGCGAAGCGGCGCGGACGGCGTCTGCGGGTGGCGGTTTCCGGCGCGCGGCGACGGCTGCCTTAGCGCTCGTCGGTATCCCGCTCCTGGGCCTCGGGCTTTATCTGGCGCAGGGCTCTCCGGGCCTTCCCGACGAGCCGTTGCAGGCGCGTCTCGGCGATGCGCCGGACAGCAAGAACATTTCACTCCTCGTCGGACGTGTGGAAGACCATCTGGCGCGCAATCCCGATGATGTCCGCGGCTGGGAGGTTCTGGCGCCGGTTTATTCGCGTCTCGGCCGTCCGGTCGATGCCGCCCGTGCCTATCGCAACGTCATCCGCCTGGGCGGCTCCACGCCGGCCAGGCAGACGGCGCTCGGCGAAGCGCTCGTCATGGCCTCCGGCGGCATCGTCACCGACGAAGCGCGCGAGGCATTCGAGGCCTCTGCCGAATCGGGTGCTGAGCTCGACAGCGATACGGCCAAGGCACGTTTTTATCTGGCTCTCGCGATGGAGCAGGAAGGCGACAACGAGGGCGCGACGACCGCCTTGCACGCGCTTCTTGACGACGCGCCGGCCGATGCCGCCTGGCGGCCGGCGATCGAAGAGACGGTGGCGCGCATCGAACGGGCCGAGAAGGACACGGCCGCCGCGCTCTTTGCCAAACCGAAAAAGCCGGCGCTTGGACCGCTGCGCGAGAATGCGCCGAGTGCGCAGGCCGATGCCGGCGTACCGCCGGCTGCGACGCCCACGCGTGGGCCGAGCCAGGAGGAAATGGACGCCGCCGGCGCCATGGCTCCTGAAGATCGCATGGCGATGATCGAGGGCATGGTCGACAATCTGGCCGATCGACTCGAGAAAAAGCCGGACGATGCGGATGGCTGGCTGCAGCTTGTCCGTTCCTATGCCGTGCTTGGGCGGCGTGAAGACGCCGCCGAGGCCGCTCGCACGGCCCTTGCGTCGGTCTCCGACACGGAGAAGCGGCGCGAAATCGCTCAGCTCGCCCAGGACCTGCGTCTCCCGGGCATGGAGGAGATGACGCAATGACCCGCAAGCAACGCCGTTTGTCGCTCATTGCCGGAGCCGGATTGGTGCTTGCGAGCGCCGTCGGCCTGGTGGCCTATGCGCTCAACGACCAGATCGTCTTTTTCTACGCGCCGAGCGAACTGGCCGAAAAGCAGGTCGCCCCAGGGGCGCGCATCCGGCTTGGAGGTCTCGTCGCCGAAGGTTCGGTGAAGCGCGAAAAGGACGGCGAAGTCTTCTTCTCCATCACCGATACGGCCAAGGTCGTGCCGGTCATGTATCGCGGCATCCTGCCGGATCTGTTCCGCGAAGGGCAGGGCGTCGTCGCCGAAGGGCGGATGGAGCCCGACGGCAGCTTCCATGCCGACAGCGTGCTGGCCAAGCACGACGAGAATTATATGCCCCGTGAGGTGGCCGATTCCCTGAAATCGCAGGGTCTGTGGAAGCACAACCAAGAGACAGCGACGCAGTGATGTCCTGGATGTCTGGTTTTTCGATCGCTGAGCTCGGCCATTACGCCCTCGTTCTGGCGCTGGCGCTGTCGCTCATCCAGTCGACGGTGCCTCTTTGGGGAGCCGCGGCGCGCGACAACCGGCTGATGCGGGTGGGCACCGTCTCGACCCTCATCGGCTTTCTTTATGTGGCCTTTGCCTTTGGCGCGCTCACCGTCGCCTATGTGAATTCCGATTTCTCCGTGGCGAATGTCTGGGAGAACTCGCACTCGGCGAAGCCGCTTCTGTTCAAGATTTCCGGCGTCTGGGGCAACCACGAAGGCTCCATGATGCTGTGGGTGCTGATCCTGTCGCTCTTCGGGGCGCTGGTGGCGGCCTTCGGCGGCAATCTGCCGGTCAGCTTGAAGGCGCGCGTGCTCGCCGTGCAGGGCTGGGTCGCGACCGCTTTCCTCCTCTTCATCCTGACCACGTCGAACCCGTTCCTGCGCCTGACGCCGGCGCCGGGCGAGGGGCGCGATCTCAACCCGATCCTGCAGGATGTCGGCCTCGCCATCCATCCGCCGCTTCTCTATCTCGGCTATGTCGGCTTCTCGATCGTCTTTTCGTTCGCCGCTGCCGCGCTGATCGAAGGCCGTGTCGATGCGGCCTGGGCGCGCTGGGTGCGGCCCTGGACGCTGATGGCCTGGATCTTCCTGACGCTCGGCATCGCCATGGGCTCCTACTGGGCCTATTACGAGCTCGGCTGGGGTGGCTGGTGGTTCTGGGACCCCGTCGAAAACGCCTCCTTCATGCCGTGGCTGGCGGGAACCGCTCTTCTGCATTCGGCGATCGTCATGGAGAAGCGGGGCGCGCTCAAGATCTGGACGATCCTGCTGGCGATCCTCACCTTCTCGCTGTCGCTGCTCGGCACCTTCCTGGTGCGCTCGGGCGTGCTGACCTCCGTGCACGCCTTCGCCACGGACCCGACGCGCGGCGTCTTCATCCTGGCGATCCTGGTTCTGTTCATCGGCGGGTCGCTGGCGCTTTTCGCCTGGCGGGCGCCGGAGCTGAAACAGGGCGGCCTGTTTGCACCGATCAGCCGTGAGGGCGCGCTTCTCTACAACAACCTCTTCCTGGTGGCGGCAACGGCGACGGTCTTCGCCGGAACGCTTTATCCGCTCGTGCTGGAAGCCCTCACCAAGGACAAGATTTCCGTCGGCGCGCCGTTCTACAACATCACCTTCGCGCCCCTGATGGTGCCGCTGCTTCTGGCCGTCCCCTTCGGGCCGATGCTCGCCTGGAAGCGCGGCGATCTATTCGCCGCAGCACAGCGCCTGCTTTTCGCCATGGTGCTTGCCTTCGTCGCCGTGGTGGCGACCTTGATCATCGAGGGCGTGCAGCATCCGCTTGCGCCTGTCGGGATCGGCCTCGGCATCTGGCTGATCGCCGGCGCTGCCAATGAGATCATCGACCGCTCCGGCATCGGGCGGATGCCGCTGAAGACCTCCTGGGCGCGCTTTACGGGCATGCCGCGGACGGCCTTTGCGACGGCGCTCGCCCATGCCGGGCTCGGCGTGACGGTGATCGGCATCGTCGCCACGACCACCTATCAGACGGAGACGATCATCTCCGTGAAGCCCGGCGAATCGCTGGAAACCGGCGGTTACACGCTGACCTATCAGGACTACGTGCCGCATACGGAGAACAATTACCGCGAGGAACTCTACCGCTTTGTCGTGTCACGCGACGGCGAGGCGCTTCTCGCCATGGCGCCGGCGAAGCGCTTCTATTCCACCCGTCAGATGTCGACCACGGAAGCGGCGATCAAGACCTTCTGGTTCTCGCAGCTTTACGTGTCGATCGGCGATCAGCACGATGACGGCTCGCTCACCGTGCGCGCCTATTTCAAGCCGCTCGTCACCTTCATTTGGCTGGGCGCGGTCTTGATGGCGATCGGAGGGACGGTGTCTCTGTCCGACAGGCGCTTTCGCGTGGGCGTCGCCAAACCGGCACGCGCCAAGCGTCTGCAGGAGGCAAAGGCGTGAAACGCTTTCTGATCGCGCTGGCCGTCGTGGCGCTGTTGCTTCCCGCAGGAGGGGCACTGCGGAGTGGCGGCGGCTTCGACCTCGTCTCGCAGGCCTGGGCGGTCGAGCCGGACGAGATGCTGAAGGATCCGAAGCTCGAGGCGCGCGCGCGCGACCTCTCAGAACATCTGCGCTGCCTCGTCTGCCAGAACGAATCGATCGACGATTCCAATGCCGACCTCGCCAAGGATCTGCGCCTGCTCGTGCGCGAGCGCATCAAGGCCGGCGACACCGACGAAGAGGTGAAGAAATTTCTGGTCGATCGCTATGGCGAGTTCGTGCTGCTGAGGCCGGTCCTCGACTGGAAGAACCTGCTCTTGTGGGGGGCGCCGGTGATCGTGCTTCTGATCGGCGGCATCGCGCTCTTCATGCGTTTCCGCGGCACACGCGTCTTGTCGGAATCGAAACTTTCCGCCTCCGAGGAGCGGGCGCTCGCCGATATTTTGAAGAAGTACTAGGGCCGCCGCACCCTTCATCGTCTGGGCGAGGGCACGATGCCCGCGGGCAGTGCTTGCTCCGCGGCAAGTGTGGCCTGCCGGACGCAGGCCGGCTTGAAAACTCCCGGCTTGCGACCTCAGCCGTCACAAGCGCGGCCAGCGCCTTGCCGGACGAGGGCGGATCGATCAGAAGAGCGATCGATTGCCGTGTTTCGCCAGCCTCAGACGGCCCCTTATGACCAAGCCCTGCCTCAGTCTCGTCATCCCGATGCACAACGAGGAAGAGTGCCTGGACGGCCTCTTTCAACGTCTCGAAGCCGTGATGGCCGAGCTTGGCATCTCCTACGAAATCATCTGCGTCGACGACGGCAGCCGTGACCGGACCCTCGCCGCCCTGATCGAGCGACAGAAGAAGGCGCCCTATCTGCGGGTGATCGATCTCTCGCGCAATTTCGGCAAGGAGGCGGCGCTGACCGCAGGCCTCGATGCGTCGCGGGGCGAATGCGTCGTGCCGCTCGATGCCGATCTGCAGGACCCGCCTGAGCTCATTGGCCGAATGCTGGAGAAGTGGCGCGAGGGCTACGAGGTCGTCAACGCCGTGCGCTCCGAGCGCCAGACCGATACGCCGATGAAGAGATGGACGGCGGGTCTGTTCTATTGGTCGGCGAACAAGCTGTCGGAAATCGAGATCCCGCCGAATGTCGGCGATTTTCGCCTCATGGACCGGAAGGTGGTCGATGCCATCTGTGCGCTGCCGGAGCGCAGCCGTTTCAACAAGGGGCTGTTCGCCTGGGTCGGGTTCCGCCAGACCTGCATCGAATATTCGCGCGAGGCACGCTTCGCCGGCGAGACCAAGTGGAAATACTGGCGGTTGTGGAACTTCGCTCTCGACGGCATCACCTCGTTCAGCTCCGTCCCGTTGCGCATCTGGAGCTATCTTGGAGGGGCGATCGCGGGTCTTGCGATCGTCTATGCCATCGTCGTCATCGTGCGCACGATGCTCTTCGGCCGCGACGTGCCGGGCTATCCGTCCCTGATCGTCGCCATCATGTTCTTCAACGGTCTCACCATGCTGAGCCTCGGGGCGATCGGCGAATATCTCTCGCGCATCTTCATCGAAGCAAAGCAGCGCCCGCTCTACATCGTCCGCAAGATCCACGAACCGCACGCCCAGCCTGACGCCCTGCCGGATGCTGATGAGGCGACGCGGCCGAGCGAGGTCGAGGCGTGACGGCTCGGGCCCGCGTCCCGGCGGCGCTTTTCCTTCTCGCCTGCATCCTGTCGGTGGGCGTCGCCTTCGCCTGGGCCAAATCGATCTATTCGTTCCAATTCGGCGATCAGGCGCTGTTTCACAATTTCGCACGCTGGATCAACCACGGCGAAGTCTTCATTCGCGACTTCATCCATTTCCGCACGCCGGGCTCTTATTATTATCTGGCGCTGGGGCAGCGGCTTTTCGGCGAGACCTTTCGTGCCACGTCGTTTTCGATTCTGCTGGAACCCTATCTGTTCCAGATTGCGGCGAGTTTCGCTCTGACCCTTGCCGCCACGCGCGCCCTTCTCGGGCGCGCCTCCTTCGCCATCGCGGTTTTCGTTGCCGCAACCTTCCTCTTCCTGACGCCGATCTTTCAGCTGCGCACGGCCGTGCCGGCGCTGGCGCTCGCCGCCTATCTCGTGACAATGGGAGGAACCAGACTGCGCGGCGACCGTGCCTGGAGCCTCGCAGCCGGCTTGCTCCTCGGCCTCAATTATTGGGTCGGCCAGGAAGTCTTCATCCTGCTTGCCTGGGTGATTTTTTGGGTCGAGCTCGCCGCACGCAAAGAGCCATTTAGAGAACGGCTCGTGCGCCTTGTGTGGATCGCCGGCAGCAGTTTCGTGGTCGTGGCGGGAGGCATTGGAGCGCTGGCGCTGCAGGGCATGCCCGTCGGGGAATATCTCTATTACACGTCGATCTACGCGCTCTTCATCCAGCCCGCCGGGATGGATCTGCCGTTCCCGCCCTTCGCGATTGAGAATTTCGTCTATTACGTCTTCTTCCTCGAGATCGCGCTGATCGGAGCTCTGTTCGTTTTAAGCGGCGTCTTCGCCGAGCCCGCCGCAATCGCGTTCTTGAGCTACGCGATCCTGCGGTTGGTCTCCGCCCTCGGGCGTTCCGATTATCTCCATCTCGTCTTTTCGATCTCCGAACTCGTCGTTCTGACGCCGATCGCCATCGCCATGATCTGGGCGAGGCGGGGGGAGGTGGCTCGCGCGATCGATGTGCGTTCGTCCCGGCGTCTGATCGAGGCGGGTGTCGTCGTCCTTGCGACCCTCACACTCTTCGCGGCCGCGATCTGGACTTCGTCCATGGTTCTGCTTCTGGCGCCGCCGCTTTTGTGTCTCGGCGCGTGGATGCAAGGCTCGCCCGCGAATGAGCCGCGAGGCGCAGCCTCGGCCCTGACCAATCTCGTCGCCGGGGCGCTCGGATTGGGCGCGATGGTTGCGGTTTTCTATCCGAATTCGACGGCCGCGTTCCGCTTCGGCACGGATGCGCTTTTTTACTCGGTGCCGTCGCGCCCCCTCATCGGCGGCGTTCAGTTTCGTCCGGACCAGTACCAGGAACTGAAAGGTGTTGCGGCGTTCCTGGATGCGCGTCGGCCCAAGCGCATCTTCAGCTATCCGATCCGGCCGATCTATTATGCCTTCGCGCCCGAGCACGCGACGCGGCTCACCTATCTCGAGCCGCAGACGACGGCCGCAGAGGTCGCCGGCGTCATCAGCGATCTCGAAATCGCCCCGGCCGATGTGATCGTGCAGGATGTCGGCCAGATGCTGCGGGCCAGGCCCGTGCTTTATCCGCTGGCCGATTATATCGCCTCCAATTACCGCACCGCGCGTTTCAACCGAGAGGGAAGCCTCCTCGAGCTCCGGCTGCCGCGCGATGAGGTCCGTCCGACGATGCGTCTGATGGACCGATACCGTCAGCTTGCGCAGGAAAATGGCGGCCGGGTCGGCTTTCGGGCGATCGATGGCCACGACGATGGCGACGGGGAAACGGACGCGAGACTGGTCTTGGAGACAAAGGGGCGAATTTCGCATCGTCTGGCGGTGGCCGACGACTGGGTCTTCACGACCGCGCTCCTGGATTGTGCCGATTGCGCTCGGGAGGCGGATGTGGAGCTCATGCGGGGCGAGAAGGTGACACGGATGCGCCTTGCCGCCGGGGCGGCGGCCGAAACGATCCCCATGCCCGCGGGGACGGGTCCGGTGACGCTGATCTTTCCGCCGAGGGCCGACGGCAAAACCGCGGCCTGGATCGATCCTCGCTTCGAAGGCCCGCGGCGGTGATGGTGGGGAGGGGCGCGTGAAGAGGCTGCAGCCGCGCCTCGACGCGCTTGTCGCGCGCCTGCCGCTGACGGCCGTCCAATATCTGAAATTCGGCATCGTCGGCGGGCTGGCGACGGCCTTTCACAGTGTTCTTTTCGTCATCTTCATCGAGGTGTTCCGTGCTGAGCCGATGCTCGCCAACACGCTCGCCTTCGCCTGCGCCGTCATCGTCTCCTATCTCGGCAATTACCGCTGGACCTTCGGCGCGACGCGCCGGAGCTGGGCGAGTTTTCTCAAATTCGCCGTCGTCAGCCTGATCGGCTTTGCCCTCAACAGCCTGGCGATCTTCATCATCGTCGAGGCGATGGCGCTGTCCTATCTCTGGGTGCTGCCGTTCATGGTCGGTGTCGTGCCGATCGTGGTTTTCGCGCTCAACCGTGGCTGGACATTTGGCGAGACACGGCGCGCGCCGTGAGCGCGAAGATCCGTGCGTGCGGCGGGCGCGCAATGCGGAGGCAGCCATCGAGACCCTCGCGCCGATCTGCTCCGGATTACCAAGTTTTAATTCCAGGGTCACTGCGCGGTAAGCCGAGCTAACCTATCTCTCAGCGTGCAGCAGGACCTCATTGCCCCTGTCCCCTGCTGCGGCCTCCAGTCCGCTCCGCGCGCCCCCCCGCGGAGCGGACAACGAGTTAACGCCCTGGAGAACGAGCAATATGACGAACAACAAGAACCGCGTTTCGACACTTGGAAAGTTCCGGAATGCGCTTCTCGCCAGCGCTGTGACGCTTGGCGTAGCGGGTGTGGCTGCCTCAGGCGCCATCCTGTCCGACACGCAGCCGGTCCGCGCCGAACAGGTGCAGGTGCAAAACCAAGGCCCGGCCGATTTCACCGGTCTCGTGGAGAAGGTGAAGCCCGCCGTCGTGAGCGTGCGGGTGAAATCGGAAGTCAATCCCGTGACCTTCCAAAGCGATGGTCGTGGCTTTTCCATGCCGGACCTGCCCGATGACAATCCCTTGAATGAATTCTTCAAGCGCTTCGGCCCGCGTGGTTTCGATTTCGACAACAACGATCGCGGACGCAGCCCCCACCATCGCAATCATCCGCGCTTTGGCATGAGCCAGGGTTCCGGCTTCTTCATTTCGCAGGACGGTTACATCGTCACCAACGACCATGTTGTCGAGGATGGCTCCGAAGTGACCGTCGTCATGGAGGACGGCAAGGAACTCCCGGCCAAGGTCGTGGGTGTCGATGAACGCACAGACCTCGCCCTCCTCAAGGTCGACGGCAACGATTACACCTATGTGAACCTTTCCAAGGATGCGCCGAAGATCGGCCAGTGGGTCGTGGCTGTCGGCAATCCGTTCGGGCTTGGCGGCACCGTGACGGCGGGCATCGTCTCCGCCGACGGACGTGACATCGGCGCCGGCCCCTACGACGATTTCATCCAGATCGATGCGCCGGTGAACCGCGGCAATTCCGGTGGCCCGACCTTCAACATGAAGGGTGAGGTCGTCGGCGTGAACACAGCGATCTTCTCGCCCTCCGGCGGCAATGTCGGCATCGCTTTCGCCATTCCGGCGAGTGTCGTGACCGATGTCGTTTCCGAGCTGCGCAAGGACGGTGCGGTGACGCGTGGCTGGCTCGGCGTGCAGATCCAGCCGGTGACGGAAGACATCGCCGAAGGCCTCGGCGTCTCCTCCACCGAGGGCGCGCTCGTCGCGGACCCGCAGGATGGCGGTCCGGCGAAACAGGCCGGCATCCAGGCCGGTGATGTCATCACGCAAGTCGACGGCAACAAGGTCGAAGGCCCGCGTGAACTCGCCCGCATGATCGCCGCTTACGATCCTGACACCAAGGTTGAGCTGACGGTTCTGCGCGACGGCCGCGAACGCAAGATCGAGGTGGAACTCGGCAAGCTCGGCAAGCAGACGGCGTCAGCCGATACCCAAGACAGCGGCGAACAGGCCGCGCCGACGAGCCTTGAAGGCCTCGGTCTCGCGGTCGAACCGAGCCAGGACGGCGACGGCGTCGTCGTCATCGGCGTCGACAGCGGCTCGCCGGCCGATCAGAAGGGCTTCGAGGAAGGCGACGTGATCGTGCGTGCCGGCGGCAAGGCCGTGCGCAACGGCTCCGATCTCGAAAACCAGATCGCTGCCGTGAAGGGCCAGGGCCGGAAGGCCGTGCTCATGCAGGTGGAGCGCAACGGCAATTCGCGCTTCGTTGCTTTGCCGATGGACGAGCAAGGCTGACGAAACGAGGCGGGGCCCCGGCTCCGACTTCAGAAACGGCCTTCAGGCGGTTAAAGTCGCCCCCACCGCCGGCCGTCCGGAGCGGCGGATCGCTGAGCGATCCGCCGTTTCGCGTCTCAGCTCCATCCAGGAGACGGAAAGGAAGCTCCCTCTCATGCGTATTCTCGTCATCGAAGACGATCAGGAAACGGCCGCCTATCTCGTCAAGGCGCTGAGCGAGGCCGGCCATGTCGCCGACCATGCAAGCGACGGCGATGAAGGCTATGCCATGGCCTCGCACGAGAATTACGACGTGCTCGTGGTCGACCGGATGCTGCCGAAACGCGACGGGCTCTCGGTGATTTCGGAGCTGCGCGAGGAGGAAAACCGCACGCCGGTGCTGATCCTTTCGGCGCTCGGCCAGGTCGACGACAGGGTGAAGGGATTGCGCTCCGGAGGCGACGATTACCTTGCCAAGCCCTACGCGTTTTCAGAGCTTCTGGCGCGTATCGAGGTGCTGGCGCGGCGCAACACGCCGAACGAGGCGGAAACCCGCTACCGTGTCGCCGATCTCGAGCTCGACCGTCTGGCGCGCAGCGTGACCCGTGGCGGCGAGACGATCCTCCTGCAGCCGCGCGAATTCCGGCTTCTGGAATATCTGATGAAGAACGCCGGCACGGTCGTCACCCGCACCATGCTCTTGGAGAATGTCTGGGATTATCACTTCGATCCGCAGACCAACGTGATCGACGTGCACATGTCGCGCCTGCGCGGCAAGATCGACAAGAACTTCGAAAAGCAGCTCCTGCACACCGTGCGCGGCGCCGGCTACGTCATCCGCGACG
This sequence comes from Rhodopseudomonas julia, assembly GCF_030813515.1. Classification (NCBI taxonomy): domain Bacteria; kingdom Pseudomonadati; phylum Pseudomonadota; class Alphaproteobacteria; order Hyphomicrobiales; family Nitrobacteraceae; genus Rhodopseudomonas; species Rhodopseudomonas julia. The sequence continues at coordinate 380,153 of NZ_JAUSUK010000001.1, read as the reverse complement.
ATGGCTAAGCGGTCTCCCGCGGGCAAGGCCGGCGGCCGGCTGCGCCTCTTGCGCACCACGGCTTTCAAGCTCGCCGCCGTCTATCTCGCCGTCTTCACGATCTTTGCCGCCTTCCTCATCTTCTACATCGCCAAGAACACGACGCAGCTGTTGACGACGCAGCTCGCCGAGGCGGTGGATCAGGAAACGCGCGAGCTCGCCCGTCAATACGAAGTCGGCGGACTGAGCCGTGTCGCCCGCATCATCGACCGGCACAGCCGCCAGCCTGGCGCGAGCCTCTATCTCGTCACCGATCCGGACGGCGACATCATCGTGGGCAATGTCGCCGCCGTGCCGCCGGAAGTGCTGTTGCACCCCGATTCCGATCTGCATCCGATTCCCTATCGGCGGCTGGAAGAGGATACGAGCGCCGACCATGTGGCGCTGGTGCGCGTCTTCGCGTTGCCCGGCGGTTTCCGGCTTCTCGTCGGTCGCGACATCGGCGAGCGCCAGCGTTTCGTGGCGATCATCCGCCAGGCGCTGATCCTGACCGTCGGGCTCATGGTCGTGCTGGGGCTCGCAAGCTGGCTGTTCGTGTCGCGACGCGTCCTGAAACGCATAGATTCCATTTCGGCAACGAGCCGTCAGATCATGACTGGCGATTTGTCGGGGCGCTTGGAAGTGACGGGGACGGGCGACGAATTCGACCGCCTGGCGCTCAGCCTCAACACCATGCTGGCGCGCATTGAGGCCTTGATGGTCGGGCTGAAGCAGGTTTCCGACAATATCGCCCATGACCTCAAGACGCCGCTGACGCGCATGCGCAACCGCGTCGAGACGGCGCTGGCGCATCCAGACGACGGCGGCCGCGAGGCGCTGGTGACGACGCTCGAAGACGCCGACCAGCTGATCCGAACCTTCGATGCGTTGCTGATGATCGCGCGCACCGAGGCAGGTTCGTCGGGGCTTGCCTTCGGCGAGATCGATGGCAGCGCCGTCGTCGCCGACGTGGTGGAGCTTTATGAGCCTCTCGCTGAAGATGCGGGCGTTTCGCTCAGCGCGGATCTGCCGGAGGAGCCGGTGATGCTCTACGGCAATCGCGAGCTTCTGAGCCAGGCGCTCGCAAACCTCGTCGACAACGCCATCAAACATGCCGGCGAGGTGGTGGAGGATGCGCATGTGTCGATCGGCCTGAAGCGCGGGAAGGAGGGCGTCGAGCTTTCCGTCGCGGACAACGGGCCGGGCATTCCCGAAGCCGATCGGCCGCGCGTCATCGAGCGCTTCGTGCGTCTCGACGAGAGCCGCACGCGCCCGGGCTTCGGCCTGGGCCTCGCCCTCGTTGCGGCCGTGACCAAACTGCATCATGGCGAGCTGAGGTTGGAAGATGCCGCGCCAGGCCTTAGAGCTGTCCTGGCCCTGCCCAACGAAAGAGCGCTCACCGATGACGCAAAAAGCTCTGAGGCAAAGGATCAAGCCGCTGCCGCCGTCTCCGGAGGCGGAAAAGGCGCTTGAGCGCCTCGCCCATGCCGCCGGACGCCAGGAGAAAGAGGCGGCGCTTCAGGCGCTCCTCGCCGATGACGCGCTGAAAGCCTTCCTGGGGACGAGCCTCGGGGATTGTCCCTATCTCCTCGATCTGGCGGCGAAGGATATCGACAGGCTCGCCGAGATCATCGAGACGGCGCCCGAGGCTTTGCTTCAGGCGACGACGGCCGCTCTCGCCGATCTGGAGCCGGCGGATGAGAAGGCGCTGATGGCGGCGCTGCGTCAGGCGAAGCAGAAGGTCGCACTGACGCTGGGCCTTGCCGATCTCGGCGGTGCTCTGGAGCTTGAAGGCGTCGTCGGCGCTTTGTCCGATTTCGCCGATCAGGCGATCGACACCGCGCTCGCCTTTCTTCTGCGCGAGGCCGAAAGGCAGGGCAAATGGCAGGGGGGCGGGCCGCGCGATTGCGGCCTCGTCGTGCTCGCCATGGGCAAGCAGGGCGCGCACGAGCTCAATTATTCCTCCGATATCGATCTGATCGTGCTCTTCGACCCGCAGACGCCGGGGCTGGCGGAGGGCGTCGAGCGCTCCGTGTTCTGGGTCAGGATCGTGCGCCGGCTCGTCTCGCTCCTGCAGGAGCGGACCGCCGACGGCTATGTCTTCCGTGTCGACCTCAGGCTTCGTCCCGATCCGGGGGCAACGCCCGTCGCGCTGTCGATCCCGGGTGCGCTCTCCTATTACGAAAGCATGGGCCAGAACTGGGAGCGCGCCGCGCTCATCAAGGCCCGGCCGGCCGCCGGCGACAGGAAGGTGGGCGAGGACTTTCTGCGCGAACTCGGCCCCTATATCTGGCGCAAGCATCTCGACTTTGCCGCGATCGCCGACATCCATTCGATCAAGCGGCAGGTGCATATCCATCGCGGCCACGCCAAGGTGCGGGTCGCCGGCCACGATCTGAAGCGCGGGCGGGGCGGCATTCGCGATATCGAGCTTTTCGCCCAGACACAGCAATTGATCGCCGGGGGCCGTGACGCCGATCTGCGCGGCCTGCGCACACGCGACGTGCTCGCAAAACTCGCCGAAAAGGGCTGGGTCACCGGCGAGGAAGCGGCCGAGCTCGACCGCGCCTATGTGTTTTTGCGCGGCGTCGAGCATCGGCTGCAGATGGTGCGCGACGAGCAGACGCAGACCCTGCCGCAAGAAAAAGAAGGGCTTCAGCGCATCGCCAGGCTCTGCGGCTTTGCCGAGCTTGAGGATTTCGAGACGGAGCTTCTGAAACATCTCAACGCCGTCGCCGCGCGCTATCAGGAGCTTTTCGAGGAGGCGGCGCCGCTGTCGACCGAACTCGGCAATCTCGTCTTCACCGGCGGCGACGACGATCCGGGCACGCTCGAAACCCTGTCGCAGCTCGGTTTCCGCCAGCCGGCCAACGTGACGGAAACGGTGCGCGCCTGGCATTTCGGCCGCTATCAGGCGACGCGCTCCACGACGGCGCGCGAACGTCTGACGGAATTTACGCCGGCCCTTCTGGCCGCCCTTGCTGAGACGCCGGACCCGGACGCTGCTTTCCGCTCCTTCGATGCGGTGGTGCGCAAATTGCCGGCGGGTGTGCCCCTGTTTTCCCTGCTCGCCGCCAATCCGGGCCTGCTCGAGCTTTTGGCGCTGGTGCTCGGCGCCTCGCCGATGCTGGCGGAAACGCTCGCCAAGCGGCCGCATGTCATCGACATTCTGACTGACCCGGAATTGCTGGCGGAGCCGATCAGTCGCAAGGTGCTCGACGCGCAGCTTCGCACGAGCCTCGCCGATGCGCGAAGCTACGAGGACCGGCTCGATCGCGCGCGGATCTTTGCGCGCGAGATGCGCTTTCTGATCGGCGTCAAGGTGCTCGCAGGCGCGATGGATGCGCCGGAGGCTGGCAGTGCCTTCGCCGATCTCGCCGAGACCGTGATTGAGGAGCTGTTCGTGGCAACGCGGCGGGAATTTGCCCGCCGCCATGGAGAGGTGCCGGGGGGCGATGTGGCGCTTCTCGCCATGGGCCGTCTCGGCAGCCGCGAGATGACGGCGACCTCCGATCTCGACCTCATCGTCGTTTATGATTTCGCCCCGGAGGCGAAGGAATCGGACGGCGAGAAGCCGCTTGCGCCGAGCCAGTATTACACGCGGCTGACGCAGCGCTTCGTGACGGCGCTCTCCGCGCAGACGGCGGAAGGTGCCGCCTACGAAGTGGATCTGCGCTTGCGCCCGTCGGGGCGTGCCGGTCCGCTGGCGACGCCGTTTTCAGGCTTTGAACGCTATCAGCGCGAGGAGGCCTGGACGTGGGAGCATATGGCGCTGTGCCGGGCGCGCTGCATTTTTGCCGAAGGCGATCTCGGGACGCGCGTCGAGACGGTGATCTCCGATGTGCTCAAGACGCCGCGCGAGGAGACAAAGCTCAAGGCCGATATCGCCTCCATGTATGACCGTGTGCAGGCGGCCAAAGGTGGCACCTCACGCTGGCAGATGAAGACGGTGCCGGGCGGACTGACGGCGCTGGAATTCCTGGCGCAGTATCTGATCCTTGCCGGGCGCGTCGCAGCGCAATCGGCACCACCCTACCGCGTCTTCGAAAGCGCGGCCGAAGAGGAGGGCGAGGGGGATTGGAAGGTGCTGGCGAAGGCCTCGTGTCTGCAGGCGGCTTTGCTTCAGGGGCTTCGGCTCATCGGCGAGGATGCGGCACGTGATCCGGAGGCGACGGCTGAGGGCACGAAGCGTCTGCTTTTGAGGCTCGCCACGCAGGCGGAGATCGTCGCAGAGGCAGGCGATCTGCCGCCGAGCCAGGTGATTGCCGATTTCGATGGGCTGGTTGCCCGTCTCGATCGGGCGCAGGCCGAGGTGCACAAGATCTTCGACGGGCTTTTGCGCCAGGAGCGCTCTCAGGCGTCCGACGAGGGCGACGGCGCCTGAAAGCGAGGCCTGACCGGAAAAAAGCAGGCGGCACCGGGGGGTGGAGCGCCGCCCAAGACGAAAGCCGTCAGCCGATCTTGATCGTCGCGTCGTCGACGAAACTGTTGATCGGGATATCCATGTTCCGCGGCGCCGGTCCGTGGCGGATACGGCCCGCCGTGTCGTAGACGGAGCCGTGGCAGGCACAGAACCAGCCGCCGAATTCGCCCGCTTCACCGGTCGGCACGCAGCCGAGATGGGTGCAGATGCCGATCATCACGAGGAATTCTTCGCGGCCCGCTGGACTGCGGTTTTCCATCGTCGCCGGTGCTCCGGCTTCGAGATTTTCATTGCGTGCCACCGGATCTTTCAGGTCCGAAAGCGGTGTGTCGCGCGCAGCCGCCACCTCTTCCGGAGTGCGGTAGCGGATGAAGACCGGCTTGCCGCGCCACATGACGGTGATCGACTGGCCGACTTCCATGCCAGATACGTCGACCTGGATGGAGCCCAGCGCCAGCGCCGAACTGTCGGGGTTCATTTGGTCGATGAACGGCCAGGCGAGGCCGCCGACAGCCGCGACCGTCATGGCGCCGGTCGCGACGACGATGAAGTCGCGTCGCGTAGGCTCGCCGCCTCCGCTCGTTACAGCTGCGGTCATGGAAATGCTCCCTTGCCGATAAAAAGGACGCCGGCCCTTCGGAGAGCGTGTCAACGACGGTGTGGGGACGAGGTCGTGTCGGTACAGCCGCCGCCGCAAGCCATCCGATGGTCCGGCAAACTCAATGTAGGTGAGTGCTGACGAACGCAGAAATAGTAATATCAGAGGGGCATACTCAGCTTTTGCGAGGGTACCCTCGAAGGCTGAGGCAAAGCGCTGCGTGCGACGTCGAGAAGTCCTGTGAGAAGCGCGTTCTGGGGTTTGCGGTCCGCATAGACGAGGCGCTGCGCCGCCCGGCCTTCCATATCGGACAGCCAGGAGATGCCGGGCGTTTCCGCCGAGCAGGCGGAGATGTGGAGAAAGCCGCCGGCCATGCCGCCCGCAATGAGTTCGCGCGCCGTCTTTTCTGGAACCGTGCCGGCGATCGCCTGCGGATGGATGTCACGCTGGCGCAGGATCGCTTCGGCGAGCCTGCGGCACTGGGTGCCGGGGGGCGGCAGAAGCCAGGGAATTTCGGAGAGCGCCTGGCTGTCGGCGCCCGTGAGCCGCTCCTCCCAGGTGCTCGGGATCGCAGCACGCACCACGATCGTGTCGATCTCCACCGCGGCAAGCCCGGCTTCGAGATCGGGCTCGGTGGAAACGCAGCCCGCCAGAAGCTCTCCGGAGCGGATGCGTTCCAGGATATCCGTCGAGGAGGCTTCGCAAATATCGAGCCGGGTGAGCGGATGCGCCAGCGCCATGCCGGCGATGAGGCCCGCCAGACGGTGCTCGCAGGCGCAGGGCGAGATGCCGAGGCTGATGACGCCCTTGAGAGTGCCCCCGAGCGAGCGGCCGTGATCCAGGAATTCGGCTCGCGCTTTGAGAACGGCCCGCGCCCGCACCAGCATTTCGGCCCCTGCCGCGGTGAGCCGCATGCCCTGCGAGGAGCGTTCGAAGAGGGCAAAGCCCAGCTCTTCCTCGAGCTGCTTGATATGCGCGCTGACGGCCGGCTGGCTGGTGGCGAGATGCTCTGCCGCGCGTGAGATCGAGCCGGTCTCGGCAACGCCGACGAGGCTGCGCAAATGGTGAAATTCCAACGGCCTGCCTTGCTGTTGCGGGGATCACATGATGCAACTTGCATATAAGGATCGCGGCCGCAGGATTAAGCCTTGATCGGCGGGCGGAACGTCGCGGGCTGGCGGGCGCCTTTTTGTCTCAGGCGGCGTTGGCGGTCTGCTGCTGGTGCAGCGGCAGAGAAAGCGTGACGCGGGTGCCGACGCCCTCGGAGGAATCGATGCGCATCGCGCCGCCGTGCAACTGCACGATCGACTGGGTGATGGCGAGGCCGAGACCTGAACCCTTGTGGTCGCGCGTCATCTGGCGGGCCACCTGTTCGAAGGGCCGGCCGAGCCGCTCGAGAGCCTTTTTGGGAATGCCGATGCCGGTGTCTTCCACCGCAATCAGCGCTTCGCCGCCGCGCCTGCGGGCGCTGATCTTCACTTTGCCGTCGGTGGGAGTGAATTTCACGCCGTTGGACACGACGGCGAGCAGGGCCTGACGCAAAGCCTTACGGTCGGCATCGAGCCGGAAGTCCTTCTCCACGTCCAGGCGGATGTCGATGTTGCTTTCGGCGGCTTCCTTGCTGAGGCTTGCGACGACCTCTTCGGCGAGTTCGAACAGATCGACCTCGCTCGGATCAAGCGAGATGCGTCCCGATTCCAGGCGCGCCATGTCGAGAATGTCGGAGATGACGCTGAGAAGATAGCCGCCGGAATCGCGGATATCGGCGCAATACTCTTCGTATTTCTCGTTGCCGAGCGGACCAAAGGCGCCCGATTGCATCATTTCGGAAAAGCCGATGATGGCGTTGAGCGGCGTTCTGAGCTCGTGGCTGACATTGGCCATGAATTCCGACTTCACGCGGGAGAGCTCCTCGGCGTGCTCCTTCTCCAGGGCGTATTTTTCGGCGAGCTCGACGAGCTGCTGCGCCTGCTTCTCGAGCTGCTGGCGCGAGCCCCGGAGATCGGCGACGGTGGCCGTCAGTTTGCGCTCGTTTTCCAGAAGTTGCGCTTCATGCTGCTTCAAGGCGGTGATGTCGGTGCCGACAGAGACGAAGCCGCCATCCTTGGTGCGTCGCTCGTTGATCTGCAGCCAGCGCCCGTCCTCGATGCGCGCCTCCACGGAGCGGCCGCCGAGCTGCGGGCTTTCGGCGGCGGGCAGGAGGCTTGCAAATTGCGGCCGCCGTCCGCTTGCCACGACATCGGCATAAGCGGTGCCGGGCCGCACCAGATTGTCCGGGAGCTGGTAGAGCTCCTGGTACTTGGAATTGCACAGGACGAGGCGGTTGGAAGCATCCCACAAGACGAAAGCTTCCGAAATCGCCTCCACCGCATCGTGCAGGCGGAGGTCGGCGGTGCGGGAGGCTTCTGCGGCGAGCTTCGATTCCGTTACGTCGACGGCGATGCCGATCCAATGCGGGCCATCGGCATCGCGCACCACTTCGCCGCGCACGCGGACCCAGATCCAGCGACCGGATTCGTGGCGCATGCGGAATTCGCGGTCGATCTGCGCGCCCTCGGCCTGGATGAGGGCGTTCGCCATTTCGATGAGGTCGCCGTCTTCGGGATGAATGCGCGACGACACTTCTCCGGCGGAAAGGAGGTTGTTGATCGCGGGAAGTCCGACGATGTCGTACATCGAAGGCGACCAGAAGATCGCCCCGCGCGACAGATCCCAGTCCCACAGCCCCGACCGGCCGCGCATCAGCGCCATATGCACGCGGTTCTGCGTTTCGCTGTAGATATAGTCGGCCTCTTCCGCGCGCGTCGTCTGCGCCTGATAGGCGAAGCCGAGGATCGACAGGATGATCGAGGTGCCGACGAAGACGGTGGCCTCGCGGGAGACCCGGCTGCGCCAATTGGCGAAAACGGCGGAGAGCGGCTGGTAGATGGCGACGGAGCCGGTCGCCTCGCCGATATGATGGACGGTTGCAAGCACGTCGCTTCCATCCGGCAGGCGGATGGAAAGAACGCCCGCACGCTCGCCGAGCGTGGTGAGTGGCTGGCCGGCGCCGAGAAGGTCGTCGAGCGAGCGGCCGACGAGTTCGACCGCATAGGGATCCACCGCGACGATCTTGCCGAGAGGGTCGGCAAGTACGGTGACGCGCCCGGAATCCTCCGCGCCCGGCGGCAGAGCGTTCGCCAGGATGCCGTGATAGGTCTCCGACATCGCCGTTGCGGGCATCTGCCCGCGCATTTCTTCGAGATTGGTGGCGATCGAGCTTGCGAGCAGGCCGAGCGTCAGCTTGGCTTTGTTCTCGATATCGCCGCGCGCATCGCTCAACACCACGATCCGCATCATTCCGAGCGTGACGATGAAGAGGACGATGAGGAATGGGATGAGGCGGCGGATCAGCGGCTCCGCCCGCACCAGCCGCGCATAGGCAGGGTGGATGAAGAGGCGCGCATGGCCCGCCAGCGCTTGCCGGTCGAGACGTCTCACATTGGGCAGACGCCTGAACGCGGACGCGATGGCTTGATGAGCCCGCGCCATGCATGACCTCCAGTGATTTGGGGGCAGCCGCACCCCCGAATCACCTCATTTGAATCTTACCGAATCAGATTGTCCAGACCCGCAGCAAGATCAGCTTCTACCCCAGCGTGCGAATGACGATGTCGGCCACGTCCGTGGATAGATCCGGACGGTCGGAGAGTGCCCGCAAAGCGGCCTCCGCATGCGTGCGACGCCCCGGTTCGAGCAGCCGGTAGCTGCGGAAGCAGGTGGCGAGCCGCGACGCGACCGAAGGGTTGCTCTTGTCGAGATCGGCGATCGCATTGGCGAGGAAATGATAGCCGGCGCCGTCGGGACGGTTGAAAGCCGTTGGATTGCCGGCCCCGAAGGTGCGCACCAGCGAATAGACGCGGTTCGGCGTCTTCCAGGAAAACGCCGGATTCTGGGTGAGGGCCTCGACCTTTTTAAGCGTGTCGTGGCCGGGCTGCATCGCCTGCACGGCAAACCACTTGTCGAGGACGAGCGGATTGTCGCGGTAGCGTTCGAAGAAGGCGTCGAGCGCGGCCGAGGCGCCGGTGAGGTTTTCGTGCACGAGAAGCCGGAGCGCTGCGAGACGCTCGGTGAGATTGGTCGCCGTCTCGAACGATTTGCGCACTTCCACGCCTTCGTCCTGACCGCGCGCCTTGCCGGCGGCGATCTGATAGCGCCATGCGGCGAAGGTGAGGGCGCGCCGCCCGGCATTGTCGGCATCGGGCGAATAGGCCGGCATGGCGGGCTCGCGCTTTGCGGCTTCGACGATGCGGTCGGCCACCTTCTCGCCGATGAAGCCGGCAAGCGCCTGCCGCGTCTCGTAGACGATGTCGGGATCGACATCTTTGGCGATCAGCTGGGCGATCTCGTTTTCGGACGGCAAAGCGAGGGCGAGCGCGCGGAAGGCCGGGTCGAAATCGGTGTTCTCGGCAAGTTCCGCGAAGGCCGCCGCAAGTCTCGGATCGAATGAGGCGGCACCGCCGCTCGCAAGCGCCTGATAGCCCGAGAGGATGGCGCGCCGGGCCAGACTTTGCAGCGCTTCCCAACGGTTGAAGGCGTCCGTGTCCTGGCGTGCCAGGAAAAAGAGGTCGTCGTCGGTGAGATCGGCCTCAAGATGAACGGGCGCGGAAAATCCGCGCAGCACCGAGGGGACGGCTTCGGCACGCACACCGCGGAATGTGAGGTTCACTTCCTTTTCGGAGAGAAGGATGAGACCGCGCCCGAGCGCCTCCTTGCCGCCATCGCCGAGGCCGGCCGGGGCATCGACGTCGTCCCAGGACAGATCCTGACCGTCGGGGCCGACGAGGCCGAAGGAAAGCGGGATAAGCTGCGGCGCTTTCGGCTTGTTGTCCGGCGTCTGCGGCAGCTCCTGGGCAAGGCTGAGCGACAGCGTCTCGCTTTGTGCATCATAAGCGTGGCGGAGCGTCACTTTCGGCGTACCAGCCTGATGGTACCAGAGCGAGAACTGGGTGAGATCCTTGCCGGTCGCCTCGGCAAAGCACTCGATGAAGTCCTCGATGGTGACGGCGCCGCCATCGTGGCGCTCGAAATAAAGGTCCATGCCGGCTCGGAATCCCTCATCGCCCAGGACGAGCTTCAGCATGCGGCAGATTTCGGCACCCTTCTCGTAGACGGTCGCCGTGTAGAAGTTGTTGATCTCGCGGTAGGCGGTCGGCCGCACCGGATGGGCGAGCGGGCCGGCATCTTCCGGAAACTGCGCCTGACGCAGGCCGATCACGTCGGAGATCCGTTTGACCGGGCGCGAACGCATGTCTGAGGAGAATTCCTGGTCGCGGAAGACCGTCAGGCCTTCCTTGAGGCAGAGCTGAAACCAGTCGCGGCAGGTGATGCGGTCGCCGGTCCAGTTGTGGAAATATTCGTGGGCGATCACGCCTTCGACATGGGCGTAATCCATGTCCGTTCCGGTCTCCGCATCGACGAGCACGTATTTGTCGTTGAAGACGTTGAGGCCCTTGTTCTCCATCGCGCCCATGTTGAAGTCGGACACGGCAACGATGTTGAAGACGTCGAGATCGTATTCGCGTCCGAAGACTTCCTCGTCCCAGCGCATGGAGCGCTTCAGCGCATCCATGGCATAGCGGCAGCGCTCTTCCTTGCCGTGCTCGCAAAAGATGCCGAGGCGCACGCGCCGGCCGGACGTGGTGACGAATTCGTCGTGGATGGAGCCGAGGTCGCCGGCAACGAGGGCGAAGAGATAGGAGGGCTTCGGAAACGGGTCGTGCCAGACGGCGTAATGGCGGTTGCTGCCATCCACCGGGCCGCTTTGGATGAGATTGCCGTTGGAGAGCATGACGGGCGTTTGCGCCCGCGGCGCTTCCATACGCACGGTGTAGACGGCCAGCACGTCGGGCCGGTCGTAGAAATAGGTGATGCGACGGAAGCCTTCCGCCTCGCATTGCGTCGTGTAGACGCCGCTCGATCGATAAAGCCCCATCAGGGCCGTGTTGTTCTCCGGATCGATCTCGGTGACGATCTTGAGCGTGAAGGGCTCGTGCGGCGGCGTGTGCAGGGTGAGGCGGTCCGGGCTCGCCTCGTATTCGTCGGCGCTGAGCGTGCGGCCATCGACGAAGACTTGCTTCAGTTTCAGCCCGTCGCCGTCGAGAATGAGGGGCGGGTTTTCGGCCTGTGTCTTTTGGGCCTGTGTGGGGGAGGGCTCGCGGCGACGAAGCGCCAGAGACGCAGTGACCTGCGTGGCCGTCGGATCGAGGCGGAAATCGAGATCGACAGTGTCGATGGCGTAATCGGTCGGTCGGTAATCTTCGAGCCGCACGACTGCGGCGCCCTCACGTTGCATCACAGGCTCCTTGCATCTCGCTGCCGCATGTAGAGACGAAATAAGCCGACGAAAAGGCAGGAAGCCGCGGTTTGCCTGCGATTTCGCGGAATTTGCTCCGCCTTTTCCGGCTTTCGCCCTTGCCGCTCCCCCTGCAATCGTCCATGCCGCGGCAAAAGTCTCCTCAACGCACAGCCCAGCATCGGACCACCATGAAGAAACCGCTGCCAGAAATCGTCGAGCGCCGCCGCGTCTATGACGGCTGGAACCGGATGGACGAGCTGACCGTGACCGGGCTTTCGCCGCAGACCCATAAGCGCGAAGTCATCGACCATGGCGATGCGGCGAGCCTTCTTCCCTATGATGCCGAACGCCGCACGGTCCTGCTCGTCAACCAATGGCGGGCGCCACTTGCCGAGCGCCCCGAAGGCGGCTTCATCATGGAGGCCTGCGCCGGGATCATCGACCCGGGCGAGACGCCTGCGGAAGCGGCGTTGCGCGAGGCGGAAGAAGAGCTCGGCGTGAAGCTCGAAAAGGCGGAGCATGTGGCAAGCGTCTATCCCGCCCCTGGCTGCCTGACCGAATTCGCGCATCTCTTTCTCGCGCCCTACCGCCCGCAAGACCGCAAGAATGCGGGCGGCGGCAAGGACGAGGAAGGCGAGGCGATCGAGGTCGTGGAGATGTCGCTCGATCGGCTTTTCGCCCTGGTGCGGGAAGCGGGGATCAACGACGTCAAGACATTGATTCTGGCCCAGGCCCTGCTTTTGCGCGGCCTGTGACGTCTCGCCCTCTTGCGAGGCAGCAAACTTTTTCAAGCGTGCAATTGAACCGAACACGTTCTTCCGCGTTATCTGTCCCGAAAGCGCCTATTGGCGCGGAAGACAGGAGTATTTGTCATGCTCGGTTGGGCTTTGACCTTTCTCGTTATCGCGCTGATCGCTGCGGTGCTTGGATTTGGTGGTATTGCCGGTACGGCTGTGGGCATTGCCAAGATTATCTTCTTCGTCGCCGTGATCCTCTTCCTTATCTCGGCCATTTTCGGCGGCATTCGCGGGCGCCGTATCTGACGCTCGCCTGAGCCAGCACCTCTCGGTCGGGATCTTCTCCAAGATTCCTCGCAAGATCGGGGGCGGAAAACCAGACAGGCCGCGGCCGGCAAACCGGCGGCGGCCTTTTTCTATGAGACTCGTTTTTGAGGCTGGGTGCAGCTCCTGGGCCCTCGCCGAAAGGCCCCTTTGCGCTCGCGATGTGTGCACGCTATCAGGCCCTCACGCGCCTTGAGCGCGCCCCTGACGGAGAAGCATATGTCCGAGCCCCAAGCGCACCCCAAAGCTCACATCATCGACGGCAAGGTGATCGCACCGCAGACCATCGACAAAGTGAAGGCGGCGCGCGAGACGCTCGAAGCGGAAACCGGCGTGAAGCCGGGGCTTGCCGTCGTCATCGTCGGCGAGGATCCGGCAAGCCAGGTCTATGTCCGTAACAAGGGGCTGAAGGCGGAGGAATGCGGCTTTCATTCCGAGACGCACCGCCTGCCGGAGGCAACGAGCGAGGCCGAGCTTCTCGCCCTGATCACGCGGCTCAATGCCGACCCGAAGATCCATGGCATCCTGGCGCAGCTTCCTCTGCCGAAGCATATTTCGGAGAAGGCGGTGATCGCGGCCATCGATCCGGACAAGGATGTCGACGGGCTTTCGCCGATCAATGTGGGCCGGCTCGTTTCGGGCCTGGCCGACGAAGCGCTGGTCTCCTGCACGCCGGCGGGCTGTCTCGTCATGGCGAAATCGGTCACGCCCGATCTGAGCGGGCTCAACGCCGTCGTCGTCGGCCGCTCCAACATCGTCGGCAAGCCGGTGGCGCACCTCCTCCTTGCGGAAAACTGCACGGTGACCATTGCCCATTCCAGGACGCGCGATCTGCCATCCGTCTGCCGCTCCGCCGATATTCTGGTCGCGGCCGTCGGACGGCCGAAGATGATCAAGGGCGATTGGGTGAAGCCGGGTGCGACCGTCATCGACGTCGGCATCAACCGCATTCCCGCGCCGGAGAAGGGCGAGGGCAAGACGCGGCTCGTCGGCGATGTTGATTTCGGCGAGGCGGCGGAGGTCGCCGGTGCCATTACGCCCGTGCCTGGTGGCGTCGGGCTGATGACCATTGCCATGCTGATGGCGAACACGGTGATCGCGGCCTCGAGGAAAGCGGGACGCCCGGAGATCGGGGCGGCAATCCTCCAAGGCTGAGCCTCCCGCGACGGCGGGCCGTATGGTCGCGGCCGCCCGCCTTCTCTATTTTCCGGAAATGACCGATTTCATCCCTGGCCGTCAAAGCACGAGCCCCGTGGCCGCGGGCGACAAACGCCTCGACACGCGTTCCTTCCACAAGAACCACGTGCCGATCCGCGCGGCGCTGACGCCGTTTCTGGAGAGGCGCTCAGGCGACGTTCTGGAAGTGGGCTCCGGCTCAGGCCAGCACATTGTCGGCTTCGCCAAGGCCTTTCCGCATCTGACCTTCTGGCCTTCCGACATGGATGACGCGCATCGGGCGAGCACCGCCGCCTGGGCGGCGCTCAACCCGCAGCCCAATTTGCGCGACGTCGTCGATCTTAATCTCTGCGAGAGCTGGCGGCTCGGCGAAGACGGCGGCGCGACAGGGCGGCCGCCAGCAGAACTTGCCGCCATCCTCGCCATCAACATCCTGCATGTGACACCTTTTGTGGTCTCGGGACATTTGATGGCGGGCGCCGGCCGTTATCTCGCTGACGACGGGCTTCTCTTCATCTACGGCCCGTTCGCCCATGACGGCGCCATGAGCGAGAGCAATGCCGAATTCGACGCGCAATTGCGGGCGGCCAACCCGGAATGGGGTCTGCGCGACGTGCAGGCGCTCTGCGTCCTTGCCGGCGAGAATGGGTTGAAGCCGGTCGACAAGATCGAGATGCCGGCGAACAACCACATTCTGGTCTACGGACGCTGAGGCAAGCGGGCTCTCCTAGAAGCGCTGCCTGGCGAGAAGTGCGATCGTCTCCATGACCTCGCCGACGGCATCGACGACGCCGCCGAGCTCCATGAAGCCATGGACCTGCCCGGGGAAATGGCGGTGCAGGACCTCGACGCCGGCATCGCGGAGCTTTTGCGCATAGGCCGCGCCGTCATCGAGCAGGGGATCGTGACCGCCGGTGACGATGAGGGCTGGCGGCAGGCCGTGATGGTCTTCGGCGAGAAGCGGCGAGGCGCGCCAGTCGAGCCCTGTCTCGACGTTCGGCAGGTAATGGGTGACGAGCGCGATCATGTCTTCGAGCGTGAGCGGCGGCGCCTTCGCATTGGCGATGCGCGAGGGGCGCGAATTGGAGGCCTCGCTGTTGTCGGTGGCGGGATAGAGAAGCACCTGGAAGGCGAGCTGCGGCGCCTCTTGGCGAAGCGCCAGCGTGGTAACGGCGGCGAGGCTGCCGCCAGCGCTGTCGCCTGCGATCGCAAGCCGGTTCGCATCGATGCCGAGCTCGACGGCATGGGCGCCGATCCAGCGCGTGGCGGCGATCGCATCCTCCGGGCCTGCTGGAAACGGGTTTTCCGGGGCGAGGCGGTAATCGACGGAAACGATCCGGCAGCGGGCGGTGTCGGCCATGCGTCGGCAGAGCGTGTCCGCCGTGTCGAGCGTGCCGAGTACCCAGCCGCCGCCATGCAGATAGATGATGGCGGGCCCGGTGTCGTCGACGCCGTGCGGCCTGTAGAGCCTGAGCCGGATCGGTCCGGTCGGCCCGTCGGCCGCCACGTCTTTCACCTCCGCCATATCGATGATCGGGCCGCCGAATGTGTGCTGCAGCACCCCTTGCGTGGCACGCATCTCCGCGACGTTCATCTCGTGCAGAGGCGGCCCGCCGGCCTTCGCCATGCGTTGGAGCACTTTCTCGACTTGCGGATCGATGGGCATGTTCGTCCTTTCCTGTCTGCCGACGCGCCTGGCGCAGAGGCGCTGCCTCCGGCTGCCGAGGGTCGCCCGTCAGGTCGGATTTAGGTGGGTTCCGGAGCGCCGCGAGGAAAAACCCCGCCGGACATAGGAGATGGCCGGCGAGCGCATGGGCGGATCGAGCAATCCGCCCGCCTCAGATGACGAGCTTTTCCGTCGGCCCGGATTCAAGCTCCCACCAGACTTCCCAGGCACCGTGTCGGCGGGCGAGCATGAGATAGTTGCGCTCCGCCGTGTAGATCGCGCTTTTCCCGGGGAGCGGCAGGAGCTTGATCGGATGCTCTTTCAAGGGAGCGGAGCCGAGGCTTGCAAGTGCGCCGAGGGTGGCCGCATAGGCTTTCGGCGGCGGCGGATGGGTGATGCCGGAGGCGACGAGCTGATGGAGCTCGCCGGTATCGGACGCGAGCGTGCCGCGCGTTGCAAGATGGATCTCGCCGGAAAGAACCGTGAGGCGCGTATCGTCTCGCTCATGCGCGGCAAGCAGCGTGCGCAGGAACTTGCACCATTCCTCGCGATGCGTGCGGCTTTGCCACTGATCGCGCAGATCGTCCTCGTATTTCTCCGCGATCGGCGTGATCCGCATGACGGGCTCGATTAGCGACAATCGGGGGCCGAGCGCGGGCACGCTCGACAGGAAAAGGATGCGGCTGCCCTCGGCCTCGCCGAGCGCGGTTGTGAGCGCGCGCCATCCGGCAGGCCCCATGACCCGGTCGCGCCGTCGCTCCGAGCGCAGATCCGGTGCGACCAGCGTCAGGCCGGGCATCTCGACACGCCAGGTGAGCGAGGTGCCGGAAGCGTCGAGACAGGTTTCGGGCAAGGCCCCTTCGACCGCGCCCATCTGGAAGAGCAGGAAGTGCTCGCGTGCCACCGCGAAGACGGCGTTGCCGACGGGTGAATCGAGTTTCTTGTCCGGCAGCGAGCCCCAGCCGTCGCAGATGTCATGGTCGTCCCACATGGCCAGCGAGGGGACGCGGCAGAGAATGTCGGCAATGGCGGGCTGGCCGTAGAGCTCGAGATAGCGCTGCAACAAAACCCGGCGCAGCGTGGCGACGACCTCCGGCACTTCCGCCCCGGCATTGGCGCCCGGATCGCCGCGCTCGCGGCCCCATTCGCGCGTCAGGGGGTGCGTCTCGAGGATCTCGTCGGCATAGATCTGGTCGCCGCCATGCAGGAGAAGATGCAACGGCTCTTGCGCATGCGCCTGGTCGAGGCGCGCCCAGAGGACGTTGCGGCTTTCTTCCGGCCGTTGCCGGTCGCCTTCCTCCTGGCCGTTGCAGGAGACGAAGGCAACGGCGAGATCGCCGTCATAGGCGGTGTTGACGACGTAGCGCGTGCCTTCGAGCTCGTACCACGCGGCTTTCTGGACGTCCGCACCGACCGGCAAGGTGAAGGTGTAGCGCAGTGCGAGGAGGCCGTAGCGCGACAGGAGAAGCTCCGGCTCCACGGCACCATTGCGCGTGACGAGGTTTGGAAGTTCCGGCATGAACGGGCGGATGAGAAGCACGGCGAGCCGCACGCGCTTTCCCTCCATGCCGCGCAGGAAGAGCAGCGGCTTCAGCCGTCCGGCGAGGCGCTGCAATTCTGCGTTGTCGGCCATGTCTGTGACGCGGCCGTTCATGGGGTGTCGTTTTCCGGCGCGCCTGTTTTGGGCGTGCCCGTCGCGCGGGCAGATGTCACGGACGAATCGAGCATGGAACCTCGGCGGCTATGCGCTGACCGTGGTAAATCGCTGCGTGGGCCTGTCAACGGTGCCATCGTCGCGCGGGCAACGGATCTTCAGCCCAGAATGTCATAGGCCGTGCGCAGAAAGATCCGCGCGCCGATGGCGATGAGATCGTCCGGGAAATCGTATTCGGGATCGTGCAGGGGCGGATGCGTCTCGCCGGCGCCGAGAAAGAGGAGGGCGGATTTCGCGCTTGCGCCGAAACGCCCGAAGTCTTCCGAGGCGCGCATCGGCTCGCCGGGAGAATGGAAAATCCGCTCATGGTCGAGCGCCTGGCGCAGATGCGCCACCGCGTCGGGATCGTTGTCTGAGGCGAAGAAGACGTCCTCATAGACGATGTCGAAGGAGAGGCCGAAAGCGCCTGCCGTCTCCGCTATCACATCCTCGGCACGGGCAACGAGCGCCTCCATGCGCGCGTCCTCAAGCGTACGCAGGGTTGCAAAAATCTCAGCCTCGCCGGGGGCGATGCCGAAAGCCGGCTCGCCCATCGCCGCATGGGTGATGGTGACGAGCGAGAAATCCTCAGAGAGTGTGCCACCCGCCGCGAGCGCCGTCAGCGCCGGCATCAGCCGCGCGACGGCCGGCATCGGGGAGATGCCGGTCTCGGGCTGCGAGGCATGCGCGGTGCGACCGGTGAGGGTGATTTTCATGCCCCGCGAGGCGCAGGCGGCGGCCCCTTCCTTCAGTGCGACGTGACCGAGGAGGAGGCCCGGAAAATTGTGCAGCGCGAAGGCGAAATCGGGCGCGATCTCGGCAAAGCGCGGATCGGCGAGGATGGCGGCCGCGCCCGCGCCGGTCTCTTCCGCCGGTTGGAAGAGGAGAACGACGCGGCCGCTTTCGGGCCGGCGGCAGGCAAGGCCGCGCGCGACGCCGGCGAGGATCGCCATATGTCCGTCATGGCCGCAAAGATGGCCTTTGCCGGAAATCTGCGAGCGGTGTGGCGCTTCCGTGCATTCCACGATCGGCAGTGCATCGAGCTCGCAGCGGAACATGAGCGTAGGGCCGGGCCGGCCGGATTCATAGAAGGCCGCGAGCCCATGCCCGCCGAGCCCCGTCATGAGCCGGTCGGGCTTCGTCGCTGCGAGAAAGGCTGAGACTTCCGCGGCGGTCTTCTCCTCCTCGCCGGAGATTTCCGGCCGCTGGTGGAGTTTTCGCCGCCATTCCGTCAGCTCGACGATGTCGCGATTTGAAAGGAGCATGGACGTGTCCGGAGGCTGAAAAAGACGAGGCGAGAGCGGTGAGCGAGGGAACGTTGCAGAACCTCGCCCGTTCGGCGTGCCAGGGCCGAGCCTGGCACGACCCGGTGAGGCGTGCCACCTTGCGCGCATGAGAACAAGTTCGGAGACGAGAATGAAGCCTGCAGCCGCCGCGACCTTTTTGAGCCTTTCTGTGGCTATGTTTCCGGCATGGGCGGCGGCCCAGTCGAATCTCAGCGGGGCGCACGAAGTCGGCGAACTGACGAGCGTGCAGGCGACGCTGGAGGACACGCCCGATTCCTCCCCGGCGACGCTCCGCGTGCGCGGCCTGATCACGGCGCCGGAGCCTTGCCAGGTCGCGACGGCGGAAGCGGTCGGTGAGGGGGAGAGCGAGACGGCGGGCATCGCCCGCGTCCTGAAGATTCGCGTGACGACGGCGCGTGCCTCCGAGGACCAGGCGTGCACGCAAAAACTCACCGATCTGCAGTTCCAGTTCACGCAGGAGGTGGGCTTGCGCGAATTCGAGGAGGTGGAAGTCATCTCCGACAGAGACATCGAGCGCGCTTTGGTCGAGCTCGCCGAATGAGAAGGCCCTAAGGCTTCAGCCGGCGCCGTTTTCGCCCTTCCTGCGGAACTCGTCGAGCGCCGCATAGGTGCCGTGGTGTCGGTAGATGAGATACTGGCTGACGAGCGTCCACATGCGTATCTCGTCCTTGGCATTGTCGGGCAGAGACAGGCCGAGCCGGTTTGCGAGCTCCGGGCGGTAGAGGTCGAAGGAGGCTTTCACATAGTCGCCATATTGGTGGAGCGCGTCGAGCGACATGTGCCGGGCGATGATGGCGACGAGAAGCGCGAGCGGCGGCAGCCACCAGGCAGGCAGTTCTTGGCTCCAAGCGGCGAGCCCGCCGTAGAGACCGAGGATGACAAGGCCGGCATAGAACGTGTTGACGGCGAAATCGAGCTGCGCCTTCGCTTCGTCGATGAGCTTGGAGAAGCTCTCCGGGATGACGGATTCCAGCCGCGGCCACGCCGGAATGGCGTCGAGCCCATAGATGACGGCCGAATGCACTTCGAGCGCCCGGAAGACATTGCCGAAGCGCGTGGCGAGCACGTGCTCCTGCGCATGCGGATAGTCTTCCGCAGCTCTGCGCAGCCGCTCCGAATGATCTGAGGGATAATCGGGTGCGGGCCTGCCATACTGCGCGGCCGCGTCGATCTCCGCCTGCAGGTCGAGCACCGGCTTCACGTCATATCGGAAAGCTGTTCGTTTCCAGAATTCCATCAACGTGAAGGGGAAGACGTGCACATAGCCTTCCATGAGGCGCAGCAGGGTGCGGTTGAGCGCGAGGAGCAGGATGGCGAGGAGCCAGACGGCTGCGATCAAAACGACCGCGTCGAAGAAATCTGAGATTTTCTCGACGGCGAGGAAGGCCGGCAGGACACCGAAGGCATGGAGGCATAGCTCGATGCCGCCGACAAGGATCGCGGCCGGCAGGAAGTATCCGATGAAGAAGGCCTTGTCGATCAGGTCGGGAAGCTTGCCGAGCATGCCGCCTCCACCGGTTCTCAGCGTTCGCGCCTGCGCGTGCCGCCCGTGCGCCCCCCGCCAGTGCCAGGAGCGCTGGTGATCGGATCGCCCGGAAGCCCGGGCGCCGGGGTGACCGGCTTGCCCGATAGACCCGGGGCACGGTTCACCGGATCGCCGGCGAGCGCGGACTTGCGTGTTCCCCCGAGGGCTTCCTTCACGCTTTTGGCGGCGGAGAACCGAACCGAGTTTGTGGCTGGGATATCGAGCCTGGCGCCGGTGCGGGGATTGCGGCCCATGCGAGCGGCGCGCGCGACCACGGTAAGGCTGCCGAAGCCGAAAAGGTCGACTTTCTCTCCGGCGGCGAGGCGTTCGCGCATCTCGCGGAAGACTGCATCGACCACCTTGCCGGCCGCGACCATTGAAAGTCCCGTCCGTTGTGCGACCTCGGCAACGAGATCCTGCTTGTTCATGCGGCGCCACCCTGTTCCGGCATGATGCGGGAATAGCATTGCAGAAAAGATGCCTCGGGACCAGCTTTTCCGTTTCGTTCTTCTTCCTCTCAGCTCGCAATCACTGATGAGGGGAGCGAGGATGACTTGGTCGCCCAGGGAGAGCACTCGGGTGGCAATGTTTCGATCGGGCTTCTGCCTTCTCGCTTTGGTCGTGAGGACGTTCTGAATGATGCCGGACGCGCGTGGGAGAAGAGGAACCTTGCGTCGCTTTGCAAGTCCATATACTTTGCAATGCAGAGTTAGTCGGAGGCGCTGGTGCGCGACCTTCAAAAGGCACTTGCCGATATCGATGCGATCCGCAACCAGATGGCGGCGGCGACGGCGTTCCGTGGGTTTGGCCCGGGTGCGCTCGCGACGACGGGCGTCCTCGCCTTTCTGATGGCGGCGGCGCAAGAGGTTCTGATCGGCCCGCCGCTTGCTCATCCCATCGCCTTTTTCGGCGGATGGATCGTCACGGCCGTGATTTCGGCGATCATCATCGGAGTGGAGATGGCGGTGCGCACCCGGCGCCATCATGCCGGTCTCGCCGACGCCATGCTCTACAATGCCGTGCAGCAATTTCTGCCGGCGGGCGCGGCGGGAGCACTTCTCACGCTCGCCATCGCGCGCGTCGCGCCGCAGGCCCTGTGGATGCTGCCGGGCCTGTGGCTCGTCTTCGTCAGTCTCGGGGTTTTCGCCTCGGCCCGGTCGTTGCCGAAGGGCATCCACCTCGCCGGGGTCTGGTATTTCGTTTCGGGCTTCGTCGTCTTCGCGCTTGCGAGCGAAGGCCCGCATCTGTCGCCCTGGATGATGGGCATCCCCTTTTCGGTCGGCCAGGTGGCGATCGCCGCGATCCTCTATTTCGCGCCGGGAGAGGCCGATGGTTGAGACGAAAGGCGCCTCCGCCCGTCCTGCCGCGCCCTATTCCTATGAAGGGCTCGACCGGGTGATCCACGAAAAGGCGCGGCTCGGCGTCCTGACCTCGCTCGCCACGCATCCGAAGGGCCTCGCTTTCGCCGATCTCAAGAAGCTTTGCGGGCTAACGGACGGCAATCTGAGCCGGCATTTGCAGGTGCTTGAAGAGGCGGGGCTCGTGCGCCTCGCCAAGGGCTTTGAGGGCAAGCGCCCGCTCACCACCTGCCATATGACGGCAGAGGGACGCCGCCGCTTCGTCGAATATCTCGCCGTTCTCGAGCGGGTGGTGCGCGATGCGGCTGGTGCGCCGGGGGAGGCCGCGGATGACGAAGCTGAGCCCGCCGACAGCGAGGGCGCGAAGGGACACCTTCGGCCGAAGCTCGCCTGATTTCTCTTTTTTTGCCAGGAGACTTTGTAATGCAAAGTAGTCGCAACGACAGACTTCATGTCGCCATCATCATGGACGGCAACGGGCGATGGGCGACGGCGCGCGGCCTTCCCCGGAAAGCCGGCCATGAGGCCGGGGTCGAAACGGTGCGCCGCGTGGTGCGTGCCGCTCCCTCGGAAGGCATCGGCACGCTGACGCTCTATGCCTTTTCGAGCGACAATTGGCGCCGGCCGAAGGCGGAAGTGGCGGCGCTGATGCAGCTGTTGCGGCACTATCTCGCCGGCGAGGTGGACGAACTCGTCGAAAACAATGTCCGGCTCTCCGTGATCGGGCGGCGCGACCGGCTTCCCTTCGGGCTTGGCGCCGCGATCTCAAGGGCGGAGCGGGCGACGGCGTCGGGCCGCAAACTCCATCTGCGCATCGCCTTCGATTATTCCGCCCGCTGGGCGATCGCCGAGGCCGCAAGAAACTGCGCCGCGGCGGGCGATGTCTCCGAGGAGGCGATCGCGCGCCGAATGTCGGGAGCCGCGGCATCGCCCGACGTCGATCTCCTCCTGCGCACAGGCGGCGAAAAACGCTTAAGCGATTTTCTCCTCTGGGAATGCGCCTATGCCGAACTCGCCTTCACCGAGGTGATGTGGCCCGATTTTGCGGCCGGCGATCTCGCCGAGACCGTCGCTGCCTTCCATCGCCGCGAGCGCCGCTTCGGAGGCCTGCCGGGTGAGGCCGTCGAAGACCGCTCCGCCGCCTGAAATCCGTACATTTCGGGAGCCGACATTCTCGCCGCGCGTGCCCGCGTGCCTCACAGAGATTACGGCGTGTCGCGGAAGAGCCATGATCGCGCGATGACGCGCCCTAAGCTCATCTTTGAGGATCGGGACTTCAAGGGAGCGGGGAATGCGGGACAAAGCGCGCGTGGTGGTGATCGGGGGCGGCGTCGTCGGCGTGGCGACCCTCTATCATCTGGCGAAAAAGGGCTGGTCGGATGTCGTTCTGGTGGAGCGGCGCGAGCTCACCTCTGGCTCCACCTGGCACGCCGCCGGCCTGTTGCCGCTCTTCAACATGAGCTACTCGGTCGGCCAGATCCACAAATACTCCGTGCGCTTCTACCAGGAGCTGGCGGAAGAGACCGGCATGGATACCGGCTTCCGCAAAGTCTCCAATGTGCGCCTTGCCCGCACCAGGGACCGCTGGGACGAGTATCAATATTATGCGGGCGTGGCGCGCACGATCGGCGTCAACGTCGTCGAGATGACGCCCGAGGAGATCAAGGAGCGCTGGCCCTACGTCGACACCGACGGGATCCTGGGCGCCATCGCCCATCCCGATGACGGCTATATCCAGCCTGCCGATCTGACGCAGGCGCTCGCCCGCGGCGCCCGCAATCTCGGCGCCGAGATCAACCGCTACACCACGGTTCTGGCGCTCGAGCAGCAGCCGGACCATTCCTGGCTCGTGACGACCGACAAGGGCGACATCCACGCCGAGCACGTCGTCTCCGCCACCGGCAATTTCGTGCGCAAGACCGGTGAGATGGTGGGACTCGAAATCCCCGTCATCCCGGTGGAGCACCAGTATATCGTGACCGAGCCCATCCCGGCGATCCAGGAATTCCGCAGGAGCGGCGGCGCCGAACTCTGCGTTTTGAGAGAATCCGATTCCTCCTGGTATATGCGCGAGGAGGCGGGCGGCCTTCTGCTTGGACCTTACGAGAAAGGCGCGCCGGTCTGCTATGTCGAGGGACCCGATCCCGATTCCGAATACGAGCTCTTCCAGGAAGATCTCGACCGGTTGATGCCGCATGTGGAAACGGCGATCACGCGTGTGCCCTATTTCGGCGAGGTCGGCGTGAAGAAGGTCTATAACGGCGCCATCGCCTATACGCCGGACGGCTCGCCGATGGTGGGCCCGGCCTGGGATTTGAAGAATTTCTGGCTGAACGAAGGGCATTCCTTCGGTGTCACGGCGGCGGGCGGCGCCGGCTGGCAGCTCGCCGAATGGATCGTCGAAGGTGAGCCCTCGCTCGATCTGACCGGCGTCGATCCGCGCCGCTTCGGCCCTTATGCCTCGCGCGGCTATCTCAAGGCGAAGAACGAAGAGGCCTACGCCAACGTCTTCACCATGCATTATCCCGACGAAGAGCGGGCGGCGGGCCGGCCTCTGAAGACTGCGCCGTGCTATTCGCGCATGGCCGATCTCGGGGCGGTCTTCGGCTCCGTCTATGGCTGGGAGCGGCCGAACTGGTTCGCGCCTGCGGGCTACGAAGTGCCGGCCGAAGAGCTCGACCTCGACGATACGCTGACGGGCCACAATCATCCCCCCGCCGACCATACGGGAAAAATCCGCGAACGCTGGTCCTTCCGCCGCTCCAATTACTTCCCCTTCGTCGGCGAAGAGGTGAAGAACGTGACGAACGGCGTCGGCGTGCTCGACATGTCGGCCTTCGCCAAGATCGAGGTCTGGGGACCGGGTGCGCGCGCCTGGCTCGAAACGATCTTCGCCAACCGTATCCCGAAAAAGCGCGGGCGCATCGCCCTCTGCCATCTGCTGACGCCGTCTGGCGGTGTGCGCTCCGAATTCACCGTCTACGAATGGGCGAAGGACCGGTTCTATCTCGTCTCCGCGGGCGCCTATGAGCGTCACGACCACGACGTTCTGATGAAGCTCGCGCCGATGGACGGGACGGTCCGTCTGCGTCCCATCACGACGCAAATGGGCGTTCTGGTCGTCGCCGGCCCGCGCTCGCGGGAGCTTTTGCAAAAACTCACCGATGCGGATCTCTCCAACGCCGCCTTCCCGTGGCTGTCGGGCCGCTTCGTCAACATCGGCATTGCGCAGGCGCATGCGCTGCGCGTCAATTTCGTCGGCGAACTCGGCTGGGAGCTGCATCATCCAATCGAGATGCAGAACACGATCTTCGATCTTCTCATGCAGGCCGGCGAAGAATTCGGCATCAAGCCATTTGGCATCCGCGCGATGGACACGATGCGCCTCGAAAAGAGCTACCGGCTCATCCCGCGCGAGCTGTCGATTGAATACACCGCCTATGAGAGCGGCCTCGAGCGCTTCGTGCATCCGAACAAAGGCCAGTTCATCGGTCGCGATCAACTGGTGGAGGCCCGCGAGAAGGGCGACCGCTGGACCTTCGTGACCATGGAGGTCGCAGGCGTCACCGATGCCGATGCGCGGGGTTCTGAACCGATCTTCAAGCCGGGAACCGACGAACTCGTCGGCCGCGCCACCTCTGGCGGCTATGGCTGGCGGCTCGACACCTCGCTGGCGCTTGCCATGGTCCGGCCCGAAGAGGCCGATCTCGGCGGCGAGCTGGAGATCCAGATTCTCGGCGAGCGCAAGCGCGTGACGATCATCGAGGAGAGCCCGTTCGATCCGAACAATGAGAGGCTCAGGGGGTAGGGCGGCGAAAGCGTCTTGCCGGGCTTTCTCGGGTGGCTGTAGAGAGGGCGCCATGACCTTTCCGACCGCTCAGACGCCCCCCGAAGACTGCACCACGATGGATGAGGTGCGCGCCGAGATCGACCGGCTGGACCGGATCCTCGTGACGCTCCTGGCCGAGCGCCAGCGCTACATCGAAGCCGCCGGGCGCATCAAACCGCGCGCCGATGAGGTTCGGCTGCCCTGGCGGATCGAGGATGTCGTCGCCAAGGTGCTTGCGGAAGCCCGCACGCAAGGGCTCTCGGAGAAGATCGCCGAGCCGGTCTGGCGCGAACTGATCGATCGCTCGATCGACCATGAGCACGAGGTCTGGGACCGCCACCGAACAGCGGCCGCGCAAAAGAGCTCCTAGAGCGCTTCTATCGGCCGCCGCATGCCGGCGAAGCCGAGCCACCCTCAAGTCGAGCGCGAGGCAACCTCGTCGAGGTGATGGAGGAGGTCGGCGGGGTCTTCATAGACGCGGAGCGCGCCGGCGCGTTCGAGCTCGTTCTGCCCGTAGCCGCCGGAAAGAAAGCCGACGCCGAGCGCCCGGCAGCGCGCCGCCGCCAGCATGTCCCAGATGGAATCGCCGACGACGATCGAGCGTTCGATCGGCACGTCGAGACGGCGCGCGGCTTCCACGAAAAGATCCGGATCGGGCTTGGCGTGGCGCACCTGGTCGCGCGTGACGACGGTCGCTTTATCGGGATCGACGCCGAGCGCCTTCAAATTCGCGCCGGCCGTCTCCATCCGCCCGCTGGTGGCGATCGCCCAGGGTATGTTCTGCTCGCTCAAGGTCTTGAGAAGCTCCGAAGCGCCGGGCAGCGGCACGACCGAATGCACGAGGCGCTGATAGGCCTCCGCATGCAGGACGCGCAGGCGCTCGGCCATATCCGGGCCGACATCCTTGTCGATTTCGCGCAGGAGCTGGTGGGTGAAGAGCCCGCCGCTCATGCCGATCTTGCGGTGGATGCGCCAGACGGAAAGCGCAATGCCTTCATGGTCGAGCGCTTCGCGCCAGGCGAGCACGTGCTGATAGACGCTGTCGACGAGCGTGCCGTCGAGATCGAAGAGAAAGGCGTTGGACAAGGAGATCTCCATGCTGCGCTCGCTTGGGGGGAGGGCGCTGCAAGGGGAAAGAGGGCGGCCCGCCCCATCTGTCAATCCGAGCGGCCGGGCCGGCATGTCTTCTCTGCGCTTGGTGGGCAGCTTCCGCTGAGCCCCCCAATCCGGCAAATGTGATTTGGACGAACGCGACCGATGCCGGATGCTTCTTGCATGCGGCCTCGTCCGATCCTGTCTCTGTGCCTGACACTCGCGCTGGCCGGCGCGGGCACGCAAGCCTTTGCGGCCGATGACACGCCCGTCGATCTCGAACTCGTGCTCGCCGTCGATGTCTCCTGGTCGATGGATTACGACGAGCAGGTGTTCCAGCGCGCGGGCTATGTCGCCGCCTTCCGCGATCCGGAGGTGATTAAAGCCATCCGTTCCGGCGGCTGGGGGCGCATCGCCGTCACCTATGTCGAATGGGCGGGTTCGAGCCTGCAGCAGGTCATCGTGCCGTGGACCTTGATCGGGGACGCGCCCACCGCCCATGCCTTTGCGGACGCGCTCGATACGACAACGACCGGCCGCCTGCGCCGCACCTCCATTTCCGGTGCGCTCGGCTTTTCCTTCTCCGCCTTCGACGACAACGGCTATGCGGGGCTGCGCCGGGTGATCGACGTGTCCGGCGACGGACCCAACAATCAGGGTCTGCCGGTGACGGTGGAGCGCGACCGTCTCGTCTCCGAAGGCGTCATCATCAACGGCCTGCCGATCCTCCTGAAAGGGTCGAGCGGCCGCGGCTTCATGTCGATCCCCAACCTCGACGCCTATTACGAGGATTGCGTCATCGGCGGCACCGGGGCCTTCGCATTGCCGATCCGCGACGTCAGCGAGTTTTCGACGGCCATCCGCCAGAAACTGCTTCTGGAGATCGCCGCGTATCCGCCGGAAAAAACGCTTGTGCAGGACGCGCAGGACGCCCCGCGCGTCGATTGCATGATCGGCGAGAAGATGTGGATGCGCTGGCGGCGCATGAACGACGATTATTGAAGCAAGCCATTCGGGCTACGCCATCGGCTTCTCGCGTCCGTGCCGTTCCTGCTGCGGCGAGCGGCCGTAGAGCTCGCGGTAGCATTTGGAAAAATGTGAGGCGGAGACGAAGCCGCAGGCGACGGCCACTTCTACGATCGGCACGTCCGACTGGATGAGGAGATGGCGCGCGCGGTCGAGCCGGATTTCCAGATAATAGCGCGCAGGAGAGCGCCCGAGATTGCGCCGGAAGAGCCGCTCGATCTGGCGTCGCGACAGGCCGGCGTAACGGGCGATGTCGAGCAGCGACAAGGGCTCGGCGACATTCGCCTCCATCAATTCGATGATGAAGAGAAGTTTTGAGTTCTGCAGGCCGAGGCGGGCGCGCAAGGGCAGGCGCTGGCGGTCTTGCGAGCCACGCATGCGGTCCGTCAGCGCCTGTTCGCAGACCTTGGTGACGGTGGTGTCGCCGAGATCGATGCCGATGCGATGCAGCATCATGTCGAGCGCAGCGGTGCCGCCGGCGCAGGTGGAGATGTTGTCGTCGACTTCGAAGAGATCGGCGTAGGCTTCGGCTTCGGGAAAGCGCTCCTGGAAAGCTGGCAGCGATTCCCAGTGGATGGCACAGCGCTTGCCGTCGAGAAGGCCGGCATCGGCGAGCACCCAGGCGCCGGTGTCGAGGGCGCCGATGCCGATTTTCTGGCGGTGGAGCGTGCCGAGCCAGCTGTTGAGCTCGCGGTTGTGGAAACGCTCCACGCCGAGCGAGCCGCAGACGAAGACGAAGTCCGGACGGTCGTCGGTGCGAGCCCGCTCCTTCGCTTCCTTGAGCGACATGTCGGCGTTCACCGCAATGCCGTTGGAGGCCGAAACCGGCGCGCCGTCGAGCGAAATCACACTCCACCGGTAAGACGCGTGGCCGCTCATCCGGTTGGCGATGCGCAAGGGCTCAACCGCCATGGCGAAGGCGAGCATGGTGAAGTTCGGCAGCAGGAAAAAGGCGTAGTGATGCGTCCGGTGCGCCGGTGAGACTGGCTTGTTCGGCTTTTCTTTCACCGACGGACCGTGCAATGGCACCTCCCACCGACCGAAAAGGTCGGGCGCCTATGTCGCAAACGGGCCATTGGCCCAGATTGGAAACGCTAGTAGGTCTTTGCTCGCGTGACAATGGCATGACGCGCCCGCCGGCGGCTTTCCTGTTTTTCGAGGCAAAGCCGTTTCGATCGAACGAGGCAGACAGGCAAAGGGGAAGACTTTTGAAGAGCGACATCGAGATTGCGCGGGCGGCTGCGCGCCGGCCAATCTGGGAGATCGGCGAAGGGCTCGGTATTCCGGCAGAATTTCTGGAGCCCTACGGCAACGACAAGGCCAAGGTCGCCACCCCTTTCATCGAATCCTTGCACGAGCGGCCAAACGGCAAGCTCATTCTCGTAACCGCCATCAGCCCGACGCCAGCCGGTGAAGGCAAGACGACGACCACCGTCGGCCTCGGCGATGGCATCAATCGCATCGGCAAGAAGGCCGTGATCTGCCTGCGCGAGCCCTCACTCGGCCCCTGCTTCGGCGTGAAAGGCGGCGCGGCCGGCGGCGGCCATGCGCAGATTGTGCCGATGGAGGACATCAACCTGCATTTTACAGGTGATTTCCACGCGATTTCGACGGCCCACAATCTCCTGGCGGCGATGATCGACAACCACATCCATTGGGGCAACGAGCAGGGCCTCGATCCGCGCCGCGTCACCTGGCGGCGTGTCATGGACATGAACGATCGGGCGCTGCGCGACATCGTCTGTTCGCTGGGCGGCGTGGCGAACGGCTATCCGCGCGAGACGGGCTTCGACATCACGGTTGCCTCGGAAGTCATGGCCATTCTCTGTCTGGCGGAGGATCTGGAAGATCTGGAGCGCCGGCTCGGCAACATCATCGTCGGCTATCGCCGCGACAAGAGTGCGGTGACGGCGCGTGACCTCAAAGCCGACGGGGCGATGGCGACGCTCCTGAAGCAGGCGGTGAAGCCGAACCTGGTGCAGACGCTGGAGAACAACCCGGCCTTCGTGCATGGGGGACCGTTTGCCAACATCGCCCATGGCTGCAATTCCGTCATCGCCACCAAGACGGCCTTGAAGCTCGCCGATTACGTGGTGACGGAAGCGGGCTTCGGCGCCGATCTCGGTGCCGAAAAGTTCTTCGACATCAAGTGCCGGATGGCGGGATTGAAGCCCGATGCGGTGGTGCTGGTGGCAACCATCAAGGCCTTGAAGATGAACGGTGGCGTGGCGAAGGAAGATCTGGGCCGCGAAGATGTGGCGGCCGTGGAGCGCGGCTGCGCCAATCTCGGCCGGCATCTTGAGAATATCGGCCAGTTCGGTGTGCCTGCGGTCGTCGCGATCAATCATTTCACGAGCGACACCGCGGCCGAGATCGATTTCGTCAAAGCCTATGTCGCCGAGCTCGGCGCCAAGGCGATCGTCGCCCGCCACTGGGAAGAAGGTTCGGCCGGTATCGAGGATTTGGCGCGCGAAGCCGTGGCGCTTGCCGATAGCGGCACGGCGAGTTTTTCGCCGCTCTACCCGGACGATCTTTCGCTCTTCAAGAAGATGGAGGCGGTCGTGCGGCGCATCTATCGCGGCGCGCATGTCGCCGCGAGCGAGGCCGTTCTCGCCCAGCTTGTCGAATGGGAAGAGAAAGGCTTCGGCCATCTCCCCGTATGCATGGCGAAGACGCAGTATTCCTTCTCCACCGATCCGCATCGCCGCGGCGCGCCGGCGGGTCATACCGTCCCCGTGCGCGAAGTGAGGCTGTCGGCCGGCGCAGGCTTCATCGTCGCCATCTGCGGGGAGATCATGACTATGCCCGGCCTGCCGAAGGAGCCCGCGGCAGAAAAGATCCGCCTGAACGCAGAAGGGTTGATCGAAGGTCTCTTTTGAAGCTTTTAAAGTGGCTGGTGCGGGCACCGCACCAGCCATCACAAAGAACGACAAGAAATGATCACTCAGGGAAGGAAACAGCATGGCGGAAGCCGCAAAGATCGCACTCGTCACCGGCGCCGGGTCCGGCATCGGCAGGGAAACCGCCACGGCGTTTTTGATGGCGGGTTGGAAGGTCGTGCTGACCGGCCGGCGTGAAGAGCCCTTGAAAGAAACGGTTGCACTTGCGGAAGCCGATGACGGTGACGCGCTGGTCGTTCCCGCCGACGTTGCCGATCCGGAATCCGTCGATGCGCTTTTTCGAAAGATCGAAGAGGCCTACGGCCGGCTCGATCTTCTTTTCAACAATGCCGGGGCGAACACGCCGGGTGCGCCGATCGACGAAATCCCGGTCGCGGAATGGAAGAAGGTCGTCGACATCAATCTGACCGGCTCCTTCCTGTGCGCACGCGGCGCCTTCGCCCTGATGCGGCGGCAGAAGCCGCAGGGCGGGCGCATCATCAACAACGGCTCGATCTCGGCCTATGCGCCGCGGCCGGGCAGTGTGCCTTATACCGCGTCGAAGCACGCCATTACCGGCCTGACCAAAACGCTTGCCCTCGATGGCCGGCCCTTCGATATCGCCTGCGGTCAGATCGATATCGGCAATGCAGGAACCGATATGGCGGCAGCCCAGGCAAAGGGGGTGCCCCAGGCGAACGGCAGTGTCGCCGTCGAGCCTCTGATGGATGCCCGCGAGGTGGCGGATGCCGTCCTGCACATGGCCTCGCTGCCTCTGTCCAGCAACATCCTCTTCATGACGGTGATGGCGACCAAGATGCCGTTCGTCGGCCGCGGCTGACCGATTTTACCGGGGGCATCCGAACCGATCGCGCTGTTCGGCAATCATCGCTGAGAGTCCCTGGTTCCGGCTGTGTCGGGGCCGGGAGTAAGTCTGTGTGCCGTCCGATTGCCGGTCGGATGATCCGCGCCCGAGCCGTCGATTTAGGGCGACGTGTCAGCGGGTTACTTTGTTCTCACATTTCTGTTATCAGATTGTACAAAAAGTATAAGTGGGAACAATAAAAGAGAGACAAGAATGCGTCGGACCAAGGCAGACGCACTCCAAACCCGCGAGGCCATCTTGCGGGCCGCGATGGAGGTGTTTTTTCAAGAGGGCGTGGCGAGGGCGACGCTTGCCCAGGTCGCCGCCGAGGCGGGGGTCACGCGCGGTGCGATCTACTGGCACTTTAAGAACAAGGCCGAGATTCTCGAGGCCATCCGGGACCGGCTTCGCCTCCTCGAAGACGACATCGTCGAAGCGGCGATGGCTCAGACGGACGGCGATATCCTGAACCGTCTTCATGGCGTCACCATCGATTCGCTTGCCCGGCTGGAGAACTGCGAGGAGACCCGCAAGGCCTACAGCATCATCATGTGCAAGTCGGAATCGACCGGTGAGATCGGCTGCATGATCGAGAAGTTCTACAAGGCCGGCAATGCGCTGCGCGATTGCGCCGGGGTCGCTTTCGAAGATGCGTCGCAGGGAGGATTGCTCCATCCCTCCTGGCGCCCGGACATCGCGGCGCGCGCCTACAACACGATGTTCTTTGGCTTGATCCATCAATGGCTGCGTTTCGGCCAACCCTTCGACATCGGTGAGGTCGGCCGCGAGGTGTTTGCCGCCCTGTTCAGCTCGTTTCGCTGTCCGAAGGCGTCAGGTGCCGCGGCTCAAGCCGCGCGCGAGCCGGCCTTCGTGTCGGAAAGGGCGGCTTCCAGCGGCTGCAGATAGGCTTCGTAAGCCCTCCAGGCCTCGACGCGCCGGGTATGCACGGGCTCGCGCACCTGAGCATGCGAGGCCGTCTGCGAAAGCCGGCCACTTTCGTGGAAGGCAAGGCAGCGCGGATCCCAGGAGAGACCGGCCGCATCGACGAGCTTCGGCGCGGCGTTTTCCGGGTCGCCGACGAGCTCTTCGTAGCGGCATTCGAACACCGTCTGCGGCAGCACTGCCGTGACATGCGCCGTAAGCTCTTCGTAGAGCCGGTAATAGTGCCCGAGGGTGGTGAGATCGCGCCGATAGGCGTGCCAATCCCCGAGATCGGTGGTGAAGCAGGAAAAGCAGGTCGCCATCGGATCGCGTTTGGCGTGAATGAAACGCGCCTTGGGGAAGAGGAGGGCGATCAGCCAGAGATGCAGAAAATTGTGTGGCGTCTTGTCGGTGATACGTGCGGCGGAGCCTGCGATCTGTTTCAGGCGCTCCAGGTAGACGGGTGCGATGCGCGAAAGCTGCGCCCCGTCCAGGCTTTGCAGATGTGAGGCGAGCTTTTCCGGCGGCACGGCGTTGCGCTCTCGCGTGAAGCGGATGCCGAGATCGGAGACTGCGCGCTGAAAGAAGGGGAGCTCGCCCGCCGCAGCCGCCTCCGGATGCGCGGTGACGATCTGCTCCATGAGGCTGGTGCCGGAGCGTGGCATGCCGAAGATCAGAACCGGCACCTCGCTGTCGTGGCCGAGGCTGCTGCGCTCGGAGAAGAAATCGGGCGTTACCGCCTCTTTGAAGGCCGCCACCATCTCGGCGAAATAGCCGATGTCGAAGTCTGGAAGCAGGCTGTTGCCGGCAGCCGCATGGGCGAAGGATTTCTCTTCCCGCTTCAGCCGCCGGTCGAGGCCGGAGAGGCCGAAATGCAGCATGCGTCTTTCGACCCGAGGGCACTTCGCGTCGTCCGCCATCGCCTCGATCGCAGCATATTCCGGCGGTTCTTCCTTGAAGCGGCCAGCTTCGAGGAGGCCAGCATAGACGACGGGCCGTTTGTCGCCGGAGGCGAGCATGTCCCGGTAAAGCTTCTCAGCGTCCTCGTTGCGCCCGCGGTAAAGCAAAAGACCCGCGAGCCTCAGCTTTGCCGTCGGGTCGCGCGGATTAAGTTCGGCCGCCCGGCGCAGCATCTCTTCCGCCTTGTCGGCGTCGCCGGCGCGCAGATAGGCGCTGCCAAGGGCAGACAGAAGCGCCGGCGCCTTGGGCGCGAGCGAAACGGCTTCCTTGAGCTGGCGGAGGGCGGCGCTGATATCGCCGCTTTCCAGATAGGCGAGGCCGAGAAGATGGCGCGGTTCCGGCTCCTTGCGCTTGGCGGCGACAGCCGTCTTCAACGGCTCGATCGCATCGGCCGGCCGGCCGATGCTGACGAAAATGCGTCCGATCGCGAAGTTGATCTGCGCGTCGCGGGGCAGGAGCGTCTGAGCCTGACGATAATGGGCAAGCGCCGCGTCGAGCCGTCCGGCGCGCTCAAAGCCCGCTCCCTTGGCGGCGACGGAGGCGGCCATGGCACGCTTTTCCTCCGGCGAGCGCCTCCGCTTGCCGTCGGTCGAATCCGGATTCCATACGTTCATGGATGTATGAACATACATTCGTGAATGGTTGTCAATCGACCGGCAAGGGCCCTCACGGGCTTTTTGGAAACCCTACGTTTCCCTCAGGATGACCGGTCAGAAAGGTCTTCAGGAAGACGGAAGCGGCTGGGGCCTTATCAGTCTGCGGCCACCATGCCGCCGCTGCCCATATGCGCCGGCTTGCGCATGAAGAGGATGAGCGGGAGCACGGCGAGCGTGATCAACATCATCAGTTTGAAGTCGTCGATATAGGCGATCATCATGGCCTGCTGATTGATGCTCTGGCTGAGGACGGCGAGTGCCGTCTCCCGGCTTGCACCGAGCGCATTCGCCGCCTGATCGAGCATCGGATTGAAGGGGGTGATATGCGCCCCGAGTTCGGCGTGGTTGATCTGGAGGTTGTGGGCGAGAACCGTTGTGACGACGGAAATGCCGACGCTTGAACCGATGTTGCGCAACAGGCTGAAAAGGCTTGCACCGTCCGTGCGGAAGCGCGGCTCCAGCGTCGCAAAGGCGACCGTGGAGAGAGGCACCATGACGAGCCCGAGCCCCAATCCCTGGATGATGCCGCTCGAGATGAGCAGATGGTTGTCCATGAGCGGGGTGAAGCTGCTCATCTGGTGCAGCGAATAGGCGGTGAGGCACAGGCCACAGAAGATCAGAATGCGCGGATCGACGCGCTGCACGAGCCGCCCGACGACGATCATCGAAATCATCGTGCCGACGCCGCGGGGGGCGAGCACGAGGCCTGTCGTGACCACCGGATAACCCATGATGTTCTGCAGCATCGGCGGCAGGAGGGCGAGTGCGGCGAGCAGGATCATGCCTACCATGAAGATCAGCACGAGGCCGGTGACGAGATTGCGGTCCTTGAAGATCTTGAGGTCGAGGAACGGATGCTCCGTGCTCAGCGCATGGATGACGAAAATCCACAGCCCCGAGATTGTCAGGCCGAGTTCGATCCAGATTTCCGGCGAGGAGAACCATTCCACCTGTTCTCCACGGTCGAGCAGCATCTGCAAGGCGCCGATGGCGATGGCGAGCATCGCAAAGCCGAAGAAATCAAAGCCGCGATGCCGGCGCTCCGTATCCGGAAGAAAGACCAGCATGCCGATGAAGGCGACGATGCCGACGGGCAGGTTCACGAAAAACACCCAGCGCCAGTCGAAGGTGTCCGTGAGCCAGCCGCCGAGCGTCGGGCCGATGATCGGGCCGATCATGATGCCGGCGCCCCAGATCGCCATCGCCTGGCCGTGCTTTTCCTTGGGATTGATGTCGAGAAGCACCGCCTGCGAGAGCGGCACGAGCGCGGCGCCGCACAACCCCTGCAGGATGCGGAAGACCACCATCATTTCGAGGCTGGTCGAAAGACCGCACAGCATGGAAGTCGCGGTGAAGCCGACGACGCTGCCGAGGAAGAGCTCGCGCGTGCCGTAGCGATCCGACAGCCAGCCTGTGACCGGCGTCATGATCGCGGCGGCGACGATGTAGGAGGTCAAGACCCAGGTGACCTGATCCTGCGTCGCGCCGAGGCTGCCGCGCATCGACGGCAGCGCCACATTGGCGATGGTCGTATCGAGGATCTGCATGATCGTCGCCAGCATGATGAACACCGTCACCATGGGGCGATTGATCTCGCGCGGCGCTGCGGGAGCCGCGCCGTCCTGGGTCGTGGAAGTGGTCATGGTCAGTGCTGCGTCACACCCTGCGCGGCAACGGTCTCATGCGCTTGCGCCGTGGCAGTGGGAAAATTGAAGCCGAGGAAGGCGAGACCCTTTTCGACGAAGTCGGGCAACTCCGGCGAGCGGCCGGTGTCGACGGTCGCGCTGACGCTCATGCCGGTACGCAGCAGCGCGTCGTCTGGCAGATCGGCAATGGCGATGCGCACAGGAATACGCTGCACCACCTTCACCCAGTTGCCGGTGGCGTTCTGAGCGGGCAGAAGCGAAAATTCCGAACCGGTGCCCGCGCCGACGCTCGCCACCCGGCCTTTCAGCGGATGGTCGGGGTAGGTGTCGACGTCGATTTCGACGGGCTGGCCCTCACGCATATAGGTGAGCTCGGTTTCCTTGTAATTCGCCTCAACCCATACCTCGTCGGTTTCAACGAGGCTCAGGACCGACGTGCCGGAGGTGACGTACTGGCCGACGCGCAACCGGTCCGTCTGGCTGACGATGCCGTTTGCCGGCGCCGTCACCACCGTGTGATTGAGGTCGAGCTCGGCCGCCTCCAGCTTTGCGAGTGCCTGCATGACTTCCGGATGCTCATCCGTCGCGATGTCCGGATTGCCGGCAAGCGCCGCCTTTGCGCTCATCACGCTCTGCTCGGCCGAACGGGCCTTCGCCTGCGCCTGCTGCAGATCGAGGCGCGCCTTGTCGAGGCCCGATTGCGAGACGAAACCGCGATCATGCAGCCGGTCCTGGCGGTTGAACGTGTCCTCGGCGAAGGTGAGGGACTGATCCGCCGACTCCTTATCGGCAAGCGCTGAGGCGTAAGCGGCTTTCATGCGCTCCACCTCGAGGCGGGCAGAGGCGACCGCTGCTTTCGCTTGATCGACGGCGACACGATACTGCGCGTCGTCGATGGCGAAGAGGAGATCGCCGGTCTTCACCGGCTGGTTCTCGCCGGCGCCGACTTTGACGATGCGCCCCGCGACTTCCGGCACGACATTGACCTTGTCCTGCTGGACATAGGCGTCTTCGGTCGAGATGTAGCGACCCGAGGTCAGCCAGAAATAGCCGCCGCCGATGGCAAGGACGAGCGGCAGCGCGATCATCAGCGCCACCCGCTTCTTGCGCGGGCGCTTCTTTTCAGGCTCGGGCTCGGGCGGGGTGGGGTTCTGCTCTCGTGTTTCCAAGGCTTCCAGCACCTCGCTGGAGCCTTCGTCTTCCTCGAGAGTCTCGTCATTGCCGTCTTGCGCAGGAACATGAACCTTGCGCGCCTCCGCGACGTCGTCGTCGGGGAAGAGCGGCTCCTCACGCGGCTTCAAATCTTCACTCATAGTCTTCAGGCTTCCACATGCTGACGCTGCGGTTCGGCTTCTTCCCCCGGCCGTTCCGACAGATTGCTGACAATTTGTTCAAGCGCGGTAAGCAGGGTCGCGCGTGTTCCCTCAGAGAGCCCGTTTTGTGCTTCCTCGAAGATTTCATTTGCGAGATTGCGCATGTCCGGCAAAAGCTCACGTCCCTTGTCGGTGATGTGCAGCGTGCGCACGCGCCGATCGTTCGGATCCGGCCGGCGTTCGATGAGGCCCGCGGTCTCCATGCGATCGACGTGACGGCAGACGGTGATCGGCTCCATGTCGAGAAGTGCCGCAAGGCCCGCCTGGTTGATGCCTTCGATCTTGGAAAGGCGCCCCAAGATGTGAAGTTGCGCCGCGGTCATGCCGAACTGCCGTGAACTCTGTTCGAAGCGCCGCCTGAGCAGGCGCGCCGCATCCGTAATCAGAAATCCGAGAGAGGTTTTGTGCTCCATGTTCGGGCATATAATAAGCGTGCTTATAATGTGCAAATGAAATGTTCGACAGGTACCTCATCCAAATGGCTTAGCCGGAGGATGTGAAAAGGGCGTAGAGCGACAATCGGACGTCGCTCGTGCATTTGCCCTTGAGGCCTGCGACGGCTAAACGGCTCTGATGCAGCGCTACAATGTCGTCCGCCTCATTCGCGAAGGCCTGAGCGGCCACAAGGGCTGGCAGCCCGCGTGGCGCAAAGCGGAGCCGAAACCCTCCTACGATGCGGTGATCATCGGCGGCGGCGGCCATGGGCTCGCGACCGCCTATTATCTCGCCAAACTCCACGGCATGACCAACATCGCCGTGGTGGAGAAGGGCTGGATCGGCGGCGGCAATTCCGGCCGCAACACCACCATCATCCGTTCCAACTATCTCTACGATGCTTCGGCCGCGCTTTATAATCACGCGCTGACCTTGTGGAAGGATCTGTCGCGCGAGCTCAACTACAACATCATGATGAGCCATCGCGGCGTTCTCAATCTCGCCCATGACGAGGGCGAGGCGCGCCAGTTGAAGCGTCGCGTGGAAGCGAACCGCTTGAACGGCGTCCAGGCCGAATGGCTGGAAGCCAAGGAAGTGAAGGCCTTTTGCCCGCCAATCTCGGTGGCGGCGGACGCCCGTTATCCGGTGATCGGCGCGACCCTGCAGCGCGACGGCGGTGTCAACCGGCACGATGCCGTGGTTTGGGGCTTTGCGCGAGCCGCCTCCGATATGGGTGTCGATATCATCGAGCAATGCGAGGTGACGGGCATCGACACGGAGAAGGGCGCCGTCACCGGCGTTCGTACGACGCGCGGCACGATCGCCACGGGAAAAGTCGCCTGTGTCACCGCCGGCCACACCTCGGTGATCGCCGGCATGCTCGGCCTGCGCCTGCCGATCGAAAGCCATCCGCTGCAGGCGCTCGTCTCAGAACCTTTGAAGCCGGTTCTGCCATGTGTCGTCATGTCGAATGCCGTGCATGTCTATATGAGCCAGTCCTCGAAAGGCGAGCTCGTCATCGGCGCCGGCATCGATCCGTATCTGTCCTATACGCAGCGCGGCTCCTTCGACATCATCGAACATCAGATGGCGGCGTTGATCGAGCTCTTCCCCTTCGTCTCGCGCGTCAGGATGATGCGCCAGTGGGGCGGCATCGTCGATGTCTGCCCGGACGCCTCGCCGATCATTTCCAAGACGGCGGTCAAAGGCTTCTATATCGACGGCGGCTGGGGCACCGGTGGCTGGAAGGCGACGCCGGGATCCGGTCACGCCATGGCCGATCTCGTCGCCAATGACGAGCCGAATGCGGTCGCCGCACCTTTCACGCTGGAGCGCTTTGTCACCGGCAACCTCGTGGCCGAGCACGGCGCGGCAGCCGTTGCGCACTAGAAGAGAGCCCCGATGTTTGTGATCTCCTGCCCCTATTGCGGCGCGCGCGACCAGTCCGAATTCTCCTATGGCGGCGAGGCGCATATCGCCCGGCCGGAATGGCGTGAGGATATGAGCGATGCCGAGTGGGCCGATTTCGTCTTCATGCGGTCGAACCCGAAAGGCGTTCTTGCCGAACGCTGGGTGCATTCCGCTGGCTGCCGCCGTTTCTTCAACATGCTGAGGAACACGGCAACCGACGAAATTCTTGCCGTCTACAAGATCGGCGAGACCGCCCCGGACGTGCAGGCGAACCTGCCCGAGACGCCGTGCGGGGAGGCGCCGATCGGCTCCGGCAATGATGCCGTCAAGGTGATGCAGCCGGGCGAGGCCGAGTGATGTCGAAGCAGCCGTTCCGCACGCCGCAGGGTGGGCTCGTCCAGCGTTCGCGCACCATCCGTTTCACCTATGACGGCATTTCCTATCATGGTCATCCGGGCGATACGCTCGCCTCGGCGCTGATCGCCAACGGCCGCCACATGGTGGCGCGGTCCTTCAAATATCACCGCCCGCGCGGCATCTATGCGGCAGGCTCCGCCGATCCGGCGGGGCTTGTCGCGATCGGCGTCGATTCCAAGCGCTTCGATCCCAACACCCGGGCCGCCGAACAGGAAATCTATGACGGCCTGGTGGCGAGCTCGCAGAATTGCTGGCCTTCTCTCGGCACGGATATCGGCGGCATCCTAGATCCGTTCTGGCGCTTCATGCCGGCCGGCTTCTACTACAAGACCTTCAAGGGCCCTCCGGGCACCTGGACGGCGCTGTTCGAGCCGCTGATCCGCGCCTTTGCCGGCCTCGGGCGTGCGCCGGAGGCGGGCGATCCCGACCGCTACGAGACCGTCAACCGCCATTGCGACGTCGTCGTCGTGGGTGCGGGTCCCGCCGGCCTGATGGCAGCGCTTGCCGCCGGACGCTCCGGCGCGCGTGTCATCCTGGTCGAAGAGACGGACCGGCTCGGCGGCTCCATCCTGTCGCGCGATCCCGAGAGATTGTCTCTGGGCGGTGTGCAGCCGGCGCAATGGGTGGCCGACATCCAGAACGAGCTCGCCGCGCTGCCAGAGGTGACGATCCTCACCCGCACCAACGCCTTCGGCTATTACGGCAACAATTTCCTCGGTCTTTGGGAGAAGGTCTCCGACCATCTGCCGAAGGAGAAGCGCCTCGGCCATCTGCCGCGCCAGCGCCTGTGGCGGGTGCGCGCGAAGGAGGTGGTGCTTGCGACCGGTGCGCTGGAGCGCCCGCTCGTGTTCCACGAGAACGACCGTCCGGGCATCATGCTCGCAAGTGCGGCCCGCACCTTCCTGCACCGTTACGGCGTGCTTGCCGGCAAAAGGCCCGCGATCTTCACCAACAACGATACCGGCTGGGTGACGGCCTTCGATCTGGCCCGCAACGGTGCGGAGATCGCCGGCATCATAGACGTGCGCTCCGATCTCTCCGGCGAGCATATGGCGGAGGCGGCACGTCTCGGCATCCCGATCCATGCGAGCTCGACGGTGGTCGCCACCTCTGGCCGCCACCGCGTCAATCAGGTCGAGGTGCGTCCGCTGCATCGCGATGGCAGCGTCGGCACGAGCTTCTCCCATATCGGTTGCGATCTTCTGGCGGTTGCCGGCGGCTTTGCGCCGAATGCCGCACTGTTTTCGCAGTCGCGTGGCAAGCTGCGCTACGATCCCGAGCTCGCCGCCTTCCGCCCCGGCCGCTCCTGGCAGAAAGAGCGTTCGGCCGGCGCCTGCAACGGCACCTATGCGCTCACCGACGTTTTGGCCGAAGGTGCGCGCGCCGGTGTGGAAGCGGCGGCGCAGGCGGGCTTCGATTCCGGCGATGTGACGGTTCCCGACGTCGATGGCGTGGAGCTCGGTCAGGGTCAGTTGAAGGTGATGCCGGAGATGCCCTCGCATTTGCCGCCGCATCGCCGCCGCGCCTGGATCGATCTTCAGGACGACGTCACCACCAAGGATCTGCGGCTCGCTCTGCAAGAGGGCTA
This sequence comes from Rhodopseudomonas julia, assembly GCF_030813515.1. NCBI lineage: Bacteria > Pseudomonadati > Pseudomonadota > Alphaproteobacteria > Hyphomicrobiales > Nitrobacteraceae > Rhodopseudomonas > Rhodopseudomonas julia. The sequence continues at coordinate 339,894 of NZ_JAUSUK010000001.1, read as the reverse complement.
TCAGGCGGTGGAGCATGCCAAGCGCTACACCACCACGGGCATGGGCAACGACCAGGGCAAGATCGCCAATCTCAACGCCTTTGCCTTCATCGCCAACGAGCGTGGCGAGGAGCTGCCGGCCGTCGGCACGACGACATTCCGCCAACCCTATAAGCCGGTGACGTTTGCGGCCATCGCCGGCCAGCATGTCGGACCGCATTTCGCCCCGCGCCGGACGACGCCGATGCATGGCTGGCACCGCCGCCGCGGCGCCGTTTTCGAGCCCGTCGGCGATTGGCTGCGCCCGCGGGCCTATCCGCGCGAGGGGGAGGATTTCTTCCAGGCGGTGCAGCGCGAGGCGCGTGCGGCGCGCACCGAATGTGGTGTTCTCGACGCCTCGACGCTCGGCAAGATCGACGTGAAGGGGCCGGATGCGCGCGAGTTCCTGAACCGCGTCTACACCAATTCCTGGTCGAAGCTCGCCCCGGGGCGCTGCCGCTACGGGCTGATGCTCGGCGAAGACGGGATGGTCGCGGATGACGGTGTGACCGCCTGCATCGCCGACGATCACTTCCACATGACGACGACGACGGGCGGCGCGGCCTCAGTCCTCGCCAAGCTCGAGGATTATCTGCAGACGGAATGGCGGGACCTCAAAGTCTTCCTCACCTCCGTCACCGAACAATGGGCCGTCGCCTCGATCTGCGGACCGAAATCCCCGGCGCTGATCGCCGAGCTTCTCGACGATTTCGATGCCGATCCCGAGCGCTTCAAGTTCATGGATTGGCGCGAAGCGACCATGGGCGGCGTTCCGGTGCGCGTCTTCCGCATCTCGTTCACTGGCGAGACCTCCTACGAGATCAATATCCCGGCGACCCACGGGCGCTGGATGTGGCGCCAGATCATGGAGAAGGGCGCCAGACACGGCATCACGCCCTATGGCACGGAGGCGATGCATCTCCTGCGTGCGGAAAAGGGTTTTGTCATCGTCGGCCAGGATACCGACGGCACGGTCACGCCCGGCGATCTCAGAATGGATTGGATCGTCAAAAAGAGTGGCGATTTCATCGGCCGCCGCTCGCTGTTCCGCTCCGATACGGTGCGGACGGATCGCCGCCAGCTCGTCGGCATTTTGACGGAAGACCCCGATCTCGTTCTGGAAGAAGGTGCCCACCTCGTCGAGCGTCGAAACGAGCCCGAACCGCCGGTACCGGTGCTCGGCCATGTGACGTCGAGCTATTATAGCCCCAATATCGGCCGTTCGATCGCGCTTGCGCTCGTCTCCGGCGGTGGAGGACGGATTGGTGACCGGATTTTTGCCACGCGCGGTGGCGAGCCCACCGTGCCGGTGCGCGTGACGGAGATCGACTTCCTGGATTTGAAGGAAAAGGGCGCGCTGCCGCAGGCGGTACGTCGGGAGAGCGGCCATGGCTGAGAATGCGACGAAGTCGTCTGAAGGCTCAGCGCCGTCCGTCGGCCTGACGCCTCCGGAGAGGCGCACGCCGCTGGCTCTGCGCCAGCCCGTGGAAGGTGCTCCGGGAACACTTCGCCTGGCTGAATTGCCGTTTGCGGGGAAGTTCATTTTGCGGCTCGATCCGGCGAGCGGGAGCGAGGCGTTTCGCGAGGCGGCCGGTCTCGATCTGCCGGCCGCGCCGCTCATGTCCGTCGTCAACGGTGAACGGGTCGTCTTCTGGCTCGGACCCGACGAGTTCCTGCTGCTCGTGCCGGAAGCGGAGGCTGCGGCCTTCGCCGAGGCGGTTGAGAAAGGCCTTGCGGATCAGCATCACCAGCTCGTCGATGTCAGCGATTATTACACCGCGATCGAGATCTCCGGCCGCAAGGCACGCGAAGCCTTGATGAAGCTGACGACGCTCGATCTGCATCCCCGCGGCTTTCCGGTCGGGCATGTCGCGGGCTCCAATTTCGCGCGCGCCCAGGGCTGGCTGTGGCTGGAGCACGGAGAGGAGGAGACCGCACGCTTCCGCCTTTATGTGCGCTGGTCGATGGCGGAGTATCTTTGGTGCGTGCTCGCCGATGCCGGACGCGAATGGGGCGTGCCAGAGCAGGTTCCGGCAGCCGACGAAACTTTCCTCACCGAAAGCGTGCATTCGAAGAAAACGTGAGCGCCTTCGGCGCTATATCGTGATCGCAGCGGGGGGCAGGCGATGACAAAGACCGTACATGCGAGCTTCTGGGACAAGATCGCCGAGCGCTACGCGGCGCGGCCGATCAAGGATCCGGAAGCCTATGAGGCGATGCTGGCCGATGCATCGGGCCGGTTTGCGCCGACCGACCGCGTCCTGGAGATCGGCTGCGGCACGGGTGGGACGGCAATCCGGCTTGCGCCCTTCGTGGCGGAGTGGATCGCGACGGATTTCTCGCCCGAGATGCTGCGCATCGCCAAGGAGAAGCCTGCGCCGGGCAATTTGCGCTTCGTCCTCGCCGATGCGCAAAGCGCCTTCGACGGCGGGCCTTTCGACGCGATCTGCGCCTTCCAGGTGCTGCATCTGGTCGACGATCTTCAAGCTACGCTGGCCGAAATTCACGCGCATCTGAAGCCGGGCGGGATAATGATCGCCAAGACCTGGTGCTTTGCCGATATGAGCCTGAAGCTGCGCGCCCTGTTCCTCGGGCTGCGAACGTTCGGGCTTTTCCCGAAGGCAAATGCGCTGACGAAAACCGCTCTGCGTGAAGCGATCCGCAAAGCGGGCTTTGAGATCGTCGAGGAACGCGTTTTCGGCACGAATCCGCATGGCCCTTATATCGTCGCGCGGAGGCCTGCGGGCGAGGCGTGAGCCCTCGATTGTTTCGTCTTTTCGAAGAAGTTTCGAGGACTTCGCAACTCCTTGGTAACACTTGGGCGACGCCCTGCTTCCGTTATGGAAGGCGGCAAGATTTTTTTCGTCCGAGTCTTTGATCGTCGGGTCCTGGCTCGCGCCAGAGATTTCCTGGGCAAATCCGGGAATCTTGTCGCAGGGGCAAATGGCCGAGCCCCGATGCGGACGATGATCCGCCCTAATGCCACCATGATCGCCCGTAAACGTCCGCGTGTCGCCTAAGTGTGCAGGTCGGACCCCCCCGTAACGGGGCGTCAGGGTGGTCCTGGAGGAAGGCCAGTCAGCCATGAGTGCCATCGAGAAGATAAGTATCGCTCTTCCGCCGCAGCTCGCTGTGATCTTGCAGCAAGCCGTTCGGGACGGTCTCTATGAATCGATGAACGACGTGGTACGCGAGGCTCTTCTGGAATGGCGTGAGCGACGCGAAACGGCCGGTCCGACGCGGCACGCGATCCCGCGCCGCGCCGAGGGCTGACGCGGAAGAGCGCTGACGCGCTCCAACGCTTCCAAGACAGTCGATTTCGTCGCCTGCGATGCGGCTCTGCCGCATCGTCACGGGACGCGTATGTCCGGCTTTCGCGGCATGCGGGCCTCTCAGCACGCGCGGGGCAGACGCAGGGGCGGCGGCTCAGCGCCGGCGCCCGCCGCGTCGGCGCGGACGTCCGTCTTCGCCTCCGCCGAGCACCTTGCGCGGCGGCAGGGTGACGGTTCCGGCAAGGTTCGGGAAGACCTCGACCTTGTTCGGGAACGCCATCGCCGCCACGAAATGCTCCTGGAAGCGCGGCTCCATCGCCGTCTCGATCTTTTCGATCCTTCTGACGACCTCCTCGATCTCGCGCCGGTAGGAGCGGTTGAGGAGGGCCATGCGCGCGCCCGTGCCGGCGGCATTGCCGACGCCCTTCACCTTGTCGATCGGGCAGTCGGGGATGAGGCCGATCACCATCGCGTAGGTTGGGTCAATATAGGAGCCGAAGGCGCCGGCGAGCTTGATCGCCTCGACCTGTTCGAGGCCGAGCTTGTCCATCAACAGGCGCACGCCGGCATAAAGCGCGGCCTTGGCGAGCTGGATGGCGCGGATGTCGGTCTGCAGGATTTTGATCTCCTGGCTTTTGGCGGCCTCGTCGCCCCGCCAGAGGAGATAAGAGAAGGTGCGGCCCGTCGGCTGAATTCGCTCAGACTTCGCCGCCAGACTGCCGTCGATGACGCCGTCCTCGTCGATGATGCCGGCGAGATACATCTCGCCCACGACCTCGATGATGCCGGAGCCGCAGATGCCGGTGACGCCGACATCCTGGGCGACCTTCTCAAAACCTTCTTCGTTCGACCATTCATCGCCGCCGATGACCTTGATCTTCGGCTCCAGTGTCTCGCGGTCGATCCTGACACGCTCGATCGCGCCGGGTGCGGCGCGCTGACCGCCGGAGATCTCCGCGCCTTCGAAGGCCGGTCCTGTCGGCGAGGAGGCCGCGACGAGCCGATCCTTGTTGCCGAGCACGATCTCCGCATTGGTGCCGACATCGACGACGAGCGTCATCTCGTCGGCGCGGTGAGGGCCTTCCGCCAGCGTCACCGCGGCGGCATCGGCACCGACATGGCCGGCGATGCAGGGCAGCATATAGACATGTGCGCCGTCGTTGATCGGCAGGCCGATTTCGCGTGCCTCGAAGGAGAGCGCGTCGGAAACGGCGAGAGCGAAAGGTGCGCCACCGAGCTCTGTCGGATCGATGCCGAGGAAGAGGTGGTGCATGATCGGATTGCCGACGAAGACCGCTTCGAGAACGTCGTCGGTGGTGATGCCGGCGCCCTGGACGAGCTCGGCGATGAGGACGCCGATCGCGTCGCGCACCGCCTTGGTCATCTGCACCCGACCTTCCGGGTTCATCATCACATAGGAGACACGGCTCATCAGATCCTCGCCGAAGCGGATCTGCGGATTGGGCGCCCCGGCAGACGCCATCGTGCGGCCGGAGAGAAGAGAGGTGAGGTGGGCCGCGATCGTCGTCGAGCCGATGTCCACGGCAAGGCCGCAGCCGACGTTGTGAAAGCCTGGGAAGATCGCCGTCACGAGCGGCCCGCCGGCCTCCGCCCGCCCGTCGGTATAGACGGCGCAGGTGACCTTCCACTCGCCGGCGCGCAAGAGCTTCTGTATCTGCGGCAGCAGGCGAGCGGCGATGCGCGGCTTCTCAAAGCCCCATTCCTTCACGAGCGCATGGAGGAGCCGATCGGCATCGCCGAGCGGCTTTTCCATGTCGGGTTCTTCGACCTCGACATAGCAGAGCTGGGTCGCAGGATCGCGCTCGATCACCCGCGTCTCGGCACGCTTTCGGACGATCTGGCGGTTGATCTGTACGTCCTGCGGCACGTCGACGACGAGATCGCCTTCAACGAGCGCCTGACAGGAGAGGCGGCGGCCTTCGGCGAGCACGCGCTTTTCGGAATAGCGGTTTTCCGCCTCAGTGACGCCGGAGAGATGGTCGGCAGCGGAGGAGATGCCGTGCTTGGCGAAATGCCCTTCCTGTGCCTCGATCTGACAGCGCCCGCAGATGCCCCGCCCGCCGCAGACGCTCTCGATATAGACGCCGAGCTGACGCGCCGCATCGAGAACGGGCGTGCCTTTCGCAAAGCGCCCGCGCCGCCCGGAGGGCATGAACAGGACGAGGGGGTCTTTTTGAGGTTCGGTCACGTGCGCTTGCTGTGGTCTTCGGCTGGCAACGAACTGGGGTGGCGGTCGTTCGGCTGCAACCGCTCGCCCGCTGCACGGCGCGATTCCCCTCCCCGTAAGGGGGAGGGGAGTTACGCCGTGCGATATTCAGCTCCCCGACCTGGCCCTTCTCGCCTCGCGGCCGCCACGGCGACGGCCGCTGCTCTCGCCATCGGGAGGCGTGGGGGATGCTGCCGGTGTGCCGCCCGCGGCCGGCTGGTAATCCTTGTAGGAGCGGATCCAGGTCATGCAGTCCTTGTCGGTGCCCATGAGGACGTTCGCCGCGCGCACCGCCTCCATCTCCTGCGGCCGGACCGGGTTCATGATCGCCGACGTCATGCCCGAGGCGATCGCCATCGGCAGGAAGGCGGCGTTGATGCCGTGGCGATGCGGCAGGCCGAAGGAAACGTTGGAGGCGCCGCAGGTCGTGTTGACCTTGAGCTCCTCACGCAGCCGCCTGACGAGCGCGAAGACCTGCAGCCCGGCCGTCCCCATGGCGCCGATCGGCATGACCAGGGGATCGACGACGATGTCTTCGGGCTTGATGCCGTAATCGGCGGCGCGTTCCACGATCTTCTTGGCGACGGCGAAGCGCACGTCCGGGTCTTCGGAAATGCCGGTCTCGTCGTTGGAGATCGCCACCACCGGCACGTTGTATTTCTTGATGAGCGGCAGGATCGCTTCGAGCCGATCCTCTTCACCCGTCACCGAATTGACGAGCGGGCGGCCTTCGGCGACCTCTAGCCCCGCCTTCAGGGCGGCCGGGACAGAGGAATCGATGGAAATCGGCACGGAGACGAGCGACTGCACGATCTTCAGCGTTTCGACGAGGAGCGGCGGCTCGGTCTCGTTCGGGTCGACGGCGGTGACGCCGGCATTGACGTCGAGCATCGTGGCGCCGGCGGCGACCTGGGCGAGCGCGTCGGCCTTCACCGTCTCGAAATTGCCTTCCACCATCTCCGCCGCGAGCTTCTTGCGGCCCGTCGGGTTGATGCGCTCGCCGATGACGCAGAAGGGCTGGTCGAAGCCGATCGCGATCTCCTTTTTGGCCGAAGCGACGATGGTGCGTGTCATACCTGCTTTTCCTTCACTGGTCCCGTTGCGGGGCCCGTTTTCGGGCGGTGTCGCCCATCGTTTCGGGCTGGTCTGTAGCGGCCGGTGCCTGGCGCGTCAAAATCGCACCGCCTGCACCTTGCGATCTCAGCGCTCGAAGCCTTCCTGATCGATGAGCGCTTTGAGGCGCTCCGGCGGATAGTCGGCCTCGATCGCCGCAGCTGTGGCATCCGCCTCCACCTCGAGATCATCGCCGCAGGCGGTCGGCTCGCCGCGGCGCCATTCGGCGAGATAGGCATCGGAGTCACGTGCCCCAACCTTCATCGCGCAGCGGTCGATCGCTTCCGTGAAGCGGATCGGCAATTCGCGCTTGGCGCTTTTCCGCCCTGCCTTGACGATCACCTGAGCCGGAATATCGCGCCATGACAGGATGATCCGCTGAGCCATTGGTTGTTCTCCTGGGTGATTGTTGCAGCGCCCCGGCCGCAAGCGAGCTTGGCCGCGACAAGCCTGCTCCGAATTGCGACTTTCTGCCGACTTGCGCAACATGGAAGGGAAATCGCCGTCCTTCAGCCGGCATTCCCCGGTGCGGCGTCGAGGAAGCTCTCAAGGTCGCCATAGCCGGTCACCCGCATCTCAAAGGCGAGATCGAGACGGTCCGCCGCCTGGCGGGCTTTTTCTTCAAGGAAGGGGTCGGGCCGCTGGGCCAGATAGACGAGGCGGCGGTAATGCCCGAAATAGGCATCCCTGAGCTCCGGATGCCGGTCGAGGCCGAGCGGCTCGACGACGAAAGCCTCGAACTGCCGGGCGAGAAAGTCGGTCAGGAAGAAGGCGTCCATATCGGCGTCGCCCTGCGCGGCGAAGCGGGCGTTGCCGGAATAGAAGGCGTAGCAATGCGGCCCGTCGATGCGTGAGACGCCTTCAGCCGCGCAGACCGCATCGAGCCGCCCGCCCGTGCCGCAATCGCCATAGCCGACAAGGATGCGCTCAAAACCTTCCGCGCGCGCCTTGCGGATCGCGCCTTGGACGGCATCCGGGATTTTCTCCGGTCGGTTGTGCAGGATGGCGGGCAGGCAGGTGAGGCGGACATGGGCGAGGCCGTTCGCTTCGACGATATCGCCGATCTCGCGCGCCAGCGCACCGCAGGCGATGACGAGGAGATTTCCGGCTTTCGCCGCGCCCGGCTGTGGCGCTCGGCCATCTGCGCGCATGTCGCTCATCGGGCTTTCTATAGAGCTCCTGAGCTCTTCCGGCAAAGTCTGCTGCCCTGCAAACCATGTTGCGCTACAAAATGTATATACATGAAGCGCGGCGATAACGTCTTTGAGTGTGATGTGGCGCAGCGACGTCCCCCGCGTGATTTCGATGAGGAGAGCCCATGCCGGAGAAGAAAGAGCGCATCGTACGATTCAGGGCCAATGACCTGGAGGAGATGCGCAGCCAAGGCGAGGTCGGTTCGGATTGGAAACGAGCCGCCCAGCCGGGTGTGCCGGATGGAAGCGATCCGCACGACGCGCTCGATGCGGTCCCCCCGGACTGGGTCATGACCGAAGTGCCGTTGCCGCGCACAAAAACCCACGCCTCGATCAGGATCGATGCGGATGTCCTCGAATGGTTCAAGTCGCAAGGGCGTGGCTACCAGACGCGCATTAATGCGGTTCTGCGGCAGTACTACGAGCATCATCGCAAGCCTTGAGGACGTGTTCGACTGCGCATAGGGGCCGGAACCAATCGAGCTCAGGCACCGTTGCACAGGAAAGCCGCCGGGGTGGCGGCCTCAGGGAGTTCTGTGATGAATCTTGTGCGTCGTGGTGTGTTTTTCGTGGTTCTCGCGTCATTCGGCCTGAGCCTTGCCGCCTGCGAGCATACGGTGCGCGGTGTTGGGCGTGATGTTCAGGAAACCGGCAACGCCGTCGAAGACACGGTTCAGGGCAACCCGTAAGCAGTTTTCCGGCTGGTGTGACCGCGCCCCGAATGGGGCGGCCATGCGGGCCGAGCAATACCTTGAAAGCAAGAGCGGCGCCGGGGCGCCGCTCTTTTTATGTGCGGATCGTTCTGGTGCTCAGGTCTTCGAACCCCTGCTCTCGGCCGGCAACTGCGATGCTCAGCCGGCGGCGGTGGCCCGCTGATTGTGCCGACGTTTGATGAGGTCTGTGGCGGTTTCAACCGTCACGGCCGCATCGCGGCAATAGGCATCCGCCCCGATCGCGCGCCCGAATTCCTCGTTCAAAGGCGCACCGCCCACGAGAACGATGTAATCGTCGCGGATGCCTTTCTCCTTCAGCGTATCGATGACGACCTTCATATAAGGCATGGTCGTCGTCAAAAGCGCCGACATGCCGACGATGTCCGGCTGATGTTCCTCGATCGCGGCGAGATAGTTCTCGACCGGATTGTTGATGCCGATATTGATGACCTCGAAACCGGCGCCCTCCATCATCATGGCGACGAGGTTCTTGCCGATGTCGTGGATGTCGCCCTTGACGGTGCCGATCACCATCTTGCCGATCTTGGGCGCGCCGGTTTCGGCAAGGAGAGGGCGCAGAATCCCCATGCCCGCCTTCATGGCGTTGGCGGAGAGAAGCACCTCCGGCACGAACAGGATTCCGTCACGGAAATCCTCGCCGACGATGCGCATGCCTTCCACGAGCGACTTGGTGAGGACGTCATAGGGTGTCCATCCTCGCTCCAGGAGAATGTTCACACCCTCTTCGATCTCTTCCTTCAGCCCATCGTAAAGGTCGTCGTGCATCTGCGCGACAAGATCCTCATCGCTGAGTTCGGACAGGACAATTTCCTCTTCGGCCACAGACAGGCTCCTTGCCAAGCGTTTGCACGTGGAAGCGTCTTCGCATCATGCGGACATTTAGGGCAAGCCAATGCTTTGATCACGACCTGAGATGATTTTGTCTGCGACCTGGAATTTTTCGAGTTTTCCCGCCGCGTCACACTCTGCCGCAGGCGGAAGACCATGCGGGCAAGCGGCGCTCTAGCCTTCGATGACGATTTCCGCTGAGGCAGGAGCGCTGAGGATGGGCACGACCGACGAGACGGCCGGTGTGGACGAGCGTGGCGGACGACGCCGCCGGGCAAGCGGCGGAGCGGAGGCGAGGCGGGCGAAACGGTCCGGCTCGCGCTCGCTCCAGCTGCCCTTCATTCGCCGCATCCTCCCGGAGCAGGCGGTTCTCGACGAAGAAGGTCTGGCGCTCATCGAACAAAACGCCGACACGGTGCTCGAAGAAATCGGCATCGAGTTTCGCGAAGATCCCGAAGCGCTTCAGATGTGGCGCGAGGCCGGTGCCGAGGTGTCCGGCGAGCGTGTGCGTTTTCCCAAGGGGCTGTGCCGCGAGCTTCTGAAGACGGCGCCTCAGACGTTTACCCAGCACGCCCGAAATCCCGAACGTTCGGTTGAAATCGGGGGCAAGGCGACGGTGTTTGCGCCGGTCTATGGCCCGCCTTTCGTCCGCGATCTCGACAATGGCCGCCGCTACGGCACGATCGACGATTTCCAGAACCTCGTGAAGCTCGCCTATCAGGCGCCGGCGCTGCACCATTCCGGCGGCACGGTGTGCGAGCCGGTCGATATCCCGGTCAACAAGCGCCATCTCGATATGGTCTATGCCCATATCCGCTATTCCGACAAACCCTTCATGGGTTCCGTTACGGCGCCGGAACGGGCAGCGGATTCGGTCGCGATGGCGCGCATGGTCTTCGGTGAGGAGTTCGTCGAGCAGAATTGCGTTTTGATCAACCTGATCAACGTCAACTCGCCGATGGTCTTCGACGCGACCATGCTGGGCGCTCTCAAGACCTATGCGCGGGCGAACCAGGGTACGATCGTCACGCCGTTCATCCTGGCTGGTGCGATGTCGCCGGTGACGGTGGCGGGCACGCTCACGCAGGTCCTCGCCGAGGTGCTCGCCGGTGCCGCCTTCACGCAGCTTTGCCGACCAGGCGCGCCGGTGATCATGGGCACCTTCGCGTCGTCGATCTCCATGCAGTCGGGCGCGCCGACTTTTGGGACCCCGGAGCCGACGCTCGTCCTTTATGGGGCGGCGCAGCTTGCCCGCCGCCTCAATCTGCCGTTCCGCTCCGGCGGCTCGCTTTGCGCCTCGAAGGTCTGCGACGCGCAGGCGGCCTATGAAAGCGCGCAAACCCTGACGCCGACGGTGATGGCGGGCACGAATTTTGTCCTGCATGCGGCGGGCTGGCTCGAAGGCGGGCTCGTCTCGTCCTATGAGAAATTCGTCATGGATTGCGACCAGCTCGCGATGATGCAGCAGCTCTCGCGCGGCGTGGACCTTTCGGAAAACGGCCAGGCGATGGATGCCATCCGCGAGGTCGGACCGGGCAGTCATTATCTCGGCTGCGCCCATACCCAGGCGAATTTCGAGACCGCGTTCTACCGCTCGCCCGTCGCCGACAACAATTCCTTCGAGCAATGGCTGGCGGAAGGCTCAAAGACGGCCGAGGAACGCGCCAACGGGCTGTGGAAGAAATGGCTCGCCGAGTATGAGGCCCCGCCGCTCGACGAGGGCGTCGACGAGGCTCTGAAGGAGTTTATCGAGACGACCAAGGCCTCGATGCCGGACGCTTTTAGCTGATAACACACAAAATGTGTTGACACACGTATCATGTGTTATTTAGGTCTGTCGCATGACAGACCTCGATCCCACACGCCTCAAAAACCTCCGCAAGGAGCTGGGGCTGACACAGGCGCAACTCGCGGAGCGCCTTTCCACCACGCAGCAGACGATCGCCCGCTGGGAAGGCGGGCGCGCGCATCCGAGCATCGCCGCATTGCGCGATCTCGCCGTGATTTTCGGCGTCTCCGTCGATGATATTCTGGGCACCAATCCGCTCGGCACGAAGCCCGCATCGAGCCATTATCATCTCCTTCAAAACGACAGCGACGGCTATTGGGGCAATCTCGGCATCCGGTTGTTGGGATCAGATACGAGCCGCTGGTACCCGCTGAGCGCTGCGAACACGGAGCGCGTGTATGAGGGCATCGGCGAGAGACGCTGGCTGAGCCTCGCCACCCTCAACAACCGCGTGCTTCTCATCAATCAGCCGAACATCAAGGCGTTGAGCCTTTTGCCCGAGGAGGCGGATGCCCCGGAAGGTGACTGGGACGTCGCCTATCCCGAGGTCGAAGGCGTGCCGCTGGAGATCTACCGGGCTCTCGCCGATGTGGCGGAACTTCCCGATGCTGACCTGCAAGAGAACTATTCGCCGGCGCTCATCGAGACCTGCCGCGATTTTCTCACGAACATGAACATCGACGAAGAGAACGCCTACGGCTTCGTCTTCTTCACGCACGTCCATTTCACCGATGGCACGAGCCAGTCTGGCCATATCGAGGCCAAGGACGCGGTGCAGCTCTTTCTCGAAGCGGAAGAGGATATGCCCGCGACGCCGATCCTCTTACGCTTTGCCGAAAAAGGCATCGATATGCTGGTGCCGGAAGAAGCCGTCGCCTTCATCGACATGCCGCTCATCGACGTCATCGACGCCATGAAGAAGCTCGATGCCGCGAAGGCTGCTCAGACCGGCGCGTCGAAGGGCTGATAGATCGTCTTGAAGGCGGGCAATGCCTCAAGCCGCTCCGCATGCGCCTTGAGCGCCGGATAGGCGTTCATGTCGACGAGGCCCGGATGCGCCTCGCTCAAGAAGCGCAGGGCGGTTGCGACGAAAATGTCGGCATGGCCGATCGAAGCCCCGAGCCAGTAGGGCGCGTCGAGCCGCTTCCGGTCGGCCTCCAGCGCCTCCAGAACGCCCGAGATCTGGTTGCGACAGCGCTCCATCCAGATGTCGGATTTTTCCCCGTGCAGGCGCAATTCGTAGATGAGGCTGACGGCCTTGTCGGCGAGCCCTGAGGCGAGCGAGGCGATCTTGATCGCGCGGTGGCGCGCCGGCTCTTCGATCGGAAACATCGCCCGCTCCGGACCGACGAGATTGTCGAGATAATCCAGAATGGCGTGGCTTTCGATGAGGACGTCCTCATTGTCGAGGACGAGCGTCGGCACCCGCATCAAGGGATTGTACGCGCGGATCTTGTCGCCATCACCGAAAACCGACCAGGGCCGGTGCTCGAACGGAATGTCGTAGAGCGTGAGCGCCACGCCGACGCGCCGCACAAAAGGGGAATCGTATTGGCCGATGAGGATCATGCTTGCCCCCTGAAAAGGTCAGGAATACGTACCTGCGCAACGAGAGGGAGACAAGCTGGTGCTGAGCGAGATCGCAGCGAGGCTGGGACGCCACGGCCTCATCCTGCGCGGCGGGTTTCACCCTGACAAGGACGAGGTGGGGCTCGACGGCTGCGGCACGCTCCTCCTCGTCGGCAATGCCGGGCCGGCGATGTGGCAGGCCTTCGTTCCACATGCGGGGGAGGGCCCTGACCCGCTCGACCGCTGGACTGAGCACGTGGTGGAGCCCGTCGCGGAAGCTTTCGGCGGCAAGGCGGTTTACCCCTTCGATCGGCCGCATCGGCCGTTCCAGCGCTGGGCGGGGAGGGCGGAAGGGCTCGGGCCGTCGCCGCTCGGCATTCTGATCCATCCGAAGTACGGGCTCTGGCACGCCTACCGCGCCGCTTTGCTCTTCGTCGAACGTCTCGATCTGCCGCCGCGTCCGGCTCCAGACATGCCGTGTGAGAGCTGCACCGAAAAGCCCTGTCTCAAAACCTGTCCCGCCGGCGCCGTCAGCGAAGCGGCCTATGACGTGGTGGCCTGCGCCGCCCATATCACGAGGCGCGAGGCCGATTGTCTCGCCGTCGGCTGCCACGCCCGCAACGCCTGTCCGGTCGGCGCCGCTTACCGCTATCAGCCGGTCGAGACGGCGTTTCACATGCGGGCTTTTGTGCGCTTCCTGCCCCGCGCCGCAACGGCCTGAGGAGAGACGAGCTCCTGACACCGGTTCGTCGGCGCTCCGAAGGCTGGTCGCGGACCGATGTGCACAGTTGCGCGGGTGCGGTTTCGTCTCGCCGAGGGAACACCAGAAGAGGGGAGCGGTTTTTGTCCGGTCAGCCGTGGCGCGTGACGAAGCCCGCGCGAGAAAGATCGGATCCCCCTTGCCCGCTTCCCGAGAACGCCTTCTTCTCCAGATTGTCGTTGCGATCCTGTCGCTGATTCCGCTTTCCGCCGGCGCAGCGGGCGTCGTCCTCGGACCCGGCTTCCTGCAGGCGTCGGCCCCATGGTCGGTCGACCTCGACAGCCATCTGCGCTTTCTCTCCGGCGTCTTCTTCGGTGTCGGCCTCGCTTTTCTCTCCTGCGTCCAGGCTATTGAGAGGAAGGGAGAGCGCTTTCGACTTCTTTCCTTGCTGATCGTTCTCGGCGGCCTCGCCCGGCTTCTCTCGCTGGTGCTTGCGGGCTCGCCTTCGCCCGGTCATGTCGGCGGGCTCGTCATGGAGCTCGCCGTGGTGCCGTGTCTCGTCGTCTGGCAGAGGCGGGTGGCCCGCCTCAGATCCCAAACAGGATCTGCAGCGCAAAGATCACCCACATGAGGAGAAGGACGAAGAGGCCGAAGGCGAAGATGCGGAAGCGGGAACGCAATTCGTTGGAGCCGGTGTGGATATAGGCGTGCAGGATGCGGCTCGCGACGAAGACGAAGCTCAGGATGACGAAGACGAAGCCTGCCTTGTTCGTCAGGACCGCCAGCGCCGTGAGGGCATAAAAGAGGACCGGCAGCTCGAACTGGTTGCGATAGCAATTCGCCGCCTGCAGGGCTTTCGTCGGCCAGTTCGGCTCGTTGAGGGCGATCTCGTCGGGATTGACCTCGCCGCGGCGGATCGCGGCAAACCGCACCCGGCCCATGTGGAAGGCGAGAAAGAAGGTGAGCCCGACCTGGATGAAGGTAGGCAAGAGAACGAGAAAAAGCGGCATCGAGGCTCCGATCCAAAGGAGAAGACAGCGTAAGGCGGGTGGCGTGCAAGACCAAGGGGCGGAACCGTCTCTTGCCTTTTGAGATCCCTGGACGGGCGCGTCAGGCCTGAGCCGACAACGGTTCCGCCACGTCTTCGAGACCTCGCTGTTCGGCTTTGACGCCGAAGACGATGGCGATCCCTGCGGCCACGAAGAGAAGGGCGGCTGCGAAGCAATAGCCGTAGAAGACGTCCATCGGATTGCCGGTGCCGATCAAGGAACCGAAGATCCATGGTGCCAGAACCACTGGTAGAGTGGGCCGGTTCCTCGTTTTTGCAGCGTAAAAATGACAAAAAACCAGCAAAAGCGCGGTTCAAGGCGCTCTTGGGCGGGATGAAGAGGCGGGCTTGCGAGACGCGCGCGCGGAAAAATGCACGTCAGAGGGGAGCGGGTTCGCGAGCCGAAAGGAGCTTAGAGCCAGCCGCGGCGCTTGAAATAGAGAAGCGGCAGGCCGGCGGAGACGAGCATCAAAATGAGCGCGAAAGGATAACCGAAGCTCCAGTCGAGTTCCGGCATGCCTTGGAAATTCATGCCGTAGATGGAGGCGACGAGCGTCGGCGGCACGAAGATGACGGCGACGACGGAAAAAATCTTGATGATCTGGTTCTGCTCCAGATTGATGAGGCCGAGGGTCGCGTCGAGCATGAAGCTGAGCTTGGTGGACAGGAAGCTCGCATGCTCGCTCAGAGACTGGGCGTCGCGCACCAGGATGCGGGTGCGGTTCCTGGCTTCCTTGTCGGCCTTTTCCGCCTTGTCGCCCTTGGTACGTGGCGACAGCGTATGGTGGTAGGTGAGGAGGCGCGACAGCGAGACGAGGCTTTCGCGCACGAGCGATAGGAGATCGCCCTGCCGGCCGATCTCACCCATGGTCGAACGCAGATCGGCGGTCTTGCGGCTCACCTTCTTCACCTTGCTCTGAAACACGCCCTGCGACATGGAATCGATGTCGTGGCCGATCAGCTCCAGAAGATCGGCAAGCCAGTTCACCTGGGCTTCGAGAAGCCCGAGCATGATGGCTTCGGCCGTATCATAGCGTTCGCCAGTGCCTTTCTGGGCCTGGGCGAGGAAGGTGCGGAACTGACGCGGTTCGGCATAGCGCACCGTGACCAGATGGCCGTTGCGCAGAATGAAGGCGACAGGCGTCTTGGCCGGCTCGCCGCTCTGCACGCCGACGACTGTCGTGACGGTCATGAAGACGGCGCCTTCTTCCGCGTAGAGGCGCGAGGACGGCTCGATTTCCTCAAGGTCGGCGACGGCCGGGATCTCGATGCCGATATAGTTTTCAACCGTCGCGGCCTCGGCCGGCGTCGGGTCCAGAAGATCGATCCAGAGAGGCGTGCGGGCGGTGTCTTCGGAAGGCGGAGCGGTGAGGTCTGCGCCATCCACGGGCACGAGCCGGTCACCCTGGGTCTTGTAGATCTGCAGCATCCTGGCTCCTTCTGCGGACGGGGAAAGGAACGCCTAGCGCCCCGTTTCGATCCGCTCAAGAGCGCGTCGTGCCGGTCTTCTTTCCGCCGTTCTTGAAAGGCGCCATGCCTTTGCGCGCAAGCGCATCGGCCCGCTCGTTCATCTCGTCGCCGGCATGGCCACGCACCCAATGCCATTCGACGTCGTGCTGCTTGATCGCAGCCGTCAGTGCCTGCCACAGATCGACGTTCTTGACCGGCTTCTTGGCGGCTGTCTTCCAGCCGTTCTTCTGCCAGTTTTTCACCCAGCTGGTGATGCCCTGGCGCAGATATTCGCTGTCGGTGTGAAGCGCGATGCGCGAGGGGCGCTTGAGGGCGCTCAGTGCCTCCACTGCGGCCGTCAGTTCCATACGGTTGTTGGTGGTTTCGCCTTCGCCGCCGCAGAGCTCTTTTTCCACCCCGCGATATTGCAGGATGGCGCCCCAGCCGCCCGGTCCCGGATTGCCGGAACAGGCGCCGTCGGTATGGATGACGATGGTTTCTTTATCGGTCAAAGGTCGAAGCCGTATTCGCTGCTCGAGCGGACGTCGCGGTGAAACCGCAGCTTGCGCACGAATTCGCCCGGATCCTTGCGCGTGACGAAGGCACCGGGCGGTGTGGTGTTCCAGTCGTAGAGACGGGTGAGGAGAAAACGCAACGCCCCGCCGCGCGCCAGGATGGGCAGTGCCTCACGCTCGTCTTGCGTGAGCGGCCGGCTTTTCTCGTAGGCCGACAAGAGCGCATGCGCCTTCGTCACGTTGAAGGTCGCATCCGGCTCAAAGCACCAGGCGTTGAGGCAGATGGCGAGGTCGTAGGCGAAGAAGTCGTTGCAGGCGAAATAAAAGTCGATGAGGCCGGAAAGTTCGTCGCCGAGAAAGAAGACGTTGTCGGGAAAAAGATCGGCATGGATGACGCCTGCCGGGAGATCTTTCGGCCAGTTGTTTTCCAGAAAATCGAGCTCGTCGGAGAGGAGGGCGTGCAGGTTCTCGTCGGGTTCGCTTGCAGCCTCTCGGGCTTTCTCATGCAGCGGCCGCCAGTCGGCAACCGTCAGCGCATTGGTGCGCCGCATCGGAAAATCGCGACCCGCCTCGTGCATCTGGGCGAGCGCTTTTCCGAGTTCGGCGCAATGCACGGTCTGAGGCCGACGCACCCACATCCCGTCGAGGAAGGAAAAGATCGCCGCGGGCCGGCCACCGAGTTCTCGCAGCGCCACCCCGTCGCGGCCCTTGAGGGGCGTCGGGCAGACGATGCCGCGGGCTGCCAGATGCTCCAGGAGCGACAGGAAGAAGGGCAGATCCTCCGCTTTTACCCGCCGCTCATAGAGCGTCAGAATGTAGAAACCGGCATCGGTGTGCAGAAGGTAGTTGGAATTCTCCACGCCCTCGGCGATGCCCTTGAAGGCGAGCAGCGTGCCGAGCTCGTAATCCTTGAGGAACGCCTGAAGCTCGCCGTCCCCAATCTCCGTATAGACTGCCATTCGTGGCGTTTACGCTGCAGCCTGGTCGCGCAGGGCCCGCGGCAGCAGGAAGGTGATGTCTTCCTCCGCCGTCGTCACGAGCTCGATCTTGAGGTCGAAGCGTTCGCGGAAGGCGGCGACGACTTCCTCCACCAGAACTTCCGGAGCCGAGGCGCCGGCCGTCAGCCCGACGCGGCTGATGCCGTCGAAATCGGCCCAATCGATCTCTGCGGCACGGTTGATCAGCATGGCTTTGGGGCAGCCCGAACGCTCGGCGACTTCGCGAAGGCGCCTTGAATTGGAGGAGTTTGGTGCGCCCACGACGAGCATGCGCTCCACCGTTGGGGCGACGGCCTTCACCGCCTCCTGGCGGTTGGTCGTGGCGTAGCAGATGTCGCCCTTCTGCGGCCCCGCGATCGAGGGGAAGCGCTCCTTCAGGATCTCCACCATCTCGGCCGTGTCGTCGATCGACAGCGTCGTCTGGCTGATCCAGGAGAGGTTCTCCGGATCCTTCGGCATGAAGGCGCGCGCGTCTTCCGGCGTCTCGATCAGGGTGACCGTGCCGGGTTCGAGCTGGCCCATCGTGCCTTCCACCTCCGGGTGGCCGGCATGACCGATCAGCACGATCTCGCGGCCGCGGCGCTCATGCAGGATCGCTTCCTTGTGCACCTTGGAAACGAGCGGGCAGGTGGCGTCGAGATAGAAGAGGTTTCGGGCGGTCGCCGCTTCCGGCACGCGCTTGGCCACGCCATGCGCGGAGAAAATCACCGGCTGCTCGGTCTCCGGAATCTCGTCGAGCTCCTCGACGAAGACGGCGCCCTTTTCCTTGAGCGTCTCCACGACGAAGCGGTTGTGCACGATCTCGTGGCGGACATAGACCGGAGCGCCGTAGCGCCTCAGCGCTTCTTCCACCACCTGGATGGCACGATCGACGCCGGCGCAGAAACCGCGCGGGGCGCAAAGATGAAGTGTGATCTGAGGTTTGGTCATGGGTCGTCCCGTTCAGGGCGAGGTAGGTCCGAGGGTGGGGTGAAGTCAAGCGTCGCCATCACCGCAGGTCCGATTGCATATCGTTTTCAGCCCTTTCCCCGCGCAGACGCGGGGTCGCAAACATGAGGAAAACCGCAACGAGCGCGATCGCGAGCCCGTACCAGGTAAGGGCGTATTGCAAATGGTCGTTGGGGAAAGACATGCGCGTTTCGCCGGCCTGCGGCAGGGCCGGCCCGTCGGGCGAGGCGAGAAGATCGAGCGTCATCGGTGCGACCGGGGCGGCGAGAGCTCGGGCAGCCGAGATCGCGGCGATCGAACGGGAGAAGAAGAGATCCTTGCCCGGCTCGTTGTCTGGGGTGAGCCAGGTCGGCGGATCGTCGGGGCGGATCAGGCCCGAAATCTCGACGGAGCCCTTCGGCGGCGGCGCCCATTCTGCCCGATCCGGCACGAAGCCGCGATTGACGAGAACTGTGCCGCCGGCATCGAGAGCAAACGGCGTCATGATCCAGGCGCCGGGGCCGGAGGCGGGGCCGCGCGCGTCGCCGAGCGGCAGGCTCGTGAAGACGCGCACTTCCTTTTCCGGCAGGTAATGGCCGGAAAGCTCGACGCGGCGGTAATGCAGATCGGTGATGTCGCCGGTGAAGATCGCCCTCTCAGGCACGGGCGGTAGCGAGGGTCGCTCCGCCACCTGCGCGATCAGGTCTTCCTTCCACGCGAGACGCCGCAGCTGCCAGTTGCCGAGCGAAACGAGTATGGCGACGGCGACGATCACAAGAACGCCGGGGACGAGGAGACGGCGGAGGCTCCTCATTGGCCGCTTCGGTCGATTTCGCCTTCTTTCGCTTTGTTGGCGTATTGCAGCGCCACCGCCAGGCCTTTGAGTGGCCTCAGCAGGACGAGGCAGAGAACGAGAACGATCGGCAGCCACAAAACGATGTGCACCCAGAAGGGCGGGGTATAGGCGAGTTCCACGATGACGGCGGCACCCGCCACCAAAAAACCGACGAACGTCATGGCGAAAAACGCCGGCCCGTCGGCGGAATCGGCAAAGGAATAATTGAGCCGGCAGGCGGGACACGTCTCCTTGAGCTTCAAGAAGCCGTCGAAGATGCTCGCCTGGCCGCAGCGTGGGCAGCGCCCCCGAAGTCCGGCCGAAACCGGATCGGGAGATGTCGTCGGGATTACATCGGGCGCCATGAGGATCAAAGGATGGTCCGGCGGACCATCCCTCCTTGCGTGTGGGTTCAGTGCGTGACCGCGCCGGCCGTTCCCCACACATAGATGCAGGCGAAGAGGAAGAGCCAGACGACGTCGACGAAATGCCAGTACCACGCGGCCGCCTCGAAGCCGAAATGCTTCTCAGGCGTAAAGTCGCCGCGCGTCGCCCGCCACAGGCAGACGGCGAGGAAGATGGTGCCGACGATGACATGGAAGCCGTGGAAGCCCGTCGCCATGAAGAAGGTCGCGCCGTAGATGTTGCCGCCGAAGGAGAAGGCCGCCTCGGAATATTCGTAGGCCTGCACGCAGGAGAACAAAACGCCGAGGGCGATGGTCAAAGCGAGGCCCCATTTGAGCCCACGGCGATCGTTCACGAGCAGCGAATGATGCGCCCAGGTGACGGTTGTGCCCGAAGTCAGCAGGATCAGCGTGTTGAGAAGCGGCAGATGCCACGGATCGAAGACTTCGATGCCCTCAGGCGGCCAGGTGCCGCCGGTCAGCTCTGCGCGCATCGGCTGGACGGCTTCTCCGGCATAAAGGCTCGCATCGAAGAAGGCCCAGAACCAGGCGACGAAGAACATCACCTCCGAGGCGATGAACAGGATCATGCCGTAGCGCAGATGCAAGGACACGACGCCTGTGTGATGGCCCTGGTGGCTCTCCTTGATGACATCGCCCCACCAGCCGATCATCGTGATCAGGACACCGAGCAGGCCCGGAGCGATCCAGTAGACGCCCGCCCCTTTCATCGCGGCGATGGCGCCGAGTGCGAGTGCGAAAGCCGACACGGAGCCGACGAACGGCCACGGGCTGGGGTCCACCAGATGGTAGTCGTGGTTCTTGGCGTGGGCCTCTGCCATCGTTTCCTCTCTTGCAGGATCGCCGCTTAAGGCGCCCGATTGGTTACAGCTGCGCCGACGGCTTGTCGGAAGGCGCCTGCGCCACCGGCTCCGTCGGATTTTTCTCAGGGTAGAATGTGTAGGACAGGGTGACGGTCGTGATCGGATCCATGTCCGTGTCTTTTACGAGCGCCGGGTCCAGGAAGAACTGCACCGGCATTTCCGCTTCTTCGCCAGGCTCCAGCCGCTGCTCGGTGAAGCAGAAGCAGGCGATCTTGTTGAAATAGGCGCCGGTCTGATCGGGCGCGACGTTGAATGCGGCCGTGCCGACCGTCGTGCGGTCTGAGAGATTTTTGGCGCGGTATTTGATGAAATAGGTCTCGCCGACCTTGGCGCGGATCGAAGCCTGCTCCGGCTTGAAGCTCCATGGCAGCCCGACGACGTTGGAATCGAACCGCACGGTGATGACGCGGTCGACGATCTCGTTCGACCCGGCGCTGGCCCGCTGTGTGGTGCCGCCATAGCCGGTGACCGAGCAGAAGATGTAGTAGAGCGGTACGGCCGCATAGGCGGCTCCCACCATCCCGACCGCGACGCCGGCGAGAACAAGGCCGACGAAGAGGTTGCCGCGATTCTTCTTCTTGCCAGCCATCAGCCGCCTCCCGCGAGGTTGGGTCCGATCCGAATGATGGTGATGGCGTAGAAGACGACCACGAGTGCCGCCAGAATGAGGCCGATGGCGACCGAACGGCGGCGCCGGCTGCGCTTCTGCTCTTCGGTGAGCTGGATGCGGTCTTCAGACATGGAAATATTGCTCATGCGCTTAGAAGCCTCTCAAGTGTCGGGGAGAGCGCCGTGTCGAGCATCAGCATGGCGAAGAGCACGAAGAGATAGATGATCGAATAGCCGAAGGCCTTCTTCGCCGCGCCATGCTCCGCTTCCTTCTCGCGCAGCACCTTGAAGGCGTGGAAGATGAAGAGGGCGCCGAGCACGATCGCCGCCCCGCCGTAGAAGGGGCTCGCAAAACCGAGTGCGAAGGGTGCGACCCCGAGCGGCGCGAGAATGAGCGTATAGGCGAAGATCTGCCGCCGTGTGGCGCGTTCGCCATGCGTGTTGGGCAGCATCGGCACGCCGGCCCGTCCGTAATCCTCCTGCACGAAGAGGGCGAGCGCCCAGAAATGCGGTGGCGTCCACAACAAAATGATGAGGAAGAGGAGAACGGGATAAAGCGTGACGTCGCCCGTCACGGCTGCCCACCCGATCATCGGGGGGAGAGCGCCCGCCGCACCGCCGATGACGATGTTCTGCGCGGTAAACCGCTTTAAAAACATCGTGTAGATGACGCCATAGAAGAAGATGGTGAAGGCGAGAAGTGCGGCTGCGAGCCAGTTGACGGCAAGCCCCAGCGTCATCACGGAGAAGATCGAGAGCGTGAGGCCGAACGTATAGGCCTCCGCCGTGCTGACGCGGCCCATCGGGATCGGCCGTGAGCGCGTGCGCTTCATCAGCCCGTCGATATCGACCTCATAGGCCATGTTGAGGACACCGGAGGCACCGGCGCCGACCGCGATGGCGACGACCCCGATCGCGGCGAGGACCGGATGCAGATGCCCCGGCGCGACCACCATGCCGGTGAGCGCGGTGAAGATCACGAGGGACATTACCCGAGGCTTCATCAGGGCGAAATAATCGGCGGGCTCCGCCGTCATCATAAGGGCGGGATCAACCGCCGGGCTCATCTCGTTCGCTGCTCTGGCCACGCATTCCTCGTCGTTTTCTTGCTGGTGCCGGCCCTGCGTCCTTGCCAGGCCGGTCCGTTCGCAAGGCAGAGGCGGATCGCCCGCTTGCCGGAGGTCCGGCCCTCAGCCCCGCGAAGGGATGGGCCGGACGCTCATGCCGTCATTTGATCCGCGGCAGCTCTTCCCACTGGTGGAAGGGCGGCGGGGACGGCAGCTGCCATTCCAGGGTCGTCGCCCCCGGTCCCCACGGATTGGGTCCTGCGACCCGCTTCTTGGAGAAGGCTTCGAAGATCCCGTAGAGGAAGATTAGGACGGCGATGCCGGAAAGGTAGGATCCGATCGACGAGACGTAGTTCCAGCCGGCGAATGCGTCCGGATAATCGATGTAACGGCGCGGCATGCCAGCAAGGCCAAGGAAATGGTGCGGCATGAAAACCATGTTGACGCCGATGAACGTCACCCAGAAATGGGTTTTCGCGATCACCGAATTGTACATGTAGCCGAACATTTTCGGGAACCAGTAATACCAGCCTCCGAAGATGGCGAAGACCGCGCCAAGCGACAAAACGTAGTGGAAGTGGGCGACCACGAAATAGGTGTCGTGCAGAGAGCGGTCGAGGCCGGCATTGGCGAGCTGCACGCCCGTCACGCCGCCGATGGTGAAGAGGAAGATGAATCCGACCGCCCACAGCATCGGCGTGCGGAAGGAGATCGAACCACCCCACATCGTCGCGATCCAGGAGAAGATCTTCACGCCCGTCGGCACCGCGATCACCATCGTGGCGAAGGTGAAATAGGCCTGCGTGTCGACGTCGAGGCCGACCGTGTACATGTGGTGCGCCCACACGATGAAGCCGACCGCGCCGATCGCGACCATGGCATAGGCCATGCCGAGATAGCCGAAGATCGGCTTGCGCGAGAAGGTGGAGACGATGTGCGAGACGATGCCGAAGCCCGGCAGGATGAGGATGTAGACCTCCGGGTGACCGAAGAACCAGAAGAGATGCTGGTAGAGGATCGGGTCGCCGCCGCCGGACGGATCGAAGAAGGTGGTGCCGAAATTGCGGTCCGTCAGAAGCATGGTGATGGCGCCCGCAAGCACCGGCAGCGACAGAAGCAGGAGGAAGGCCGTCACCAGCACCGACCAGGCAAACAGCGGCATCTTGTGCAGCGTCATGCCCGGGGCGCGCATGTTGAAGATCGTGGTGATGAAGTTGATCGCGCCAAGGATCGACGAGATGCCGGCGATGTGCAGCGCCAGAATGGCGAAGTCCATGGCCGGGCCAGGCGAGCCGTAGGTGGAGAAGGGCGGATAGATGGTCCAGCCCTGACCGGCGCCGTAGCCGCCGGGATTTCCCGGCACGAACATGGAGATGAGCAGGAGGATGAAGGCCGGCGGCAGAAGCCAGAAGGAAATGTTGTTCATCCGCGGGAAGGCCATGTCCGGCGCCCCGATCATGATCGGCACGAACCAATTGCCGTAGCCGCCGATCATTGCCGGCATGACCATGAAGAAGATCATGATCAGGCCATGCGCGGTGGTGAAGACGTTGTACATCTGCTTGCCGCCATCGAGGGCGGCGCCTGCGTCGTAGCCGTAGACCATCTGGGCAAGACCATGGAAGATCTGGATGCCCGGCTCCTGCAGCTCCATACGCATGACGACGGAGAGGCCGCCGCCGATGATCCCCGCCATGATGGCGAAGATCAGATACATCGTGCCGATGTCCTTGTGATTGGTGGAATAGACGTAGCGTTTCCATCCCGTCGGATGGTCGTGCGCCTCATGTACCGCAGCAGCGTTCGCCATAGGGGTCGTGTCCTCTAATTGGTTCGCGGGCGCGCCTCAGCGCAGCGCCACCTTGTCGTCGTTGGCCTGGTTTTCCCGTTCGATCGCCTGGGCGAGAGACTGGTTGGCCCCCTCGATGTCATCCACAGCCTGGCTCGCCCATTGCTGGAATTGCTCCTTGGAGACGACGCGCATGGCGATCGGCATGAAGGCGTGATCCTTGCCGCACAATTCCGAGCACTGGCCGTAGAAGAGGCCTTCGCGGTTGGCCTTGAAGTAGGTCTCGTTGAGGCGGCCGGGCACTGCATCGATCTTGATGCCGAAGGGGGGCATGGCGAAGGAATGGATGACGTCGGCAGACGTCACCTGGACGCGCACGAAGGTGTCGACAGGCACCACCACGGGGTTGTCGACGGAGAGGTTGCGCACACCGTTCTCCGGCAGATCCTCATCCGGGATCATGAAGGCCTGAAAGCTGATCTCGTCGGTGATGCCGTTCGACTTGCTGTCATCGTCGACGCCATATTCGTAGCCCCAATACCATTGGTGCCCGGTGACTTTGACGGTGAGGAACTTGTCCGTCTCGGGATTGTATTCCGAGTAGATTTTCGAGGGATCGAACTGGCCGTAGAGCAGCCTGAAAGACGGAACGGCGATCAGAACGAGGATCAGAACCGGCAGCACCGTCCACAGAACTTCGATTGTGGTGTTATGGGCGAAGCGGGCGGGCTCGGGATTGCGCTTGGCGTTGAAGCGGACGGCGCACCAGGCCATCAGCCCGAAGACGAAAACGCAGACCGCCAGCATGATGGCAAGCGTGTACCAGGCGAACCAGTCGACATATTGTGCGACTTCACTCGCTGCTTCCTGCAGATTGACCTGCCAATTGAACGGTCCGCTGTCGACCGGCTGGGCCAGCGCCTGTGAACCGAGGGCGAAAAGCCCCGACAATGCGCCGAAAGTTCGAGCCAGAGCTCTCATGAACACCTCTTCATCTTTCTCCGCCACAGAAAGACCATCTAGGCGGGGTCCGTTCACCAGCCAGTGCAAGAAACGGCCTTTGCTGCAAGGTTTGTTTGGAACAGAACCAAACTCCGTCAATGCCAGGGAGGCCAACTTCCGCACGTCTGCGGCATTTTCGCCATCATGTGCGGCATTTTGGCCTGCGGCTCAAGAGGCGATGCTGTACGCAGCCATTTCTTGAATGGCCATCGGCGGTCTGGTACCGCTCAATCCCGATTCGGAACCGGCGGTCGGGGCCCGCCACCTTGAGAAGGTTGATCTCAGTTGCGCTTTCCCGCTTTCCTGCTGTCCGCTCTAATTCTTGGGGCTGCCGTCTTGCTTCCGGCCGCGGCCGAAGCCCAGGGCACCGTCAAGTCCAAGCATGGTGACTGGGAGGTGCGATGCGACACCCCTCCCGGCGCGCAGAACGAACAATGTGTCGTGATGCAGTTCGTCACGGCCGAAGACCGACCGAATGTCGGCCTCACGGTGATCGTCTTGAAGACCGCCGACAAGCAGGCCCGTATCCTGCGTGTTCTGGCGCCGCTCGGCGTGCTTCTGCCGCGAGGCCTCGGCCTCAGGATCGATGACGATGATCTGGGCTCTGCCGGTTTCGTACGCTGCCTGCCCAATGGCTGCGTGGCGGAGGTCATCATGGATGATGATCTCTTGAACAAGATGGAGAACGGCACGAACGCGACGTTCATCATCTTTCAGACGCCGGAGGAGGGGATCGGCATTCCGATCGCGCTTGCCGGCTTCAAAGACGGCTACGCCGAGCTTCCCTGAACTTTCCTGGATGTCTCCGCGGCAGCCGGAAGGCGCGGCGGCTCACACGGTGGTTGAGGCGTCGTCCGAAACGGCGCCTCTTTGCATATGACCCCGAAGGAGTGGCGACGTCAGGCGCGTTCGCGCCGGCCTGTGCGTCGCCGGCCCTCGCCACCGTCCTCGCGCGGCGGAGCGACGAGCGGGCCGATCAACTCCTCGATATGGGCGCGGTCCGGACGATCGCCGCGATTGTGGCTGTCGATGGCTGTGCGGATGGCGACGAGATGTTCCGGCGTGGTGCCACAGCAACCGCCGACGATGCGTGCGCCGGCATCCATGGCGAGATGGGTGTAGCTCGCCATCAATTCCGGTGTGCCGGAATAATGCACATGATCGCCCTTCACTTGCGGGATGCCGCAATTGGCCTTGGCGATCACCGTGAAGCCGTTCTTCTGCGCCTCCATGGCGAGAACGGAGACGAGAAGATCCGAGGCGCCCACACCGCAATTGGCGCCGAAAGCCTCTGGCGCCTGTGACAGGCCGTCGAATGCTTTCGCGAGATCCTCCGGCTTCAGCCCCATCATGGTGCGTCCGGCCGTATCGAAGCTCGCCGTCGCGGTGTAGGGCATGCCGGCATTGATGGCGCCCTGGGCGGCGGCACGGATCTCTTCGACCGACGACATCGTCTCGATCCAGCAAATATCGGCACCGCCTGCCTTCAGCCCCTTGGCCTGCTCGGTGAAGGCTTCGATCGCCGCGTCCATCGTCAATTCGCCGAGCGGGGTGAAGAGCTCGCCGGTCGGCCCCATCGAGCCGGCGACGACGATCTCGCGCCCGGTCGCGTCGGCGGCTTCGCGCGCGATCTCCGCGGCAAGCTTGTTGAGCTCGAAGACGCGGTCCTGGGCGTTGTGCAGCTTCATCCGGAAGCGATTGGCACCAAAGGTATTGGTGAGGATGATGTCGGAGCCCGCGCCGAGGAACCCGTCATGCAGCTTGCGGATCCGGTCGGGATGGTCCGCGTTCCACAATTCTGGCGGGTCGCCGGCCGTCAGTCCCATCTGAAAGAGGTTTGTGCCGGTCGCGCCGTCCGCCATGAGGACGTCTTTGCGGGCAAGAAGCTCTTGCAGTTTCGCCATCTTCGATCTCGCACTTGCTTTGCCGACCGCATGAAACACCTCCGCCTGCCGCCGGCAAGGGGCGCCCCGCCATATTTGATCCGGTGTCTGGTCGTAAATCGCTCCGGAACGGTGCGCGCCGGCCTGCGTTGGCGCAGCGACGGGCGCCCTCCGGCGCCATTTTTCAAGGAGATTTCGTGATGAAAAAGGTTCTGACCACGCTTCTGCTCGCCGCAGGTCTTGCCATCCCAAGCGTTGCCTCGGCGCAGGATCGCGTGGAGATCGGCGCGCTCGATTGCACGGTGGAAGGCGGTACCGGCTTCATCATCGGCTCGTCCAAGGAGCTGACCTGCACCTTCACGCCGCGCGAGGGCGGGCCGCAGGAGGCCTATGCCGGCACGGTCAAGAAGTTCGGCCTCGACGTCGGTGTGACCAAGGAGAGCTTCATCAAATGGCTGGTTCTTGCGCCGACGCGTGACGCCTATACGCGTGGCGCGCTGGCGGGCGAATATGCCGGTGTCGGCGCGGAGGCGACCGTCGGTGGCGGTGTCGGCGCCAATGTCCTGATCGGTGGTTCCAACAAGAGCTACGCCCTGCAGCCTTTGAGCGTGCAGGCGCAGAAGGGCCTGAACCTTGCAGTCGGGTTCCAGTCGTTCACGCTGCGTCCGCTCATCCAGTAATTTTGCGCGCCGGGTTTTTCAGGCCGCCGGGCGCTCCCCGGCGGCCTTGTCATGTCGACTGCGACGCTTCACGGAGCTGACACGCGCCACGCCCTATGCTGAGGCGCTGGCAGAGACGAGGTGAACCGAGGACGGATGATGCGGAAGATCGTCGTGCTTTTTGCGCTCCTGTGCCTGTGGCTGGGTATGGGCCGACCGGCGCTCGCCCAGCAGGTCGACCTTGAGGGCTATTTCATCGCCTTGAAGGCCTGCGAGGCGACGAAGAAAAAGGCGAGCGACAATCCGGGCGGGGTCCGGCTGGAGACTATGCGCGCCTACAAGATGCTGGCGCGCAACGACACGCCGGGCACGCATTACCGTGTCGAGGTGCCGGGAGCGCCGGAGAGCGAGGCGCGTTGGGTGCCGATGGATTGCGGCGTTTTCGCACCTCAAACGGCTCTCGTCCGCGAGGCTCTGTCGCCCAAAGCCGGGGCCGAGCCCGCGCAAGACGCCGCCGGAGCGGATGGCACGCCCGCGGAGGTGGAAAGCGGCTTTGCCCCCGACAGTCTCGGATATGTGCTGGCGGCCTCCTGGCAGCCGGGCTTTTGCAAGACCGAGGTTGGGCAGGACAAGCCGGAATGCCTACTTCTCCGGCCTGGCCGCTTCGATGCCCTGCATTTTTCGCTGCACGGTCTTTGGCCGGACAACCTCTCCGACAAGGCGATCTATCCCTGCTATTGCGATCCGGGCCCTGCCGTCTCCTGCACACAGAACCGGCCGTCGGCAGAGACGATAGAGCTTGATCCAGATCTTCTTGCGGCCCTAGCCGTTGTCATGCCGGGCGTTCAGTCGGGACTGCATCGCCATGAATGGAGCAAGCACGGCACTTGTTACGAAGACGATGTGACCGGCGACGACTTCGATTCCGACCCTAACGAGTATTACGGCGAATCGCTGCTCCTGATGACGCAGCTCAACAATTCGCAGGTCTGGGAGCTGTTTGCCCGAAATGCCGGCAAGAAGCTCTCGCGCGATGAGATCGAGGACGCCTTCGACCGCTCTTTTGGGGAGGGCGCGGGCAAGCGCGTCATCGTGCGCTGCGATGAGGCGACTGGCGACATCACCGAATTGTGGATTTCTCTCACGGGCCGGATCGATGAGAAGCCAGATCTCGCGAAGCTGATCGAAGCGGCTCCGCCTGCGGCGACCTCGAGCCGCGATGAGAGCTGCGCCGGCGGTCTGGTCGTCAAAGTGGAATGATCAGCTCACGCCGACATACCGGCCTGGCCGGTGGTTGATGGCGAGGATGAAATTGAGCACGGCAGCGCCGAGCAGCGACAGAAGCACCCGATCGGCATCGACGACGAAAAGCGCGACGATCATGATCGTCGCGTCGATGGCGAGCTGCACATAGCCCGCCCGCAGTCCGTAATTGTCCTGCAGGTAGACCGATAGGATGTTGACGCCGCCGAGACCGGCGCGGTGGCGAAAGAGCGCCAGGAGCCCTGTGCCGATGAGGATGCCGCCCATGATTGAGGCATAAAGCGAATTGATCTCGCCAATCGCGATCCATTGCGGTGTCAGACGCGCAAACAGCGAGACGAGCCCGACGGCGATGAAGGTCGCTATCGTGAAGCGCCATCCCATGCGCCCGACGGCGAGCGCATAGAAGGGCAGGTTTACGACGAAGAAGACGATCGGAAACGGAATCCCCGTCGCGTATTGGATGAGAAGCGAGATGCCTGCGGTCGAGCCCGTCAGAAGCGTCGCCGTCGAATAAATCGAAAGGCCGAGTGCTACGAGCAGCGTGCCGATCAGGAGCGCCAGAGCATCTTCGTAGAGCCGGTGCTTATGAGCAGGAGGCTGATCTGTCATGTGAGGTTCTGAGCCGTTTTTGTGAGACGGGGGAGGGCGTTCATGTTCTCTCGGTCAAGCAAGTGATGTGCCGGTCCCGTCCGACCTCCCTCGGCACGAGTGTCCCGTTGGCTGCGGGCCAAGGATGCAAGTTTTTGCGCTAGACGTGATGCGTGAAGCGGGCAAGAAGCTTTTGTGCCGGAACGCCCCATTGCGGCCGGGCCTTGCCCGTAACTTGCAAGCGGGCATGGCGAGCCAGATGATTCCCGTCACAGCCGTGCTAAATTTGCTGTCCAGGAAGACTGTTGCTCCTTGGCCCTGCCTGTTGCCGCCCGGGAGCTTTTGCCGGGCGTCGTCGCCCGCCGGTGATGTGCCGCTGAGGCGGAGAAAGAGTGAGCATTGTCATGACGCGTGAGACCGAGATGCGGCCGCACCCCAAGGCTTTGGAAGCGCAGGATCTGATGGCGCGTGGACGCTTGAGCCGTCGCGCTTTCATCCGCATCGCCGCTTTGACGGGAATGTCGGCGGCCGCCGCCTACACGATGGCGGGTCTGCCAGCCCCGGCCTATGCGCAGACGATCGGCAACGTGCCTTTTCAAAATCCGGACGACGATCCGCAGGAAGGCGGCATCATCAAGGTCGGCATGCAGGTCCAGAAGATGGACGATCCGGCAATCTATGCCTGGACAGAGGCATCCAACCAGACCCGCCATATCCTGGAATACCTCGCCTATACGACGCCGGACAACGTCACCCACCCGATGCTGGCGGAAAGCTGGGAGGTTTCCGACGATCTGACCGAATGGACGTTTTACCTCCGCCGCGGCGTGCGCTGGCACAATGGCGAGGAGCTTGTCGCCGACCACATCCGCTTCAACGTCGAGCGCTG
This sequence comes from Rhodopseudomonas julia, assembly GCF_030813515.1. Classification (NCBI taxonomy): domain Bacteria; kingdom Pseudomonadati; phylum Pseudomonadota; class Alphaproteobacteria; order Hyphomicrobiales; family Nitrobacteraceae; genus Rhodopseudomonas; species Rhodopseudomonas julia. The sequence goes on along the minus strand of NZ_JAUSUK010000001.1, from coordinate 309,639 downwards.
GTGCGATCCGGCGCTCGGCTCCTCCAATCTCGGGCTCGCCTCGATCGCGGCCATGCTCGAGGAGGTGGAATCCGACGAAAAGGACGAGGATGAGGATGGTCCGCCGAAGCGCGTGAAGAGGCTGCGCGAGGATGCCGTGGAGGTGGTCGACGACCACACCATCCGTTTCAAGCTGTCGCGCCCCGTGCTCTCCTTCCCGGAGGATATGTACAATTACCCGACGGCAATCGTGCATCCGAGCTTCAAGCCGCCGTTTTCCGATAATCCGATCGGCACCGGCCCGTTTACGCTGGCGGAACTTGTCGTCGGACAGCGCTGCATTTTGAAGCGCGTGCGCGAGATCGACGAGGAGCCGTTCCAATACTGGGGTGGAGCGGTGTTTCTTGATGAGATTCACTATTACGATGTGCCGGAAGACACCCAGCTCACGGCTTTTGCCTCTGGCGACATCGATGCGATCTATGAATTCGGCGTCGAGCAGATGGAGCTCGCCCGGGCGCTCGATGGGAACATTCTCTCCACCCGCACGGCACAGACCCTCTGCCTGCGCTTCCAGGTCGATCAGGAGCCATGGACAGACAAGCGGGTGCGCCAGGCCTTCGTCAAAGCCTGCGACAATGCCGCGATGCTTCCGCTGGTTTTCCCCGAGAGCGGCGATGTCGGCTGGAACCACCATGTCTCGCCGATCCATCCGGAGTATTTCCCGCTGCCGAAGCTTGAGCGTGACCTCGACGGTGCACGGGCCTTGCTCGCCGAGGCGGGTCAGGAGAACCTCGAAGTCACCGTGGCTTGCGGCAAGACCGATGGCCCCTGGCAGCAGACAGTCTGCGAAATCGTCCGTGATCAGGTGAAGGAAGCCGGGATCACCTTGAACATCAACATCATGGCGACGGCGAAATACTGGGAGATCTGGAAGGACACGCCTTTCGGCGCCACGCAATGGACGCACCGCCCGCTCGGCACCATGGCTTTGTCACTCGGCTACCGAACCGGCGTCCCTTGGAACGAGACGCATTATTCCAATCCGGAATTCGATCGCGCGCTCGACGAAGCGGAAACGATTCTGGATGCGCAGAAGCGCAAGGCGGCCATGGAGAAGGTGGAGAAGATCCTTCAGGACGATGCGGTGATGGTCCAGTCCATCTTCCGCCCGGTCTACACGATCTCCTCCAAGAAAGTGCACGGCTATCCGGCGCATCCGAGCCAGTACCATCAGTTCAACAAGGTCTGGATCGAGCATTGAGTGAGACGAGGCGGCGTGGCGCAGAGGCCGCGCTCGGCTCAAGACGCATATGCCTCGTCCACGCCCGGTGAGATCTGCCATGCGCTGGAGACGTATCTCGGCATCGAATGCCGCGGTGCCTGCGGTGGCAATCTGGGCTATGCGGCCGCTTTGAAGGGTTTGAACGGGCAGCCGGACGCCGTTCTCGCCGTGAACCTGCAGCAGTGCGGCGTGAGGGCCGCATCGACGCTCCCGAAATGAGGATTGCAATGCTATCCTGCCAAAATGTCGCATTAGACGACGATGGGAGGGGCACCAATGCTGGGAACTACGATGAATCAGGTCGCCGATTTCGCTGACATTCCGGTCGTCTTCGGCCCGGGACGTGCGACGCGGATCGCGCAGGACGTGTCGGCGCTCGTCGGCGAGGCTGCGAATGTCCTGCTCGTCGCCGATTCCGGCCTGCGTCTCCACGGCCACATTCTCTGTCTCGAAGAGGCGCTTCTCGGCGCCGGCCATCAAGTCGCGATCTACGATGAGGTCTCCGGAGAGCCGACGGAAGCTCAGGTGGCGGAGGCCGTCACCGCTGGGTCCGGCGAGTGGACAAAGCTCGTCATCGCGCTTGGCGGCGGTTCGGCGATCGATCTCGGCAAGGTCACCGCGGCGATGCTCGCCAATCCGGGCGAGGTGACGTGCCATCGCATGGAGGAGACGCCGTTTGCCGCGAAGGCCGTGCCTTTGATCGCCATGCCGACCACCTCCGGCAGTGGTGCCGAGTTCACCGCGACGGCCGATCTTTTGGCCAGTGACGGCACCAATTACTGGTATCGCGCGCCGGAGCTGATGCCCGCGCTCGTGCTTCTCGATCCCGAACTGGTCTGCACGCTTCCGGGGGTCCCAACGGCGACCACCGGCATTGATGCCCTGGTGCACGCGGTGGAAGCGGCGACCGGACGGAGGGCGAGCCGCGAAAGCCAGGCGGCTGCGCTCTCCGCCATCTGGCTTATTTGCGAGAACCTGCCCGTTGTGATGAGCGAGCCCGACAATCTCTCGGCCCGCGCCGGCATGATGCAGGGAGCGGCCTTGGCCGGGATCGCGATTGAGAAAACGGGAACCGGGCTTGCCCACAATATCGGCTATGCACTGGGCGCACTCGCTCCCATCCCGCATGGTCTTGCGGTCGGCATCGGCATGGCGGCGACGGCCGAATGGTCGGCGGAGGGAAACCCGGACGGCTTTGCGGCCGTTGCGGAGGCGATGGGCGTCGAACGAAAGCCCGAGGCCTTTGCGCCGGCCTTTCGTGCCCTTTGCGCCGAGATCGGCTTGTCGCTCGACCCGCCGGCATTGTCCGGCATTTCCGTCGAAGCGCTTGCTGCGCGCATGGGTGCGGAGGAAAACGCCCCGATGTTGGAGGCGAACACCCGCTTCATCGGCGATCGCGACCTGCCGCAGCTCGCGGCGCGGGTGCTTCACAAGGCGGCCCGAAACGCGGCGTGATGCGTCAGAGGCGCGGCAGCTGCCTGCGCCTCACTTCGCGCTGAGTGTGAGCTCCCAGGCCTTGCCGGCATCGACGAGCCATTCGACCATCGCCTCACCGTAGCTGCGCGCGACCGCGATGTCGAAGCAATCTTCCGCCTGGCGCAGCACGAGGACGTCGAACGCTGCCATTTTGGTCTGGGCGGCGCCGCCCGGCGGCAGCGTGTCGAAATCGAGCGCGATGCCGTGGGCGAGGAGGCTCGCCGCTGGCGCGCCTGCCAGGCGTACGATGCTGAAGCCGTGGCTGAGATCGGTCAGCGTGCCGGATCGGCCGATCGCTTTCTTGAGCTGATCGGCGATGCCATCGGTATCGCTCAACAGCATCAGCCGGCCGACGCCCAGCGACACCAGCATGCCATGGGCATTGTCGACAAACGTGCCATTGTCGGGCATCGGCAGCTCCGTCACCTCTGACAACGCATTGGCGAAGTCGAGGGCGGTGGAAAGCCACGCCTGCATCTGCACGATGACCGCCGGGCGAAATTCGGTGAGCGTGAGGGGCGCGGAGGTCGCCGGTTTCGTACGTGCCAATGCGTGAAGCGCCGATTGTCTTTCGATCGACGCGGGCTTTTTGGCGGTGTTCGTTTCGTCAGCCATTGGGGCGGCTCCCGTCGGGATCGTAGAATTGCGGGTCCACGACCCGCACCCGGTTATGTGTCCCGCGCAGGGGATCGGCCGCGTAGAGAACCTCTTCGTGCCGTTCCCGCCCACCGCGCAGGAGCGCCAGCGCGATATGGCTCTTCATGGCCGGGCTGTAGGTCGCCGAGGTGATGTGCCCTTCGGACTCGCCCGGCTTCTCCGCACTTTCGCCTTTGACGAGATGCGCGCCGGCCTGGACGATTGCGCCGTCGAGCGCCACAAGGCCGACGAGTTGCTGGCGGTCTTGCGAGGTCAGCGCCTCGCGCAAGGCGAGCGGCCGGCCGACGCAGTTCTTCTTTTTCGACAGGATTTTTTCCATGCCGAAATCTTCAAGGCTCCGACGCCCGTCGAACTCCGCTGCGCCGGGATAGCCCTTCTCGATGCGCAGAATGTCCATCGCCTCCATGCCATAGGGCGAGACGTCGAGATCCTTTCCCTTCTCCAGAAGATACTTCCAAAGGAAGACGCCGTGATCGGCGCCGATATAGATCTCGTAGCCGTCTTCCCCGGATGAGGAGAGCCGCGCCACGATGACGGGGAGATCGCTGATCGTGGCACGATGCACGTCCCGGTACGGGAAGGCACGATTGTCCGTCTCCCGGCCTTCCACGACGCGGCTGACGAGCGTGCGCGATTTCGGACCGGAGACGGCGATGCCGGCATAGTGCTCGGTGACGGACGTCACGGTCACGCGCAGATCAGGCCATGCGATGGCAAGCAGGAACTCCAGATGCGTCACCACCGTCTCCGCTTTTGCGGCCGGAGTGGTGAGCAGGAAATGGTCTTTGGAGAGACGGAAGGCCGTGCCCTCGGCGAAGATAAGACCATCCTCGCGCAGCATGACGCCATAACGCGTCTGCCCGGTCGTCAGGTTGGAGAAGAGGTTGGTGTAGACGCGGTCGAGGAAGGCCGCCGCGTCGGGGCCCGCGACATCGATTTTGCCGGTGGACGAGATATCGGCGATGCCGACCGCTTCGCGCACATGGGTGGCCTCGCGCAATGCAGCCTTCTCCGCGGCTTCGCCGGGCCTCGGATAGGCGCGGGGCTCCATCCACAGGCCTGAGGCTGCCATCGGCGCCCCGGCCGCGACATGCGTGGCGTAAAGTGGTGAGCGCCGCACCGGGCGCATCTGTGCGCCGCGGGCGCGTCCGGCGAGCGTGCCGAGCGGCACGGGTACGAAAGGCGGGCGGAAGCGCGTCGTGCCGGCCTCGGACATCGGCACCTCGCGGGCCTCCGCCAGAATGGCGAGGCCTGTGACGTTCGAGGTCTTGCCCTGATCGTTCGCCATGCCGAGCGTCGTGTAGCGCTTCACATGCTCCGGGCTCTCAAAGCCCTCCCGTGCGGCAAGCCGGATATCTTCCGCGGTGACATCGTGCTGAAGGTCGACGAAGGCCTTGTCGAATTTGCCGAACCGACGGCCCGCAGGGGCTTTCACCTCAAACAGGGGTTTGAGCCCACCATCCTCGACGGATGCCCGCAGATTGCCGCCGCGGCTGTCCACCTTGAAAGAGGGGAGCGGACAACGCAGGCCGAGGAGTTCGCAGGAGGCCTGCCCCGCGACCGCGCCTTGTTTCAAGACTTCGCCGAGGCGCGCCGCGCCGATCATCGCGCCGGCGGGCACCCAGGCCTCGCGCTGTGTGCCCGGCACGAAGGCGGCGATGTCTGCGTTCCAGGTGGGGGCGCCGCCGGCCTGGCTCGCAAGATTGATGACGGGGTTGCTGCCGCCGGAGACAAGCAGCGTGTCGCATTCGAGCGTGGTCGTCTCGCCGCTGCCGTCGGCGGCCATGATGACCGCCTTCTCGACCTGCTTCTTGCCCTGAGCCGCGATGACGACATGGCCAGTGAGAAGGCGCGCGCCTGTTTGTTCGAGCGGCTCCGTCAGCTCAGCCGGCAAGTCCTCGCGCGGATCGACGATGGCGGCGATCTGCAGCCCCTCTTCGACAAGGGCGGCTGCATTGAGCCATGCTTGGTCGTTGTTGCAGAAGAGAACGGCCTGCCGGCCGACCATGACGCCGAAGCGGCGCGCATAGGCGAGCGCGGCGGAGACGAGCATCACGCCCGGCCGGTCGTTGCCGGCAAAGACGATCGGACGCTCGTAAGAGCCGGTGGCGAGCACCACCTGCCGGGCCTGCAGCCGCCAGTGGCGCGCCCGCGTGAGACCGCCGGCGCTGCAATCCTCGAAGGCGGCGAGCACATTGGCGTCGTAATAGCCCCAGACATTGGTCTGCCGCAGAACCCGCACATTGGGCATGGCGTCGAGCTCGTCGGCCGCTTCCTTCGCCCAGTCGAGCGCCGGCGTGCCGTTGATGCGCGCATCGTCGAGATCGATTGCGCCGCCTAAGACGTGCCCTTCATCGGCGATGAGGACGCGGGCGCCGACGCGCCCTGCTGTCAGCGCCGCGGCAAGCCCGGCCGGACCACCGCCGACGACGAGGAGATCGGCAAAGGCATTGGCGCGTTCGTAGCGTGCCGGATCGGGCGACAGGCTCGCCCGGCCCATGCCGGCGGCGGCGCGGATCGACGGCTCGTACCACATCCACGAGCGCTTCATCGGCCCCATGAAGGTCTTGTAGTAGAAGCCGGCACCGAAGAAGGGAGCGAAAACCTGGTTGATGGCGCCGAGATCTCGGTCGACGGAAGGGTAGGCGTTCTGCCCGCTGACGACGAGCCCGTCGGAGACGAGCCGGGTCGTCGCCTGCACATTGGGCTCCGTTTCGCCGCCCACACCTGTCGTCACCAGCGCGTTCGGCTCTTCGCTGCCGGCGGCAAAAACGCCGCGCGGCCGGTGATATTTGAACGAGCGTGCCACGATCGCGCGTCCCGAGGCGAGAAGTGCGGACGCGATCGTGTCGCCGGAGAACGCCTCCACCGGCTTGCCGTCGAAGGTGAAGCGAAGCGGCTTGTCACGGTCGATGCGTGTGCCGGGCGCGTCGGTGCGGAAGCCGACCATCACTCGTCTCCCCCGAACGGACCGGCAAGCGCGGCGTTCAGCACTTCATGCGTCTCGGTGTTGCGGGTGGCGATCAGGAACTGCCGGCAGCCATGTTCGTGCTGCCAGATTTCCTTGTGTTCGCCGCGCGGGTTCTTGCGCTCGTAGACATAAGGGATCCACGGTCCGGCTTCTTTTTCCCGGTGCGACGGGCGCTTCACGCCCGCATCGCCCCAATAGGTGAATTCGCCGACATCGCGCAGCCCGCAGACGGGACATGGGATCAGCATGGCACGCTCCCGCGCCGCGTTGAGACAGGGCGGCGCATCAATGCAATCTCGGGGTTGGGCCGACGCCGGCCTCGTCGAGCACCCGGCCGTCCTTGAAGCGGTCGAGTGAATAGGCGGCGTTGAGCGGGTGCGGCTCGTCATTGGCGATCGTATGGGCAAAACACCAGCCGGCTGCGGGTGTCGCCTTGAAACCGCCGTAGCACCAGCCGCAATCGAGGTAGAGGCCGGGCAGGGGCCCCTTGTCGATGATCGGGCTGCCGTCCATCGACATGTCCATGATGCCGCCCCAGGAGCGCAGGAGCTTGAGGCGCGAGGCATTCGGAAAGAGCGCCAGAAGCTGCTCCGTCATCTCGTGGACGGCCGGCAGATTGCCGCGCTGGGCGTAGGAATTGTAGAGATCGAGACCGCCGCCGAAGACGAGGCCGCCCTTGTCGGATTGCGTGACATACATGTGCCCGCAGCCATAGGCGACGACCGTGTGGATGAGCGGCTTCACCGGCTCGGTGACGAAGGCCTGCAAAAGATGGCTTTCGATCGGCAGATTGTCGACGCCGGCAAGCCGCATCACGTCGGATGTCATGCCGGCGACGGAGACGCCGACCTTGGCGGCCTTGATCTGTCCGCGCGGTGTCTCCACGCCGACGACCTTGCCCGCCTCCTTGATGAAGCCGGTGACGGGTGTGTTCTCGATGATATCGACCCCGAGTCGGTCGGCGGCGCGGGCATAGCCCCAGGCGACGGCGTCGTGGCGTGCGGTGCCGCCGCGTTTTTGCAGAAGCCCGCCGACCACCGGAAAGCGTGCGCCGGGCGAAATGTCGAGACCCGGACAGAGCCGCGACACGCCCTCGCGGGAAAGAAGCTCCGCATCGATGCCGGCGAGCCGGAGCGCATTGCCGCGTTCTGCAAAACGATCGAGCTGTTCGGGCGAATGCGCGAGATTGAGAACGCCGCGCTGCGAGAACATGACATTGTAGTTGAGCTCCTGCGACAGGCCCTCCCACAATTTCAGGCTCCAGTCGTAGAAGCGGTGGTTTTCCGGCAGGAGGTAATTGGAGCGCACGATGGTCTGGTTGCGCCCGACATTGCCCTGGCCGATCCAGCCGCGCTCGACGACGGCGATATTGGTGAGCTTGTGGTTCTTGGCGAGATAGAAGGCCGTGGCGAGACCATGGCCACCGCCACCGACGATGATGGCGTCGTAGCGCGGCTTCGGCTCCGCCTTGCGCCAGGCCGGACGCCAGCCGCGATTTCCCGTAATGCCCTGGGTCAGGACCCGCAGGGCCGAATATTCCGCCATCGCCATTGATCCGGGCTGTTGCCGCACGCTTTCGGAGAGTGCCCCCTCCAACAAGGTTAAAGCTTTGACTCAATCGGAGGCGTTTCGAAAGCGGCGCGAGCGGTTTTCTCCACCGACAGATTGCCGCCCGGCCGGCACCAGTCGACGTTTTTGTCGGGCGCTGAGGAACTTGCGGAAGTTGTGGGCGATCGGGGAAAACTCAGATGTCGCGGCCGCCCGCGTCCCCCTCGCCGTCTTCGTCTGCGGGTCTGTCGCCGTCGGGCGTCTGCGGAAGCAATGCCCGCTCTCTCAGCCAGGGATTGATGGCGACGGCTTCGCGCAGAGCTTTGTGGGCAAGCCGCGTGCGCCCCTGATGCAGGAGGATGAGGCCGCGGCCGGAAAGTGCCGCGAAGTGCTTGGGCTCGAGCTCCATCACGCGGTCGATGTCTTCGAGCGAGCCGTCGAGATCGCCTTCGAGAAAGCGCAAGGTGGCGCGCTGATTCCAGGCCTCGGGATAATCGGGTGCACGGGCGATCACGTCATCGAGGATCGCCACCGCCTTGTCGTAATCGGCGACGCGGCGGGCCGTGAGGGCCTCCTGCAGCATCTGCGAAATCTCCGCGGTCGGGCCGGCCATCCAGGCCTGCCAGATCAGGTTCTCGATGCGCCGGCCTTCCATTTCGCTCCGGGCGTTTTTGAGCTCCTCGTAGAGGCGGGAGAGTTCCGCGTCCCGCTCGGAGGCGGAGAGATGCCGGCCGTCGGTTTCGCCCGCCGCCCGGGCCGGAGCGGGTGAGGCGAGGGCCGCCGAAAGAGCGAGCGTCAGAACGAGAGCGAAGCTGCGGAGGAGAGGACGTGAGCGCAGCGTCGTGAAAAGGTCGAGGCGGACATCTGCGGGTCGGCCAGTGGGGTCAGTCGAGATCGCGGGGGAAGCCATCGGCATCGTGTCCTCGTGTCTTCCAGAACATGGCAATGCTTCTCTGCCCCATCATGCAATAGATAGCCGTGGCGGAGCACGCGACCAGCTTCTGACCTGCGGCGAACGTGCGATCGAGCCGCAATCTGCGAACACGACTTGGTGAGGCGTGGCGCTCCGATTGACCCTGCCGCATGCGATGTCACCCTATGGTGGGCGTGCGGGTGACGGAGGATAAGAGGATAAGATGGACGAAGCGATCGAGGGCGGCTGCCTGTGCGGACGGACGCGGTACCGCGCGACGCGGCCGCCGAGCGCCACCACCAACTGCCATTGCCGCTCCTGCCGGATGGCGGCCGGCGCGTCCGGCGTCGCCTGGGCGGTCTTCTCCCGCGAAGATTTTACGTTTTCGGCGGGCGAGCGCGTCATCTACCATTCTTCGCCCGGCGTGCAGCGCGGCTTCTGCGGCCGCTGCGGCACGTCGCTCACCTATGAGAGCGATCATGATCCAGACGTGATCGAGGTCAATCTCGTCACGCTCGACCATGCGGATGACTTTCCGCCTGAGCGCGAAAGTTGGCTCGACGACGCCCTGCCTTGGGAGGTGGTGGATCCGGACCTTCCCCATCATCGCGGCTCTCGAAAGGAGCCGCCTGACGCCTGAGCGTTGGACCCGAAAAACCCCAAGGGGAACAAGCACTGAATAGCGCCGCCGAGCCTCTTCCGACGCGGGAGCGGGAATGGCATGGTCGCGCGCAAGCGACCACAAAGCGCCGCCGGGGAGAGGAAAGGCATGACGACATCGTGAGCGGAGGGATTTTTCCCGAAGCAGAAGCGCGCGTCGGCCGTCTCGTCGGCCGGCTCTGTGCCGGTCTTGCCGTCCTCGGCGGTCTCGTCCTCGTCCTCCTGACGGTGATGACCGTCGTCTCCATTGCCGGCCGGGCGCTGGTTCCTTTGGGGCTTGGTCCGGTCCCGGGCGATTTCGAGCTTGTGGAAGCGGGCGTCGCCTTTGCCGTCTTTTCCTTCCTGCCCTGGTGCCAGTTCCGCCGGGGCCACGTCACCGTCGACTTTCTGGCAGAACGCTTCGGGCCGCGTGGCATGGCGGCCTGTGCGCTCACGTCCAATCTCGTCATGACGGCTCTCGCCTGTCTTCTTGCCTGGCGCCTTGGTCTCGGCATGCAGGACAAGAGGCTCTACACGGAGACGACCTTCATCCTGCAATTCCCGATCTGGTGGCCCTATGCGGCCTCGCTCGCCGGCGCCTGGATGTTTGCCGTCGCCTCCGCTTACAGCGTCTGGCGCTCTCTCAATGAGACGCTGACGACAGGCGAACCGGCGGGCCTGCGCCTGCGCGGGACGGAGTCCGGCGAGTGAGTGATGTGGCGCTTGGCGGCTGGTCTTTCGCCGTCCTCCTGCTTCTGATTTTTCTGCGTATGCCGATCGGCCTTGCCATGCTTTTGGTCGGCCTCGTCGGCAATGCCCTCGTCAATGGCTCCTGGACACCGCTTCTGGCGCAGCTCAAATCGCTCACTTACGAGAGCTTTTCGAGCTACTCGCTGTCGATCGTGCCGCTCTTTCTCCTGATGGGGCAATTTGCGACCCGCGGGGGCATGTCGCGGCAGCTCTTCGACGCGGCGGCCGTGCTGCTCGGTCACCGCAAGGGTGGCGTCGCCATGGCCGCCGTGGGCGCCTGTGCCGGCTTCGGGGCGATCTGCGGCTCATCCCTCGCGACCGCCGCCACCATGGCCAAGGTGGCGATCCCGGAGATGCGCCGCTTCGGCTATTCGGGGGCGCTTTCGACCGGCTGCCTCGCCGCGGGCGGCACGCTCGGCATCCTCATTCCGCCCTCCGTCATCCTGGTCATTTATGCCATCCTGACGGAGCAGAATATCGCCAAGCTCTTTCTCGCCGCCGTCCTGCCGGGGCTGCTGGCCGCACTCGGCTATATGCTGGCGATCGCAATCTATGTGCGTCTGTGGCCGGACGCGGCGGGGCGTCGCGACAAGGCCGATCGGGAGGAGAGGCTCGCCGCTCTCATTGCCGTCTGGCCGGTTCTTGCCGTTTTCGTGGCGGTGATCGGCGGCATCTATCTCGGCATTTTCACGCCGACCGAAGGGGCAGCCGTCGGCGCTCTGGGCACCGGCCTCATTGCGCTCGCGACTGGTGCCCTCGGCCCCCGCGCCCTGATCGACGCGCTTCTGGAGACGGCGGTCGCCACCGCCATGATCTTTTTCATCGTTTTCGGCGCGGCCGTCTTCAACACCTTCCTTGCCTTCTCGCAACTGCCGCAGGAACTGGCGCAAAGCGTGATGGAGGCGGGGCTCGATCCCTGGACAGTGCTTGCCGCGATCCTGCTTTGCTACCTCGCTTTCGGCTGCGTGATGGATTCGCTGTCGATGATCCTCCTCACCATCCCGATCTTCTTTCCACTCGTGAGCGGTCTCGATTTCGGTCTCGGCCCAGAGGAATTCGCTATCTGGTTCGGTATCTTAGTCTTGATCGTCGTAGAGGTTGGGCTGATCACGCCGCCGGTTGGCATGAACCTCTTCGTGATCAACTCGTTGTCAGAAGATGTTCCGATGAGCGCCACTTTCCGTGGCGTCATTCCCTTTGTCGCCAGCGACATTTTGCGCATAACAATTTTAGTTGCCTTCCCTTCGATCACCCTCGTTATGCTTCGAATTCTCTATTGAGACGACGAACGACAACCATATGTGGGAGGGAGCGCCGCCGCGCGATCCCCGAAATCGCGGGGCTTGCAACCCGGCCGGTTCGGCCGCGTTTGCACCGCATGCATTGAGGAGCAAGACATGTCTTTTCGCGCCCGTTTTATCACTCGCCCGCTTTTTGGCTGGGCGCGCAGCATCCTGCCGCCGATGTCGGACACGGAACGCGAAGCCATCGAGGCCGGAAATGTCTGGTGGGACGCTGAACTCTTCACCGGAACGCCGGACTGGGAGAGGTTGCTTGCAACACCGCCGGCGACGTTGACAGAGGAGGAGCAGGCCTTCCTCGATGGGCCCGTGGCCGAGCTCTGCGAGATGCTCGACGACTGGCACATCAACTGGAAGCTCCACGATCTGCCGCAGGAAGTCTGGGACTTCATCCGCGAGAAGCGCTTCTTCGGCATGATCATTCCGAAGGAATATGGGGGGCTCGGCTTCTCCGCCTTCGCCCATTCGGAGGTGATCCGCAAAGTCTCGACTGCGAGCGTGACGGGTGCCGTTTCCATCATGGTCCCGAATTCGCTCGGGCCGGGCGAGCTTTTGATGCAGTTCGGCACCAAGGAGCAGCGCGATTACTGGCTCCCGCGCCTGGCCCGTGGCGAAGAAATTCCCTGCTTCGGCCTGACGAGCCCGGACGCCGGCTCCGATGCTGCCGCCATGACCGATACCGGGGTCGTGACCCGCGGCATGCACGAGGGCGAGGAAGTTCTCGGCATCCGCCTCAATTTCTCCAAGCGCTACATCACACTCTCGCCGATCGCGACGGTGATCGGTCTCGCCTTCAAGATGAAGGATCCCGACCATCTTCTCGGCAGCAAAGAAGATCTCGGCATCACGGTTGCTCTGATCCCGGCCGATACGCCGGGCGTGACGCGCGGCGAGCGGCATATCCCGGCGATGACCTTCTTCCAGAACGGTCCGGTGCACGGCGAAGACGTCTTCGTGCCGCTCTCGGCGATCATCGGCGGTGAGGAGCAGATCGGCAAAGGCTGGAAGATGCTGATGTCGGCACTGGCGGCCGGGCGCGGCATCTCGCTGCCCTCGCTGTCGTCGGCCGCGGCATCGTTTGCCGCGCGCACCACCGGCGCCTATTCCAGGATCCGTCACCAGTTCAATCTGCCGGTCGGCAAATTCGAAGGCGTGCAGGAGCATCTCGCCCAGCTCGCCGGCACCGCCTATCAGCTCGATGCAGCCCGCCGCATGACCTGCGCCTCGCTCGACCAGGGCTACAAATCCGGCGTCATCGCCGCGATCATGAAGGCCCATGCAACCTACCGCATGCGCGAATCCGTCAACGATGCCTATGACATCCATTCCGGCAAGGCGGTGATCGACGGGCCGAAGAACTATCTCGGCAATCTCTATCGTGCCGTGCCGGTCGGCATCACGGTTGAGGGCGCCAACATTCTGACCCGCAATCTGATGATCTACGGCCAGGGCGCGATCCGCGCCCATCCCTTCATTTTGAAGGAGATGATGGCCTTGTCGGAGACGGATCGCGACAAGGGCATCCGCGAATTCGACGAAGCCTTCTGGGGCCATGTCGGCCACGCCATCAAGAACGGCTTCAAGGCGATAGGCCGCGGCTGGACCTTTGGACGTTTCGCCCCGGCACCGGAGGAGGCGGGCGATCTCGCCGTCCATTATCGCCAGCTGTCGCGTTACTCGTCCGCCTTCGCGGTTGTGAGCGATCTGGCGCTCCTCACCCTTGGCGGCTCGCTGAAGCGCAAGGAGCGCCTGTCGGCACGTCTCGGCGATATCCTGTCGGAGCTCTATCTCCTGTCGGCGACGTTGAAGCGCTTCGAGGTCGACGGAAAACCCGCAGCCGACCGGCCGCTCGTCGATTACACCTTCGCGCGCGGCACCAAGGCGATCGGCACGGCCTTTGCCGAGCTTCTCGACAATCTGCCGTCGCGACCGGCGGCGTGGCTCGCCAAATTCATGCTCTTCCCGTTCGGTGCCCGCCGCTCCGGACCGTCCGACAATCTCGCACAGATCTGCGCGGAGATCCTGCTCGAGCCTTCGGAGACGCGCGAGCGCCTGACGTCGGGGCTCTATCTCGGCGAAGGGCAGCCGAACGCGGCGATCTCGCATCTGGAGCGCGCCTTCAAGCTGGTCGTGGAGGTGGAACCGCTGCGCCGCAAGCTGCGCGAGGCCAAAGTGAAGAATCCTGACGAAGCCGCAAAGAAGGGCCTCATTTCCGAGGAAGAGGCGAGCCGCCTCAAGGAGGCGGAGGCCGCCGCCGATCTGGTGATCGCGGTCGATGCCTTCCCCGGCGAAGCTTTCACCCACGGCAGTGCCCTGCCGGATGAGCGTGACCACGCGCCGTCCAACGCTGCCAGCAATGTTCATGACCTGAAACGGACCGCTTAATGACCCAGCCAGTTTATCTGGTGGACGGCGCCCGAACCCCGTTCATCAAAGCCCGGGGCAAACCCGGGCCGTTCACGCCCGTCGATCTCGCCGTCCAGGCGGGGCGGCCACTTCTCATGCGCCAGCCTTTCTCGCCGAAGGAATTCGACGAGGTCATCCTGGGCTGCGTCAACGTCATTGCCGACGAGATGAACCCGGCGCGCGTCGCAGCCCTTCGCCTCGATATGGGCGACGAGATGCCGGCCTTCACCGTGCAGATCAATTGCGGCTCCGGCATGCAGTCGATCGACACGGCCTTCCGCTACATCCAGGACGGCACCCGCGACATGATCCTGGCCGGCGGCACCGAGGCGCTCAGCCATTCGCCGATGATCCTGAAACGTGACGCCGTGGAATGGCTCGGCGAGTTCAATTCCTCGAAGTCGATCTGGGACCGGCTCGGCAAGACGACCTCGTTCCGCCCTGGGGATTTCAAGCCGCAGATTGGCCTGGAGCGCGGCCTGACCGACCCGATCACCGACCTCAATATGGGCCAGACCGCGGAGATCCTGGCGCAGATCTTCGACATCAGCCGCGAACAGGCCGACGAATATGCGACGGAGAGCCATCACCGGCTCGCGCGTGCGCAGAATGAAGGCTGGCTCGCCGACGAGGTGACGCCCGCCTTCGATCGCGACGGTGTTGCCTACGATCACGATGATGGTGTGCGTCCTGACAGCTCGGTGGAAAAGCTCGCCAAACTAAAGCCCGCTTTCGAGCGGCCTTTCGGCAAGGTGACGCCCGGCAATGCCTCGCAGATCACCGATGGTGCCTGCTGGGTCATTCTCGCCTCCGAGAGGGCGGTGGAGAAATGGGGCCTGAAGCCGATCGCGAAAATCGTCGATTCCGAATGGGGGGCGCTCGATCCCGCCATCATGGGGCTCGGGCCCGTCGTGTCGTCGACGCGGCTCATGCAGCGCCATGACATGGGTCTCGACAATGTCGATCTGTGGGAGCTGAACGAAGCTTTCGCCGCGCAGGTTCTCGCCTGTCTCGCTGCCTGGGAGGATGAAACCGTCTGCCGCGACGTTCTTGGTCTCGACCATCCGCTCGGGCGCATCGAACGCGACAAGCTCAACATCGACGGCGGCGCCATCAGCCTCGGCCATCCGGTCGGCACCAGCGGCAATCGCATCGTGCTGCATCTCGCCAACGCCTTGAAGCGCACCGGCAAGAGCCGCGGAATTGCAACCGAATGCATCGGCGGCGGCCAGGGCGGCGCCATGCTCATTGAACGCGTAATATGAGGACGGAAGACATGGGACGCATGCTGAGCGCGCTGTCGCCGCGCCTTATGGAAACCGGGCCCGTCGATCTGAAGACGGCGCCTGCCGACAAAATGTGGAAGCGCGGCCGTGACGCCGACAATGTCGAATGGCTTCTCCTCGACATGCCGGGCCGCTCCGTCAATGTCGTCGACGAGGCGATGCTGACGGAACTCGACGCCATTCTGACGGAGCTTGAGGCAAACCCGCCGAAGGCGCTCGTCATCCGATCGGCGAAGAAATCCGGCTTCATCGTCGGCGCCGACATCAACATGTTCCGCAATCTGACGAAGGCGGAAGAGGTGGAGGCAGCGCTCAGGCGCGCCCACAAGGTCGTCGACCGGCTCGCCGAGGTGTCTTATCCGACCGTCGCCGTCATTCATGGCAATTGCCTTGGTGGTGGGCTTGAGATCGCGCTCGCCTGCAAGCGCCGCGTCGCGGTCGGTGAGGCGAAGCTCGGCTTTCCGGAGGTCATGCTCGGCCTGCATCCGGGTCTTGGCGGCACCTTCCGTTCCACCGAACTCATCGACCCCACCGAGGCGATGACCATGATGCTGACGGGCCGCAACAAATCGGCCCGCTCGGCGAAACGTCTCGGCCTCGTCGATCTTGCCACCGAAGAGCGCCATGTGGCGGCGGCTGTTGCCGCGGTCGCCAGGGGCGAGCTTCATTCCGCCGCCCATGAAGGGCTGAAGGACAAGGCACTGGGCAGCGGCCCGGGCCGTCGTTTTGCGTCCAACCGCATGCGGGCGAAGGTCGAGGAGCGGCTGCGCAAGGAGCATTATCCGGCGCCCTACGCGCTCATCGATCTGTGGGAGACGTCCGGCGGCGACGCCGACAATATGCGCGAAGGCGAGATCAAATCCTTTGCGGATCTTCTCGTCACGGATACGGCGCAAAGCCTCATCCGCGTCTTCTTCCTGCGGGAGAAGATGAAGGGTCTCGCTCCGAAGAAGAGCGATATCAGCCATGTCCATGTCGTGGGCGCCGGCACGATGGGTGGCGAGATCGCCGCCTGGTCGGCACGCAGCGGCATGCGCGCGACGCTCGCTGACCTTGCTATCAAGCCGATCGCCAAGGCGATGAAGCCCGCCTGGAAGATGATGGAAAAGACGCTCAAAGACAGCGTCAAGGCGCGTGACGCCTGGGACCGGCTCATTCCGGACCCGAACGGCTACGGGCTCAAGGGCGCCGATCTCGTCATCGAAGCGGTGCCGGAAAAGCTCGATCTGAAGAAGAAGATCTACGCGGGTCTCGAAGAGGGCATGAAGCCCGGTGCGATCATCGCCACCAACACCTCGTCGATCCCGCTTGAGGATTTACGGGCGGACCTGAAAGATCCCTCCCGCTTCGTCGGCATCCACTTCTTCAACCCGGTGTCGAAGATGCAGCTCGTCGAGGTGGTGAAACACGACCGCCTGTCGGACGAGACGCTTTCGGCGGCGATGTCCTACGTCACCTCGATCGACCGCCTGCCGGCGCCGGTGAAATCCTCGCCGGGTTTCCTCGTCAATCGGGCTCTGACGCCGTATCTCCTGGAAGCCATGCTCCTGCTCGACGAAGGCGTCGACAAGGAGGTGATCGACGAGGCTGCGAACAATTTCGGCATGCCGATGGGGCCTGTCGAACTTATGGACAATATCGGCCTCGATGTCGGGCTCGCGGTTGCCGACGAATTGCGCAACCGCCTGCCTGTGCCGATTCCCGAGGCACCCCAATGGCTGAAGGACAAGGTCGAAAAGGGCGAGCTCGGCCGCAAGACCGGCAAGGGGCTCTATTCCTACGACAAGGACGGAAAGCCGCAGCGCGGCAAGAAGCACGAGGCCATCCCACCGGCGGATCTCCAGGATCGCCTCGTCCTGCCGATCCTCAATACCTGTGCGGCATGCCTGCGTGAGAACGTCGTGGAAGACGAGGATGTCCTTGACGGCGCCATGATTTTCGGTACGGGCTTTGCTCCTTTCAGGGGCGGACCGCTCCATTACGCCCGCGCTCGCGGCGTGGACGATGTTGTGGCGGCGCTCGACAAGCTGGCCGAAAAATATGGCGATCGCTTCAAGCCGGACGACGGCTGGACAAAACTCCGACAGGAACAGCGTGCGGCCGCCTGAGGTTTCCTCAGACGCGGACGCTCTCGCCGAAAGGGTTATCGAGCACGTAGGCCGAGACATCGTTCTCGGCCTGCCGCTCGGCCTCGGCAAGGCGAACCTTTTTGCCAATGCGCTTTACAGGCGGGCCGAAGCCGATCGCTCGATCCGCCTGACGATTTTTACCGCGCTGACGCTGCAGCCGCCCTCCGGCTCGTCGGAGATCGAGAAGCGCTTTATGGGGCCGCTCGCCGAGCGGCTCTATGCTGGCGTTCCGCGCCTTGCCTATGCGCGGCCGATGCGGGCGGGCACGCTGCCGCCGAATATCGAGGTCAACGAGTTCTTCTTTCTCGCGGGCAAGTACCTGTCGAGCCCGCACGCCCAGCAGACTTATATCTCCGCCAATTACACCCACGCCGTCGGCTATCTTCTGGAGCGCGGCGTCAACGTGGTTGGCCAGATGGTGGCGCGCGAAGGCGAGGGGGAGAGCGCGCGTTACAGCATTTCCGGCAATACGGATGTGACGCTGGACATTCTGCCAACGATCCGGGCGCGTCGCGCCGCAGGCGAAAGGCTCGCTTTGGTTGGCGAGGTGAACAACGAGCTCCCCTTCATGCCGGGTGCGGCTGAACTGACGCCGGAAGAGTTCGACTTCGTCCTGGAAGGCGAGGAGTACCCGCTCTTCGTCACGCCGAAACCGCCCGTTTCGCTCGCCGATTATGCGATTGGGCTCCATGCGGCGAGCCTGGTGCCCGACGGCGGAACGCTGCAGATCGGCATCGGCTCGATCGGCGATGCGCTCACCCATGCGCTCATCCTGCGCCATCGCTACCCGGAGGTATTCCGCGACGCGCTCGATGCGCTCGGCCCGACGCCGGATAGGCGCGAGCGCTATTGCGAACCATTTCGCGAGGGCCTCTATGCCGCCTCGGAAATGTTCGTCGACGGTTTTCTCGACCTCTTCGAGGCCGGCATCCTGAAGCGGCCGGCCGAGGACGGGGCCGTCCTGCATGCCGGCTTCTTTCTCGGGCCGCAGAGTTTTTACGATCGGTTGAAAGCTCTGCCGGTGGCGGAGCGGGCGAAGCTCTCCATGCGCGAGATCTCCTTCGTCAACGATCTCTACGGTGATGAAGAGCAGAAGCGCCGCGACCGCCGTGACGCACGTTTCGTCAACAACGCCATGATGGCGACGCTTCTCGGTGCCGTCGTCTCCGACCAGCTCGAGGACGGGAGGGTCGTCTCCGGCGTCGGCGGCCAGTACAATTTCGTCGCCCAGGCTTTTGCGCTGAAAGGCGCACGTTCCATCATGGCGCTCAGGGCTGCGCGCATGGCCAAGGGGGCGCCGCGTTCCAACATCGTCTGGACTTACGGCCACACCACCGTGCCGCGGCATCTGAAGGACGTCGTCATCACCGAATACGGGATTGCTGAACTCAAAGGGCGCAGCGACCGCGACACGGTTGCCGCCATGCTGGCAATTACCGACAGCCGTTTTCAAGATGGGCTTGTGAAGCGTGCCCGCAAGGCGGGCAAGATCGAGCGCGATTTCAAGCTTTCTTCGGCGGAGAACACGCCGGAGCGCATCGTCTCGGCTCTATCGCCTTTCCGTCATGCGGGGCATCTGCCGCGCTTCCCGCTCGGCACCGATTTCACCGAGGCCGAACAGACGCTGCTTCCGGCGCTCTCGCTTCTGAAACGGCAGCAGGGGGCCTGGCTCGAACTCGCCCGCACGTTCCGGGAGGGTTGGAGAGCCGGCGAGACGAGCCTTGGGGAAAAGGCGGCTCTCGATCGCATGGGGCTCGCCAAACCGCAAAGCCTCAAGGAGACGGCGCTCGCCGCCCTCGTTCTGGGCGCACTCAGGCGCAGCTGATCTTGTGCAGGCCGCATCGGAGCTCGACTTCTTGCACGCATGCGGGAATGCTCCACGAAATGAGTGCTCCAGCCTCACATCACGTCGACACCGATGAGCGTGCCGCAGCGCCTGCGCGTTTCCAGCGCGTCGAGGCGGAGGCGCGGATTGCCTTCAAGCGCGAGGGCGGGGTGACCCGCCTTGACCGGCTGTTCCACCAGGGATCGGTGAAGTGGCGTCTGCCACGCGTGCCGGCTGGCGTTCCTCCGGAAGCCATCGTCATCAACACCGCGGGCGGTTTCACCGGCGGTGACCGGTTTTCCGTGATGATTCAGATGGGGGAGGGGACGGCGGCGTTTGTGATGACGCCGGCCTGCGAGCGGCTTTACCGCGCGGCGGGCGGGGTTGCCGAAATCGACGTGCATCTCGATCTCGCGGCAGGCGCGACCCTCTATTGGCTGCCGCAGGAGACGATCGCGTTTGAGGGCGCGGCCTGTCATCGCCGCATCACGGCCGAGCTCGGCGAAGGCGCCCGGCTTGTGGCGCTGGAATCGACGCTTCTCGGGCGCCGCGCCATGGGCGAAAGAGTGACGCGGGCCGATCTTCGCGAAAGCTGGCGCGTGCGCCGGGCCGGGCGTCTCGTGCATGCCGACGAGCTTGCCCTTCGCGGCGATGTCTCGGAGCTTTGCAGCGTGCGCGCGACGCTGGCGGGCGGCAGCGCGTTCGCAAGCCTTCTTCTCGTGGCGGGAGATTGCGAGCCTCTCGCCGATCCTTTGCGTGCAGCACTCGGGCCTGCCGGCGGGGCGAGCGCCTTCAATGGCAAAATACTTGCTAGACTGGTAGCCGAAGATGGCCTTGCGCTGCGTCGTCGTCTTGTGCCCGCACTCAGAATTCTATTGGCGGATTGTCCGCTGCCCAAAATCTGGACGCTTTGAGATAGGATCATGCAGCTCACCCCGCGCGAAAAGGACAAACTGCTTGTTGCCATGGCGGCCGAAGTCGCCCGAAAGCGGCTTCAACGGGGCGTCAAGCTCAACCATCCGGAGGCGATCGCCCTCATCACGGATTTCGTGGTCGAAGGTGCGCGCGACGGGCGCGCCGTCGCCGATCTGATGGAGGCGGGCGCCCATGTCGTCACCCGCGATCAGGTGATGGACGGCGTGGCGGAGATGATCCACGACGTTCAGGTGGAAGCGACGTTCCCGGATGGGACCAAACTCGTCACGGTCCACCAGCCGGTTCGTTGAGGCGGGGCGGGGAGATGCTTTCGGGCAGAAGAGAGGGAATTGTGAAATGATCCCTGGAGAAGTCATCCCGGCGGCGGGCGACATTGTTCTCAACGAAGCTTGCGAGACCGTCACGCTTGAAGTCGCGAACACCGGCGACCGCCCCGTTCAGGTGGGCTCGCACTACCACTTCTATGAAACGAACGAAGCCCTGTCGTTCGATCGCGAGACAGCCCGCGGCATGCGCCTCGACATTGCTGCCGGCACGGCCGTGCGGTTTGAGCCCGGCCAGAGCCGCGAGGTCACGCTCGTGCCGCTTCGTGGCGCACGAGAAGTCTACGGCTTCAACCAGAAAGTCATGGGCGCGCTCTGAGCGCGAAGAGAAAGAATGGTCGCTGGGGCAGCGGCCGAGACTGGCTTCGGGGATTCCAAGAAAAGGGCGCGGTCGCTGCGACGGCCGCGCCCTTTTGTGTGTCCGTCAGCTGCGCACGAAGAGCAGGAGGTCGCCCGAAGGCATCATCTGCGCGGCAACGACCTTGGTGACATCGAGCCCACCCTCGCGAAGCCGCGGCCCGAGCTGCTGGTGGTGCGAGAGGGTATCGCGCAACTCCGTCACCTTGTCCTGGTTCTCGGCCACCGCCTGATCGACCCGTGCGGCCGCATCCGCGCCGGCGCGCTCGTCGATCGTTACGACGCCCACCTGCTTGATATCGGTGTCGGAGATGGCATCGGCGGCATTGCTGGAATCGGCCACCGAGGCGACGACGCTGTCGACGGTGATCGGCGTACGCGCCTGTTCGCCCGGCGCCGCCGGCTGGGCGGCCTGCGTCTGGTCGGGTTTGGCGGCGGGAGTCCCTGCGTCTTGTGCGAAGGCGGCGGGCGCCAGAAGCGGGAGGGCGAAAGCGGCCGCAGCTGCTGTTGAAACGATCTTTCGCATCGGTCTTTCCTCTTCATCAGAGTTGGGACAGGCCCGCCATGCGGCGGGCGCGTCGGAAGCTCCGCCAGTCTGCGTTTCGAGGGGCCGAAAATGTGATCATTCAGGGACCATTTCGCGGTGCCTGCGGCTGTGCCATCTTCCCTGTCATGATGGTTCGAAGCCGCGGAAGCGCGGCAAGGGGAGAGATTTTTTGATGGCGCGATCCGAGATGTCCATGGCCGCCCTTGTCGTCCTTCTGACCCTGCCGGGTGCGGCAGGGGCGGCCGAATG
Organism: Rhodopseudomonas julia; assembly: GCF_030813515.1. Lineage (NCBI taxonomy): Bacteria > Pseudomonadati > Pseudomonadota > Alphaproteobacteria > Hyphomicrobiales > Nitrobacteraceae > Rhodopseudomonas > Rhodopseudomonas julia. Next base: position 288,062 of record NZ_JAUSUK010000001.1, on the reverse strand, counting down.
CGCTGATCCACAGACGCAGGCAGAGATGAATGCCTGTGCGGCACAGACATTCGAAGAGGCGGACGCCGCTCTCAACGAAGCGTGGCCGAAGGTTCTGGAATATTACCGTGCGCTGGACTCGGAGCTTTCGGATGATCTGAAGGGCGCGGAAGAGGCGCTCCTCGAGGCGCAACGCACCTGGATCGTCTTCCGCGATGCGCATTGTGCCTCTGTCGGCTTTGCCGCCCGTGGCGGCACCATGGAGCCGCTTCTTGTCACGTCCTGCAAGGCCGACCTGACGCGCGAGCGGACCGATCAGCTTCTGGCACTGTTGGGAGACAAATAGGCGGCAAGTCGGCGAAAGTGGACGCGGTCGGCAGATATGCGAAATGGAAGCTGGTCGGCTATATGTAAGGCAGTGCGCTGTTTCGGAGCTGTTCATGGGTGCCGCAGCAAAGGTTTCCGGCAAGGGCCAGATCACCATCCCGAACTCGATCCGGGAGGAGATGGGCATCGAGAAGGGTGACGAGCTCGTTTTCTACGAAGGTCTCGATGGCCGTATGCGCGTAAGGGTGCGCAAGCTGCGTCGTGGCGCGGGCCGCGCCATGCTGCATTGGCCAAACGCTCCGAAGACTTCCGAGGAGGTTCGAAAAGCGGTGAACTTGGCTGTCGGCGCGTCTCGATTTGCCAAAGTGGAAAGCTGACCATGCCCGCCAAAATCTCCCGTGCCGCCTATGCCGACATGTTCGGCCCCACCACCGGCGACAAGGTTCGCCTTGCCGATACCGATCTCGTCATCGAGGTGGAGAAGGATTTCACCATCTATGGCGAGGAGGTGAAATTCGGAGGCGGCAAAGTCATTCGCGACGGCATGGGCCAGAGCCAGCATGCGCGGGCGGATGGCGCCGTCGACACGGTCATCACCAATGCGCTGATCGTCGACCACACCGGTATCTACAAGGCCGATATCGGCTTGAAAGACGGGCGCATCGCGGCGATCGGCAAGGCCGGCAATCCCGATACGCAGCCAGGCGTCGACATCATCATCGGCCCGGGAACCGAGGCGATTGCGGGCGAAGGCAAGATCGTGACCGCCGGTGGCTTCGACAGCCATATCCATTTCATCTGCCCGCAGCAGATCGAAGAGGCGCTGATGTCGGGCGTCACGACGATGCTCGGTGGCGGCACCGGCCCGGCGCATGGAACGCTCGCGACCACCTGCACGCCGGGCCCTTGGCACATGGCGCGGATGATCGAGGCGGCGGACGCCTTTCCCATGAACATCGGTTTTGCCGGCAAGGGCAATGCCTCGCTGCCGGCTGCGCTCGAGGAGATGGTGAAGGGCGGCGCCTGCGCGCTGAAGCTGCACGAGGATTGGGGCACGACGCCGGGCGCCATCGATTGCTGCCTGTCCGTCGCTGACGATTACGATGTGCAGGTGATGATCCACACCGACACGCTGAATGAATCCGGTTTCGTGGAGAACACGATCGCCGCCTTCAAGGACCGCACCATCCATGCGTTCCACACCGAAGGGGCGGGTGGCGGCCATGCGCCGGACATCATCAAGGTCTGCGGCCTAGCGAATGTCCTGCCGTCCTCGACCAATCCCACCAGACCCTATACGCGGAACACGATCGACGAGCATCTCGACATGCTCATGGTCTGCCACCACCTCGATTCCAACATTCCCGAAGATGTGGCCTTCGCCGAAAGCCGCATCCGCAAGGAAACGATCGCGGCGGAAGACATCCTGCATGACATGGGCGCCTTCTCCATCATCGCCTCCGACAGCCAGGCGATGGGACGCGTCGGCGAGGTTTTGATCCGTACCTGGCAGACGGCGCACAAGATGAAGGTGCAGCGCGGCCGCCTTCCCGAGGAGACGGGCGACAACGACAATTTCCGCGTCCGCCGCTACATCGCGAAAGTGACGATCAATCCCGCGATCGCCCATGGCATGGCCGACGAGATCGGCTCGGTGGAAGCGGGCAAGCGCGCCGATCTCGTTTTGTGGGATCCGGCCTTCTTCGGCGTGAAGCCCTTCATGGTGCTGATCGGTGGCTCGATAGCGGCCGCGCCGATGGGCGATCCCAACGCCTCCATCCCGACACCGCAACCGGTGCATTACCGCCCGATGTTCGGCGCCTATGGCAAGGCGCTGACGAATTCGTCCGTCACCTTCGTCTCCAAGGCGGCGCTCGACGGCGGTCTCGGCTCGAAACTCGGCGTGGCGAAAGAGCTCGTGGCGGTCAAAAACACCCGCGGCGGTATCTCCAAGGCCTCGATGCTTCTGAACGACGCGACGCCGGAGATCGCGGTCGATCCGGAAACCTATGAGGTGCGCGCGAACGGCGACCTTCTCACCTGCGAACCGGCCGATGTGCTGCCGATGGCGCAGAGGTATTTTCTGTTTTAATTATTCTCAATGCAGTCGGAAAATGATCGCTGGGACCTGATTGCTGCGCGAGATTAAGAGCTCCTTTTAGCGGAATTACGCTTTCTGAATGGTGCACATTTGTTGGCTGTGAAGCGGACACCGCCTTCGCCAAAGGAGCTTTTCTCTCCTCGATCCTGACGTCGGTCGCCGCGATAGAAACGTATCTGCGGGCGAAAGCAGGGGTGAGCATTCCAGCAGCTATGTCGATGCCGCCCGCAAATAACCGACACATGGCGAATGGCGCCGAAACTCGTTTCGGCGTAAATTGAAGCATGTCGTCCGAACCGCTCAAGAAACCGGCCGAAGCGGAACTGCTTTACGAAGCGGATTTCTTCCGCTGGACGCAGGAGCAGGCCGAAGCGCTGCGCACGCGGCGTCTCGCCGATCTCGACTGGGCGAACCTTGCCGAGGAGATCGAGACCGTGGGCCGATCGGATCGCAGCGAAATCCGCAGCCGGCTGGCCGTCATCCTGCTCCACCTCCTGAAATGGCGGTATCAGCCCGGACAGCGAAAAGGGGGGTGGAAGGCCAGCGTTTTTGAGCAGCGTGTTCGCATCGCCGACCTTCTCGAAGATAGCCCGAGCCTCCACGCCTATCCGGCCGCTGTTCTCGCTAAGGAATACCGCATCGCGCGCGTGAAGGCGGCCGACGAGACGGGGCTGCCGCTTGAGCGCTTTGCTGAGACGTGCCCTTTCACCCTCGAAGAAATTCTCGACGAAGCCTTCTTGCCGGAGGCGGCGGAGTAAGCATCGATGGCCTTGATCTGTCGCGAAGCCGATCCCGCCTTCGATCGCTGGGACGAACTCCATCGCCTCTTGATGGATTGCTTCGCCTATATGGCGGTGCGGATCGATCCGCCGTCTTCGCTTCTGCGCATGGGGCCGGCGGAGCTTGCTGAAAAGGCCGGAAGTGAGACGCTGCTTTTGGCCGAAGAGGATGGGCGCATCGTCGGCTGCGCCTTTCTCAGGCTCGAGCCAGACTGCCTTTATATTGGCAAGGTCGCCGTCGCCCCGGCCTTTCGCGGGGCGGGGCTGGCGCGACGGCTCTTTGTCCTCGCTGAAGAGCGGGCACGGGCGAACGACCGCTTGTTCCTGAAGCTGCAGACCCGCGTCGAGCTCACCGAGAACCACGCCGCCTTCGCCCGGCTCGGTTTCGTCAAGGTGAGCGAGACGGCTCATGCCGGCTATGACCGCGCGACCAGCATCACCATGACGAAACCCGTCGATCCATCGCGCCAGGACCGCGCCTTTTCGGAAGCCCTTCACGAACGAGCCTGATTTCCTTCCGCAGCGCCGCATTTTTCTCTAGGGTTTTGTCTGAAACGCCCTGAGAGCTTTGCGATGATCGCCTGGAGTCTTTTCATCCCCGCCTGCTTTGCCGTGAATTGCGCGCCCGGACCCAACAACATGCTGGCCTTCGCCAATGCTGCGAAGGTCGGGCCGCTCTACGCTCTCCTGGGTGGCCTCGGCCGCATGCCGGCCTTCGCCATTTTGATCGGCGTCACCGTGGCGGGACTTGGCGCGATCCTGTCCGCCTCAGCCGAAGCGTTTGTCGTCATCAAGCTCCTGGGCGCCGCCTATCTCATCTATGTCGGTGTCAGGATCCTGCGCCATGCGCGGCATCTGGCGCGGGTCGATCCGTCCTCGGTCAGTCTGAAGACGCTGATGCGTCGCGACTTCACCATCGCCATCACCAACCCGAAGGCGATTGCGGTCTTCACCGCTTTTTTCCCGCAGTTCATCGATCCGACCTTTCCGGCCTGGTCGCAACTCGCGCAGCTCGGTGGCGTCTTTCTCGTCATGGAGATTGTGGCGGTCGGGCTCTATGTGGCCGCCGGCGCGCTCCTCAAAGGGCTGCTGCGCTCGGAGCGCATCTTCGTCTGGCTCAATCGTTTCGTTGGCTCGGCGCTGATCGTCTCGGGTGGTTCAATGGCGGTGTCGAGCCGATGAACAGCGAGCATATGTCCGGTGATCCGCAGACCTGGCCGCGCGCCACCGCCGTCGAAGAGGCGGCTCCGCCCTCGGAAGGGATGACCGAAACCGTCTGTCTCACATCGGATGAGCGCCACCGCCGCCGTCTGGTGATGACGACGGAAACGGGGCTGACTTTTCTGCTCGACCTTCCCGAAGCGCGGCTTCTGCGGGAGGGCGACCGCCTGGTTCTGGAAGATGGACGCCGCATCGACGTGCGGGCAAAGCCTGAGCCGCTTCTGGACGTGCGGGCGCCTGATCGCGGCACGCTCCTGCGGCTTGCCTGGCATCTCGGCAATCGCCATACCCCTGCAGCCCTTCAGGACGAGCGCCTTCTCATTCGCCGCGACCACGTTCTCGCCGAGATGATCCGCAGGCTCGGCGGAGAAACCTTCGAAGTGGAGGAGGCGTTCGACCCGGAAGGCGGTGCCTATGGCGATCCGCACCATCACGGCCATGGTCATGGCGGTGAACCACCCCATTCTCATGCGTCAGGATGAACAGCACAGGAAATCCGAGGCAGAATGGCTTTCTTCGACCCTAAGAACAACACCAAGACCGAGCGTCACCGCACTCTCTATGCGCTCTATGAAATCGCCTTCACGACCGTGGATGTGAGCGCAGCCCTGCTTTTCATCGTCGGCTCCTGGCTCTTCTTCTACCCAGAATTGGAGGCGCCGGCGATCTGGTGCTTTCTCATAGGGTCCATCTGTTTTGCCATGAAGCCGACGCTCCGCATCGTGCGGGAGCTGCATTATCTCGCGCTCGGGGATTTTGACGATGTCGACAAGGCGGCACATGGCTGAGGGCGCGGCCGAGGTCGAAGCCGGCAGCAAGAATGCGGCCGCGGCTCTGGTGACGCTCCAGTATTGGTTGTCTCCCGCCTTTCCCGTCGGAGCGTACGCTTATTCGCATGGGCTTGAACGCGCCGTCGCCGCCGGCTGGGTGAACGACCGCCAAAGTCTCGAAACCTGGCTGAAGGCGCTTTTGCGCTGCGGCTCGTTTCGCGCAGACGCCGTGCTCTTTGCGGCCGCCTTTCGTGCCCGAAAGGCGGGCAATGCGACAGAGCTGGCTGAGATTGCCGAGCTTGCCGAGGCGTTGGCGCCGTCAAGGGAGAGGCATCTGGAAACGATGGCCCAGGGTCGGGCCTTCGCCGAGGCGACGGGCGACACGGCAAGGCCCTGGCCGGTCGCGGTCGGGGCTGCTGCAGCCGACCTCGACATTGAACTTGTCACCGCTGTCGCGAGCTTCCTGCAGGCTGCCATCGTCAATCTCTGTTCGGTGGCGCAAAGGAGCGTTCCGATCGGTCAGACGGATGCGCTGGCGGTTGTCACGGCGTTGCGCGAGGCCTTTCTTGAAACCGCCGCCTGGGCGGCCGCGGCAAACCTGGCCGAGCTTGGCAGCGCCACGTTTTTTTCCGATATCGCGTCGATGCAGCATGAGGTGCAGGAGACGAGGTTGTTCCGCTCATGACGATGACGGCTGATTCCGCTGCCGCGATGCAGCGCTCTCCGCACGGTCCCCTGCGCGTCGGCATCGGCGGTCCAGTGGGCTCCGGCAAGACCACGCTTGCCGAAAAGCTCTGCAAGGCGATGCGTGACCGCTGCTCGCTCGCCGTCGTCACCAACGACATCTATACGAAGGAGGACGCGCTCATCCTCAATCGGCTGCAGGCCTTGCCGGAAGACCGTATCGTCGGAGTGGAGACGGGCGGCTGCCCGCATACGGCGATCCGCGAGGATGCATCGATCAACCTTGCCGCGATCGCCGACCTCACCGCCCGTCACCCGGATCTCGATCTCGTCTTTATCGAATCCGGCGGCGACAATCTGGCGGCGACCTTCTCGCCCGATCTCGCCGATTTGACGCTTTACGTGATCAGTGTGGCGGAAGGTGAAAAGATCCCGCGCAAGGGCGGCCCCGCCATCACCCGGTCCGATCTCCTGATCATCAACAAGACGGATCTCGCGCCCTATGTCGGCGCCGACCTCGATGTGATGGCCCGCGATGCGGAGCGGGTGCGTGAGGGAAGACCGTTCGTCTTCACCGATCTTTCCCGCAACGAAGGCGTCGATCAGATCGTCGAGTTCTTGAAAATGACCGGCGGGCTGCCCGCCTGAGGGCTTATCATTCGCCGCTTGCCTCTTCGTAGAGCTTTGGAAAGTGCGGCAGGAATTGCGTGCCGGAATGCACGACGAATTGCAGGAAGGCGCGTGCGCCCGGAGAGACGGATTTGTCGCTGCGGCGCACGACGAACCATTGTCTGCGGATCGGTAGCCCTTCCATATCGAGTGCCACCAGACGGCCGGCTGCGACCTCCACGGCGACGGTATGCGCGGACAAAAAGGCGATCCCGAGCCCGGCAATGACGGCCTGCTTGATCGTCTCGTTGCTGCCGAATTCCACGAAATGGATGGACGGATCGGCAAGAAGATCGCCGAGATAGATTTCCATCGATGTGCGGGTGCCGGAGCCCGGCTCGCGTACGAGGAGGGTCTCGCCGGAAAGCTCGTTGCGGCTGAGATCGATCTGGCCGGCCAGCCTGTGGGCGGGCGAGGCGATCATGATGAGCGGATGGTCACCGAAGACCGCCGCCTCCACCGGCACCGTCTTCGGCGGACGGCCCATGATGGCACAATCGACATCGAAATCGGTGAGTGCCTGCACCACCTCTTGCCGGTTGCCGACGGTCAGCCGCACGTCGATCATCGGATGTTCGCGCTTGAAGCCGACGACGAGGGCCGGGGCATAGTATTTGGCCGTCGAGACGACGCCCACATGCACGGCGCCGGTGCCGAGTCCTTTGACCTCGTTGATCGTGTCGGCGAGCCGGAAGATCGAGCGTTCCACTTCGGCTGCAGTGTTACGCACCGCCTCGCCAGCGTCAGTCAGTCGCATCCCGTGCGCGGTGCGGTCGAAAAGCGGCAGCCCCAGCGCGGATTCGATCTGTTTCAGCGTCAGAGTGACCGCCGGACCCGTCAGTCCCAAGGCCTTGGCGGCACTTGCGATTGTTCCGTGTCGTGCAATTTCTGTGACGGCACGCAGCTGTCGAAGAGTGAGCCAATCCATGTCGCCCATTAAAATTCCTAACTGTGCGCCTTACAAGAATTAAATTTACTTAGTCTCCCCAGGGTGTATCTCACACCCAATCAAGACCGACAGGGAAACCTCGGTCAGGGGGGAGGGCAGCATATGGCCGGCCTGAGCACGCTCGAGGCTTTTCTCAGAGCATATAGCAGCACAGATGACCCGCAGCGCCTTGCGGTTGTGGAAACGGTCCGGGCTCTCGCCCGCGCCTCTCGCCAGATCCGCGATGTCGTATCCCAAGGTCAGCTCGGTGGCGACATTGGCGCCGCGCGCGGCTCCACCAATGCCGATGGCGATCGGCAGCGCTTTCTGGATGTGCGCGCCGATGAGATCGTCCTCGCCGAAATGCGGGAAGCGCCCGTCGCCGCCTACGCTTCGGAAGAGATCGGCTCGCCGATCCTGCTCAATCCCGACGGCGTTCTCGCCGTCGCCACCGATCCGCTCGACGGCTCATCCAACATCGACACAAACGTCTCGATCGGCACCATCTTTTCCATCCTGCCGCATGCGCCGAATGCGGCCGATGGCGTCAGCACCGATTTCGCCCAGCCTGGGCGCAATCAGCTGGCCGCCGGTTTCTTCATCTATGGGCCGCAGCTCGCCATGGTGCTGACGGTGGGCGAGGGCACGCATGTCTTCGTCTATTCGCACCGCATCGGCGGTTATCAGCAGATCCTCGACGGTGTGCTGATTTCGCCCAACACCAACGAGTTCGCCATCAACATGTCGAACTATCGGCATTGGGACGAAGCCGTGCGCATCTATATCGACGACTGCCTGCAGGGCTCGGCAGGCCCGCGTGCTCGCGATTTCAATATGCGTTGGATCGCGTCGCTCGTGGCCGATACCTACCGGATCATCGCGCGTGGCGGCGTATTTCTTTACCCCCGCGACAATCGCCGCGGCTACGGCGACGGCAGGCTACGGCTCGTCTACGAGGCCAACCCGATCGCTATGTTGATCGAGCAGGCGGGCGGCCTTGCCAGCGATGGTGGCTTTCCCATTCTCGATCAGGTTCCGACGAGCCTGCACCAGCGCACGCCTTTGATCTTCGGTTCGAAGAAGGAAGTGGAGCGCATCCTTCGTTACCACGAGGCGCCGAGCCTGATCGGCGAACGCGCGCCCTTGTTTACCCATCGCGGCCTGTTTCGCGTTTGAGGCCAGGACATGTCAGCTAAGCACCCAATCATTTCAGTCACAGGTTCGTCCGGCGCAGGCACTACATCCGTGCGCCGGACCTTCGAGCAGATTTTCCGTCGTGAAGGGGTCAACGCCGTCTTCATCGAAGGTGATGCCTATCACCGTTACAACCGCGTGGAGATGCGCGAAGAGACGGAGCGCCACAAGGCGGACGGCGACCATTCCTTCAGCCATTTCAGCCCGGAGGCGAACCTCCTCTCCGAGCTGGAGGAGATGTTCGAGGAATACGGACGCAAGGGCACGGGCAAGACCCGTCATTACGTCCATGATGACGACGAGGCCAAATGCTACGGCTGCCCGCCGGGAGAGTTTACCGACTGGGAGCCGTTCCCGGCCGAGTCCGATCTTCTCTTCTATGAGGGGCTGCACGGTGCCGTCGTCACCGAGGATTGCAACATCGCCCAGTATCCGGACCTGAAGATCGGTGTCGTGCCGGTCATCAATCTGGAGTGGATTCAGAAGATCCACCGCGATCGTTCCACCCGCGGCTACACGACGGAAGCGGTCACCGACACGATCCTGCGCCGCATGCCGGATTACGTGCATTACATCTGCCCGCAATTCACCGAGACGACCATCAATTTTCAGCGCGTGCCGATCGTCGACACCTCCAACCCCTTCGTGGCACGGTGGATTCCGACAGCAGACGAATCCATGGTGGTGATCCGCTTTGCGGATCCGCGTGGCATCGATTTTTCGTATTTGCTGTCGATGATCCACGATAGCTTCATGTCGCGGGCGAATTCGATCGTGGTCCCTGGAGGCAAGCTCGATATCGCCATGCAGCTCATTTTGACGCCGCTGATTTTGCAGCTCATCGAGCGAAAGCGCCGCGTCTCCTAAACGAAAGGTTTCTTGATGGCCCCTTTGCAGACGACCGTACTGGCCGCTTCCACGAACGCTGAGGCCGCTGATCTCAAGCCGATGGCAAACGCCATTCGCGCCCTCTCAATGGACGCGGTGGAGAAGGCGAAGTCGGGACATCCGGGCATGCCGATGGGCATGGCCGATGTGGCGACCGTCCTCTTCAGCAAGTTCATGCGCTTCGATCCGCAGGACGCCGCCTGGCCGGACCGCGACCGCTTCGTGCTGTCGACCGGTCACGGCTCGATGCTTCTCTACTCGCTGCTTTATCTGACGGGTTATCCGGAAGCGACGATCGAGCAGCTGAAGAACTTCCGCCAATTGGGCGCACGCACGGCCGGTCACCCGGAATACGGCCATCTGGCGGGCGTCGAGGTGACGACCGGCCCGCTCGGACAGGGGCTTGGGGCCTCGGTCGGCATGGCGATCGGCGAGCGGCTGATGGCGGCGCGCTTCGGTGACGACATCGTCGACCATTACACCTATGCGATCGCCGGTGACGGCTGCCTCATGGAAGGCGTGAGCCACGAAGCGATCGATCTCGCCGGCCATTTGAAGCTGCGGAAGCTGATCGTCCTCTTCGACGACAATCAGATCTCCATCGACGGGCCGACATCGCTTGCGACCTCCGTCGACCAGCTGAAGCGCTTTGAGGCGGCCGGCTGGTCGGTGCGTCGCGTTGACGGTCACGACATGGCGGCGGTCGAGGCCGCGATCGAGGCCGAGCGCCAGACCGATCGTCCTTCGCTGATCGCCTGCCGCACCATCATCGGCTGGGGCGCTCCCAACAAGCAGGGCACTCATGGCGTGCACGGTTCGCCGCTCGGCACCGATGAAGTGGCTGCCGTCCGCGAGGCGCTTGGGTGGACGCATGAGCCTTTCGTCGTTCCGGAAGAGGTTCTGAAGGATTGGCGCGAGACCGGAAAGCGCGGGACCGCGCTGCATGACGACTGGAAGAAGCGCCTGGCGGAGGCTCCGAAAGAGCGTCGCGACGCGTTCCACGCAGCGCTCGAGCTCGATTTCGCCGGCAATGAACTGCGCGACGCGATCGAGAGCATCAAGGAGCGCTTCTCCTCCGAGAAGCCGAAGCTCGCCACGCGGCAATCTTCCCAGAAGGTGCTGGAGGAACTGGTGCCGCTGTTGCCGTCGTTGATCGGCGGTTCGGCCGATCTCACCGGCTCCAACGGCACGCGTGTCGCGGCGCAGCAGCCGGTCACCCCCGACGATTTTAGCGGAAATTACATGCATTACGGCGTGCGCGAGCACGGCATGGCGGCCGCGATGAACGGCATGTCACTGCATGGCGGCTTCGTTCCCTTCGGGGGTACGTTCCTGGTCTTCGCCGATTACTCGCGCCCGGCGATCCGTCTTGCGGCGCTGATGGGTGTGCGTGTGATCCATGTGATGACCCACGATTCCATCGGCCTCGGCGAGGACGGCCCGACGCACCAGCCGGTCGAGCATCTGGAATCCCTGCGCGCCATGCCGAACCTCAATGTCTTCCGCCCGGCCGATGCCGTGGAAGCGGCGGAAGCCTGGCAGTGCGCCATCGAAAATGCCTCGGGTCCTTCAGTTTTGTGCCTGACGCGCCAGGGCCTGCCGACCCTGCGCACCGAGCACGTCTCCGAGAACCTTTCGGCGAAGGGCGCCTACGTGCTCCGTGAACCGGAGGGCGACCGCGACGTAACCCTGATCGCCACTGGCTCGGAAGTGACGATCGCGGTTGAAGCGGCGGAGAAGCTTGCGGCCGACGGCATCGCCGCGGCCGTCGTCTCGGCCCCGTGCTTCGACATCTTCAAGACCCAGGACCGGGCCTATCAGAACGAGGTTCTGGGCACGGCGCCCCGGATCGGTGTCGAAGCCGCTGTGCGCGACGGCTGGGACCGCTGGCTCGGCCCGGACGGCATCTTCATCGGCATGCAGGGCTTTGGTGCGAGCGGCCCCTATCAAGAGCTCTACGAGCATTTCGGTATCACCCCGGACGCCATCGTCGATGCGGCCCGGACCTTCATCAACATTGGCAAGGAGAGCGAGTGATGGCCCGCATCACGCTGCGTCAGCTTTTGGATCACGCTGCCGAGAACGGCTACGGCGTTCCCGCATTCAACATCAACAACATGGAACAGGCGCTGGCGATCCTGGAGGCGGCCTCGTCCGTCGACGCGCCGGTCATCATCCAGGCGAGCCGCGGTGCCCGCGCCTATGCCAACGACATCATGCTCGCCAAGATGATGGAAGCTCTGGTCGAGATCTATCCGAACATCCCGATCTGCATCCATCAGGACCACGGCAACAACGAGGGCACCTGCCTGACGGCCATCCAGCACGGCTTCACCTCCGTGATGATGGACGGCTCGCTCGAGGCCGATGCCAAGACGCCGGCCTCCTATGAGTACAATGTCGCCATCACCAGCCGCGTGGCGCAGATGGCGCATTGGGTCGGTGCCTCGGTGGAAGGTGAACTCGGCGTGCTCGGATCGCTCGAAACGGGCGAAGGCGAGGCCGAGGATGGCCATGGTGCGGAAGGCAAGCTCTCCCAGGAGCAGCTTCTGACCAATCCCGATCAGGCGGTGGAATTCGTCAAGGCAACGAAGGTGGATGCGCTGGCGATCGCCATGGGCACGAGCCACGGCGCCTACAAATTCACCCGCAAGCCGGACGGCGAGATCCTTGCCATGCATGTGATTGAGGAGATCAATCGCCGCCTGCCGAACACGCATCTCGTCATGCACGGCTCTTCGTCCGTGCCGCAGGAATTGCAGGACATCATCAACGCCTATGGCGGGGCGATGCCGCAGACCTACGGTGTGCCGGTGGAAGAGATCGAACGCGGCATTCGCCATGGCGTCCGCAAGGTCAACATCGACACCGACTGCCGCATGGCGATGACCGGGCAGTATCGCAAGATCGCGCAGGAAAACCCGGCGGAATTTGATCCGCGCAAGTTCAACAAGCCGGCGATGGAGGCCATGCGCGAGCTCTGCCGCGATCGTTTCGAACGGTTCGGTACCGCCGGAAACGCCTCCAAGATCAAGGTCATCCCGCTCGAGGAGATGGCCAAGCGCTACCAAAGCGGCGCGCTTGATCCGAAGACCGACATGGCCATGGCTGCCGAGTAATCGGCCAGCTTCAACGAGAGAAAGCGAGGAGTGGGATGGATACGGAATCCAAGACCGTCACCGGCAAGGACCGCTACAAGTCCGGCGTCATGGAATACAAGAAGATGGGCTATTGGGAGCCCGATTACGAGCCGAAGGATACCGACATCATCTGCGTCTTCCGGGTGATCCCGCAGGACGGTGTCGATCCGATCGAAGCGTCTGCAGCCGTTGCCGGTGAAAGCTCCACCGCGACCTGGACCGTGGTGTGGACCGACCGTCTGACGGCGGCGGAGAAGTATCGCGCCAAATGCTACCGCGTCGATCCGGTGCCGGGCGCCGAAGGCCAGTATTTTGCCTACATCGCCTATGATCTCGACCTCTTCGAGGGTGGCTCGATCGCCAACCTGACCGCGTCGATCATCGGCAACGTCTTCGGCTTCAAGCCCTTGAAGGGCCTGCGTCTGGAAGACATGCGGCTGCCGGTCGCGTATGTGAAGACGTTCCAGGGTCCCGCGACGGGCATCGTTGTGGAGCGCGAGCGTCTCGACAAGTTTGGCCGTCCGCTTCTCGGCGCCACCGTGAAGCCGAAGCTCGGCCTGTCCGGCCGCAATTACGGCCGCGTCGTCTACGAGGCGCTGAAAGGCGGTCTCGACTTCACCAAGGACGACGAGAACATCAACTCGCAGCCCTTCATGCATTGGCGTGAGCGCTTCCTCTATTGCATGGAAGCGGTCAACAAGGCGCAGGCGGCGACCGGTGAGATGAAGGGCACGTACCTCAACATCACCGCCGCCACCATGGAAGACATGTACGAGCGTGCCGAATTCGCCAAGGAACTCGGCTCCTGCATTGTCATGATCGACCTCGTGATCGGCTACACGGCCATTCAGTCCATGGCCAAATGGGCGCGCAAGAACGACATGATCTTGCACCTCCACCGTGCCGGTCACTCGACCTATACGCGCCAGAAGACGCACGGCGTCTCCTTCCGCGTCATCGCCAAATGGATGCGGCTGGCCGGTGTCGACCATATCCATGCGGGTACGGTCGTCGGCAAGCTCGAGGGCGATCCGGCCACGACGAAGGGCTATTACGACATCTGCCGCGAGGAGTTTAATCCCCAGGCGCTGCAGAACGGCATCTTCTTCGACCAGGATTGGGCCTCGCTCAACAAGCTGATGCCGGTTGCCTCCGGCGGCATTCATGCCGGCCAGATGCACCAGCTCCTCGACCTGCTCGGTGAGGATTGCGTCATGCAGTTCGGTGGCGGCACGATCGGCCATCCGATGGGTATCGCGGCCGGCGCGACGGCGAACCGCGTGGCGCTCGAAGCCATGGTTCTCGCCCGCAACGAAGGCCGTGACATCGTCAACGAGGGTCCGGAGATCCTGCAGACCGCGGCAAAAACCTGCCAGCCGCTGCAGCAGGCGCTCGAGACCTGGAAGGATGTCACCTTCAACTACGCCTCCACCGACACGCCGGACTTCGTGCCGACGGCGACTGCCGCCTAGAGCCCGAACCGAGACTATTTGGAGAACGCATCCATGCGCATTACCCAGGGCACCTTTTCGTTTCTGCCCGATTTAACGGACGAGCAGATCACCAAGCAGGTGCAGTACTGCATCGACAATGGCTGGGCGGTGAACATCGAGTTCACCGACGACCCGCATCCGCGCAACACCTATTGGGACATGTGGGGCCACCCGATGTTCGATATCGAGGACGCGGCGGGCGTGATGATGGAGCTCAACGATTGCCGTAAGGTCTATGGCGACCGTTACATCCGCCTATCGGCCTTCGATTCCTCGCACGGCTGGGAATCGGTGAAGATCTCTTTCATCGTCAATCGGCCTGCGGAAGAGCCGGGCTTCAGCCTGGAGCGGCAGGAGTGTGCCGGTCGCATGACCCGCTACACGACCCGGGGCTACGCGTCCGACAAGCCGGAAGGCGCGCGGTACTAAAGCGACCCTATTCGAATAACTGGCGTCGCGCCTCGGGCGCGGCGCCGATCAGAGTTTGTGAGCGGATGCTGCGATGAACGACCAGGTCAAAACCGAGAATGCCAATCCCGCCGAGGCGGAAACTGCTGCGCCGGTCACCTCGGTGGATCTGCAGCGCGAATTCGAGGAATCGGGCGTCGGCGACGTCCTGCGTGAACTCGATGAGACCCTGGTCGGCCTCGCGCCTGTCAAAAAGCGCATTCGCGAAACCGCAGCGCTCCTCCTGGTGGAGCGCGCCCGCAAGCAGCTCGGCCTCGCCTATGAGGCGCCGACCTTGCATATGAGCTTCACCGGCAATCCGGGTACCGGCAAGACCACCGTCGCGCTCAAAATGGCGAGCCTCCTCCACAGGCTCGGCTATATCCGCAAGGGTCATCTCGTCTCCGTCACGCGCGACGATCTCGTCGGCCAGTATATCGGCCACACCGCGCCGAAGACGAAGGAAGTTTTGAAGAAGGCGATGGGCGGCGTCCTCTTCATCGACGAGGCCTATTACCTCTACCGCCCGGAAAACGAGCGCGATTACGGTCAGGAATCGATCGAAATCCTCCTCCAGGTGATGGAAAATCAGCGCGAGGATCTGGTCGTCATTCTGGCCGGCTATGCCGACAAGATGGACAAGTTCTTCGAGAGCAATCCGGGCTTTCGCTCGCGCATCGCGCACCACATCGATTTTCCAGATTACAACAACGAGGAGCTCCTCAGGATCGCCGAGATGATGCTGAACGAGCAGAACTACGAATTGTCGCCCGATGCGCGCGAGACGCTCATCCGCTACATCGACCGCCGCCGTCAGCAGCCGCACTTCGCCAATGCCCGCTCGGTCAGAAACGCCCTCGACCGCGCGCGTCTGCGCCAGGCGAACCGTCTCTTCGAGGCGGGGACCGGCCCGGTGACGGTGGAGGATCTGAAGATGATTTCCCCCGAGGACATCAATGTCAGCCGGGTGTTTTCCATTCCCACGGACAGTGAACGCGCCGAAGAACGGGCGTGAGCGAAATAGCCCGCGCGGGCACAGGGAGAGCCGCCATGAACGATATCTTGATTGCCCCGTCGATCCTTTCCGCCGATTTCGCCAGGCTCGGCGAGGAAGTGGCCGCCGTCGACCGCGCCGGCGCCGACTGGATCCATCTCGACGTGATGGATGGGCATTTCGTGCCCAACATCACCTTCGGTCCGCCCATCATCAAGGCGCTGCGCGGCTCCTCGCAAAAAGTCTTCGACTGTCATTTGATGATCGAGCCGGCCGACCCGTTCCTGGAGGCTTTCGCCGCCGCCGGCTGCGATTACATCACCGTGCATCAGGAGGCGGGACCGCATCTCGACCGCTCGCTGCAGGCGATCCGCGGGCTCGGCAAGAAGGCCGGCGTCTCTCTCAATCCCTCAACGCCGGAAACGACGCTCGAATACGTGCTCGACCGGCTCGACCTCATCCTTCTGATGAGTGTCAATCCCGGCTTCGGTGGTCAGGCTTTCATTCCCGCGATCATCGAGAAGACGCGCCGCGTGAAGGAAATGATCGGCGACCGCGACATCCGCATCGAGATCGATGGCGGCGTCTCTCCGGAGACCGCGCCGGCGCTCGCCGCGGCCGGGGCCGATGTGCTTGTTGCGGGCTCCGCGGTCTTTAAAGGCGGCAGCGAAGAAACATATCGTCAGAACATCACTGCCATTCGCACGGCAGCGGAGGGGGCGCTGAAGGCGGCCGCCTGAGACGCAGACAAGGAGAGCTTCATGGCTGCAACCGCCGCGATTTGCGATTTCGGCTGGAAGGCGAAGGATTTCACCCTCAAGGGCACTGACGGCAAAACCTATTCGCTTGCAGATTGCGCGGGCGAGAACGGCACGCTCGTCGCCTTCATCTGCAATCACTGCCCCTATGTGAAGGCCGTGATCGACCGTTTCGTGCGCGACGCCAGGGAGCTTGAGGCCTACGGCATCAAGACGATCGCCATCTGCTCCAACGATGCAGAGGCCTATCCCGACGATTCCTTTGAGAACATGCAGGCATTCGCCGAAGAGCACGGCTTTTTCTTTCCCTATCTGCATGACGAAGATCAGTCGGTGGCGCGCGCCTGGGAGGCCGTCTGCACGCCGGATTTCTTCGGCTTCAACAAGGACCTGGAGCTGCAGTTTCGCGGCCGGCTCGACGCATCCCGGAAAGAGGCGGTGCCGGATGCGCCGCGCGAGCTTTTCGAGGCGATGAAAAAGGTCGCTCAAACCGGCGAAGGGCCGAGGGAACAGATCCCCTCGATGGGCTGCTCCATCAAATGGAAGGCCGCCTGATGGCCTCGTCCTGGCCGAAGGCCATCATCTTCGATCTCGACGGCACGCTCGTCGATTCCGTTCCCGATCTGACCGATGCCTTGAACGATCTCCTCGTCGAGGAGGGGCTCCCCGCCGTCAGCGAAGACAATGTCCGCAAGATGGTGGGCGACGGCGTCGAAAAGCTCGTCGAGCGCGGTTTTGAGGCGCGCGGGCGCACACTCGACAAAATCGAGCTCGAGAGTCTGGTCGCGCGTTTCCTGGCACTTTACGAGCCGCGAGCAACCGAGAAGACGGTGCTTTTCCCGACCGCCGTGGAAACATTGGCGGGCCTTGAAGAAAGCGGCATCGCGCTCGCCGTCGTCACCAACAAGCCCGGCGAGGCGACGCGTCTCATCCTGGAAGGTCTCGGCGTTGCCGAACGTTTCGGCGCCGTCATCGGCGGCGACAGCGGCTTGCCGAAGAAGCCGGAGCCGGCGGTTCTCCTGGCGGCGCTGCAGCAGCTTGGGATCAGCACCGACGACGCGCTGATGGTCGGCGACAGCCCGGCCGATGTGGGGGCCGCGCGGGCTGCCGGCCTGCCGGTCCTCGTCATGAGCTATGGTTACACCAAGCTGCCGCCGGAAGAGCTCGGGGCCGACCAGGTGATCGATTCCCTCTCCGAGATCGTCGAAGCCATCCGCATGATGCGCACCGCAGCCTGAGGGCGGGTGTATCTCGGCGAGGGTTGCCGCCGAAGGGAAGGGCGAAACCCGACGCGTGACCGGCGCTGCCCCTGGCGCGACAACGGCTTTCCGCTATAAGGTGAAAATCGTTCTCATCTTTTGGCCGAGCCCGATCGGCCGAACCAATCCCATAGGAGCAGCGAAAAATGTACATCGCCATGAACCGCTTCAAGGTGAAGCCGGAATCGGCCGAGGATTTTGCCGAAGTCTGGCGCAGCCGCGATTCGCAGCTTTCCAAGGTGCCGGGTTTCGTCGAGTTCCATCTCCTCAAGGGGCCGGAGCGGGAAGATCACGTGCTCTATGCCTCGCACACGGTCTGGCGCTCCTACGAGGATTTCGAGAACTGGACGAAGTCTGAGCATTTCCGCAATGCCCATGCGGGCGCCGGCGAACGCAAGCCTCTCTATATCGAGCATCCGCAGTTCGAAGGTTTCGAGGTCGTCCAAGACGTTCGCTGATTGCCGCAGCCGGTGGGCGCGCCGCCCGGCCTCTGCTATGTCCTGAAAGGACAGGCAAGACGGGGGACGCAGCGTGACGACACGACCGCTCGCTCAGAAGACGATCGGTGTTCTAGGCGGTTCCAGCAACATCGCCACCGGCCATTACTACCGCTTTCTCAATGAGATCGTGAATGCACGTCTCGGCGGTTGGGACATCGCCGAGACGGTGATCGTCGGCATGAATTTCGGCAATATCGAAGCCTTTCTGCATGCCGACGATTGGGCCTCGCTGGAGGCCTATATGGCGAAGAAGGTGGATGCGCTGATTGCCGCAGGCGCCGATGTGATCGTCGGCGTCTCCAACACTCTGCATAAGCCGATGGAGGCGATCCTTGCTTCCCGCGACATCGATTACATCCACATCGTCGATCCGACGGGCGAGGCGATCCGCAAGGCAGGGCTGAAACGCGTTGCTCTCTTCGGCACCAAGCCGATCATGGAAATGGATTACGCCCGCTGCCGCTATGAGGAAAAATTCGGGCTGGAGATCGTCGTCCCGAGCGCGGCCGAGCGCGCTGAGATCGATCGCATCATCTTCGACGAACTCGTCAAGGATGAGATCCGTCCGCAATCGAAAGCCCGTTATCTGGAGATTGCCGAAAGGCTGGCCCGCGAAGAGGGGGCAGAGGGCCTGATCCTCGGCTGCACGGAGATCTTTCTTTTGATCGACCAGAAGGATCGCCCGGACTTTCCCATGTTCAATACGACGCGGCTGCATTGCGAAGCGGCCGTGGACTATGCGCTGGCAAACGCGCTAGAGGCGCAGTGAACGGGAGAGCCTGGAAAAGGAGCATGGCGCTGCAGGTCGATCGGCTGGGCCGCAAGGCCCCGGCAAGGCGGCGCGTCTTTTCTGCGTCTCCACAAGAGCCCGAAGGCCCGCGTAAGCATCTCTCATGAACGCTAATAACAACGGCATACCCGGTTTCCTGGAAAGGGCGATCGCTGCTTCGGGCGAGACGCTGGCGACGCTTGCGCCGGGCGAAGTCATAAGCCTCGCGATCGATCTGCCGGGCAGCACACTTGCGCGCTGTCAGGGCTTTTCGGGCGATTGTCGGTGGGTGTCTCCTCCGACGGGCCGTGCCTTCTATGCTGCCGGAAAAGCCGTCGAAGGCTCGCGTGACGCGCTCGACCGTCTGTTGTCTCAAGCAGGCGTCTGGCGCCGCATCGGTGGTGCTTTCGCATTGCCGCTGGCTTTTTTCACCCTGCCGCCAGCCACGGCGAAGCAGGACCTTTCCTTCTTTGTGCCGCGCGTCCTCTTTCGCCGCGAGGGTGACGCCTGGAGCGTGATCTTGTCCGCGGGCCATGATGGGCGCTCCCCGCAGGAGATCGCCGGCGACTGGCTGACGCTCGCCGACAGCATTCTCTCGCCGGCCGGCCTGGGTGGCGAGGCTCGCATCGAAGGCTCAGAGGCCACGCCGGATGAGACGACCTGGAAGGCGCGTGTCGCCGAAACCAGCGCCGCGATTCGCCACGGCCGCTTCGACAAGGCGGTCCTTGCCCGCCGTCTGGTCCTACGGCTTGCAGAACCGGTCGACCCCAATCGTCTGGTCGACCGCCTCGCTGCTTACAATGCGGGATCGAACATCTTCTCGCTGCCCCACGGCGGCGGTCATGTCGTCGCCGCGAGCCCGGAACGCCTGGCCGTGAAGAAAGGCCGGGACATCCTGAGCGACGGGCTCGCCGGCACGGCCCGCAATGCCGGTGCGGCACCGGTCGATGACGCCGCCGAATCGGCCCTCTTTGCCTCGGCCAAGGAGCGCAGCGAGCATGCCATCGTCGTCGATGCGATCGCAGCCGACCTCGAGGATTTCTGCGAGACGCTTGAGCGACCGTCGGCTCCGGGCTTTATGCATCTGTCGCGCGTCACGCATCTGTGGACGCCCTTGTCCGGGCGGCTGAAGCCGGGTGTCGGACTTCTCGACGTGGCGGAACGGCTTCACCCGACCCCGGCCGTTTCGGGATTTCCCCGCGAAACGGCACTTGCCTGGCTGAACGAGCTGGGCGAGGAGCGCGACGGCCTCTATTCAGGTGTTGCCGGTTGGATCGACGCGGACGGAGACGGAGAGGCGGCCGTCGTTTTGCGCACGGCTTTCTTTGCCGGGCGCGAGGCGAGCCTGTGGGCCGGTGCCGGCATCATGGCGCAGTCGGACCCGGCGGCCGAATGGATGGAGACGGAAATGAAGCTTGCCACCATGTTGGATCTCTTCGCAGACAAATGAACGGACCCGCCGAACAGACGTTTCACTGGGCTGCGGCCCTTGCATCCGGGCTTGCTGCAGCCGGCGTGCGCCGGCTTGTTGCCTCTCCGGGCTCACGCTCGACGCCGCTGACGCTCGCCGCCTTGCGTCATCCCGAAATCGGTGTGCGCATGGTGGTCGATGAACGCTCGGCCGCCTTCTTCGCGCTCGGTCTCGCCAAGGCCTCCGGCGAGCCGGTGGCGCTTGCGGCAACATCCGGTTCGGCGATCGCCAATTGGCTGCCGGCTGTCGTCGAGGCCGATATGGCCCGCGTGCCACTCATCCTTCTTTCCTCCGATCGTCCGCCCGAGCTGCAGGATTGCGGTGCCAATCAGACGATGGACCAGGCGGGGCTCTTCAGCACCCATGTGCGCAAGTTCTTCCAGCTGCCGCCGGCTGAGGCCGAGACGGGCTGGCTCGCGAATTTCGCCGCGAGGATGGTGGCGGCGAGCCGTGGCCCGCTTCCGGGCCCGGTTCACATCAACGTGCCGTTGCGCGAGCCGCTCGTCCCGTCAGCCTCGATCGCTGTGGACGAAACGGCCGGAGCGCCGATCCCGCTGACGCTTCCGACACATTTGCAGCCGACGGGCGAAACCCTCAATCGCATCTCCGGCATCATCGGCAAAGGGCGCGGGGCCATCGTCTGTGGCAGCGAAGCGCTGAGCGACGCCGCGCGCCGTGCGATTCTCGACCTGGCGAGACGGCTCGACGTGCCGGTTTTCGCCGACGTTCTCTCCGGTCTGCGCTTCGGCACGCAGGAGCCGGAAATCCTTGCCCATCCCGATCAGGTGGCGCGTTCCGCGCCGACGCCCGATTGGATCCTACGGTTCGGCGGCACGCCCGTCTCCAAAGCCGTCTCCACCTGGATGGAGAAAGCGCATACGAAACCGCAGATCGTCGTCTCCGAAACGCCGCGGCTTGCGGACCCGGCAGGGACGGCGAGCCATGTCGTCACCGCCGATGTGGCGCTCGTCTGTGCGGGGCTCGATGCGCCCGCCGGGCCGCCGGAATGGCGGGCTGATATCGTTGCGCTCGATAGTGAGGCCGTGCGTGCGGCAGACGCCGTATGCGACGGCGACCGCGTCTTCGAAGGCGCATTGATGCGCCGGCTCGTGCGTGCTGTGCCGCCGTCGACCGCGATTTTCCTCGGCAATTCGCTCGCCGTGCGGGCGGCAGACTGGCTCGCCGGCCGCAGCTCCTCGAAGCTGCGGGTTTACGGCAATCGCGGTGTCAGCGGCATCGACGGCAATCTGTCGACCGCCTTCGGAATTTCGGCCATCTCCGAAAACTGCGTTGCCGTCGTCGGCGATCTCGCCTTCCTGCACGATCTCGGGGCGCTCGCGCTCGGCCGCGATCTGCCGCTTGCGATCCTGCTTCTCGACAATGGCGGTGGCGGTATCTTCGATCATCTTGCGCAGGTGGATCTGCCGGAATTCGAGACCGGCTGGCTGACGCCGCAATCGCTCGATCATGTGGCGGCCGCGCGCGCTTTCGGCCTTGCGGCACAGGATGTCGATGGCCTCGACGAGGCGATGGCTGCCGTCAATGCGGCGCTCGACCGGCCCGGAACGACCGTGATCCGAGCCACCATCGGGCGTGAGAAGAGCCTCGCCCGTTTCAAGACTTTCTTCGCCGCCGCGGCGGCGCCCGTGACCCAAGGACAAACGCGATGAGTGACGCAACGATCGCCTGGCAGACGGTGCCGGGGCAGAATTTCACCGACATCCTTTTCGACAAGGCCGACGGGATCGCCAAGATCACCATCAACCGCCCGCATGTGCGCAACGCCTTCCGGCCGGAGACGCTGGAAGAGATCATGACGGCGCTGCATCTTGCGCGTCTCGATCAGGACGTCGGCGTCATCATCCTTTGCGGCGCCGGGCCGGACGCCTTCTGCGCCGGCGGCGACCAGAAGATCCGCGGCGATGACGGCGGCTACAAGGACCAGGCGGGCGTCCACCATCTGAACGCTCTCGATCTGCAACGCATGATCCGCACTTTGCCGAAACCGGTTGTCGCCATGGTGGCAGGCTATGCGATCGGCGGCGGCAATGTCCTGCAGCTCGTCTGCGACCTGACGATTGCGGCCGACAATGCCCGTTTCGGCCAGACCGGTCCGCGCGTCGGCTCCTTTGATGCGGGTCTTGGCGCCGGGCTGATGGCACGCACGGTTGGGTTGAAGAAGGCGAAGGAGATCTGGTTCCTGTGCCGTCAATACGATGCGCAACAGGCGCTCGATATGGGCATGGTGAACACCGTCGTGCCGCTCGACCGGCTGGAGGAAGAGACGGTCTCCTGGTGCCGAGAGATGCTGCGCCTGTCGCCGACGGCACTTCGTGTCTTGAAGGCTGGCTTTAACGCCGACACCGACGGGCTTTCGGGCGTGCAGGAGCTCGCTGGCAATGCGACCGCGCTCTTCTACATGACCGATGAAGGCCAGGAGGGCCGCAACGCTTTCAACGAAAAGCGGGCGCCTGATTTCTCGCGCTTTCCGCCGCGCCCCTGAGGCGGCCCGATCGCCGCGCCAAAACCTCCCGGCGGACGTGTCCGAATGCGCATCGAGGAAGCCATCTCTCGCCCTTATGCGCTGAGGCTCGCCCGGCCCTGGGTGGCGGCAAGCGCAACGATGACGACGCGGCACGGACGCATCGTCGCGCTCGCCTCGGATGGCCTCGTCGGCTTTGGCGATTGCGCGCCGCTGCCGAGCTCCGGCGAGAAGGGTCATGCCGAGACTTTTTGCGCGCTCGACGACGTTTTGCGCACGCTGCCGGGTGAGGATGTCGATCCGCTCGCAGGTGATTTCGTCGCGACGATCGCTCAGCCGCAGGTGCGCTGGGCCGTCGAGACCGCCTGTCTCGATCTCTGCGCAAGGAAGCGCGGCCTGCCGTTGCACCGGCTTCTGAGCGAGACTTCTGCGGCTGACGTGCCCGTGAACGCCGCTCTCGGCCGCCTCGACGAAGGCTGCGCCGGCCGCGCGGTGAGAGCCGCCGAGGCGGGTTTTGCCGTCGCCAAGATCAAGCTCGGTGTCGATCCCGTGGAGAGCGAGCTTGCCGCCTTGAAAGAGGTGGTCGAAGCGAGTGGGGGGGTGCTGTCCTTTCGCTTCGACGCCAACCGCGCCTGGGAAAGAGCGGACGCGCGTTGTGTCCTGAATGCGCTCGCGGAAATGGACGGCCTGCGCGTCGATGGTGTCGAGGAGCCGCTCTCAGGGCCGACGCCGGAGGCGCTCGCATCCCTGCAGGCGGAGCTGCCGTTTCCGCTTGCCGCCGATGAATCCGTACCGGTGCTGGGGGTGGATGCGCTGCTTGAGGCGCGTGCCGTTCGCCGCCTTGTCGTCAAGCCGGCGCGCATCGGCGGCATGGCCGCGACGCTTGATCTCGCGCGCCGCGCGCATCAGGCCGGCGTGGAGCTCGTTCTGACCTCCGTCGTCGATTCCGCCATCGGTGTCATGGCGGCAGCCCATCTCGCCGCCGCTCTGCCGGCGGGGCAGCGTCTCGCGCACGGCCTCGGTACGCTCTCCTGGCTCGCCGAGGACGTGGCCGCGCCGCCGCCGATCGAGACCGGCATGATCCGGCTACCGGACCGCCCGGGTCTAGGCCTTGCCCCTTTCGATCACCTGCCCGGCGGCGATCTGTTTCAGGGCTGAACGGTCGGGCTTGCCGCTCGCAAGCAGCGGCAGTGCCGCAACCTGCACGACCGCGCGCGGGCGAAGCGCACCTTCGATATGATCGCGGCACCAGGCAAGCAGCGCCGCTTCGTCGATTCTGCCGGCATAGACCGCGGTGACGATCTCCCCCCAGACCGGGTCGGCCCGCCCGGTGACGGCCACGGCCGCAACTCCCGGAGCCTTGGCAAGCAGCGCTTCCACGCTTTGCGGCATGATCTTCTTGCCGCCACTCACGATGACGTCGTCGGCGCGGCCGAGGATGGTGATTGCGCCCGTTTCGTCGATCTCGGCCAGATCGGCCGTGAGGAACCAGCCGCCCGAAAGCCCGTCGCCTGGGGCAAGTGTCGGATTGGCATAGCCCGCCATGACGTTCGGCCCGCGAACTTTGAGTTTTCCCGATGGATCGAGCGCTACCTCGGTTTCGCCAAGCGGTTGTCCGACGAAGCCGGCCCGCCACGGACGCGGCAAAGCGGGGAGGGTGGCAAGCTGCGAGGCCGTTTCGCTCATCCCGTAGGTCGGCTGGATCGGCCAGCCGCGGGATGCTGCCCGCTCGGCAAGCTCCGGCGAGAGCGCCGCCCCGCCGATCAGCACATGCCGCAGGCTTTCGGGCGCGTCTTCTTCGTCGGCATCGAGAAGACGGGAAAGCATCGCCGGCACCAGGGAGAGGTGCGTGACGTGTCGCTCGCGTAAAGCATTTAGGATGGTCGTCGCATCGAATTTTTCGGCAATTAGCGCCTCGGCTCCCGCCAGCGCCGTGCGCACCAGGATAGAAAAGCCGCCGATATGGAAGAGCGGCAGACAGGCAAGCCAGAGGTCTCCGGCCTGAAGCGGTGCCACTGTCGCGCCCGCGCGCGCCGCGGCTTGAAGATTGGCGCCCGACAGCATCACCGCCTTTGGGTGTCCCGTGCTGCCGGACGTGGCGACGAGAAGCGCGATGCCGGAAGGCGCCACCCAGCGGCGGGAGGGTGAGGGCCCTGCGATCTGAGACGCGTCCGAAAAGGCGTCGGTCGAAAGAAAGCCCGGGCCCTCGACCGGCCGCTCTCCGACGACAAGTCCGGCCCCCGATTGGGCGATGAGATCGGCGACGACCGCCTGCGGAAGGGCTGGATCGATCGGAAAGAGCGGCGTCCGCAGATGCGGCGCGGCGAAGGCAATCCGCGCCAGGATCTCCGCCGAGGCGGTGCCTACCACGATCGGCCGGCCCGGCTCGGCGCCGGCCTCGTTCAGGAGGCGCGCGTCGCCTGGCGCAAAGGCGGCAAGCTCTGAGGCGAGAAAGAAGGACATGGCATCCTTATGACAGCAATCGGGTCACCGGCAGAAGGGGCGGCGCCAGCGCGCACTGACGCATCGGAGCGCTCCGTCGCCGCATCGGTTGCGCGATCGCGGATACACAGGCAGCTCATCTTTACGTCTTTCTTTCGTCATCTGCCCCCGCCTAAGATCAAACCTCATCGATGACGTCAGTGGGGCATGAGGATGGGGCTGGTGTGGGAGACGGGAAGTGAAATTGCGCTTTCTTCTGCGGTGACATCTGCAGATGCGGACATTTCACAGGGTGCCGTCGATGTCCTGGGCGATGTCGTTCTTCTCAATCGTGCGATCTACGGAGGAGCCGATGCTCTTCCGGATGAATATCGCGCCGATTACAACGCCGGCAGCGATCCCGATGACGTCGGCTTGCGGTCGGATCTCAATGTCTATGACCGCTACGATCTTTACCTGGCGCAGTTCGGCTTCAAGACGCTTTCCTCCTCAGAACTCGGCTTTGACGCCGGTGATATCGGCGCGAGCGAGACGAACGACGGTTACGACCAGAACTACACCTATGCCGGCGACCTCTACCGCAACAATTACCGCGTGGACGAGGATGGTGATGAAAGCGTCTTCACGCCGGCGGGGGCTGTTGCTCTCGCGGCGATCAAGGAAAACGACGCCGGCAACACGCTCTATCTCACGTTCCGCGGCACCGATGCGGACGGCATCTTCGCCGATGGAGAAGCTGGCACCGGCATCGGCCAGACGCGCTACTACGAGCAACTGCGGGCGTTCATCGACCAGGCGTTGGAATATGTCGAGGATCCGGCCAACGACGTGACCAAGGTGGTGGTCTCAGGCCACAGCCTGGGCGGCACCGTGGCGGACCTCTTCACCATCTACGACGGGGCGCGCTTTGCGGCCGTCGACGGTGTGGAGCTTGAAGTCGTCGCGCTCGCCTCCGCCGGGGTCGATCCGATCGCGCTCACCTTGATGGGCGATTACGACAGCTCGATCGTCGATATCGACGGGGTTTCGGTCTCGTTCAATACGCCGGATTGGTATTCGCAGCTCGACCATTCGGAAGACATCGTGCGCAATCCGGGCGCCTACGATGCGGTCGAGCATCTGTTCCAGGATCCAACCCAGGCGCCGATCACTGCAGCGGCGGTCGCAGCCCTTGGCGATCAGATCCACTTTGAGGACAACCGCGTCCAGTTCGATGCGCCCCTGATCGACCAGTATGCGATCTCGAAATCCTTCGATACGAACTTTCTTGCCGAGCATTATGCGAGTTTCTATGAGCTCGTCGAAGGCGAGTTCGCGCTCGTTGCCGGCGTGGCGCCGACGCTCGATTACGACCGCTACATCACCTTGAATGGCACCAACGAGCGCCTCGACGACGTCTCCGACGACAATCAAGTGAACGGTTGGAACGTGCCGATCGACGACGAAGGCAATTACGCCTCGGCCAGCGACGATATTTTCATCATGGGGCTCGATGGAAGAGACACGATCACGACCGGCAGCGGCGATGATTTCCTCACCGGCGGCGCCGGTGACGATCGGCTCAATGCAGGCTCAGGCGACGATGTGGTCCTGGGCGACGTGCCGGGATCGACCGGCCGCGATGTCATCGCTTCGGGCGTCGGTGACGATACGGTTTATGGCGGTGGCGGGGACGACGATGTGAACGCCGGAGACGGCCTCGATCTCGTCTTCGGCGGCACCGGCGACGACACCATGATAGGTGGCACCGGCGCGGACACGCTCTATGGCGGCGCGGGCGGCGACCTCGCCTATGGCGGAACCGCCAACGACCAGCTTGGCGGTGGCGACGGGGACGACACGTTGTGGAGTGGCAGCGGCGACGACAGCCTCTTCGGCGGCAGCGGGGCGGACGAGATCGGTGGCGGTTCGGGCAATGATCTCGCTTTCGGCGGCGTCGGTGACGACATCGTCTATGGCGGTGATAGCGCCGATCAGCTCTGGTTGGGCGCGGGATCCGACACGGCCTATGGTGGCGCCGGCAACGACGTTATCGGCGCGCGGGAGGGCAACGACCTTCTCGACGGTGGCGACGGCAACGATACCCTCTATGCGGGAGCCGGCGCGGACACGCTCACCGGCGGTGCCGGTGCCGATATCCTCTATGGAGGCTCAGGCAGCGATCTCTTCGTTTTCGGCGCAGCCAGCGGTGCCGACATCGTCGTCGACTTCGATCAGGATGAGGGCGACGCAATCGATCTTGAGGGGCAGACGGCGACGGCCTCGGAGAACGACGATGGCGATCTCGTCCTGGCCTTGTCGGGTGGCGGCAGCGTCGTCTTTGTCGGGCAGACGATGGAGACGTTCGACCTCGATCTCTACGCCTGAGTTTTTCGCCTCTTCAATGCGCTCCGTCGCGCGTGGACATCCCTCGCGGCCCTTGCCTTTTGCGCCGGGCAGGTGTTGCCGCGGTATCGCACTTGTCATCCCCCGTCGGCACGTACATCCAGGGCATCGCGCAGGCCGTCTCCGATGAAGTTGAAGCCGGTGACGGCCATTGTGATCGCGATTCCGGGAACGATGGCGAGCCAGGGCGCAGTTTCCAGATATTGCTGGGCGCCGTTCAGCATGTTGCCCCAGCTGGGTAGCGGCGGCTGGATGCCATAGCCGAGAAAGCTGACATAAGCCTCGGTCAGGATCGCGCGCGCCACGGTGAGTGTCGCGGCGACGATGATCGGCCCCATGGCATTGGGCAGCACTTCACGGAACATCATGTGGCTGCGACTAAGGCCAAGCATCTGGCCTGCCAGGACGAATTCACGCTCCCGCAGCGAGCGGACTTCGGCCTCGACGATGCGCGACACTTCCATCCAGCTGGTGAGCGCGATGATCACCGTGATCACGGCGGGGCTCGGTTTGAGGACGGCGGCCAATGCGAGGACGAGGAAGATCGAGGGGAATGCCAGGAAGGCGTCGACCAGACGCATGAGCACAGAGCCGATCCACCCGCCACGATAGCCGGCGACCACGCCGACGAGAGCGCCGACGAAGGTGGAAAGGATCATCGCGATCAGCCCAACCAGAAGGGAGATCCGGCCGGCCTCCAGCAGGCGCGCGGCAAGATCCCGCCCGAGGGGATCGGTGCCGAGATAATGGTCGCCGGTGAACGGCGGCGAAAAGCGTGCACGGATGTCGATCTGCAGCGAGTCGTGCGGCAGCAGCCAAGGCCCAAAAATGCAGGCCAGCGCAAGCGTCACGATAATCACGGCGCCCACGAGCGCCAGCTTGTGCTGCATGAAACGCCTGGCGGTCCGGCTTCGCCACCAACGTTCGCGACGCGGGGATCGAGGGGTTGCCGAAAGTGCGGTCATGTCGCTCTCCTCTGGGTCAGGCGAGACGGATGCGCGGGTCGACCATCGACACGACGATATCGGCGATCAGGTTGCCGAGCAGCGTCAGGAAGGCCGAAAGCATCAGCAGCCCCATGACCACCGGATAATCGCTGTAGCTCAGGCTATCGAGGAACAGCCGTCCCATTCCGGGCCAGGTGAAGACGGTCTCCGTCACCAGCGCGCCGCTCAGAAGCTGCGGCAGCTGCATTCCGGCGAGCGTGATCATCGGCAGCAGGGCATTGCCGACGACATGCTTCATCAGCACACGTTTTTCGCGGACGCCCTTGGCGCGGGCGGTCTTGACGAAGTCCTGATGAATGACGTCGAGCGTCGCCGTCCGCATGTAGCGGCTCCACACGGCGACATGCACGAGCGACAGGACGAGGCTGGGCAGGATCAGATGATGCAGATAGCCCAGAACCGTTTCGTTGCCGATCGTGTACATGTTCCCGGCAGGAAACCAGCCGAGCTTCAAGGAGAAAATGTAGATCGAGACCAAGCCGAACCAGAAGGTTGGGATCGACAACGCCACCATGGCGCCGACGGTGGCCGTGTAGTCGAAGAGCGAATATCGGTGTGTCGCCCCGCGGATCCCGATCCAGGTGCCGATGGCGATGGAAATGGCCATCGACGAACCCATCAGGATGAAGGTCGCGAATATATGGCGCCCGATCACTTCGGTCACCGGCGCGCCGTCACGGTAGGACGTGCCCCAATCGCCGTGGAGCATCCGCCAGGCCCAGTCCAGATACTGGATCGGAAGCGGCCGGTTCAGACCCATCTGCTCTTTGAGACGCTCCAGATCGGCAGCGGTCATGCCCGGATCAAGCGCGTATTGCGACAGCGGCCCCCCCGGGATGAGGTTGAGGATCGTGAAGCCGATGATCGACACGATGATAAGGAGAAGAAGGCTTTGCCACAGGCGATTGAGCAGAAATGGGAGCATTCAGCGGTCTCGGAAATACGAGGTGGGCGTCAGGCCCGCCGCCGCAGAGGCGGCGACGGGCGCCAGAGATGTCAGCTGACCCAATACCAGCTGGCGGCGTTCCAGGATTCCGTGCGGGTGTTGCCGTTGGGCTCGAAGCCCTCGATCCCGGACTTGCGCCCGTGAATGAAGTTCTCGGCAAAGAGTGGCAGGAACGGCAGCTCGTGACGGACGATCTGTTGCACCTCGTCGTAGATGACCTTGCGCTCGGCCGGGTCGAAGATGCGCGTGCCCTTTTCCAGGAGCTCGTCGATGCGGGCGTTCTTGATCTGCACGTTGTTTGAACCGGAGCCGCCCTGTGCGGTGATCGCTTTAGAATGGAAGCGGTTGGTGACGTCCGGGTCCGAGCCGATCAGGTAGGTGGTGCCGACGACCGCCGTGTCGAAGCGCGACTGCATCCAGAAATCGCCCCACATCACCGCAGCCGGCATGTTTTCAATCGTCATCTCGACGCCGACCTGTTGCAGCATTTGCTGGACGAATTGCTGCATCTGTTCGCGCAGATGATTGCCGGACGTGGTGGAGTTCTTGAAGGAAAGCCGCACGCCGTCCTTTTCGCGTATACCGCCCGCCCCGCGTTTCCAGCCGGCTTCGTCGAGAAGCGCATTGGCCTTGTCGGGCGAGTATTCGTGCAGCGGCAGGTCCGGATAATAGTAGTAGGAGTTGCGCGGCACATAGCTTTCGACAGGATCATGCACCCCGTAGTAGATCGCGTCGATGATCGCTTGCTTGTCGATGGCCGCGTAAAGGGCTTCGCGCACCGCGAGTTCCTTGAATTGCGGACGCTCCAGGTTGAGCGCGATCGATTCAATCGACGGAGCCGGTTGCAGCACCAGCGTGCGATCGGAGAGGGTCTTGGCTTCTTCGTAATTGTCCGGCGTGATGTACATCCGGCCCAAAAGGTCGATGTCGCCGCTGCGGAACTGCGTGAAGTGCACGGTGATGTCCGGGATATACTTGAATACAAGCCGTTCCAGGTAGGGTCCTTCGCCGTGATAGTCGGCATTGGCGAGCAGTTCGACGCGGTCGCCGGCCAGACGACGGTCCCATTTGAACGCACCGGTGCCGATCGGACTCTGGTTGAAGGGAGCGCTGTTGGGATCCTCGACGCCTTCGAAGGCATGTTTGGGAACGATGAAGGTTTCCGTCAGGAAGGACAGGTAGGGCGAAAACGGCTCTTCCATCCGCCACGTCAGTTCCGTCGGAGAGACCACGGTGATGTCGCGCACAAAGGCATGCCCGGCCGTTCGCCAGGCGCGGAAATCGGGATTCACGATCAGCTCGAGCGTGAATTTCACATCTTCTGCCGTAAACGGCTTGCCGTCGTGCCATTTCACGTCGTCGCGCAGTTTGATGCGCCATTCGGTGCCATCCTCGGAAATGCCGCCGTTGGCCTGGGTGGGCACCTCGGTTGCGAGATTGGGCACGACCTCGCCTTCAGGCGTGAAGCGGAACAATGCGTCGAAGACCGAGAAGTGCACGCCGTCGTCGACTTCGATTTTGACCATCAACGGGTTGAAGACGGTGGGTTCCTGCACGAGGCCCACGATCACCCGGCCCTCCGGGGAGCCCTCGGTCTGCGCAAAGGCCGGCTTGCCGAGCAGATTGGGGGCCATCAGGGTGGCGCCGGCGGCGCCCATAAGTCCGAGCGCACCGCGCCGGGTCAAAGTTATACTTTTCTTCTCGGTCATCGACTCTTCCCTCTCGAAATGAACGGTTTGGTGGGTTGGCGGCTTCAGGCGGCCGCCTTTTCCCCCGGGATTGCTGCCACCAGCTCTCGTGTGTAGTCGCTCTGGGGATTGAGAAAGATCTGCGAGGGCGGTCCCATCTCGACGATGCGGCCCTTCTGCATCACGGCAATTTCGTCACTGATCTGCGAGGCGACACGCAGGTCGTGGGTGATGAACACCATCGAGACGCCTGTCTCCCGCTGGATCCGGTCAAGCAATTCGAGGATCTGTGCCTGGATCGACACATCCAGTGCCGAGACCGATTCATCTGCGACGAGGAGACGTGGTTTGAACATCAGCGCCCGGGCGATGCCGACACGTTGGCGCTGACCTCCGGAGAACTCGTGCGGGTAGCGATCGAAGGCTCCGGGGTCGAGGCCGACCTCGGAGAGCAAGGCAAGCGCCTCGGCCTTCGCTTGTGAAAAGGACATGCCATGAGCGCAGGGACCGACGGTCAGGATCTGGCCGATGGTTGAGCGTGGATTGAGCGAGGCGAATGGATCCTGAAAGATCATCTGGATCCGCGGGCGGAGCGGGCGAAACTCGGCCTCCGACATCGGGGCGATATCGGTGCCTTCGAAAAAAATCTCACCGCCGTCGCATTCGATCAGCTTGACCAGAAGGCGACCCATCGAGGATTTGCCCGAACCGCTTTCGCCTACGACGCCAAGCGTGCGCCCCGGCAGCAGGTCGAAGCTGGCGCCCTGAACCGCCTTGACGACGCGCTCGGTGCCGAACATTCGACTGCCGCTGCGATAGGTCTTGACGAGGTTGCGCACCTTCAGAATGGGTGTGTCGCTGCGAGCGACATGGGGCGTGCGGTCCTGCCCGATGATGTGTGGGACCGCTGCGATCAGGCGCTTGGTGTAGGGATGGGACGGGGTTTTGAGGACCGTATCCGCATCGCCCTGCTCGACGATCTTGCCCTTTTCCATCACCACGACATTGTCGGCAATCTCTGCCACGACGCCGAAATCGTGGGTGATGAACACCACGCTCATATTCTTGCGGTGCTGGATGTCTTTGATCAGCGCCAGGATTTGCGCCTGAGTGGTCACATCCAGGGCGGTCGTCGGTTCGTCGGCGATCAGGATGCCAGGCTCGAGCGCCAGCGCCATTGCGATCATGACGCGTTGCCGCTGCCCGCCGGACAGTCGGAACGGGTATTGCCGGAACATCGTCGCAGGGTCAGGCAGCCCGACCTCTTTCAATAGCTCGATGGCACGCGACTTGCGTTCGCTCTTGGTGCCGACCGCATGGGCGGACATGACCTCGACAATCTGTTCGCCGACGGTCATCAGAGGATTGAGCGCGGAGAGCGGGTCTTGGAAGATCATCGACACCTTCCGCCCGCGCATGTCGCGAAGCGCCGCAGGATTCATGGACTGAATCTCCGTGGTGCCCACGTAAATGCTGCCTTCACCGACGCGAATGCTGAAAGGGAGGAGCCCCATGATGGCGTTCGCGGTGATCGACTTTCCCGAGCCCGATTCCCCGATGATGCAGAGAATCTTGCCCGGTATGAGATCAAACGAGATCTGCGAGACCGCGTAGGAGCGCTCCATCCCTTTGGGAAGGTTCAATGTCAGGTTTCTGACCGAAAGCGCGGCGTCCTGGCCGAGCGGGCGCGGGTTGGGCTCGATCGTCACGAAACGCTCCTCCTGCCATGCTTGACGTAGGTGAGCATATATTGAAATTAGCCGCAAGAATTTTGATGTTTCGCTCCGTTCGATAGGGTCTTTTGCCCTCAGGGCAAATCATATAAGCATCTGAAAAATATGATGAAATATAGAATTGTCTAATTTTCAGGCGTCGATGAAAATGAGGCGTTTCCAGTTGAAATTTCAAAATTTTGCGTGCATTGTGCGGCGTACGAGGACGCCGTCAGGCATTGCTGAACCGGGCCTTCTGCTGGCACACGTTTACCGGAAGGGGGTCGTCTATGGATCGGAAGTCCACGGTTCACGCTGAAGCCGGCGAAGATTCCGTCGGGGCTACTCTGCGCCTGTTGCGCAAGCAGAAGGGAATGTCTCTGAAGGCGCTTGCCGAAGCGTCGGGTGTTTCCGTGGGCATGATCAGCCAGGTCGAGCGCGGGCTCGCCAATCCGTCGGTGCGTCTGCTCACCTCTTTGCGGAGGGCGCTGAATGTCTCATTTCAGGAGCTTTTTACAAAGCCTGCATCCGAGACGGAGCATGCGGGAGATCCCGATTTTGTCCGGCGCGCAGACAACCGCCCGATCATCGATCTCGGAGATTTGCAGAAGGAATTGCTGACGCCGACAGACAAGCCGCACCTGCAACTGATGATCATTCACATCGATCCCGGTGCGGAATCGGGCGGGTGGGCGCTCAGTTATCCTGCAGAAAAGGGCGGTCTCGTCATTAGCGGTGAAGTTCTTCTGAGTGTTGACGGCAAAAATGTTGCGCTGTTGCCGGGAGAT
The DNA here is from genome assembly GCF_030813515.1 of Rhodopseudomonas julia. Lineage (NCBI taxonomy): Bacteria > Pseudomonadati > Pseudomonadota > Alphaproteobacteria > Hyphomicrobiales > Nitrobacteraceae > Rhodopseudomonas > Rhodopseudomonas julia. The sequence continues at coordinate 254,241 of NZ_JAUSUK010000001.1, read as the reverse complement.
AGCTTCGCCTTCGACGGTATGCTTCCCCATAGCCTGAGCAATGTGAGTTCCGAGACGGCATCAGTGCTGTGGATCATCGGCGCTGTTCAGTTCGATCGCCATCTATAAAACCATCCTTCAGAGATAGGCCAATGTCGAAAACTGCTCAAATCCAAAACAGTCCTTATTGGTGGATCGCCGCCCCCGTCCGCCCGCTCCCTGTTCATCCCCTGCCGCAGAAGACCGATGTGCTGATCGTCGGAGCCGGCTTTGCGGGGCTGGCCGCAGCGGTGGTCCTAGCCCGTGCGGGAAGGTCGGTCGTCGTCGTGGACAAGATGATGCCTGGGGAAGGCGCATCGTCGCGCAATGGTGGCATTACGAGCGGCAACATTCGGCCGAGCTTCGATGAGCTTTCCCGCCGCTTTGGCGAAGAGCGCGCGCTGGCCATCGAGGCCGAAGGCAAGACAGCTCGGGAATTCCTGTACGACTTCATTCGCAGCGAAAAGCTCGACTGCGATTTTCAGCTGGTGGGCAAGTTTGGCGGCGCCATCGGCGCGGAGCAATATGAAGCCGGTGCGCGCACTGCGGAGACGCTGCATAAGCGGCTTGGAATAGAAACCTTCGCCGTGCCGCGGGCCGAGCAGTCCCGCTATATCGGCAGTGACTTCTATCGCGGTGGCCATGTGCGCATGGACATCGGTGGGCTTCATCCGGCCAAACTCGCCGCAGAGCTTCTGCGCCTCGCGCTGGAAGCCGGTGTGAGCGTGCATTCCGGGACTGAGGTGAAGGGTGTTCGTCGCGAAGGCGCGGAATTCTCCGTCGAAACCGCGGCAGGCATGGTCTCGGCCAGACAGGTTCTGGTCTGCACCAATGGCTACACTGACGGCTCCGATCCTTGGCTGAGGCGTCGGCTGATCCCGGTTCGAAGCCGGATTGTCGTGACCGACCCCTTACCCGCCGAGGTGATGGATCGGTTGATGCCGAACCGCATGATGTACAGCGAAGGGCTGATCCTCGGGCATTATTTCCGTCCGACGCCGGACGGCACGCGCATTCTTCTGGGCGGGCGCGATGCCTCCAGTGGCACCGACGAAGCCGGGCCCACGGAGAAGATCCGCCAGGGGTTGGTGCGGATCTTCCCGGAGCTGGAAACCACGGGGCTCAGTCACAGCTGGTACGGCCATGTCGCCATGCACAGAGACATGGTTCCGCGTATTTTCGAGCGCGAAGGCGTGACCTATGCCACCGGCTTCTGTGGCTCTGGTGTCGTTTGGGCGCCCTGGCTCGGAACCCGCGCCGCGCACAAGCTGCTGGGAGACGATCAGGGCCGGACCGCTTTCGAGTTTCGTCCCCCGGCGGCAATCCCGTTCTACAACGGCAAGCCTTATTTCCTTCCCGCGCTCATCGAAGGCTATCGTCTGCGTGATCGGCTCTCGATGGCACGGGCCACGCGCTGAGAAGGAAACGACGTTCCTCCTTCGCTTTATCGATGTGAGCAATTGCGGAAAGACTGTCGTCGTCACCTCCGCTCCGGAGGCCGCCGGCAGTCTTTGCGAAGTGACATGGTCTCAGGCAATCGCGGACGAAGACAACAACCGAAGCCGCGGCGGCGGTCATTCGCCCGCAACGTCGCAACGGCACCGATCACGGTTGGGCTGCTCACCTGCGTGGTTTTGGAGGTCACCGGAAGGCGACCAGGCCACGCTTTTGATGCTGCGAGGGGCCGACGACCGCGCCGCTTTTGTCTCCGGCAGGGCGTGGTCCGCAACAAGGAGAACCCAATGAGTGCCACGGCTCAGGCAAGTGTCGAACTGATCGACCTGATGCCCGAACACATCCCCCACGCGCACCGCCTCTCAGTGCAGGAAAACTGGCCCCATCGACCCGAAGACTGGGCGCATCTCCTGGAACTCGGCAAGGGTCGGGGCGCCGTGCTCGACGGGCAATTGGTCGGGACCGCCAACTTCGTTCCCTACGGGGATGCGGCCGGCACCTGCAACATGATCATCGTCGATCCTTCGATGCGCGGGATCGGGCTCGGTCGGCGGTTGATGCAGGCGGCGCTCGATGCGGCGGGGGACAGAGAATGTCGTCTGATCGCGACCGACGCAGGCCGTCCTCTCTATGAAAAGCTAGGCTTTGCCGTGACCGGCATGATCACCCAGTATAACGGCACCGCAGTGAAGATGGATGCCCCCGGCAGTGCCGAAAAGGCGGTGCCAGACGATCTCGACGCGCTGGCGGCATTGGATCTGGAAGCGATCGGAATGAACCGTCGCTCCCTGCTGGCGCTATTGCTGCGTGAGGGTGACGTGTGGGTGCGGCGCCACGGGAGTGTGCTTGAGGGGTTCGTGGTGCTCCGCAAGTTCGGTCGCGGCATGCTGATCGGCCCGCTGGTGGCACGTGACGATGCGATAGCTCAGGGCCTTCTTCGGGACGGTATCGCCCGCTCAGCCGGGGGGTTCCTGCGCTTCGATCTGACCGCCGCGGGAGATGGCCTGGCCGCGATTGCGACAGAAGCCGGCCTCAAGCGGATCTCGACAGGTCTCGCCATGACACGACCGGGAGCCGCTCCGCTCCGACGCACCGGACCGGCAAAGGTCTACGCCCTCGCAAGTCAGGCGCTCTGCTGAGCGCTCGATAGGGCCCGAGCGCATCGTCCGCGCCAGAGACGAGGCCGGGCGCTTCCCGGGCCGCGACGGATCTCGGCGTCGCCTCTGCCGCAGCGCCCGACCAGCATCGCCGACCTTTTCTCAGCTAAACAGGAATGCCCAATGTCCCTCAGCTTCGACCCTGACAGCCTTGACCTGCCCCGGGGCCACTTCATCGACGGCGCCTATCTTCAGGGTCCGGATGTGATCGAGGTGTTTGCCCCGTCTGATGGGCGCAAGCTGGCCTCCGTCCCGCTCGCCGACGCGCGAATCGTGGACCGGGCCGTTGCCTCGGCGAAGACGGCGCTGGAACGCTCGGGATGGGCAGGCTGCGCGCCGCGTGACCGGGTCCGTGTTCTGCATGCCTTGGCGGACCTGATCGAGGCCGAGGCGACGACGCTGGCCCGGCTGGAATCGATCTCGTCTTCGCGACCGATTGGCGAGGCGACAACAGGCGACGTGATGGTTGCTGCCGAACAGATCCGCTTCTTTGCCGAGTTCGCCGACAAAGAATGCGATGCGCTGGTGCCGACATCGGAGGCTCAGATGGGCTTTATCGCGTCCGAACCTTATGGCGTCGTCGGCGCTATCACAGCCTGGAATGTGCCGATCGCGCTTGCGGGATGGAAGCTGGGGCCGGCACTCGCGGCGGGCAATGCCGTCGTGCTCAAACCGTCTGAAATGACGCCGTTTTCGACGCTTTATCTGGCAGAGCTTGCGGTTCGGGCCGGGCTTCCGGCGGGGCTCTTCAATGTGGTGATCGGCGATGGTGTCACCACCGGCGAGGCGCTCGTGGCGCATCCCGACATCGGCAAGGTCTCGTTCACGGGATCGACGCGTGCAGGCGTGGCCGTGATGGAAAATGCGGCCCGCAACGGCATCAAGCCGGTGACGCTGGAACTGGGCGGGAAATCGCCCCAGGTCGTCTTCGCTGATGCTGACATTGAACTTGCAGCCAAATGCATCACCCGCACAATCCTGAGCAATGCGGGGCAGGGCTGTGTGGCCGGCTCGCGTGTTTTGGCTGAGGCATCGGTGGCTCAGGAACTCTGCGACCGCATCGTGACGCTGATGCGCGCCGTTCGCCCCGGGCCGACATGGGATGACAGCACGACCTTTCCGCCGATCATCTCCGAAGGTCAGCTCTCGAGGATCAGCGCGATCCTGGACACCTCCCGTGAAGCTGGCGCGCAGGTCGTGTGTGGCGGTGCGCGCTTCGACCGGAAAGGCAGCTTCTATCAGCCGACCCTGGTCACGGATGCGCCGGAGGAGTCCCCCGTCATGCGCGAGGAGGTGTTCGGGCCGGTCTTGTCGTTGCAGTCTTTTAGCAGCGAAGACGAGGCGGCGACGAAGGCGCGCCATCCGACCTACGGTTTGAGTTCCGGGCTTTTCACCCGCGATCTGTCGCGGGCCCTGCGCATGATCCGGCGTCTGGAGGCCGGCACTGTTTGGGTCAACCGCTACGGCCGCTCCCGCGACCACATCCTGCCGACGGGCGGATGGAAGGCCTCCGGCCTGGGCAAGGATCTGGGGCGCGAGGCATTCCTCGCCAACCGGCGCACGAAATCGGTTCTCATCGATCTCTGAGATCCGCTCGCATCCATCCCTGGGTGTCTCCGCTTTGCTGGGGGATGCCCATTCAGCTGCCGCGACTACGACCATTCAATCGCTAAGTTGCGAAGGATCTTTGCCGCGAAGCGGTGAGATCGGCTGCCACCTCCCTTGCTGAATCAGGGCTTGGCATTGAAGAGAGCCAAGAAATCGTTTCATTGTGCTCCGAGGATGCGCGATCACCCAGGCGAGATGGAGGTGTCGCAAATCGGTGGACGGCGGCTTTTAGCGCCTGTCCGTTCAATTGCGGCGGGACTTTGTGTCGGAATATAAGTGACTGAATATAAACATAAATTCGCAGTTGCGCCGATGATCGACTGGACCGATCGGCACTGCCGCTATTTCCATCGCGGGCTGACGCGGCGGGCGCTTCTCTATACGGAGATGCTGACAGCCGATGCCCTCATTCATGGCGATCGCGACCGGCTGCTCGGTTTTGATGCTGAGGAGCATCCCGTCGCCCTGCAGCTCGGCGGCAGCGATGCGGCGAAGCTTGCCGCGGCGGCCCGCATCGGCGCCGATTTCGGCTATGACGAAATCAATCTCAATGTCGGCTGCCCGTCCGACCGGGTGCAATCGGGCACGTTCGGCGCCTGTCTGATGCGTGAGCCGGAAGTTGTCGGGCGTGGTGTTGCCGCCATGAAGGCGGCCGTCGATCTGCCGGTCACGGTGAAATGCCGCTTGGGCGTCGACGATCAGGATATCGAGACGGCGCTCGATGCACTCGCCGATCAGGCCTTTGCTGCGGGAGCCGACGCGCTCTGGGTGCATGCGCGCAAGGCCTGGCTTCAGGGTCTGTCGCCAAAGGAAAATCGCGACGTGCCCCCGCTCGACTACGACCGCGTCTATCGATTGAAAATGCGCTGGCCGGATCGTTTCATCGGCATCAATGGCGGCATCACGGATCTTGCGGCAGCAAAGGCACATCTTGAGAAGGTCGATGGTGTCATGCTTGGTCGCGCCGCCTATCAGGATCCGGGCCTTCTCGCCGGTGTCGATCGCGAAATCTACGTCGAAGAGGCGCCCACAACCGATCTCATCGACGCGGCGCGGAGGATGTGCGCCTATGCCGAGGCGCATTGCGCCGCTGGCGGGCGCATGGCGGCGGTGACTAAGCCGATGATCGGCCTCTTTCACGGCCGGCCGGGCGCGCGCATCTGGCGGCGCATTCTGACGGTCGAAGGGGTGAAGGCGGGCGCCGGGCCGGAGGTCATCGAAAAGGCGCTCGCAGGCCTTGCCGAAGCCGGCGGGCTTGAAAGCCTCGCCGCCTGAGCGACGAGCCCGGGCGGAGCCCGATCAGCTCTGCGGCGTGATGATGAGTTCGCCGTTCTCCACCCGCCAGGAGGCGAAGCGGTTGAGAACGTTCATGCCGAGAAGGTTGGAGAAGAGCTGGCCCTCCTGCGCCACGCCGGCCGGCACGTTGTTGAGGGTGAGTGGGCCGATCTTGAGCGTATGGATTTCGGCGCGCGCCTGCAGCGTGATGCCGTTGGCCGTCTCCACCATCCGGTCAAAACGCAGGGCCGTCACGTCGATGCCGGCCCGTGCGGCGTCCTCATAGGTCAGAACGAGGCTCGAAGCGCCTGTATCGACCAGGAAGTCGAGCTCATGACCGTCGACATCCGCGGTGAGCTTGAAATGCCCGTTGGAGCTGCGGCCGACATTGAGCACCTGTCGCCCACTGTTGTCGACGCTCACCGTCATGCGCCCGGGTGCCAGGACGTCGATCACCGGTCCGGCAAAGCGCGTCAAAGGCTCGCGATAGGCATAGACCACGACCAGCCCGACGAGGACGGCGATCCAGATGAAGGCGTGTTTTGCGGCCGTACCGAGGCGTCCGCGATAGGCGGTAAGGCCGCCCACGACGAGAAGCAGGACGCCAATGAGGTAGACGACGCGGGGCCATTGCGCGTCGCCGGAACCGAGGATGATGAGCGATTGGTCGAGCATGGGCCCCAGATGGGGATCTCAGGCCCCGAGCGCCAGAGTTGCGAACAGGATTGTGGCCGCAATCTGTTCCGAGGCGCCGATCGTGTCGCCCGTGTGCCCGCCGATCAGACGTCGTGCCATAGTGCTGAAGGAGAAGACGCCGAGCGTCGCCAGAATGATGGCGAGGAGGCCGGTGAACGGGAACATCACGATGAGGATGAGGATCGCGGGCACGCTCAAGAGAACGGCGAAGCCGAGATCGGAGGTCTTCGGCCAGCCGGCCCAGCTGGCGACGCCGTCCTTGCGCGCCGGCGGAAGGCTCGTCCAATGCGCGTAGGCGAGTGCGCGCGAAAGAGCCGCGACGCAGATGATGGAAAAGGCACCGACGCCCACGCTTTGGGAAATCTCGCCGAGCGCAACCACCTTGATGATCACGGTGAAGAGGAGAGCGAGAAGGGCGTAAGTGCCGATGCGGCTGTCATGCATGATCGCAAGCCGCTCTTCGCGGGTCTTGCCGCCGCCGAATCCGTCAGCCGTATCGCCGAGCCCGTCTTCGTGCAGCCCGCCCGTGATCAGTGCCATCGCGCCGAGCGCGACCGCGGCCGCAAGCACCGTCGAACCGCCGAAGGAGATGATGAGCGATAGGATGACCGCCGGGGTGAGCGCGATCAGCATCCCCGCGAGCGGCAGGCAGGCGCTGGAGACCGCAAGCGGTCTTTCTTCGCTCGGCTCGGGCTTGGCCCGGATCGGCAGGCGGGAGAGGAAAGCGAGGCAGGCGCGAAGGTCCTGCGGCAGGCGAGTGAAATGCTGGGCGAGCGAGCTCATGCGAGCCTCCGGCGCGATAAAACTCGGCTACCATTAGGCCGGTGAGAGGGCTGTTGAAACAGGGCGGGCTGACGCATTGCACTCCTTTGATCGTCCCTTTAAGCGGCTGTAAAGTGGGCGCTTCCCCCCCCTTTGGCTCCCGAGAGAAGTGAGAACTCCATTGTCCATCAATGATGCCGGCACACGCGCTGCGCCGTTCGACGATTTTCGTGACCTTGTGAAAAGCCTTCCGGCTCCGGATGCCGAGGCGCTCGCGGCGGCACGCGCCCGCCAGGGTCGCTTGACGAAGCCTCCGGGAAGCCTCGGCCGTCTGGAGCAGATCGCCATCTGGCTCGCCGGCTGGCAGGGGCAGGAGAAGCCCGTCATCGAGCGCCCGATGGTCGCCGTTTTCGCCGGCAATCACGGCGTTGCGTCACGCGGCGTCGCGCCCTATCCGGCCGATGTCACGCAGCAGATGGTGGCGAATTTCCGTGCCGGCGGGGCCTCGATCAACCAGCTCTGCACCTCTTTCAATGTCGGCCTCAAGGTCTTCGAACTGGCGCTGGAACTGCCGACTGGCGACATTGCCGAGAAGGATGCACTGACCGAGCGCGACTGCGCGGCCACCATCGCCTACGGCATGGAGGCGATCGAGGGCATCGATCTTCTCTGCCTGGGAGAGATGGGCGTCGGCAACACCACCATCGCTTCGGCGATGTTCTGCGCGCTCTTCGGCGGCGAACCCGAGGAATGGGTGGGCTACGGTTCCGGTTCGACGGGCGCGGTCCTGGAAGCGAAGATCGAGGCGGTCAGGCTCGCCTGCGAGAGAGTGAAGGGCGAGACCGACCCGCTCGTCATTCTCAAGCGCGTCGGCGGCCGCGAACTCGCCGCCATGGTGGGCGCCGTTCTGGCCGCGCGCATGCAACGCATCCCGGTGGTGGTCGACGGCTTCGTCACGAGCGCGGCAGTTGCCGTGGTCCACAAGATGGCGCCGGGCGCCACCGATCACTGCATCTTCGCGCATCGCTCGGCGGAGAAGGCACACCGTCAGGCCGTGGAAGCGATGGGCGGTGCGCCGCTTCTGGATCTCGGCATGCGGCTCGGCGAGGGGACGGGTGCGGCGATTGCCGCGGCTATCGTCCGTGCGGCCGCCTATACCCACTCCAACATGGCGACCTTTGACGAGGCCGGCGTGGCGGGTGAGGGCGTCAACGTCGATCGCGCCGGCGCCTGAGCTTCGTCGCCTGAGATTTGAGGGAGCATCGCCGTCGTTGTGACGGGCGTGCCCGTCTGAGGATGGCGATGCCTTTGGACCGCTCAGCTCGCCTTGCGCAGCTGAGCGGGTTTGCGCGCCCGCATCAACGCCCAGGTGCGGTTGTCGTCGGTGAAGGCCGAGACGACCCGCTTGGCCGGCAGGATCGCGATGGCTTCCGTGCCGACGCCCACCTTGCTGCGCAGGACGAACTGGCCTCCGTGAAGATGAATGAGCGCCTGCACGATGGGGATGCCGAGGCCGGTCCCCTGTTCGGCGTTTTTGATGGAGATCGAGCTCTGGCCGAAGGCTGAGAGGACGATCGGCAGTTCGTCTGCGGGAATACCCGGACCGTTGTCGCGCACCGAGATGTACTGGCCGCCGCCCTCGGTGCGGCCGACCTTGAGCGCCACCTCGCCGCCGGCCGGCGTGAATTTGAGGGCATTGGCGAGAAGGTTGAGCGTCACCTGCCGGATCGCCTGCTCGTCGACGACGATCTTCGGCATATGCTCCTCGAACGCTTCCGACACCTTGATGTTCTTCTGCCGCGCCTTGAGGTCGAGCAGTCCCTTGGCATCCTGAGCGATGCTCACGAGGGATAGAAGTTCTTCTCGCAATTCCCGCTTGCCCGCCTCGATGCGGGAAAGGTCGAGGATCTCGTTGATCAGTTTCAGGAGATGCTGGCCGGAATTGTAGATGTCATTGAGATAGTCCTTGTAGGCATCGTTTTCGATCGGGCCGAGCATCTCGTTGCGCATCACTTCGGAGAAGCCGAGAATGGCGTTGAGCGGCGTTCTGAGCTCGTGGCTCATCGTGGCTAGAAACTGAGATTTCGCCATATTGGCCGCTTCGGCCCGCCGCCTGGCCTCGTCGGAGACGGCCTTGCCCTGTTCGAGCTCGGCGAGAACGGCGTCCTTTTCCGCGCGCAGCACCAGACTTTGCGCATATTGCTCGTTGAGCTGGCCCGTCAGGTAAAGAAGCATGGCCTCCGCGCCGAGTGCGCAAAAGGCCACCATCATGTCGATGAGGCTTGGCGACACCATATGCGCCGCACCGAGGCCGATGGCGATCGGCAACGTGCTGGCGACGGCTGCCGCGGGCAAGGGCGCTGCGACGAGGGCGCTCAAGGACATAAAGACGATGACGGTCGCAAACCGGACCACGTCGATGCCGATCAGCGTGTCGGCAGCGCCCGTCATCGGGAACAGGAAAGGAAACACCGCCCAGCCGAGGCCATAGAGGGCCTCCACCACCACGAACCGGTTCTTCCAGTCGACGAGGGAGCGCTGATTGGGTCCAAGCGCCGTATAGCGGCGGCACACGACGGTCGCTGCGAGATGCAGGACGAGCACGCCGACACCCCAGGAGGCCGCCCATAACGGGTCGCCGATGAAGCTCATCATCACGGCAAGGATGAGGATGAGCGCAAGCACGATCGGCGAGAAAGAGATGCGGTTCCTGGCGTATTGGTCCGCCATCTCTTGTTCGAAGTGGAAGAGAGCGTCGCTCGGGCCGCTGTCTGCCGTGACGTTGCGCACCAGCGCGCGGGTGATCATATTGCGGCGTGCGGCACGGGACTCGTCGGGCGAAGCCTGCAAAATCGTCGCCTGTGCCACATCCACCATGGGTTCATCCCCAACTCTTTGACCCGCTTTTTCGTAGTGGAGCGCGGTTAAGATCGGGCGAGCGAAGATGGTTAAGAGGCCGTAAGGCTGAGGCCCTCACAAAAGGGTGCAAGCGGAGGTGAGAGTGAAGTTACTCGATGGCGGACGCGCGCCAAACCCGCGCCGGGTGCGAATTTTCCTGGCCGAGAAGGGCCTCGAAATACCTCTCGAGCCCGTCGATATTGGCAAGAAAGAGCATTATTCTCTGGATTTTCTTCGCCTCAACCCGATGCGCCGCCTGCCGGTTCTTGTGCTCCACGATGGCACCGCGCTTTCGGAAACGATGGCGATCTGCCGCTATTTCGAAGCGCTCAATCCCGAGCCGGCGCTTTTTGGAAAAGGCCCTTTGGAGCAGGCGCAGGTCGAAATGTGGAACCGCCGCATCGAGCTCGATCTCTATGCGCTCGTGGCCGCTATCTTCCGCCACTCACACCCCGCGATGGCGGAGCTCGAAAGCCAAGTGCCGGAATGGGCGGCGGCTTGCCGCGAGCGGCTGCCGGAGCTTCTCGCCTTCCTCGACCGTGAGATGCGGGGAAGGGAATTCATCGCCGGTGACAGCTTATCCGTTGCCGACATCACCGCGCTTGTCACTTTCGACTTCATGAAGCCTGCGAAGGTGGAGATTCCGGAAGATTTTGTCGCTTTGCGCGATTGGCATGCGCGTCTCAAGGCCCGTCCGAGCGCGTCCGCCTGATCGCGTGCCGGGAATGCCTTCCGAAGAGACGCCTGAAACGGCGGAGGCGCTCGCCGCGCGCATCCGCTTCTGCCGCATCTGTGTGGAGCGGCCATTCGCGTCACCCCTGCCGCATGAGCCGAATCCGATTCTGAGGATTTCCTCCACGGCGCGTCTATGCATCGCGAGCCAGGCGGCGGGAACGCTGGCCCATGCCACGACGACGCCCTTCAACGATCCCTCCGGCGAGCGCCTGCGCGACTGGCTCGGCGTCACGCGCGACGAATTCTACGATGTTTCGAAGATCGCCATCGTGCCGATGGGGTTCTGTTTCCCGGGTCAGGACGACAAGGGCGGCGACCTGCCACCCCGGCGCGAATGCGCGCCCTCCTGGCGCGACGAGGTTTTCAATTCCATGCCGCAGCTGGAACTGGTGCTGGCGATCGGCCAGTACGCCATTGCCTGGCATCTGGGCTCGCTGCGCCGCCGCACTTTGACGGAAACCGTCACCGACTGGCGGACGATCATGGAACAATCCGGCCCGCCACCGGTCCTGCCGCTGCCGCACCCCTCATGGCGCAACAACGCCTGGCTGAAGCGGCACCCGTTCTTTCAAAGAGAGGTTTTGCCCTTTTTGCGGGCGCGTGTGCGCGAGCTTATCGAGCCGCAGAGTGCAGAGCCGAACGAGCGGTGATGCAGCGCTTGCCTCGTGTGCGCCAACAATGGTCTAACGACGCGAAAATCTGCCCGAGGCCCTGAATGGACCGCATTGACCGCATGATCCTGTCTGTCCTGCAGGAGGATGTGACGCTCCCCGTCGCCGAGATCGCCCGGCGTGTCGGCCTGTCGACGACGCCGGCCTGGCGGCGCATCCAGAAGATGGAAGAAGACGGCGTCATCAAAAAGCGGGTAGCCGTGCTCGACCCGAAATCGGTGAATGCGCACGTCACCGTCTTCGTCTTCGTGACCACCAATCAGCACAACGAGGACTGGCTTCTGCGCTTTGCCAAGATCATTTCGGACATGCCCGAAGTGGTGGAATTTTACCGCATGAGTGGGCAGGTCGACTACCTCATCAAGGTGGTTGTGCCCGACATCGCCGCCTATGACGCCTTCTATAAGCGCCTCGTCTCCAAGATCGACATCACCGACGTCTCTTCCGCCTTCGCCATGGAGCGGATCAAGGACACGACGGCCTTGCCGCTCAACTTCATGCAGCTCGATCCGCCGCAGAAGACGAAGGGCTAGAGTCTCCTGTTTTGACGCTGCGAGCAAAGTCAAAGAAAATTATTGTGCAGAGCAGCATTATCGGCCTACGAAACCTGTCCTGTTCCCTGTCTTTGCTCAATTGCAAGTCTATATTCTGCGTGCTATAAGTATTATATAGCGCGGAGAAGTTGCCTTGGCCCGGATTGCATTGTCCGGTCGGGCCAGAAGCCCGTGCAGTTCAAAAGCAAAATAGAAACTAAGGTGTGCTGCGGATGTCCGCGGTAGCGCTCATGCGCGTGCATCTCCAGGGAGGATGAGACATGGCCGTTGAACGTGCGAAGTCTATCTCTGTCCGCGATCTTTCCGGCAAGCTGAACGAGGCTGTCGCCGGAGCACTAAAGGAGAGCCGCAATCTCGCCGACGTTGATTTCAAGATTGCCCTCGTCCCCGGGCCTGGAATCATCGGCTTTATTCTGCGCGAAGATGTCCTGCGGGGGCGCGAGTTCGAGGAGGTCGGCAAGCTCGCTTCAACGGTTGGCAGCCGTTTCGAAGGGACATTCGGCAAGGCGCAGGCCGCCATGGTCATCGGCGATGGCGGTATCACCGTCGGGTTCTGGCCTGGGCCGGAAGTGATCACCTTCGAGATGTGAGTGTCTGTGATGGCGAAGAACGCGCGTCCCCTGCTTTGTCCAAGTGCTCAGCCGCAGATGCAGGAGGCCGAAGTCATCGGCGTGCAGCTCCGTCAAGAGGGCGTGGCCCACACCGCTTATTTGAATGCGCGTCTTCCCGTGACGGAGGACCTGCTAGAGCAGACGGCACCGCTGCCGCCGACGCAGGTTCTCAGGTTTGCTGCACGGTGCGAGGAAGCCAGGTGTCGCCATTTTGACGGCAAGGATTGCCGTCTCGCCAAGCGCATCGTCGGAGGGCTCTCGCCGGCCGTCGATGCGCTGCCGGCCTGCGTGATACGACGTTCCTGCCGATGGTTCGCGCAGGAGCGTGAGGCGGCATGCCTGCGGTGCCCGCAGATCTCCACCTATCTGCCGCAGCGGGATGGGGCGATTGCGGAGCTTGCAGAGCCGGAGATGGTCTGAGGAAAGACGTTTGGAGCGGGCGACGGCCGGAGCCGTCGCCCGCTCGATTTCATGATGCCAGAATTACACCCTCAATCGAAGCGTTGCAGCCTTTTCATCAGGCTCGACGTATCCCAGCGCTTGCCGCCCATCGCCTGCACCTCGCCGTAAAACTGGTCGACCAGCGCCGTCACCGGCAGAAGCGCGCCGTTGCTCTTCGCCTCACCGAGGCAGATGGCGAGGTCTTTGCGCATCCAATCGACCGCGAAACCGTGGTCGTAATGATCCTCGGTCATGGTCTTCCAGCGGTTCTCCATCTGCCAGCTCTGCGCCGCGCCCTTGGAGATGACGTCGATCACCTTCTCGACGTCGAGCCCTGCCTTCTGAGCGAAATTGATGCCTTCGGAGAGGCCTTGGACAAGCCCGGCGATGCAGATCTGGTTGACCATCTTGGTGAGCTGACCAGAACCGACCGGTCCCATCAGCCCGACCATCTTGGCGTAGCATTCGATGATCGGCCGGGCTTTCTCGAACATTTTGTGCTCGCCACCGACCATCACCGTGAGCTGGCCTTTCTCCGCGCCCGCCTGGCCGCCGGAAACCGGCGCATCGAGGAAGCCGAAACGGTGCGCATGGGCCTCGCGCGCAAGCTCGCGGGCGATATCTGCGCTCGCCGTCGTGTTGTCGATGAAGATCGCACCGGGCGCCATGCCCTTGAAAGCGCCGCCACGTCCCAGGGTTACGGAGCGCAAATCGTTGTCGTTGCCGACGCAGCAGAAAACGAATTCCGCCCCCTCTGCCGCATGCTCGGGTGTCGGAGCATGCTTGCCTCCGTGCTCGGCAACCCACTTTTCCGCTTTGTCCTGCGTGCGGTTGTAGACGGTGACCTTATGGCCTCGATGGGCGATATGGCCGGCCATCGGGTATCCCATCACCCCGAGGCCGATGAATGCAACTTTCGCCATGTTCCGTTCCCTTTTGCTTTGCGCGGCGATTGCTCATGGTTCTAGACAATCAAAAAGGCCTTGTCAGGGGCAGAGCACTGCCAACATGCCCTGGTAAGCGACGTATCCCAAGCCTTTGACCGCATGTTTGGTCAGGTGTTTGCCGGCTTTGGCGCCGCGCGGCCGATCGGAGGTTAGAATGACTGAGCCTTTCCCGTCCTGGCAGAAGGCGGCACCCCGCCTCGTCGATGTGGCCGCCGGGCGCACACCGGCCGATCTCGTCATTCGTGGCGGACGTTGGGTGAACGTCCATTCCGGCGAGATCGTCGAAAACACCGATCTCGCCATCACCGCCGGACGCTTCGCCTATTGCGGGCCGGATGCCTCTCACACGATCGGTGACGACACCGAGGTGGTGGAGGCCAAGGGCCGCTATCTCGTGCCGGGCCTCTGCGACGCCCACATGCATGTCGAAAGCGGCATGGTGACGGTGACGGAATTCGTGCGTGCGGTCGTTCCCCACGGCACGACGTCGATGTTCGTGGACCCTCATGAGATCGCCAACGTGCTTGGTCTCGATGGGGTTCGTCTCATGCATGACGAGGCGCTGACGGCGCCGATCAACGTCTTCGTGCAAGTCCCGAGCTGCGTGCCATCGGCGCCCGGGCTTGAGACGGCAGGTGCCGAGCTTGGCCCCGAGGAGGTTGCCGAGGCGATGTCCTGGCCGGGCATTATCGGCCTTGGCGAAGTCATGAACTTTCCGGGCGTCGCTGCCGGCGACGACAAGATGCTTGGCGAGATCATCGCGTCGGTGTCGGCCGGCAAGACCGTCGGCGGCCATTACGCGTCCCCCGATCTCGGAGTGGATTTTCATGCCTATGCGGCGGGCGGTCCGGCCGACGACCATGAAGGCACGCGCATGGAGGACGCGATTGCGCGCGTACGCCAGGGCATGCGTGCCATGCTGCGGCTCGGTTCCGCCTGGTACGATGTCGCCGCCCAGATCAAGGCCGTGACGGAAAAGGGCCTCGATCCGCGCTTTTTCGTTCTGTGCACGGACGACTGCCATTCCGGGACCCTCGTTCACGACGGGCATATGAACCGTGTGGTGAGGCACGCCATCGCTCAGGGGCTGAAGCCGGTCACGGCGATCCAGATGGCGACCCTCAACACGGCAGAGCATTTCGGCCTGGAGCGCGAACTTGGCTCCATCGCGCCGGGGCGCCGCGCCGATCTCCTTCTCGTGTCGGACCTGCCGTCGCTGAGAATTGACGCCGTTTATGGACGTGGCCGTCTGCTTGCCGAGAAGGGCGCCCTCGTCGCCGACATTCCCCTCTATGGCTACCCGGAAGAGGCGAAGAACACGGTGCATCTCGGCCGCAAATTGACGGCGGACGATTTCGCCGTGCCCGCGCCGCAGAATAAGCAACGCGTGGGCGTTCGCGTCGTAGGCGTCATCGAAAACCAGGCGCCGACAAAGGCTCTTCAGCGTGAGCTCAGCGTGGTCGATGACCTGGTGGAAGCGGATATGGCCAATGATGTTGCCCATCTCGCTCTCGTGGAGCGCCACCGTGGCACGGGCGCCGTTCAGAACGCCTTCGTCTCAGGCTTTGGCTACAACCGGCGCTGCGCCATCGCCTCCACGGTTGCCCATGACAGCCACCAGATGATCATCGTCGGCACAGATCGCGCCGATATGGCGATGGCCGCGAACCGTCTGGGCGAAGTCGGCGGCGGCGTCGTGGTGATCTCCGAAGGCGAGGAACTGGCGCTGGTCGAGCTCAAGATCGCCGGACTGCTTTCGGAGGAGCGGGCGGAAGCTGTCGCCGCCAAGGCCGCACGTATGGGCGCCGCCATGCAAAGCTGCGGCTGCCGCCTCAACAACGCCTTCATGCAGCACTCGCTGCTCGCACTCGTCGTCATCCCGGAGCTCAGGATCTCCGACAAGGGCCTGATCGACGTGACCAAGTTCGAAAAGACGGAGCTCTTCGTCTGAGCCTTGGCGGCTTACGCGCCGATCTGTTCCGCCACCACCTGCTGGCCGGAGCTGTCCGGCGCCGGCTTGAGATGGCGCGTCAGTCGCCGCTCGGCCGCATCCCAGAGACGCCGGAGCGCTTCCACGACGACAAGATAGAGCCCCGCGGCCCAGAGATAGACCTGGAAATCGAAGGAGCGGGAAAAGGCCAGCCGCGTTTCGCCCAGGAGGTCATAGACGGTGATGACAGAGGCGATTGCAGAGCCTTTGATCATGAAGATGATCTCGTTGCCGAGCGGCCGCAAAGCCGTGATCAGTGCTTGCGGCGCGACGACTTTGACGAAGATGACAGCGGGCGAGAGCCCGAGCGCGCGGGCGCCTTCCCACTGGCCGAGGGAGACGCCGCGAATGGCCCCGGCGTAGATTTCGGCCTGATAGGCGGCCGTGTTGAGCGTGAAGGTGAGGGCAGCGCAATTGAACGCATCGCGGAAGAACCACCACATGCCGGCGGCATCGAAAATCTCGCGAAATTGCCCGGCGCCGTAATAGACGAGGAAGGTCTGGGCCAAGAGTGGTGTGCCGCGGAAGAAATACACATAGGCAAAGGCAAGACCGCGCGTTACCCGGTTCTTCGAAAGGCGGCCCGCAGCCACGATGCCGGCAAGAACCGCGCCGATCGAGACCGACAGAACGACGAGTTCGACCGTGACGAGGAGGCCGCCGAGAAGTTTCGGCCCGTAGCGCGCCAGAAGCCCCGGGTTCCAGGCGCTGATGAAGAACAAGACGAGGGCTATGGCGATCGCGGCCCAGAGCGTCATCAAGACGATGCCGGCAATGCGGGCCTTGCTCCAGCGCCGGATGGAAGCGGGCGGAGGCTCGGCCGGAAGAAGGCGGTCGGACACATAGGCCTGGTCGGCGCTCATCTCGCTCATCGTCATTTCGTGGCCTCGCCGCGGCGCGACCATCGGTCGATGCCGTTGATGCCGAAGGACGAAATGATGGAGAGCACCAGATAGATCATGCAGGCGACGAAATAGAAGAAGAACGGTTGTTTGGTCACGCCGACGGCGACGTTGGTGTTCCGGAGGAGGTCGTTGAGGGCAATAACGGAGACGAGGCTCGTATCCTTCAACAAGATCAGCCAGAGGTTCGAGAGGCCCGGTAGGGCGAGCCTGATGAGCTGTGGAAGGATGACGAGACGCATCGTCGTCGTTCGCCTCAGCCCGAGCGCATACGCCCCCTCATACTGGCCTTTCTGAATGCCCCGAAAGGCGGAAAGGAAAACCTCGCTCGCAAAGGACGCAAAGACGAGAGACAGCGCGATGACACCCGCCGTGAAAGACGAGAACTCGACATAGGTGTCGAAGAGAAGCCGGAAGAGCTTCTGCAGAGCGATCTGTCCACCATAATAGATGATGAACAGCGTCAGAAGCTCCGGCAGCCCGCGGAAGATCGTCGTGAAAATCGTGGCTGCCCGGATAAGGCCCGGGTCGTCGCTGTCCTTGGCGAGCGCGAGCAGAAACCCGAGCACCAGCCCGATCGGCAGCGTCGTCAACGCCAGCGCGACCGTGACCGCAAGCCCGGCCGCAAGATCATCTCCCCAGCCGCCGCCTCCGAACGACAGGAGGTCCAAAAACTCCATCAGCCCGTCATCCCTGGCGCGGCAAAAAGATGGGGCCCTGAAGCCCCATCCGGTACATCACACAACCTGACTTATCCGCCATAGACGTCGAAGTCGAAGTACTTGTCGTTGATTTTCTTGTAGGTGCCGTTCTCGCGGATCGCCTTGATCGCGGCGTTGAGCTTCTCGCGCAGCTCGTCGTCACCCTTGCGCACCGCGATGCCGATGCCCGGCCCGTAAATCTTCGGATCGCCCGGCAGCGTCGTCAGGATCTTGCAGCACGAGCCGTCCTCGCTGTCGACCCACTCCGACAGAACGATCACATCGTCGAGGGCCGCATCGAGACGTCCGCTGGACAGATCGAGCTTGTACTCGTCAGCCGACGGATAGAGGCGGATATCGGAATCCGGAAAGATTTGTTCGGCATATTGCGCGTGCGTCGTGGAGCTCTGGGCGCCGACGCTTCTGTCTGCCATCGATTCGGCAGTCGCTTCCGTGATGTCCGAATCCTTCGGCACGACGATCGCCTGCGGCGTGTCGTAATATTTGTCGGTGAAGTCGACCTTCTCCTTGCGCTCCTCCGTGATCGACATGGAGGCGACGATGGCGTCGTACTTGCCGGCGAGAAGGGCGGGAATGATGCCGTCCCAATCCTGCGAGATGAACTCGCACTTCACCTTCATCTCGTCGCAGAGCGCATTGGCGATGTCGATATCGAAGCCGACGAGCTTACCGTCAGCCGTGATTTCGCTAAACGGGGGGTAGGCGCCCTCCGTGCCGATGCGCAAGGTTTCCTGGGCCTGCGCTGCGCCCGTGGCGAAGACCGCGAGGACCGTTGCAGCCGCCAGTTTTTTGAACAAGCTCATGCTGTCTCCCGAATTTCTTGTTGGATGCGGCCAAAGAGAGCCGCTGGACCTATAATCGGCCCAAACTTTGAGCCTGTGCAACTCTTTAGCAAGCGCCGTGCCTGCGGCAAGGGGACTTGATCACAGACAAAGCAGGTTTGGCCGGTTCGACGGCTCCCGGCCTGGTCGCGAGAGAGACGAAGGCGGGGCAACTGCCTCATTTGGCGGCATCGAGTGAGAGCCGGTCGGCGATGAAATCGGCAATTTTTGCAACATCGTCGAGATGGAAGACAGGAAGCGCGGCGTTTGCCACCGGATAATCTGCAGCCACGGCGAGGATCGACGGATCGGTGTCGCTGAGCGCCTGGCCGGGCCGCCCGTCGCGGCGGCGCACTTCGAGCTTCGGGTGGGGCGCCTTCTTATAGCCTTCGATGAGAATGAGATCGCAGGGCGACAGCCGCGCCAACATCTCCTCGACGGGCGGCTCCGCCTCGTCGCCGAGCTCGCGCATCAGCGCCCAGCGATGATCGGATACCAGCAGAACCTCGCGTGCCCCGGCCTCGCGGTGGCGAAACGAATCGGTCCCGGGGTGATCGATGTCGAATGCATGATGGGCGTGCTTGACCGTGGAGACGACAAGTCCGCGCTGCGAGAACTCGCTGACGAGGCGGGCGACGAGTGTCGTCTTGCCGGAATTTTTCCAGCCAGTGATGCCGAAAACGGGGGGCGCCATCCGCGGACGGGCTATTCGGCGGCCTGAGTTCGGTTGAGCGCCTCGAGCATCGCCTGTGCCTCGGCCGCATCCTCCGGCGTGTTGACGTTGAAGAAGGGGTCGATCTGACGGCCGTCAGCTTCCAGATGGTCGAAGGGCACGTTGAGCCGCACGTAATGGTCGGCGAAGTCGAGAACCTTGCTCGATTTCGCCTTTTTCAGCCATTCCTCAAGGTCGTCGGCAAGTGCGATCGGCCACAATCCGAAGACGGGATGCACGCCGTTGAACGACGCGGCGACGGCGATCGTTGTCTCGTCGTGGCCGCAACCTTCGGAGAGCCGCGTGACGAGATCGCCGGGAAAGAAGGGCGTGTCGACGGCTGCGCTCGCCATGAAACGCGCCTGCGGACAAAACACCTGGCTCCAGCGCATCCCGGCGAGAATGCCGGCGAGAGGCCCCGGATTGCCGTCGATGCCGTCGGGAACGACGGGGAGAAGAAATTCACTGAAGCGCGAGGCATCGCCATTGGCGTTGATGACGAGCTCGTCGACCTGCGGACGCAGTCCATCCACCACGTACGAAAGCAGTGGTCGCCCGGCGATTTCCACGAGTGGCTTGTCGTTGCCCATGCGGCGGGACAGGCCGCCTGCGAGAATAACCCCGGTAATTGGTCGCGGGGCAGGACGATCATGATCGGTCGTCTCGCTCACGAAACCCCGCAGAAACGCTTCGGCTGCGGGCTTTGCCGCGCCGGTACACCGGTGATGAAGGAGCGTCGTCTCGGCAACGGGCTTTCGGCCATCGGTTCGTTTCCTCTCAACCTTTATACCTGTCACGGCCCGGCAGGTGAAGCCGCCTTGCCGCGTCTTCCTCAGCCGATCTTGGCGTGTGGCATTTGAACTTCGGGCGAGGGGGCAATATGTCAACGGCAGGCCCGCCGGACGAAAAAGCCGGCTTCGAAGCACCACCGCTTATGCGGTTGAAGGATGGCAATGCCCGAGACTACTCCCACGATCACCAAAGATGCCGTCTTCGATGCGCTCCGCCGCGTCAAAGGCCCCGACCTTGAAAGTGATATCGTCACTCAGGAACTGGTTTCCGATCCGATCATCTCGAACGGCAAGGTGATCGTGTCGATCACGGTGCCGGCGGAGGCCGCATCACATCTGGAACCTCTCCGGCAGGCAGCCGAAAAAGTGCTCTCAGAACTGCCGGGGGTGGAGCGTGCCATGGTGGCGCTGACGGCGGAGAGACGGCCGGGGCAGGGCATGGCGCAGAGTGGCGTGCCGCAGAATGCGGCTCCGCGCAGTGCTCCGCCACGGCCGCAATCCGCCCCGCAGCAGCGCGCTCCGGGCCAGGCGCCGCAGCAGCCTCAGAAAGCGGGCGTCCCCGGCGTTAAGGCAATCATTGCCGTGGCTTCGGGCAAGGGCGGCGTTGGCAAATCCACGACGGCGGTCAATCTCGCCCTCGGCCTCAAGGCGAACGGGCTCAAGGTCGGCATCCTCGACGCCGACATTTACGGGCCGTCATTGCCGCGCCTGATGGGCATCAAGGGACGGCCGGAATCGGTGTCGGAGCGCATCCTGAAGCCGATGGAAGGCTACGGGCTCAAGGTCATGTCGATGGGGTTTCTTGTGGAAGAAGAGACCCCGATGATCTGGCGCGGACCGATGGTCATGTCCGCTTTGACGCAGATGCTGCGTGAGGTTGCCTGGGGCGAACTCGACGCGCTTGTCGTCGATATGCCTCCCGGAACCGGCGATGCGCAGCTCACCATGGCTCAGCAGGTGCCGCTCGCCGGTGCCGTCATCGTCTCGACGCCGCAGGATCTCGCCCTTATCGATGCCCGCAAGGGCCTCAACATGTTCAACAAGGTGAACGTGCCGGTGCTCGGCATCGTGGAGAACATGAGCTATTTCCTGTGCCCGCATTGCGGCGAGCGCTCCGACATTTTCGGGCATGGCGGGGCGGAACACGAGGCGGAACGCATCGGCGTGCCCTTCCTCGGCGCCGTGCCGCTCCACATGGATATTCGTGAAACCTCCGATTCGGGCCGACCCATCGTTGCCAGCGAACCGCAATCGGAGCATGCGCGCATCTATCGACACATTGCCGATGCCGTCGTGAAGCGCCTCAACGTGGAGAAAGGTGCCGGCGTCCGTCAGGCCCCCAGGGTCGTGGTGGAATAGAGGGCTAGCGGACGATCCGAAACAGGATCACGGAGAAGGCGAATGCCGCGACGGCCCCTGTCAGCATGACGGCTGAGAGGGGCAGGGCCGACATGCCGCCGGCGAGCACGGCTCCTGCGATCGCCGAAGAGATCGCGCCTGAGCCGATCTGCGTCGCGCCCTGAAGCCCGGCGGCCGTGCCGGCGATTTCCGGGCGCACGCTGATGGCGCCGGCAATCGTGCTCGGCAAGACGAGACCGTTGGAAATGCCGCCGACGCACATCGGCAGGAAGAGGGCCGGCGCGCTCAGATGGCCGCTCGCGATGAGAGCGAGAAGCACGAGCTGGGCGATGAGGAGAAGGCTGGACCCGGCGAGCGTCATCCGCCGGACGCCGACCTTTTCGGCAAAACGGCCGGAGAGAAAATTGCCAAAAGCATAGCCGATCGACAGGACCGCAAACCAACTGCCATAGGCGATCGGAGACAGTCCGAGGATCGTGCCGGCCACATAGGCGCCGCCGCCCAGAAAGGCGAAGAAGACTGACGTCGCAAGGCTCGATACGGCGGTGTAGACGAGGAAGGCGGGTTCCTTGAGAAGGTAGCCGAAATCCCGAAACAAGGTGGCAAAGGCGATTCGCTCGGTGCGCGCGTGATGCGTCTCGCTGACGTCGCGCCAGGCAAGGGCCAGGACCAAGGCTCCGAACACCGTCAGCATGACGAACTGCGCCCGCCAGCCGAAATTCTGTTGCAGAAGACCACCGAAGAGCGGTGCCACCATCGGCGCCATGGCGAGCCCCATCGTGACATAGCCGATGACGCTTGCGGCTTTGCGCCGATCGTAGAGGTCGCGCACGATGGCGCGCGCCAGAACGATGCCGGTGCAGCCGCCGGCCGCCTGCAGGACGCGCAGTGCAAGCAGGCTTTCAATGTCGTTCGCAAAACTCGCCAGTGCGCTGGTGGCCGTGAAGATGCTGAGCCCGCAAAGAAGGACGGGCCTTCGTCCAAAACGGTCCGACAGTGGCCCGATCACGATCTGGGAAATCGCCACAGAAGCCAAAAACAGGGACAGGACGAGCTGCACGGTGGCGAAGCTTGTGTGAAAGTCCTTCTGCAGCGCCGGCATGGACGGCACGATGACGTTGATCGCGAACGGGCTGAGCGTCGAGATGACGACGAGGCTCAAAAGGCTTGGCCGCCGCCCCTGGGGTGAGAGGGCGGGGGCGTCGGAAATGGAAGACGGCATTGGATCTCGGCGGAGGCGAGGGGGAGGGTGGATGACCCGATAGCATCCAACCGCGCCCGGCAGAAGAGGCGCGATCAGCGTGCCGGCGGTGCCGTCAGCGCTTTGCGGGCCTCGGAGGCCCCGACCTGACGTTCCCGATAGAAGGTGTAGATGCCCGTCGAAATCAAGATGCCGGTGCCGATGAAGAGGAGCGGACCCGGCCATTCGCCGAAGACGAGAACCTGCATGAGAACCGCCCAGATCATGAAAGAATAGCGGAACGGCGCGACGACGGAGATGTCCCCGGTGCGCATCGCGGCGATGATCAGCGTATAGCCCGCGACCGTGCACAGCCCGGAGGCGAAGATGGCGGCAAGTGCGCCGGCATCGGGCATCACGGGTTCTTCGAAGAGCATCAGAACGCCACCGAAGAGGCCGACGGCGACTGCAGCGGCCGTGGTGACGGCAAGCGTCGGCAGACCTTTCGGCAATTGCTTGGAGGCGAGATCGCGAAGAACGACCGCAAAGACGCTGAGAAGGGCGACGAGCGACCAGATATTGAAGCCCTCGAGACCGGGCTGGATGACGAGAAGCGCCCCGCTGAAGCCGACGGCGATCGCGGTCCACCGCCTTCGTCTGACGGTCTCGCCGAGAAAAATCGCAGCACCGGCCGTGGTGGCGAGCGGCACGACCTGCAGGATCGCCGAAGCATTGGCGAGCGGCAGCCGGAACAGGGCGGAAAGGTAGAGCCCCGCGGCCACGACCTCGCCCAATGTGCGCCAGATGAGCGTTTTATGGAAAAGCAGGCCGCGATTGACGAAGGCGCCCCGACGCACCGCGAGGACGATGACGATCGGCGACACGATCAGGCCGCGCAGGAAAATGATCTCGCCGGTCGGCAGATCGGCACTCGCAAGCTTCACCAGCGTATCGTTGACGATGAACGTCACCATCGCTGCGAGCATCAAGAGGATGCCGCGCTGGTTTTCGCTCGGCAGGGCAGGCACGGATGGCATGGGGAAGGGGCTTCTGGCGGGTTGATCGAAGCTTCTGCTTATGCGGCTCCTGAGGCCGCGACCAGGGCTCAGCCGCCCGTCATGCTCATATGCCTTGCAACCGCGGGACGTCGGTGATGGCGATCGATGACGAAATCGTGCCCCTTCGGCTTGCGCGTGATCGCCTCGTCGATGGCCTGTGCGAGAAGCGCATTGCCTTCGGATGCGCGCAGGGGCGCACGTAGGTCGGCGGCATCTTCCTGTCCGAGGCACATGAAAAGCGTGCCCGTGCAGGTCACCCGCACACGGTTGCAGCTTTCGCAGAAATTATGCGTGAGCGGGGTGATGAAGCCGAGCCTGCCGCCCGTCTCGCGCACCTCCACATACCTTGCCGGACCGCCGGTCTTGTACGGGATGTCCGTCATGGTGAAGCGCTCCGAAAGCCGCGTGCGCACCGTGGAAAGCGGCAGATATTGGTCTGTGCGATCGCCTTCGATCTCGCCGAGCGGCATCGTCTCGATCAGCGTCAGATCCATGCCCTGGCCATGGGCAAAGCGGATCATCTCCGGGATTTCATGTTCGTTGACGTCTTTGAGCGCGACGACGTTGAGCTTCACCTGAAGTCCCGCATCCTGCGCCGCCTTGAGGCCGGCCATCACGCGGCCGAGATCGCCCCAGCGTGTGATGGCTTTGAACTTGTCGTGATCGAGCGTGTCGAGCGAGACGTTGATGCGGCGCACGCCGAGTGCTGCGAGATCATGTGCGTAACGTTCGAGCTGCGAGCCGTTCGTCGTCAGGGTCAGCTCCTCGAGCCGCCCGTTTTCCAGATGGCGGCCCAACGCCTCAATCAGCCACATGATGTTGCGACGCACGAGAGGTTCGCCGCCAGTCAGCCGCAGCTTGCGCACGCCTTTGTCGATGAAGGCGGTGCACAGGCGTTCCAATTCTTCGAGCGACAGAAGATCCCGCTTCGGCAGGAAGGTCATGTCCTCGGCCATGCAATAGACGCAGCGGAAATCGCAGCGATCAGTGACCGAAACGCGCAGATAGGAGATCGACCGTCCGAAGGGATCGATCATCGGCGCTGTCTCGGACGCCGTTTCAATCGGCGCGATGGCCGCCATATCAGATTGCTCCATGATGGAATTCACTGACGCCTCATTGTTCCGTATGCCTGCCTCGCCTTTGCCTGTGACCGGCAAATGATGCTGGCAAGGCATTTCCCGCCCTTATAGGAGAGGAATGTAACGGCGCCGACGTCCGCGTCAAATGGCAGCGCGGCGCCGCAGCCTCTTGAAGGAGATATGATGGCGGAACCCTGGCCGACCGAAATCCGTCTGAAGAAGGACCGGCACATGCTTGCCGTCAGTTTTGAGGGCGGCGAGACGTTTGAGCTGCCGGCGGAATATCTGCGGGTCTTTTCCCCCTCCGCCGAGGTGCAGGGTCATTCTCCGTCCGAGCGCAAGCTCGTCTCGGGAAAGGCTGACGTTATGGTGATCGAAGTCGAACCGATCGGCAATTACGCTGTCCGTCTGCATTTCGACGACCTGCACAACAGTGGAATTTTCACCTGGTCCTATCTCTATCGGCTGGGACAGGACTTCGGTTCGCTGTGGGCGGGCTATCTGGAAGAGCTGGCCGAAAACGGGCTCTCTCGCCGCTGAACGGGGCAGGCGGGCCTTCTCAATGCTTGAAACGAAAACGGCCGGCGCAGGCGCCGGCCGTCGATAAATCTTGCTGTTGAGAGCCTTTAGCGGCGCACAACCACCTTCGTGCCGACATTGACCCGCTCGTAGAGGTCGGTGACGTCATCGTTGGTCATGCGAATGCAGCCCGAGGAGACCGCCGTGCCGATCGTCCAGGGCTCGTTCGAGCCGTGGATGCGGTAGTAGGTGTTGCCGATATAGAGTGCGCGCGCGCCGAGCGGATTGTTGGGGCCGCCCTCCATATGCGCCGGCAAGCCCGGCTGACGCTTGCGCATGGCCGGCGGCGGCGTCCAGCCCGGCCATTCCGCCTTGCGCGTGACGCGATGTGTGCCGGCCCACTGGAAGCCCTCACGGCCGACGCCGACGCCGTATTTCAGTGCCTTGCCGTTGTCCATCACATAGTAGAGGCGGCGTTCGCCGGTATCCACAATGATCGTGTTCGGGGCGTAGGGGCCAGAGTAATCCACGACCTCGCGCTGCACCGGGGACTTGCCATGGTGGCGTGCGCCCGGGCCGAAGCTCAGCCATTGCTTGGAAACGGGATCAAAAAACCGTGCCGTCGGCTGCGCCGAGGCGTTCGGAGCAAAGGAAACGGCGCTAACAAGCGCCACAGCGACCGCAGTCGCAAGTAATCCAAACTTTCTCATTACCGTCCCCGGAAAGGCTGGCGAGTTGATGTGTCACTTTAACCTCTGTGTCGAATCGCTCTCAAAAGGCAAGCACCGGGCGGCCGGCGGTGCGGCGCCTTGACGCTTTTGCTTATGAATGTGGCGCGCCTGCCACGCCCGGGTCCGGGCATCGTCGGCAAGTCGTCCCAACATGCCGCCGGCAGCGCGTCTTGCGCTGCCGCAATTGATTGCTAAAGCAACCTCAGCTGAGCCAACGGACAGGTCATGGCCGATTTTATCCTCACCTTCTCCTGCCCCAATCGTCCGGGCATCGTCGCAGCCGTCGCAACGTCGCTCGTCTCCAGCGGTTACAACATCCTGGAGGCGCAGCAATTCGATGACGCCGAAACCGGCCACTTCTTCATGCGGGTTCTCTTCAACCCGGTTCTGGAAGGGGCCGATATCGAAGATTTCCGCGAGAAGCTTGCGGAAATCGGCGAGCGCTTCGAAATGGAGCTGACGTTGCGCGATCGCAGTGTGAAGCCGAAGGTCATGCTCCTGGTGTCGAAATTCGACCATTGCCTGGCCGACCTTCTCTATCGCTGGCGGATCGGCGAATTGCCTATGGAGATTACCGCCATCGTCTCAAACCATCCGCGCGAGGCCTTGCAGCTACCGGAGCTCGATGAGGTGCCGTTTCACCATCTGCCGGTGACGGCCGCGACGAAGCCCGAGCAGGAGGCGAAGCTCTGGGATCTGATCGAAGAGACGGAAACCGAGTTCGTGGTTCTCGCCCGCTACATGCAGGTTCTTTCAGACGAGCTGTCGACGAAACTGGCCGGGCGCTGCATCAACATCCATCATTCGTTTCTGCCGGGTTTCAAGGGCGCCAAGCCGTATCATCAGGCGCATGAGCGTGGCGTGAAGCTGATCGGCGCGACGGCGCATTTCGTCACCCCCGACCTCGATGAGGGGCCGATCATCGAGCAGGACGTCGAACGCATCTCCCATCGCCATACGCCGGCCGATCTCATAGCCAAGGGCCGAGACATCGAACGTCGGGTTCTGGCGCGCGCGCTGCACTACGTCCTCGACGACCGCGTCATCATCTCCGGACGAAAGACGGTGGTCTTCTACGACTAAAGCGAAGACTGCAGCTGCTTCTCGATTTTGCGTCGTTCCCTGCGCGAGCGGATCTGCTGCGAATCGCTGGTCGTCGGACAGATTTGAATGTCGTCGTCCGTATGCCTGATCTCGAAGGTTCGGCGGGCGCCTGCAAGGAGATCGTCGGCGCCGTAGACGATCACGGCGGTCAGCTCCAGAGATCGGACCGAGGCGATCCATGCCTCGTTCGATCCCTGGCCCTCATTGTCGCCGACCGTCAAAATCAGGTCGTGGAACGTGCCGATATCGAGATATTCGCCGGGTTTCAGTGGCCCCTGCTTCATGCGTGAGCGAGGATCGGCGTCGAGGCTGTCGCTGAGGTCGCGGAGATCCGTCAGCTCTTGCCGGTAGGTCCCATCGTCGGTGGTCACGAAGGCGATGAGGCTCGTCAGGTAGATTGCCTCCGCGCTCATATTGCTGATCAGGCAACGGGCTTCAGTCCCCAGACTGCCGCCGCGGTTGATGAGGACGGTCGAGCGCCACCGGCGCCTGTAGGCGACGAGCAAGAGCTGCAGGTAGACGAACCAGACGAGGAGCATGAGCAGGCTCGTAAGAGCCGATAAAGCGCCGGAATATTGCTGAACCCATGACCACATGCGCGCCGCAACTAGGCGACACTTGTCAGAGGTCTAGAGCCGAGGCGGTCGTTCTTCGCTTAGGCGCCGCAACTCTGGAGCTTAAAGGGGATCTCTCAGAGACCGCTCACAATGGGCCTTGGAAAAGGCAATGAGCCGGAAAGATGGTGGGCGCGACAGGGATTGAACCTGTGACCCCTGCCGTGTGAAGGCAGTGCTCTCCCGCTGAGCTACGCGCCCGACTCGAAGCAGCGATTTGGCACGGAGCCGCGCCGCGGTCAAGCCGGCGCGCTCATTCCGCGGACGCCGATCCACCGCGCGTTTCAAGAAGCCTTGCGGCGAGCTCGGGTGTGAGCTGCGAATAGCTATCGATGATGATGTCGGGGCGAAGCTCGACCATCGGTTTCGCCGTGTAGCCGAAGGGCACGCCGATCACCGGAACGGAAGCCGCACGCGCCGCCGCGATGTCGGCCGCCGAATCGCCCACCATCAAAGCGGCATTGGCTTCGCCGCCCGCTGCTTCGATGGTTTCAAGAAGATGTGCCGGATCGGGTTTGCGCTTGGCAACCGAATCGGCGCCGAGCACCGCCTGAAATCGATCGAGAAGCCCGAGCTGATCGAGAAGCAGCTTCGACATGCCGACGCGCTTGTTGGTGCACACGGCAAAGCTCCAGCCTTCCGCTTCGAGCGTATCGAGCGCGCTCACAAGTCCCGGAAAGGGTCGGCTTTCGACGCAGATATGCTCCTCGTAATGGGCGAGGAAGACCTCAAGCAATCTGTCGAGCTCTTTTGCATCCACCTTGCGCCCGGAGAGCTTCAGGCCCTCCTCGATCATGGCGCGCGCGCCGCGCGAAATGCAGGGCATGATGCGCTCGCGCGGGGCAGGCGGCAGGCCATGTCCGCCGAGGATGTGGTCGAGGGTCGCCAGAAGATCGGGCGCGGTATCGACGAGCGTGCCGTCGAGATCGAAGACGATGAGTGACATGGCGTCGGGCTAGCCGAGCCGCGCGCGGGGTGCAAGCGGGAGACGTGCGGCGGTCCCGTCTCGCGCGTCGACCTCCGGCGTCATCGGGGCCGCGCTTGCCTGCCGGAAGAGGCTGGTGTGAACTGCGAAAGCGCGTCATCTCGGCCGATATGATGCGAAGACCGCTAGAAAGAGCCGACAGAAGAAGTGTCCGTATCCGATCATCCGTCTTCCGCGCATTGGCTCGATCGGCTCGAAAACGGCCACAGGCGCCGTTACGGCGCCGGCGAGACGATTGCCTATCCCGACGCAGAGACGGATCGGCTTTTCGTGCTCAAGACGGGTTTGGCGCGCATCTGCCTCAACGGCGCGACGAAAGCGCTGACGCTCTCCTATCTGCGCCCGGGCGGCATCTATGTGACGCATACGCGCGCCTGGGTGGAGGCGCTCGAGGATTGCGACATCGTGAGTTGGCCGGTGCGCGAGATGCTGACGCTTGTCTCCCGCCATCCGGAACTCGCTGTGGAAGCTCTGCGCGATATCGGGCAGGTTCTCGCTGGCGCACTCGATCTGATCGAAGATCTGGCCTTCCGGCCGGTGGAATCACGCCTTGCCCGTTTTTTGCTTCTGGAAAGCGCCAGGCAGGCAAGTGCCCGTATCCGCCTCATCGACCACACGGAAGCGCTGGCAAGTGCGCTCGGCACCTCGCGCCAGACGTTGTCGACGCTCGTCAACAAGCTCATTCGTGATGGCGTCGTCACGCGCGATGGCCGCGAGCACCTTTTGATCCTCGCGCCGGCACGGCTTGAAGAACTGAGTGCGCTGTCGCCCGGCTGACAGCGCGAAGGCTACGTCTGCCTCATAATCTATCGCTCTGACTTATGGGGAATGGTCTTTCGCGTGAAAGACCGGGGGAGAGGATCAGCAGACGATGGCCAGTCAAGCCGCCGACCGCGGCGACCGTTACGTGAGTTTTCTGGGGCTCGATTGCGATGCCAAGGCCGAAGCCATGATGGCAATGCTGTCGGGGGCGATGCGCACGAGCAGCTCGCAATGGGTCGGCTATTTTGAGCAAAAACTCGCAGAGAACCAGAAGATGGGCCGTGACAGCCTTTACTTTGTCGGCAGCCAGGTGAATGCGCTCGCCGCCTTCTTCGAGGAGGAGGGCGACGACGCGGCGCTGTCGCTTCTCGCCGAGCTCGAAGACAAATGCTGCTGAAGGGGCGATGGCAAGCGTCTGGGCGCAGCGTGTCTCTGTAGTGCCTTAAGACGCGAAGGCGGGACGCCGCGATCATCCCTCGATTGCCCGAACGCTGGCATACAGCCGCCGGTCACTCAAAGGCTTTGCGCTGCTCCCGCCCTGCGAAGGCGTCGCCGATCAGGCGCTCACCCAACCCTCCCGCAAAGCCTGGTGGGCATAATAGCTGATGATCAGATCGGCGCCGGCCCGCTTCATAGCCAGCAGGCTTTCATGCACAGTCGCTGCCTCGTTGAGGGCGCCGGCCTCGGCCGCGAACCGGATCATCGCGTATTCGCCGCCGACTTGATAGCAGACGAGAGGCAGTAAGGTGCGCTCGCGCAGTCGCGTCAGCACATCGAGATAGGCGAGACCTGGTTTGACCATGAGCATGTCCGCGGCCTCGGCTTCATCGAGCAGAGATTCCAGTAAGGCTTCGCGTCCGTTGGCGGGATCCATCTGATAGGAGAGGCGGTCGCCGTTCAGATTGCATCCTGCAGCGGCGCGGAACGGACCATAGAACGCCGAGGCGAATTTTGACGAATACGCCATGATGGGCGCGTTCGTGTGCCCGCCTTCGTCGAGCGCGCGCCGGATGGCCGCGACCTGACCGTCCATCATGGCTGAAGGGGCGACCATATCGGCGCCAGCCTCCACGGCGACCAGAGCCTGCCGGCCGAGATTTTCAAGTGTCGCATCGTTGTCGACACTGCCGGCACGATGGACGCCGCAATGTCCGTGATCTGTGTACTCGCAAAAGCAATTGTCCGTTATGACAACGAGCTCTGGCACCTCTCGCTTGGCAACGGCCACCATCCGCGCCATCAGGCCTTGCGGGTTCCAGGTGTCGCTGCCGTCGGCGTCCTTGTGGTGCGAGATGCCGAAGAGGATGACGGCTTTCACGCCATCTTTTGTGATCCGATTGATTTCCCGCGCGAAAGATCGCTCCGGCACACGGGAGATCCCCGGCATGGTGGGGATCATGACAGGCTCGGAGATCTCTTCCTCGACCAGGATCGGGTAGATGAGGTCGTCGGCCGACACGCTGGTTTCGCGAATAAGAGACCGCAACGTCGAAGAATGACGAAGTCTGCGCGGTCGCCGTGCCGGGAAAAGGGCGGTCATAATTCTCTCCAGGTTGTCTCGGAAGCGATGTCGACGCGTGCCAGTCGCATGACCGGGCTGTCTTGCAGAGGCCGGGTTGCGCAGAACGCCGGGCAGGAGAGCCGAGCGCAGGGGCCCAACGAAGATGCAGCGCGGGTGGCGTGCGCCACGAGCGACATCTACGCCTCAGCGCGATGTCGTGCGTCGCGGATTTGGACAAAATCTACGCTCTATCGGACACTGCTGAAACGATGCCGACCTATGTTGCTGCGTTCTTGTCGAAGTACCGGCTGGGTTTTTCGCCCATGATTTGCCGAAACATCGTCGCGAATGCGCCCGGTGTCTCGTATCCCAAGTCGGCGGCCACGACCCCGACCGCCTCCCCCGCCGCAAGCCGCGGGACTGCGGACAAGGCGCGGACCTGCTTGCGCCACAAGAGAAAGTTGCTTCCGAATTCCTGTTTGAAAAGGCGGGCGAGAGTTCTGGAAGAGGCGCCGGAGAACTCGGCCCATTCTTCCAGGGAGCGCGCGTCACCTGGCTCGTCGATGAGTGCGCGGCAGATCGCAGCAAGCCGCTTGTCCCGGGGGATCGGCAGATAGAGAACCCCCTCCGCCTCCCAGGTGATCTCGTAGAGGACGAGAGCGAGAACCCGCCGGGCATGCGCATCCGGCGTCTCGCCTGCGGGCATTTGCACGACGCGCAGGATCAGCTCGCGCAGCAAGGGTGACACGCGAATCGTCCGCGGCTTCGTCGGTAACGGAAATGGACAGACTTCCCCAACGACATAGAGGGTTCTGAGAGAAACGTTGCCGCGGGCGCGCATCTCATGGGTGATGCCAGCCGGCATCCACACGGCGCGCTGCGGCGGTAGGAGCCACAGGCCGTCGGCTGTTGCCACCTCCATCACACCCCCAATCGCATAGATCAATTGGGCACGCTCATGCATATGGGGCCGAAGGTGAAAGCCCGCCGGATACTCTTTGGGCAATCCCACGATGCCCCGGTGGGGAACCGGATCTTCGATTGGATCTGCGCTCTTGGATTTCATGTCGGGATTTTTCTACCACGGATGCCATAGCGCGGCGCGGTTGCCGGCGAGGAGCTCTCCCGGCGAGGGGCCCTGAATGAGAAGCCGCCATGGGGGCTGCTTGAGACAGCGGGTTGTCATCCGATAGGCTCTGGCGCAAACGGATCGCACAACAGGATCCACTGAAGGCGCGGCAGACTGAACGCGCTTTGTAGATAAGCGGCAGGTGGGGGCAACAATGACGGATGATCTGAAACGCCAGGCGGCAGAGGCGGCTCTTGAGTTTGTCGAGGACGGCATGAATCTCGGCCTCGGCACGGGGTCGACGGCGAGCTGGTTCGTGAAGCTTCTGGGCGAAAAGGTTCGCGCCGGCATGACTGTCGTCGGCGTGCCGACATCGGAGGTGACCGCCGAGCTCGCACGAAAAGAAGGGATTGCGCTCACCTCGCTCGACGAGATCGACAGGCTCGATCTCACCGTCGACGGTGCCGACGAGATCGGCCCGGACCTTGCACTGATCAAGGGCGGCGGCGGCGCGCTGTTGCGCGAAAAGATCGTTGCAGCGGCCTCCGCGCGCATGCTGGTCATCGCTGACGCCGGCAAGCACGTCGAACATCTCGGGGCTTTTCCTCTGCCGATCGAGGTCGTGCGCTTCGGCAAAAAGGCGAGCGAAAGGGCCGTTGCGGAGCTGATTTCGGAGCTTGGCCTCAGCGCAGAACTCGCCTGGCGCATACGCGGCGGAGAGCTTTTTGCAACCGACGAAGGCCATGTCATCATCGATGCATCTTTTGGCCTCATTCCTGATCCAGAGGCGCTCGCGCGCGGCCTGTCGGAGATCCCCGGCGTCGTGGAGCACGGGCTCTTTCTCGACCTGGCCGAGACGGCGCTGATTGCCACGCCCGAGGGTGTTAAGAGGCTCACCCGCGCGTGATGCGGGCGTGACGTCGCCCGGCTTTTCCGTTATCGACGGCATCCAACGCGCCGTCACACATCAGGAGTTCTTCATGTTTCGGCTTTCCGCGCTTTGCCTGCTGCTGCTCGGGGCGGTGGTCCCAGTTTCTCCCGCTGCAGCCCAGGACGCGAACCCGGCCCCGGCGACCGGCGCGCCGGCCGAACCTTCGGATGCGCAGATGGAGCTCGCCCGCAAGGTCCTGTCGGCCTCCGATCTGTCGCGCAGCTTCGACGAGATCCTTCCCGAGGTCGCAGACCAGGCGAAGATGACGCTCATCCGCTCCAATCCGCAGATGCAGCTCGGCATCATCGAGATCGTCGACCAGGTGGCGCTCGATATGGTCGACCGCCGCGCGGAGCTTGAGAAGCGGCTGGCGCGGATTTGGGCGATCAATTTCACCGAAGGCGAGCTCAACGATCTTCTCACCTTCTTTGAAACGGATACGGGCGAGAAATTCACCGGCACGCTCGTCGGCCTTTTGAGCGCTCAGGTTTCCGTGAGCCAGGCCTGGGCCAAGGAGATCGGCGACGAGATGCTGCGCCGTTCGACGCAGAAGCTGCAGGAAATCTCCAAGAACGAGGCGAAGAGCCTGCAGGGCGAGACGACTCCGCAATGAGCGGAGACGCGTGAAGCGACACGCGTGCGCTGGTACGCGTGAGCGGATGCGGCGAGGACGCTCGCCGACCGACCAGGAAAACAAACGGGATTTGCGATGACTGAGCGGCGCTACGACTACGACCTTTTCGTGATCGGAGCCGGCTCAGGCGGGGTCCGCGCGGCCCGCCGCGCGTCCGAAGCCGGCGCACGCGTGGCCGTCGCGGAGGAAAGCCGCGTCGGTGGCACCTGTGTCATCCGCGGCTGCATCCCGAAGAAGTTTCTGGTCTATGCCTCGCAATTCGGTGAGGCCTTCGAAGACGCCGTCGGTTACGGCTGGTCTTACGACAAGGCGAGCTTCGACTGGCCCACGCTGATTGCCAACAAGGACCGCGAGATCGCCCGCCTTGAAGGCGTCTATCGCAGCAATCTCGAAAAATCGGGCGTCGAACTGATAAATGACCGCGCGGTTCTCGCCGGCGGTCATGAGATTGAGCTGAAGCGCACCGGCACCACGGTCTCGGCTGAACGGATTTTGATCTCTACCGGCGGCAGGCCCAATCCGCACAGGGCGCTGCACGGGCATGAGCTCTGCATCACCTCCGACGAGGCTTTTGAACTTGAAAAGCTGCCGGAGAAGGTCGTCATCGCTGGCGGCGGCTACATCGCGGTGGAATTTGCCGGGATCTTTGCCGCCTTGGGCGTGGAGACGACGATCCTCTATCGCGGCAAGGAGATCCTGCAGCGCTTCGATATGGATCTGAGGCGCCTTCTGCATGCGGAATACGAGAACAAGGGCATCCATATCCGCTGCCAGGACGTGCTCGGCCGCATCGAGCGAAAGAGCGATGGCTGGCTGCGCGGGACTTTTCTGGGGGGCGATTGTTACGACGCCGAACAGATCATGCTCGCCGTCGGCCGCCTGCCGAACACCGAGGGGCTTGGGCTTGAAAAGCTCGGTATCCGCCAG
The DNA here is from genome assembly GCF_030813515.1 of Rhodopseudomonas julia. Lineage (NCBI taxonomy): Bacteria > Pseudomonadati > Pseudomonadota > Alphaproteobacteria > Hyphomicrobiales > Nitrobacteraceae > Rhodopseudomonas > Rhodopseudomonas julia. Next base: position 220,019 of record NZ_JAUSUK010000001.1, on the reverse strand, counting down.
GACAAGCGCGGGTCGATTTGCGTCGACGAATATTCGAAGACCAATGTCGAACATGTCTGGGCGATCGGCGATGTGACCGACCGCATGCAATTGACGCCGGTCGCCATCCACGAGGCGATGTGCTTCGTCGATACGGTCTTCTGCGGCCGCCCGACAAAACCCGATTACGGCAGCGTAGCCACGGCCGTCTTCTCGCAGCCGGAGCTCGGCACCGTCGGCATGACGGAAGACCAGGCCCGCTGCGACATCGACAATCTGGCGATTTATAAGTCGGTCTTCCGGCCCCTGAAGAACACGCTGTCGGGACGCTCCGAACGTATGCTGATGAAGCTCGTGGTCGATGCCGACACCGACAAGGTCCTGGGCGCGCACGTGCTCGGCCCGGATGCCGGCGAGATGGCGCAGCTTTTGGGCGTTTCCGTCAAAATGGGCGTGACGAAATCCGATTTCGACTGCACCATGGCCGTGCATCCGACCGCGGCGGAAGAGCTCGTGACGATGTACAAGCCCTCCTACACGGTGCGCAAAGGCGAAGTGGTCGAGGCCGCGTAAGAGCACGCCGATCCCATCTTTCCGTCTCGTTCGCCGTAAGCTCCGCTTCAGGCAAGTGACATAAGAACGCCATCGACATCGATGGACGGCAGCATGGAACGGAAGACCGCGACCGGAATCGCGCGGGGATTGCGACTGCCAGGGAAGGCGAGGGGGAATGACGAGATGCCGAAGATTCGCCTGAGAGGCCGCTGGAGCCGGCGTTTGGGCGTTTTCTGCCTTGGGCTTTCAGTCCTCCTTTTGGGGGGCGCAGGCAGTTATGCAGGCTACACCTATCTCAACGACAATTTTCATGTGGTGAAGCCCGGCAGCCTCTATCGTTCGGCGCAGCCGACGCCGGAATTGTTGGCGGAATGGAAGCAGCGCTATGGACTGACCACCGTCGTCAACCTGCGCGGCGCCAATCCCGGCGCCCCATGGTACGAGGCGGAAAAGGCGGCAGCAGATCGGCTCGGGCTTCGCCTCATCGATTACAAGCTCTCGGCAAAGCGCGTCCTGTCGGGTGAAGAAACCAAAGAGCTCGTGTCGCTCCTTGCAGGGCTGGATGGGCCGACGCTCGTCCATTGCATGAGCGGCGCCGACCGCAGCGGGATCGCCTCCGCGTATTATCTCGCAAGTGTCGCCAAAGTGGGCGAGGAGGCGGCGGAAGGTCAGCTTTCGCTCTGGTACGGCCATGTGCCGCTTTGGCTTTCGCCCTTCTACGCCATGGATATTTCCTTCGAGGCGGCCGAGCCCAGTTTCGGCTATTACGATTCGTGAAGCTGGCGTTGGCGTAGCGAAGAGGGCGCGAGCTCAGGCAACTTGCTTTGTAGGTCCACGACCTAGCTGTTCCGTGAGAAGGCGAGGCCAACGCCGCTCGCCACAAACAGGCCGCCGGTCGTCTTGTGAATGCGGCTCATCACCTTCCTGGAGAGTTCGAGGCCCCGCACCCATGCTCCAATGCAGCCGTAAAACAGCGCAACGGAAAACGCGGTAAACGCAACCACCGCCACCATCCCGCCAAGCTGCGCGAAGCTGTTTCCCTCAAGCGATAGAAACTGAGGAAACAAGGCCGTGAAGAAGGCGATCGCCTTGGGGTTGCTGATCGCCACGGTAAAGCCGCTCAGGAAGAGTTTCCGACGTGCGTCTCCGCGCCGATCAAGGTTGGCGTGAAGCGGAAGCCGGTGGGAAGCGGTGCGCCAGATCTGAACGCCGACATAGATGAGATAGGCCGCTCCTGCGTATTTGAGAACGAGGAGGAGGCTGCCCGAGCTCGTAATCAGAAGTCCGAGCCCGACCGAGGCGGCGGTCGCCTGAAACGTCGATGCCAGGGCGTTGCCAAGAGCCGTTGATATGGAGCGTCCCCACCCATGCGCCGCACCATGGGCGAACGCGATAAGCGTGCTCGGCCCGGGTATCAGGGAGACGCCGAAGACCGTGGCCCCGAAGATGATCCAGTAGTGCAAATCCATTGGAACCCCGCCCCTAAGCGCCTTGTTGTGGCCGATCATGCCGCGGGGCTGAATTTCCTTCAACCGGCTCAAAATGTCCTGGGCGCTCGACGAGCATTGAATGCAATCGTTGACGAGGTAGCTATGGCACACAGGCCCGCGGGTGCCGTGCTCAGCCTCGCAGCCTGAGCCGCACCGCGCTCCAGGTGGCCAGGAGGCCGCCGAGGCCGAGAAGCGAGAAGGTGAGGCCCCACGAGGTCGGCAGGGAAAGCTCATGGCCGCGCGCCAGATCGAGCACGCTTCCGGCGGCCATCGGGGCGATGGCGCCCGCGCCGAACCCCAAGAGCGAGCGCACTGCGAGCACCTTTCCGAGAACGCCGGGCGTCGTCGTCTCCGTCAGCGCGACGGTCAGCACGGGGGAATCGGCGATGGACGTCACCGCCTGCATCATCGCGAGCGTGATCAGGATTGCGAGTGGCGCAGCGACGAGCCAGCCGATGGAAAAGGAGAGCCCGGTCGACAGGGCCGCAACGCCGACGAGCACGCTCTTGCGGCCGAGACGGTCCGAAAGCCCGCCCATGGAAAAGGTAGCGCCGGAAGCGAGGAGATGCATCGCCGCGATCAGGATGGCGCTCTGCCCGCTGGCGAGCCCGATGCCGTGACCGGAGAGTGCGAAGGCGGCAGCGAGAAGCGCCGGCATCCACGCCCAGCCGCCGAGAAGCTCCCAGCAATGGAAGACGTAGCCGGCGGTCAAGAGCCTGGTTTCGCGCGCCCGCCAGATGGCATCGAAGAGGCCTTCGCCCTTCGGCCGCCGGTGGATGGTGTTGGGCGTCTCTCTGAGGAGCAGGAGAATGAGGACCGCACCGATTGCCGGCGTCGCGCCGCAGACGACGAAGGCGACCTGCCAGCCGCCGAACGAGAGCGCGGCCCCCGTCAGAGCGAGTGAGAAGGCGTAACCGACGGACGTCGAGCCGATGAGCCAGCCCATCGCCGTGCCGCGGCGGCGGTCCGTCGCCATCTCCGAAAACACCATGACGAGCGGCGTATAGATGCCGCCCTGGGCCAGACCGTTGAGGCCGTAGAGGACGATCGCGCTCGACCAGTCGCGGGCGAAGAGGCCGAAGGCGAGCGAGGTGATTCCGGTCGCGACCGCGGAGACCTGCACCATCCGCTTGGCGCCGAAATAATCGGACGCCCAGGCGAAGAGGAAGAGCGAGACGGAATAGGAGAGCGTGAAGGCGGAGACGACGGCGCCGGCCCGGGTGGCCGAAATTCCCCAGGCCCCTTGCAGCACCGGGATTGAAGCGGCGCCGGTCATGAAGCTCGCATAGAGGAAGACGCGCGACAGGCAGACGAGGATCGTCCACCGTCCGACGGATTGGGCCATGAGGTGTCCTTGTTGCTGCCTCGGATGTGCGGGAAGGAGCCGAGAGCACGCGTTCCATACCTTCATCGCGACCTAAAGCGGAATCGCCGCGTCGTCGAGACGAGCGCGTTCTCGTGCCTATGTTAATTGCTCCGACGGCTTCATCTTGTTCGAGGGAGGAGAGGCGCTGTGTTCACCTGTTTTGGCTACGGCTCGCTCGTCAATGCCGCCACGCTGACGCCGGAGGTGGTTGCCGTGCCCGGCAAACTCCGAGGCTGGCGGCGGGCGTGGCGCCATTCCGGCGCCTCAAGCTATGGCGGCCGCTGCACGCTGACGGTGGTGCCCGACCCAGATTGCGAAATCTGGGGGGCGATCGTCGCCCTGCCACATGAAGAGCGCCCGGCGCTCGACCAGCGCGAGGCGCAATATGACGTGGTGGCACCCACCGAGGCGGCGGTGACCTGGCTTGCCGGGCGGCCGGAAGGCTGGCCCGACCCGCATCTTTATGTCGGTCACGAAGAGTACGGACGACCGGGCGACGCCGACAATCCGATCATGCTGTCTTATCTCGACGTGGTGCTGTCGGGCTTTCACGCCGTCTACGGCGAGGCGGGGATTGCGCATTTTCTGGAGACGACCGCCGACTGGCATGTGCCGATCCTCGATGACCGCGCTGCCCCGCGCTATCCACGTGCACTTGCTTTGGGCAAGCGCGAACACGCGCTCGTCGACGAAGCCATCGCCGTCGCCGGTGCAACGAAGATCTCGCTTTAGTGTTATACACATAGAAGAACTTCTATGTATGGAAGATCTTCTGTATAGAAGGTGATGCGGAGAGCTGGCCATAAGAGCCGGCCGAAACCTGGGAGGCATAGCCAATGATGGACGATGGGAAAGTCTGGTCCGGCGAGAAACGTTTCTGGCTGGAAGGGTCGGAGGCCTTCGACGCTCTTATGGACGACGAATGCCTGATGGTGTTTCCGGGTATGGGCGTGATGCCGGCGATGGAAACACGTGATGCGCTGCGCCACGCGCCGCGCTGGTCCTCGGTCGACTTTGCCGATTGCAAGATCGCCCGGCCCGACGCTGACACTCTGGTCCTCGCCTACAAGGCGGAGGGCCATCGCGACGGCGACGCGCCGTACCGCGCCTATTGCAGCTCCACCTATCGCTGCCACGATCACAGGTGGAAGCTGGTGCAGCATCAGCAGACGCCTTTGCGGTGAGCGCAAGATTGAAGAAGGCCTTGGGGCAATTGCCCCGAGGCTGCCTTGCTTGTTTCCGACGACCCCTAGCCGTAGCGCCGGGAGAGTAATTCCTCTATATGTGTTAATATATATTGTATTAATCCTATTTAATTGTGTGGTGATTCGTCGTGGAAAATAAAAATTACGAGAATTCTGAAAACCTTGAGCTAATCAAGGCGGCTATTCAAGCGGGTCAGAATGCAATCCGATCGATAATATTGATCAATGGTGGGGCCGCTATAGCAATCATCGCTCTTCTTGGCCATCTCGCTGGTGCGGACTCGGGCGTGATGCATGATTATGCTCAGTGCCTCTTGCCCTTCGCTGCCGGGACGCTTTTGGGTGGGCTCATGGCGGGTGTCACTTACCTGTCCCAGGCAGCCCACGCGGCAGGTGAGGGATCGAAAGGAACGACAATCAATAATATCTCTATAATAATAGGATTAATGTCTTATGCGGCCTTTGGGTTGGGCGTGTGGTGGACTTACCAAGCGTTCTCAGGTGCTTTGTAAGTGTATATCGGCGGCGTAGTAAAATTCGATGTTGATCGAGGGTTTGCGGGCCTAGTTCCTTCTGGAAATTAGAGTTCCGGCCGGGGCATCACCGACATTTCGGGCTTTTTCTTCGCCGCATGGGCGGGCCTGCAGCCGACCAGTGTCTCGGCAACGAGATGGTCGACGACGGCTTTGAGTGCCTCGTCTTCGCTGGCACCATCTTTCAGAGCTTTTTCGTAGGTGGCGATCTGCTTGTCGGCGCTGGTGCCGCCGGAGGCGATGGCGCGGATGCGCTCCACCTCCGACGTGCAGCCGAAATGGTCGGCATCTTCCGCGATCAGATCGATGAGCTCGCCGACGAGATCGACGAATGGAACGACGGCGCCGCGGCCGAAATCGATGAGGTCCCCGGCCGCTCCGTGACGCTGCGCGATCCAGCGGTTCTCCGCAACGAGCGCCATAGGATAATGCCTCCAGCGCTGGTTCTTGCGTCTGAGGCGCCAGAGCATGCGGGCGAGACAGCGAAAAGTGGCGGCGATCGCAATCGCATCGTCGAGACGGGTGCACACATCGGTGATGCGCATCTCGATCGTCGGAAAGCGCACCGAGGGGCGCAGATCCCACCAGATCTTGGTGGCGTCCTCGATGACGCCGGCGCCCGTCAGAACGGAGACGAAACGTTCAAACTCGCCGAAGGAGGAAAAGCGCTCTGGCGGGCCCGACCGCGGCAAGGCGTCGAAGACGGTGAGGCGAAAGGATTTGAGCCCAGCCTTGCGCCCCTGCCAGAACGGTGAGGAGGTGGAGAGGCACAGAAGATGCGGCAGGAAGTAGGCGAGCTGGTTATGCAGGTCCATCCGCAGCTCGTCGTCTTCGACACCCACATGCACATGCATGCCGCAGATGATGAGGCGCCGGCCGACGACCTGCAGGCTTTCGGCGATTTCCCTGTAGCGCGGCTTGTCGGTGGCGCGCTGGTCCCGCCATTGCGCGAAGGGATGCGTGGAGGCCGCCATCGGGGCGAGGCCGTATTTGTCGGCCTCCTCGGCGATTGTGCCACGAAGCTCGGCCAGCGCAGCGCGCGCGGCGGGAAGATCGGCACAGACGGGCGTGCCGACCTCGATCTGGCAGCGCAGAAATTCCGGCGCCACCGAATTGCCGTGGGTTTCCTGGCAGGCGGCAAGAAGTTCGGCTGGCGGGTCGACGCACAAATCGCGACTGGTCTTGTCGACGAGGAGGTATTCCTCCTCGATACCAATGGTGAAGCGTGGTTCGTCGCGATCCATCCTTCGATTGTGCGGGCTCGCACGTCTGCGCGCAAGCACAACCAATGCGTTATACCGCGTATCGGCGTCGCGGGTCGCGATCGCTTGGGTTGACGCTCAAGGCCTAAGGGGCGATAGCGTTGCGGCGAACTGCCGCCGGTCACGAGGACCGGGGTTCCGGCCATATGGGCCGTCTTTTTGAAAGTTGGTGCGATGGAAACGAAGTGGACGCCGTCGAGCTGGAGATCCCGGCCGATCGAGCAGGTGCCGGATTATCCAGATCCTGAGCTTCTCGCCAGTGTCGAGGGCCGCCTTGCCGCCTATCCGCCGCTCGTTTTTGCAGGCGAAGCCCGCAAGCTGAAGCGGCATCTCGGCGAAGTGGCCGAGGGCCGCGCTTTTCTCTTGCAGGGCGGCGATTGCGCCGAGAGCTTTGCCGAGCACGGCGCCGACAACATTCGCGATTTCTTCCGCGTCTTCCTGCAAATGGCCGTGGTTCTGACCTTCGCGGGCCGTTCGCCGGTGGTGAAGGTCGGTCGCATTGCCGGTCAGTTCGCCAAGCCGCGTTCTGCGCCGACGGAGAAGCAGGGTGGGGTGGAGCTGCCGACCTATCGCGGCGACATCATCAACGGCATCGAATTCGAGGATTCCGTGCGTCAGCCCGACCCGATGCGCTTGGAGATGGCGTATCGGCAGTCAGCCGCCACGCTCAATCTCCTGCGCGCCTTCGCCCAGGGCGGCTTCGCCAATCTGGAGCATGTGCATCAATGGATGCTGGGCTTCATCCAGGACAGCCCGCAGGCGTCCCGCTACCAGGCGCTCGCCGATCAGATCAGCGAGACGCTTGGCTTCATGCACGCGATCGGGCTCGACGCGGAATCGACACCTTCGCTGCGCCAGACGGATTTCTTCACCAGCCACGAGGCGCTGCTCTTGGGTTACGAGCAGGCGCTGACGCGTGTCGATTCCACCTCCGGCGACTGGTACGCCACGTCAGGCCATATGCTGTGGATCGGCGACCGCACGCGCCAGCTCGACCATGCGCATATCGAGTTCTGCCGCGGCGTGAAGAACCCGATCGGCCTGAAATGCGGCCCCTCGCTTGATGCTGACGACCTGTTGCGGCTCATCGACATCCTGAATCCGACGAATGAGGCGGGCCGGCTCACCCTCATAACCCGCTTCGGCTCGGAAGAGATCGGCAAGTACTTGCCGAAGCTCATCCGCAAGGTGGAACGCGAGGGTCGCAAGGTCGTGTGGTCGTGCGATCCGATGCACGGCAACACGGTGAAGGCGGCGAACGGCTACAAGACGCGGCCCTTCAGTTCCATCCTGGGAGAGGTGGAGCATTTCTTCGCCATCCATGCGGCGGAAGGAAGCCATGCCGGCGGCGTGCATATCGAGATGACCGGCAAGAACGTGACGGAATGCCTGGGCGGCGCGCGCCCGGTGGAGGTGGAGCATCTCTCCGACCGCTACCACACGCATTGCGATCCGCGCCTCAACGCCGATCAGGCGCTGGAGCTCGCTTTCCTGATCGCTGAATTGCTGCGCAAGGACCGGATGAGCCGCGAAGCGCGTCAGCGCGCTTCGGCCTGACCTTGGCGGAGCTTTCCGGCAGCTGCATGTGCGGCGCGGTGCGCTTCTCCGTCTGCGGAGAAGTGCGCCAGGTCGTTTCGTGCCACTGCACCCAGTGCCGCAAGCAATCGGGGCATTTCTGGGCGACGAGCGCGGCCAGAAAGTCCGACATGGAAATCGTCGGCACCGAATATGTGCGCTGGTATCAGGCGACGGCGGAGGCGCGCCGCGGCTTTTGCGAATTGTGCGGCTCGCTTCTCTTTTTTGAAGGGAAGGGCCGTGAAGACGTGGCTTTTTCTGCCGGAGCGCTCGACGGTACGACTGGCCTCCGCACCGAGGCGCATATTTTTGTGGCGGAGAAGGGCGACTATTACCAGATAGCTCCTGGTGAACCGCAGTTCGACGGTCGCAATTGACCCGAGCCGTCGACACAGCCGAAAGATGAGATGCCCGTGAACGAGACATCCAGACAGGCCCGCGATTCCGTCGCCGGAAACAGAAAGCGTCAGGCGGCCCTTCCCGGACAGGGCGGGCTGAAGCGGATCATCTCTGCGTCCTCCAACTCCATGCGCGGCCTCAAGAATGCGATCGGAACCGAGGCGGCTGTGCAGCAGGAAATGGCCGTGCTCGCCGTCGGCGTGCCGCTTTCCTTCTTCATCGCAGGCAATCCGTGGATCTGGCTTGCGATGGTCGGCTCGCTCTTCTTCATCCTGACGGTCGAGCTTCTCAACACGGCGATCGAACGCCTGTGCAACCACGTGACGCCGGAGCATCACGAAGCGATCCGCGTGACCAAGGACATCGCGTCCGCTGCCGTGTTTTTCGCGCTCTCCCTTGGCGGGCTCATCTGGGTGGTTGCCATCGTCGAGCGCTTTGGCTGGCTGCGCTGATCCGGCCGACTTCCGTCACGCTCCCGGCCAGCGTGCCCCGCGTCTGGCCGGCTCCTGACCATCCGAGCCGTTTCAGCCATTGCTGCTGAAGCTCCGCCGGATTAACTGACACGGGTCAGAAGGAGAGGGGCTTCATGACCACCGACACTCTGCGCATCGCCCTTGCGCAGCTCAACCCGATCGTGGGTGACGTTTCCGGCAACCTGAAGAAGGCGCTGAAGGCGCACGGCGAGGCCGCGAAAGCGGGTGCCGATCTCATCGTCTACAGCGAGCTCTTCCTCTCTGGCTATCCGCCTGAGGATCTGGTTCTTCGCCGCGCCTTCCAGGATGCTTGCCTGGAGGCACTCGATGAACTCGTGGCGGCCACGGCGGACGGCGGCCCGGGAATTCTCATCGGGCTTCCCTATCGCGACAACGGCAAACTTTATAATTCCGTGGCGCTTGCCGATGGCGGCGAATTGATCGGCCTGCGCCACAAGGCCGACCTGCCCAATTATGCCGTCTTTGACGAAAAGCGGGTCTTCGATGCGGGCCCGCTGCCCGGCCCCATCGGCTTTCGCGGTGTACGTCTCGGCGTGCCGATCTGCGAGGACATCTGGACCGATGAGGTGACGGAATGTCTGGCCGAGACGGGGGCTGAGCTTCTCATCGTCCCGAACGGGTCTCCTTACGAGCGCATCAAACCGGACGTGCGCATGCAGGTGGCGCTGGAGCGCGTCGTCGAGACCGGCCTGCCTATGATCTATCTGAACCAGATCGGCGGTCAGGACGAGCTCGTCTTCGATGGGGGTTCGTTCGGCTTCGAGCGCGATCGCCGGCTCGCTTTCCAGATGCCGCAGTTCGAGGAGGCGGTGGCGCTCACCCTCTGGGAACGGAGCGAGGCGGGCTGGACATGCCGTGAAGGCCCGATGGCGCGGCTATCGGACCAGATGACAGCCGATTGGCGCGCCTCTGTTCTGGGGCTCAAGGATTACGTCACCAAGAACCGCTTTCCGGGCGTGGTGCTGGGGCTTTCCGGCGGCATCGATTCCGCGATCTGTGCGGCGATCGCCGTCGATGCGCTGGGGCCGGAGCGCGTGCACTGCGTGATGATGCCCTACCGCTACACCTCCTCGGAGAGCCTCAAGGACGCCAAGGACTGCGCCGAGGCGCTCGGCGTGCGCTACGACATCGTGCCGATCGCCGAAGCGGTCGAGGGCTTCGACCGGATGCTGGCGGAGCTTTTCGTCGGCCATCCTTCCGACGTGACGGAAGAAAACATCCAGTCGCGCGTCCGCGGCACGCTGTTGATGGCGATCTCCAACAAGTTCGGCTCCATGGTCGTGACGACCGGCAACAAGTCGGAAATGTCCGTCGGCTACGCGACGCTCTATGGCGACATGAACGGCGGCTTCAACCCGATCAAGGATCTCTACAAGACGGAGGTCTACCGCCTGTCGCGCTGGCGCAATGACAACCGCCCCGACGGCCTGCTCGGGCCTCAGGGCATCGTGATTCCCGAGAACATCATCGACAAGGCTCCGACGGCGGAATTGCGCGAAGGCCAGAAGGATCAGGATTCGCTTCCCCCTTACGAGATCCTCGATGGTATTCTGCAGGGGCTGGTGGAACGCGAGGAAAGTGCCGCCGAACTCATCGAAAAGGGCTATGAGGCCGATACGGTGAAGCGCGTGCAGAAGCTTCTCTATATTGCCGAATACAAGAGGCGGCAGGCGGCGCCCGGTGTCAAAATCTCCTCGAAGAATTTCGGCCGCGACCGGCGCTATCCAATCGTCAATGGCTGGCGCGATGCGGTGTGAGGGATCTCTTCGGGTCAGCCCGGCGGGTTGATGGTCTTGACGAGGATCTCGTCGTCGCTTTTGTCGAACCAGACTTCGCCATTGCCGATCATCGCACCCTGATCGCGGATGAAGAGCGCGCCGTAGCTGGCGTCTTCGATCGCCGTTTGCACGCCATCCGTGAAAATGTCGTCGAAGGCGGCCTGAAACGCGTCACGATCGGCATAGGTCCGGGCGCCGTCGGGTCCGTAGACATTGAGCGGGTAGCGCATCATGGCGGCAAGCGCCTCACGATCCTTCGACCGGGTCGCCTCCTGCAAATGGCTTAAGAAGTCGCGCGCCTCGGCGGGAGTGTCGATGCCGGCCATGTCGAGACGCTCGTCGACCGGGCAGGGGGCGCTCGGGTCGGCGCAATCATCGGCGAACGAGGCCGAAGAGGTGGCGGCGAGAATGCCTGCGGCAAGGCATAGGCTGCGGCTCCACATCGTCTGATCTCCTCCCATTCTGAACGATATTCGAGATAAGGCTCGCGCAGCAAATACAGCTCACCTTATATCGAATTTTTCAAAATCAAAATGGCTACGGATAAAGCGAGATTTTCGGGTTATTGCAGAGGTTGCTGCAAGCTTCGCGCAAGCTTATCCAATTAGAGTGCAACGGCAGGTTCAGATCCATCTTTTGCCTGCATCGTTTGCTTCGTCATCGCCCCTCCGCCCACAAGCCTGAGGGCGGGGCGGCGTTGACCAGGAGACGAAAATGTCGGGCGACATGAAGGTGACGGCCTCGAGGATCGACCGCGTCGAGCGGATCCGCGCGATGCTGGAAATCCGCGAACGTATGAAAGAGGCGCGTCGCCGCTCGAAGCATGACGACGAGACGGAGGAAGACCGCCTCGCGATCGAAGGGCCGAAGCGTTCCTACGAGGATGCGGAATAGCCCTCCTCGCCTGTTGCAGGTCAGAACGGCTTTCGTCGTGATTGCGCCTTGGCGGGCGAAAAGCTAATTCCCTCGCCATGGCTTCTCCCATCGTTCGTTTCGCCCCGTCGCCGACGGGCCGCATTCATGCCGGCAACGCCCGCACTGCGCTCTACAATTGGTTCTTCGCCCAGAAAAAGGGCGGAAAATTCATCCTGCGCTTCGACGATACGGACGTGGCGCGTTCCACCCGCGAATTTGCCGATGCGATCGAGGAGGACCTTGCCTGGCTCGGGATTCCCCCGGACCGCATCGAGCGCCAGTCACTCAGGCTGGCATCGTATGAAGGCGCGGCGGCAGCACTGAAGGCCGCCGGACTGCTTTATCCTTGTTACGAGACACCCGAAGAGCTGGAGCGGCAGAGGAAGCGCCGGCTCGGTCGTGGTTTGCCACCCGTCTACGACCGCAGGGCGCTCAAGCTGACGGACGAGGAACGTGCCGCGTTCGAGGCGGAGGGGCGGCAGCCGCATTGGCGCTTCCTGTTGCCGAATTTCTCCGACGATCCCTTTGCGACCGTGCGCACCGAGCGGAGCTGGGACGACGTCTTCCGCGGCCCACAATCCGTCGACCTTGCGTCTTTGTCCGATCCCGTGCTCGTGCGCGGTGACGGCTCGTTTCTCTATACGCTGCCTTCCGTGGTGGATGATCGCGACATGGGCGTCACCCATGTCCTGCGCGGCGACGACCATGTGACCAATACCGGCGTGCAGCTTGCGCTTTTCGAGGCGCTTCAGGCGCCGCCGCCGGCCTTCGGTCACCATAATCTTTTGCAGACGGAAGCGGGTGAGGGCTTTTCCAAGCGCTACGAATCTCTGTCGCTGGCAGCACTCCGCCGCGACGGCATCGAAGCTGTGGCGCTTGCCGCCTATGCGGGCCTTATCGGCACCGGCCAGTCGGTGCAGCCGGTGAACGATCTTGCCGAGCTTGTAGCTCTTTTCGATCCGACGAAGGTGAACCGCGCCCCGGCGCGCTTCTCGGTCGGCGAACTGAAAAACCTCAATTCCCGCATCCTCGCGCATCTGCCTTATGCGGCCGTCTCGGAACGGTTGGAGGAGGCTGGCGTCAAGGGCGGCGAGAGCTTCTGGCATGCCGTTCAGGGCAATATCGAAAAGCTCGCCGATGCCGCTTTCTGGTGGCGCGTGGTGCGCGAGCCGATCGCGTCGGCGATCGAACCGGAGGATGCGGATTTTCTGCGGCAAGCGGCCGAATTGTTGCCCGAGGAACCTTTCGATGAGACGACCTGGGGAACCTGGACTAAGGCCGTGAAGGAGAAGACCGGCCGGCGTGGCAAAAGCCTTTTCCTGCCGCTTCGCCGCGCCCTGACCGGCGCTACTTCTGGACCGGAGCTACGAGAACTCCTTCCTTTTTTGGGCCGCCCCAATACACTGGCCCGACTATCCGCACCTTGCTCCGCGACTGAGACCCCTTAGCCTCGTCGCTCTTGCCGGTTGCGGCCTTGCCCGAACCTGAGCTGGAGAGATCTTCCTCCGGGGTCGGAGCGGTCTTCGCGGCCGTCTCCTTTGCGTCGCCGCTTCCTGTCTGAGAGCCGGTACTTCCGGCGGTCTCTTCATCTTCAGATGGCGTGCGTTGCGCCGTGCCGGGTTTGGTGGGCGCGGTTTCTTCCGCCGCCGCAGCTGGAGTTTTGTCTCCTGCCACAGACGGCTCTTCAGCGGTGGGTGAAGACGGGCCGCGCAAGGTCGCGAGATCGGGAGCCTCCGGGCGTGCCTGCGGCAGCGTTTCCGGCCGCGACATCTGCGGCTGGGCGCCGAGTGAAGCGTCCGGGCGTGGCGTCGCGATGATGGAGAAATTGCTGTCGCCGTTTCGGCAGGAACAGGCGGCGCTCACTTCCTTGCGATATTCGAACGCATTTGGGAGTGCTGCGTAAGGCTCGCCCGACAGGGACATCATATTGGCCGGATTGTCGTCGCCGCTCGGCTGATAATAGAGCTCCGCGTCCCCGCCCGGACACATGGACTGGCAGGCTGCTTCATCCTGAGCGAAACGTTCGGCCGTCGTGGCGAAGCTGATTGGGAAATAATAGCCATCGCAGCGGCGCACGCACAAAGTGCGGTAGCTCCCTCCGAAGGAGGGGGCGAAGGTCGGCTCGGGTGTGCCAGGTACGGGTTCGGGATAGGCAGGTTCCTGCGCCATGAAAGGCTCGATGCCGCAGCCGCGCCGCACGAGAAGCTCGCGCACGCGGTCGGCCCGGCGCAGATCTTGTGGTCGGTCATAGCGCATGCTGAGAGCCTCGAGCCTGTCGAGATTGGCGCGCATCCGTTGCATCTGGCCGATCATGTCGGCGCATTGCCGCGATGTCGGTCCCCCCGCAAAGGGGAAGCCGCCTCCCAGGCAGCCAGCCGCCGCCGCCCGGTCTTCCGCCTGTTGCAGAACGCCTGCCTGTTCCTGCCAGGCCGCCCGGTATTCCTGCGCGCGCGGATCGGGTGTGGCCGCCTGGCTTTCCAGCCGCGCAAGCTCAGCTTCGAGGCTCTCGCAGGTGAGTGCAGCGGCGGGTTCCGTCGCTGCGATAAGAACCGCGGCGGCAAAAGACGCCGTGATCAAACTGGCTGCTTTTCGCAATGCCTGTCTCCGACCTACTTGAGCGTTTTATAATTCTGAAAGATTGGCCAAACTTAGCAGAAGTCACCTGAACTGCGCGTGAATGGCCTTAGATTAATGCCGAAGGCGCTGTTCGCGCCGGCTCGAGAGCGAAATGAGGGAGAGGCAGACAGAGCGCGTGGTGACTTTCCCCGGCGAGATGGCGGGGCGAGCAATGGCAGTTGGCCGAAACGGTTGCGTTGTCAGCATTGACCTCGCGCCGTGATGGCCTCGGTATCGGACTTGGCGCAGAGACAAGGGGATAGCGCACGATGAGGCTCGCCACGCTCAACGACGGCAGCCGTGATGGAAGCCTTGTCGTGGTCTCCGCCGACAACCGTCGCTACACGCCGGCAGGTGGCATCGCGGGGACGATGCAAGAGGCTTTCGATCGCTGGCAGGAGGCGGAGCCGCAATTGCGGGCGCTGGCCGTCAGGCTCGATATTGGCCAGATCGAGGGGCGGCCCTTCGTCGAGGCGAACTGTCTCGCGCCGCTCCCTCGGGCTTATCAATGGGCCGAAGCCTCCGTCTACACACGCCATCTTGAGCTGATGCATGGAGGCCGCGGGCAGGACATGCCGGCAAGCTTCTGGGTCGACCCCTTGATCTCGCAAGGATCGTCCAGTCACTTTCTGGCGCCGCGCGAACCGATCGTGCTGCCGGAAAAGGCGCTTGAGCTCGACGGCGGCTTTGGGCTCGATTTCGAGGCGAGCCTGGCGGTCATCACCGACGATGTCCCGATGGGGACCAATCCGGCTGAAGCGTTGCAGCACATCAAGCTGATCGTGCTCGTCAATTGCATCACCTTGCGCCATCTCGTGCCCGGAGAAATCGCCAAAGGCTTTGGCTTCTTCAAATCGAAGCCGGCGGCAAGCTTTGCCCCGATTGCCGTCACGCCCGATGAATTCGGCCGCCAGTGGCAGGGGGGCAAGCTGGCCGGCAGGCTTCTCGTCACCATCAACACCCGCCTGTTCGGCGACCTCAATCCGGCTCTCGACATGGCCTTCGATTTTGGACAGATCATCGCCCATGCCGCTTGTACGCGGCGCCTTCCTGCGGGATCGTTGATCAGCGCGGGCGCCGTTTCGAACGGCGATCGGGTGCGGGGGCCGGGACGGCCGATTTCCTGGGGCGGCAACGGCTATGCCTGCATCGCCGAGATGCGCATGATGGAAACCGTCGATTACGGCCATCCCGATACACGTTTTCTGACGGACGGAGATGTGGTGCATATCGAAATGGTGGATCAACGTGGCCAATCCGCTTTCGGGGCAATCGAACAGGAGGTGAAGCGGATATGAGCGAAACGGGCGAGCGACGGCCGCTGTTCACGAATGCCGCCCAGTTGTGGCGCGGCTTTCTGATCCTCAATCTTCTGATCGTACCGGCGCTTGCGATGCTGGCGAGCCTTTATGGCGATTTCGCCGGGCCGGGGCTGCAGCTCTTCTTCGCCTATCTCGTCGCGCTCGTCGGGATGATCGGCAATTTCACCATCTGGCTGTCGGCGCGCCGCATGAAGCTCACCCAGCACTGGCTGATCCTGGTCTGGATCCTGTTGTGCCTTGCCACGGCGATCGTCATGGGAGCAGCCTCGCCCATAACCATGATGCTGCATCTGGTGCTGCCGGGCCCTGCACCGGCAACGCTTTGACTGCAGGCGAGACGTCGTGGCGCGGCGGTATGTCCGACGCGCCACAGCCTGTTATTCCGCGGCCGCCTGCATTTCCGGCGTCGTCTTCACGAGCTTGAACACCACGGCGTCGACAAGCGCTTCGAACGAGGCGTCGATGATGTTGGGCGAGACGCCGACGGTGAACCAGCGATTGCCTTCCCCATCGCGGCTTTCGATGAGAACGCGGGTCACGGCCTCCGTGCCGCCGTTGAGGATACGCACCTTGAAGTCGACGAGTTCGAGATCCTCGATCGCCGAGGAAAGGTCGCCGAGATCCTTTCGAAGTGCCCGGTCGAGCGCGTTGACGGGACCGTTGCCTTCCTCCACCGACATGCGCCGCTCGCCGTTGACCTTCACCTTGACCACGGCTTCCGAGACGGTGACGAGATCGCCGACGGCGTTGTAGCGGCGCTCCACGTCGACGCGGAAGCCTTCCACTTCGAAGAAGTCCGGCACATGGCCGAGCCGCCGGCGGGCGAGAAGCTCCAGCGAGGCATCGGCCGCCTCATAAGCATAACCCGCCGCCTCGCGCGCCTTGATGTCGGCGAGGAGGCCGTCGAGGCGCGGATCTTTGCGATCGACCTTGAGGCCGAACCGGGCGAGTTCGGCAAGAAGGTTTGAGCGCCCGGCCTGATCGGACACCAGAACGCGGCGACGATTGCCGATCTCTTCCGGCTTCACATGCTCGTAGGTCTCCGGCTCCTTGACGATCGCCGAGGCATGGATGCCCGCCTTGGTGGCGAAGGCCGATGCGCCGACATAAGGCGCCTGCCGGTCGGGTGTGCGGTTCAGGATCTCGTCGAAGGCGCGCGACACGTCGGTCAGCGTTGCGAGCGCCTCCCGCGTCACCCCGATCTCGAAGCGCTCGTGATAGGCGGGCTTCAGCATCAAAGTCGGGATCAACGTGGTGAGGCTTGCATTGCCGCAGCGCTCGCCGACGCCGTTCAGCGTGCCCTGGATCTGACGAACGCCCGCATCGACGGCCGCAAGCGAATTTGCCACCGCATTGCCGGTGTCGTTGTGCGCATGGATGCCGAGCTTCTCGCCCGGCACCACCGCGATCACGTCCCGGACGATCTCCGTGATTTCGTCAGGCAGTGTGCCGCCATTGGTGTCGCACAGCACGATCCAGCGGGCGCCGGCATCGAGCGCCGTCTTGGCGCAGGCGAGGGCGTAATCGCGGTTCGCCTTAAAGCCGTCGAAGAAGTGCTCGCAATCGAGCATCGCCTCGCGCCCCGCGGCTTTTGCGGCCGCGATGCTTTCGCGGATGCCTTGCAGGTTTTCCTCATTGGTGGCGCCGAGCGCAACGCGCACATGATAGTCCCAGCTCTTGGCGACAAAGCAGATGGCCGCCGAATCTGCCTGCAACAGAGCCTGCATGCCGGGATCGTTGTCGACGGAACGACCGGCGCGCTTGGTCATGCCGAAGGCGGTGAAGACCGCACGATGCGTACGCCGGCGTTGGAAGAACTCCGTGTCAGCCGGATTGGCGCCCGGATAACCGCCCTCGACATAATCGATGCCGAGCCGGTCGAGCATGGCCGCGACCGCCGCCTTTTCCTCCAGCGAAAAATCAATGCCTGGCGTCTGCTGGCCGTCCCTGAGGGTCGTGTCGAAGAGGTAGAGCCGTTCTTTGGTCATTGTTGCGCGCCTCCTTCCGGGGGCCAGCTGGTCGTGTCGTGATCGGGGTGTTGATAGGAAACGATGTCGGCAAGAAAGGCCGGAGCTTCGGGATCGTTCTCCGTGCGATGGCTGGGAAGGCCAGCAAGGTCATCGACGAAAGGAAGCTTCGCTTCGACGCCGAACTGCACTTTGGGCGGAATCTTTGCGGGCTCGTCGAAGGCGCCGATGGCGAGCGCGATGCCATCCGGAGCCTCGTAGGTGAGGGGCGTTCCGCAATCCTTGCAGAAGCCGCGCCGCACATGATTGGAGCTCTGAAAATAGGCCGGCGTCCCGCGCGTCCATTCAAGCGTGTTGGGCTTCACGGCCACGAGCGGCGCATAGAAGGCGCCAAAAGCCTTCTGGCACATGCGACAATGGCAGATGGAGCCGGCCCCGAGCGGTCCCGTCACGCGAAAACGCACCTTGCCGCACTGGCAGCCGCCGCTCATCGTCTCTCCGGGCATGTCACTGCCTCCCTTATGGCGAAGTCGCTCATCACCTGAGCTTTCCTGCAAAGCGGTCATTCGCTTCGACGAGATGGTGAAGGATGCCAGGCTCGGAAAAAGCGTGGCCGGCGCCTTCGACAATCTTCAAATCCGCTTCCGGCCAGGCGCGATGCAGCTCCCAGGCGGTCTGCACGGGGCAGGCCATGTCGTAGCGGCCCTGCACGATGACGCCCGGAATATTCTTGAGCTTGTGCGCGTCCCGGATCAGCTGGCCTTCCTCGAACCAGCCGAGATGACTGAAATAATGGTTCTCGATGCGTGAAAAGGCGAGGGCGTAATCGGCTTGGTCATGGCGCGAAATGCCGGCTTCGTCCGGCAGGAGCGTGATCGTGGAGCCTTCCCACACGCTCCAGGCCCGCGCCGCTTCGACCCGCACGTCGCGATCGTCATGCGTCAGGCGGCGGCGATAGGCGGCGACGAAGTCGTCGCGCTCCTCTTCCGGAATGGGAGCGACGAATTTCTCCCAGCGATCGGGAAAGATCAGCGACGCGCCCTTCTGATAGTACCAGTCGATCTCGCTCTTGCGCATGGTGAAGATGCCGCGCAGCACGAGTTCGGTAACGCGTTCGGGATGCGTCTCCGCATAGGCGAGCGCGAGCGTCGAGCCCCAGGAGCCGCCGAAGACAAGCCACTCCTCCACGCCCATCACGGCACGCAGTCGCTCGATATCCTCCACGAGATGCCAGGTCGTGTTGGCTTCAAGCTCGGCATGCGGACGCGAGCGTCCGCACCCGCGCTGGTCGAAGAGCAGGACCCGGTAGCGCTCGGGATCGAAGAGGCGCCGATGTGCGGGCGAACAGCCGCCACCCGGCCCGCCATGCAGAAACACGGCCGGCTTGCCTTCGGGATTGCCGGAGATCTCCCAATAGACGGAATGCCCGTCGCCGACATCGAGCGTGCCCGACGCGTAAGGCGTGATCGGCGGATAAAGGGTTTTGAGCCCGCGCGGATCATTCATCGCTTGATCTCCCAACTGGTCACGAGCTCGCCGCTTGCAGGATCGCGCTGATCCTTGAGCTGGATTCCTTTGGCTGCGAGTTCGTCACGGATTTCGTCGGCTTTTGCCCAGTTCTTGGCAGCCCTCGCGGCCGCGCGTGCGGCGATCCGCTCTTCGATCTCGTCTTCGCCGAGCGCCATCGCCTTCGGCCGCCAGCCCTTCCATTCGGTTTCGCTGAGCTGACCGAGCCCGAGAAGATTGAGCGCTGCCTTGAAGCGCGCCTTCTCCTCACCCTCGTGATCGTCGGCAACCCCTTCGCCGATGCGGTGGAGGAGGGCGATCGCCTCCGGCGTATTGAGGTCGTCCTTGAGGGCGGCGCCGACGGAGCCCTCGCCATCGAGGAGCGCATTGGCGCCGCCGGAATAGGCCTCGATGTCGCCCAGATACCCGTACCAGCGGTCGAGCGTGCGCTTTGCCGCGGAGAGCTTGTCATGGGTGAAATCGAGCGGCGCGCGGTAATGCGTGGTCAGCATGGCCAGGCGGATTGCCTCGCCCGGCCATTCGCTAACGGCGTCTCGGATGGTGATGAAGTTGCCGAGAGATTTCGACATCTTCTCGCCTTCCACCTGCAGATAGCCGTTGTGCATCCAGAAGCGCGCCATCGCGGCGCTGCCATGGGCGCAGCGCGACTGCGCGATCTCGTTCTCATGATGCGGGAAGATGAGGTCGAGCCCGCCGCCATGAATGTCGAAGGTCGTGCCGAGATAGCGCGCCGACATGGCCGAGCACTCGATGTGCCAGCCGGGACGACCGGGTCTCGCGACGCCGCCGGGGGAGGGCCAGGCGGGTTCGCCTTCGTCTGACGGCTTCCACAGAACGAAGTCCATCGGGTCGCGCTTATAGGCTTCCACCTCGACGCGGGCCCCGGCCCGCATCTCGTCGAGCCGCCGGTTCGACAAGGCGCCGTAATCGGGCATCGAGGAAACGTCGAAGAGCACATGATCCTCGGCCACATAAGCGTGGCCTTTGGCGATGAGCTCGTCGATCATCGCCTTCATTTCTTCGATGTTTTCCGTTGCCCGTGGCTCGTGCGTCGGCGGCAGCGCACCAAGGGCGGCGGCGTCTTCATGATACTGGCGCTCGGTGACTTCCGTGACCTTGCGGATCGCCTCGTTTAAGGGAAGCTCGCCGTATTCGGCCGCGGCGCGCGCGATGATCTTGTCGTCGACATCGGTGATGTTGCGCACATAAGTGACGTGGTCGGGGCCGTAGAGATGGCGCAGGAGCCGGAACAACACGTCGAAGACGAGCAGCGGTCGCGCATTGCCGATATGGGCGAAGTCGTAGACCGTCGGCCCGCAGACATAGAGGCGCACATTGTCAGGATCGAGAGGATAGAAATCCTCTTTCCTGCGCGTCAGCGTATTGTGCAGCTTGAGCCTGCGGAAGGCTTTGTCCTTCTCGGACTTTTCGCCGTCAGCCATGTCGTGTTCAGCCATGAGTATCCCGTCCGGCTGGCCGGGCGTTGCTCGTGGCGGAATTTTCAGACGAGAACGGCCTGACCAGCGATTGTCGCTAGTCGATAATAATCCCGCAGATGCAGATGGCGCTGAAGAGCGCGCTGTCGCCGTTCATGGCTGCGCTTATCGCGGAGGCGGGCGTTTTGGTCAAGAGTGGAGGTGGGGAAGGCTTAAGGCGAACCGAAACCCGTTTCGCGTCTGGCGCGAACCCATTAGCTTTCGTGCCATGAACTGGACCGAGCCGATCGACATCTATTGCGAGCGCACCGACCCGAGTTTCTGGGCGGAACCGCTCAACGCAATCTCCAACGCAGCCTTTCTGATCGCGGCCTTCTGGGCCTTTCGCCGCTGGCAGCGCGCGGGCGGTGAGGATGGTGCGGCGCTCTTCCTGATCACGCTCGTCGCGACCATCGGCATCGGCTCTTTTCTCTTCCACACCTTCGCCAATCGCTGGTCGGTGATGGCCGATGTCGTGCCGATTTCGGTCTTCATCTATGTCTATTTCGGCCTGGCTCTCCGCCGCTTTCTCGGGCTTTCCTGGGGATGGACGATCGCGGCGCTCCTCGGCTTTGTCGGTTTCTCCTTCGCGGCGGAGCCGTTGCTGCGTCCCTTGTTCGGCGGCTCGGCCGGTTATGCGCCGGCGCTTCTGGCCATGCTCGGCGTCGGTCTTTTTCTTCGGCGCAAAGGCCATCCTGCCGGAGGCGGGATCCTCGCTGCAGCCGGGGTGTTTGCCCTGTCCTTGTGTCTGCGCATGAGCGACCAGCCGATCTGCACGACGCTGCCGATCGGCACGCATTATTTCTGGCACGTCTTCAACGCGGTGACGCTCGCCATTCTGGTGGCGGCGGCGATCCGCGCGGGAGCGCGACGCGAGCGGGTACGGTCAGAAACGCTTCATCGATCTGAATAATGGCTGAACGGCCGGATCAGGCCGGGTTCAAAGCCGTCCTGGTACCTCTGGCTGCAACGCTGGAGGCAACGATGACGCGCATTCTTTTCTCACTCGCCTGTGTCGGCCTGATCTCTGCATCCGTGGTGACGGCGCAGGGCATGCCCTCAAAGCCGGACCGTTCCGTCGGCGCCGTCGGCTTCGTCCTGATCAGTTCGCTGCAGCGCTGAGCGCGCAATCGAGATGTCGGCGCAGCGCCGAGTCTCATAAGATATTGGGGAGCTTGTTTTAGGGAGCCTCAATCCTCGAGCCATTCGCCGCATTTGGGAGCCGGGGAATTTCCCCAGGGCATGATCGGCACGGTGGAGGTGGAGTTCTTCGGCGAGCCTTCGACGATCTTGTCGGAATAGACGAGATAGACGAGCACATTGCGTTTGGCGTCGCAGCCGCGGACGATGCGCATCTTCTTGAAGATCAGCGAGCGGCGCTGGCGAAACACTTCATCGCCCTGCTCGAATTTCTCTTTGAAAGTGACCGGCCCGACCTGTCGGCAGGCCAAAGACACATCGGAGAGTTCTTCAACGACATTGAAGAGGCCGCCGATGCCGCCCTTTTCCGGCACGGTGTAATGGCAGGCCACGCCATCTACGACGGGGTCGTCGATGCCGTAGGTCGCAAGCGTATGATCGGGCGTCAAAAGTTTGAAGACGGTCGACTTCCGGAAAATGAGATCCGGCTCCTCAGCGTTGGCGGCACTGAATGTCGGGGCCGTCAGAGTGAGGGCGAACAGGAAGACGAAAAGGGCGCGCATCAAAACCTCCGAGAAGTGGCGGCGATTACATAGGAGCGGCGGACGCCGTTTACGAGGCGGTTTTCCGTGCGCCGCCTATCGTTCTGAGCGATGAAAGGACATGCTGCGACCCCGAGGGGCCGGGCCCCTTTGCGCCCTCACATCCGCCGCACCGTCTCCGCATGGGCAGCCTTGCGGTCGCCGTTCTCTGCTTCCCCGGCGAGCGCTGCACGCAGGCTCGGCAGAATCTCCTCGACGCTTTCCGCCACCAGGAAGCGAATATCGGAGGTTTCCCGGATGAAGCCTTCGCCGCGCATATGGTCGAGAAGGTTGATGAGGGGCTGCCAGAAGCCGCCGAGATTGGCCACGAGAACGGGTTTGTGATGCTGGCCAAGTTGCGCCCATGTCATCATCTCGACCACCTCTTCGAGCGTGCCGATCCCACCCGGCAGCGCAACGAAGGCGTCGGCGCGCTCGAACATGGTGCGCTTGCGCTCGTGCATATCCGTGGTGAGGATGAGTTCGGTCACGTCGGCGAAAAGCTGTTCCCGCTCCTCCAAAAACTGGGGGATGATGCCGGTGACGGCGCCCCCGCAATCGAGGACCGAACGGGCGAGCGTGCCCATCAGCCCGACCGAGCCGCCCCCGTAGACGAGACGGATGTTCTCTTCCGCCAGGATGCGCCCGAAGGCGCGTGCGGCCTCCGCGTGGGAAGGTTCGCGGCCTGGGGCCGAACCGCAATAAACGCAGACATTTTCAAGCTTGCTCATATGTCTCGCTTTGCACCGGCGGATGAAACCGTCAAGCGGATCGCGCAGCGGTCAGCGTTTTCGGCAAGACCGTTACCTCGGCCATCGGCTTCAGATATGCACGTGACCAGGCTTCAGGCAGGCGCGTATTCGTCTTCTTCCCGGACAATGGCGAGCAACGTCTTGTTGACCATAGCTTTCCTCCGTAAGGATAGACTTCGCCGAAGCGCGCCGCGAGGGCCATTGCGCTTTCGTGCGAAGCCGGGAAAGCCGCCATGCCTTCACCGCATATCGTCCTTGCTGCCGTGCTTGCAGCCCTTATCGCCATCGGCGCGGGGGCGTTGTTCGTCCATCAATCGCTTGAAGGCTCGCTCACAGACGAGGCGGGGCAGGCAACTGACGTAGCCCGGCAGGACGCCACGGAGGGTGCAAAGCTCCAAAATTCTCCGGGCGACAAGGCGGATAAGGAGAACGCCGCAGCTCCCGCCGGCGAAAAGGGGGCAACGTCTCCCTCCTCGGTCTCGCCGCTTGGTTTGACCGGAAGCCTCTCGGGCAAAGCCTCCGAGACAGAAGACGGCATCGGCTTCGACGTGGTGCGCGTGGAGCCCACGGGCGAGGCGGTGATCGCCGGCCGCGCGTATCCGAATGCAGGTGTCGAAATTCTATCGAACGGCAAGGTCGTCGCCTCTGCCAAAGCCAACGCCGCGGGTTCCTTTGTCGTCATTCCGGAGCGGCTGCTCGCCCCCGGTAGCCACGATCTCAGCCTACGGGTGACGCAGGAAGTGGACGGGTCGACCGAAGAGGCGGAAGAGCGCGTTGCGATCGTGGTGCCCGAGACGCCGGATGGGGATGTGCTGGTCGTCGCCGAAGCGCCTGGACGGGCGAGCGAAATTCTGGTGGCGCCCCGCCCGACGGAGGGTGGTGAGACACCCGCTGGAGACAGGGAAATCGCCTCCGCTTCTTCGGGCACCGCCGATGACCCTCTGACGCTCGGATCTTCCGAGATCGCAGATGAGAAAGCCACGAAAGAGCAGGGGCGTGACGACGCAAACGCACCTGCGGATGCGACACGCACGGCGCAGGATGGCGCGGGTGCTATCGGCAAGAATGCGCAGGAGCTTGCGGTCGAGGCGGTCGAAACCGATTCCGGTACGATGTATGTGGCCGGCGCCGGCGAGCCCGGCACCACGGTGCGTGTTTATGTCGACAACGCTCCGCTCGCCGAGACGCAGGTCAACGAGGGCGGCCGCTGGGTGGTGCAGTCACCGAAAGAACTGGCCGAAGGCGAGGTCGCCGTGCGCGCCGATCAGCTTGCCCCTGCCGGTTCCGATGTGACGGCCCGCTCCGAAGTGGCGTTCACCCGAACCCTCGAAGATGGAGCCTTGGTTCCGGCGGCAGGAACCGCAAGCGGCGGATCGGCCGCCGCGGATGGGGAGCTTGCCGCGCCGCGCTCCATCATCATCCGCCGCGGCGACAATCTATGGACGCTCTCGCGTCGCAATTACGGGCAGGGCATTCGCTACACGACGATCTATGCGGCGAACAAAGACCAGATCCGCAATCCCGATCTCATCTATCCAGGCCAGGTTTTCACCCTGCCGACGCGTGACAAATCCTGGGAGGGGCAGGCGGACGAGGCGGGCTGATCTTCGGCAAAGACGAGGTCGGCACCGCGCGTGCCCGGCCGCGCAATCGATGCCAAAGACGCGTGCCCGGTTGGACCTCTTAATGATCCGGCCTATATGAGCCGTCCTCAGAACGAACGCCGCCGGCCACACGGCAGCGGCCCAACCCGATCACACGATGTCAGACGCCAATAAGCCAGCCGGCCAGCCGCGCATTTCGGCTGCTCGCGGCCACACCTTTCATACCTTGCGCAATCTCTGGCCCTATATGTGGCCGGCCGATCGGCCCGATCTGAAAAAGCGGGTTTTATGGGCCGTGCTGGCGCTGCTCGCGGCCAAGGTCATCACCGTCCTCGTGCCCTATGCCTTCAAATGGGTGACGGATGCGCTGGCGGGCGAAGGCGGCGGTCCTGCCTATCTGCCGGCCTTTCTGGCCGCGCCGGTGATGCTCGTCGTCGCCTACAATTTCGGTCGTATCCTGACGGTCGCCTTCAACCAGATGCGCGACGCCTTGTTTGCACGCGTCGGTCAGCATGCCGTGCGCCAGCTCGCCTGGAAGACCTTTCGGCATCTGCACCAGCTCTCGCTGCGCTTTCATCTGGCGCGTCGCACCGGCGGCCTGTCGCGTGTGATCGAACGCGGCACCAAAGGCATCGAGACGATCGTGCGCTTCACGATCCTGAATTCTGTCCCGACGGTGATCGAGTTCGCGCTGACGGCCGCTGTGATCTGGTACAATTTCTCCTGGGTCTATGTGGTGATCATCGCCGTGACGCTGTGGGCCTATGTGGTCTTCACGGTGCGGGCGAGCGACTGGCGCATCTCCATTCGTCGCGAGATGAACGATTCCGACACGGACGCCAATTCCAAGGCGATCGATTCACTCCTCAACTTCGAAACCGTCAAATATTTCGGCAACGAGGCGATGGAAACGGAGCGCTTCGACGGCGCCATGAGCCGCTACGAAATGGCTGCGACGAAAACCTGGACGTCGCTCGCCTGGCTCAACTTCGGTCAGACGGTGATCTTTTCGATAGGCATGGCGGTTTCCATGATCCTGTCGGCGCGCGCCGTCATGGCGGGCACGCAGACGGTCGGCGACTTCGTCATGATCAACGCGCTCTTGATGCAGCTCTCCGTGCCTCTCAATTTCATCGGTTTCGTCTACCGCGAGATCAAGCAGGGTCTCGTCGACATCGAAGCGATGTTCCAGCTTCTCGATGTCGATCCGGAGATCCGTGACAAGAAGGACGCGCCGCCCCTTCGCGTGAACGAGGGCGCGATCGCCTTCGAACACGTGTCTTTCTCTTACGATCCGGAACGCCCGATCCTCAAGAATGTCAGCTTCGAAGTGCCGGCCGGCGGCACACTGGCGATCGTCGGACCCTCAGGCGCCGGCAAATCGACGATCTCGCGGCTTCTCTTCCGTTTCTACGACGTCACCGGCGGTCGCATCACGATCGACGGGCAGGATCTGCGCGATGTCGAACAGGACAGCGTGCGCGCCGCCATCGGCATGGTCCCGCAGGACACGGTCCTCTTCAATGACACGATCGGTTACAACATTCGCTACGGTCGGTACGACGCTACGCGCGACGACGTGAAAGAAGCCGCGCGCATGGCGCAGATTGCGGACTTCATCGAAAGCCTGCCTGAGCGCTACGACACGCCGGTCGGCGAGCGTGGGTTGAAGCTCTCGGGTGGCGAGAAACAGCGTGTGGCGATCGCCCGTACGATCCTCAAAGGGCCGCCGATCCTCATTCTCGATGAGGCGACTTCGGCGCTCGATACGGCAACAGAGCAGGATATCCAGACGGCGCTTGACCGGGTCTCGCAGAATCGCACGACGTTGGTCATCGCGCATCGCCTGTCGACTGTGGTCTCTGCCGATCAGATTCTGGTGTTGCAGGCGGGCGAAGTGGTCGAACGTGGCACCCACATCGAGCTCATGGAGCGCGGCGGCGTCTATGCCGATATGTGGGCGCGCCAGCGCGAGGCCGACGAGGCGGCAGAGCGCCTGCGCGAGAGCGGCGTGGCGGAAGAGGACTATCTTCCCAGCCTGCGCACCGATCCGGAGGCCGAGAGCCTGTGAGGTGTGGACAATCGGTCACCGCTACACACGACCGCATGGACAGCTTGCAATGCGGGCTTAACCATCCGGCCCGAATGACGTAAGGGGGTGGCCATGGAAATTTGGCGGACTATCAAAAAGTCGATCCCGGCCGTGAATTCGGCGGGCTATCCGTTTATTGGCAGCGCGCTTGTCATCGCGATCGTTGCCGGCCTGATCTCGAGCTTCCTGTTTTGGGCCCTTCTCGGCCTGACGATCTGGCTGGTGATCTTCTTCCGCGATCCCGAGCGTGTGCCGCCCGACGGGGAGGGGCTCGTCCTGTCTCCCGCCGATGGACGCATCGAGCCGGTCACGCAGGCAGTCCCGCCAGCCGAGCTCGAAATGGGCACGGTTCCGATGACGCGGGTATCGGTGTTCCTGTCGATCTTCGACTGCCACGTGAACCGCACGCCGGTTTCCGGCAAGGTCACCCGCATCGCCTACAAGCCGGGCAAATTCGTCAACGCCGACCTCAACAAGTCGAGCGAAGAGAACGAGCGCAACTCGCTTCTCGTCGATGCCGGTGGCCAGGATGTCGGTGTGGTGCAGATCGCGGGCCTCATCGCCCGGCGCATCGTCTGCTGGACGAACGAAGGTGTGGTGCTCAAGGCGGGTGACCGCATCGGCATGATCCGCTTCGGCTCGCGCCTCGATGTCTACCTGCCGGCCGGTGCCGAAGTCGTCTGCAAGCCGGGCCAGCGGGCCATCGCCGGTGAGACGGTGATTGCACGTCTCGGGACAGCTATCGCTCGGGCCCCGGTCGAACCGGGTATCGGCACAACGACGCCGCCGGCGGTATGAGATTATTCATGCCGGTCGACCCCGCCCGCCGCAGAAGGCGAAGGCGCCGGCTGAGGGCACGCCCGGTCCCGTTCCGGGTCATGTTGCCCAGCATTGTCACGCTCCTCGCGCTTTGCGCGGGGTTGACGGCGATCAGGATGGGCGTCGAAGGCCGGTTTGAGCTGGCCATCGGCGCCATCATCCTGGCCGCCGTTCTCGATGGGGTGGACGGCCGCGTGGCGCGGCTTTTGCGTTCGCAATCCGATTTCGGTTCGCAGCTCGATTCGCTCGCCGATTTCGTCAATTTCGGTGTCGCCCCGGCCATCATTCTCTATTCCTGGCGCATGGACGAGCTCGGCTCGCTCGGCTGGATCGCTGCCCTTACCTTCGCCATTTGCGGGGCGCTGCGGC
Organism: Rhodopseudomonas julia; assembly: GCF_030813515.1. Classification (NCBI taxonomy): domain Bacteria; kingdom Pseudomonadati; phylum Pseudomonadota; class Alphaproteobacteria; order Hyphomicrobiales; family Nitrobacteraceae; genus Rhodopseudomonas; species Rhodopseudomonas julia. The sequence goes on along the minus strand of NZ_JAUSUK010000001.1, from coordinate 192,204 downwards.
TGGCGCGCTTCAATGCGGCGCTCGTTGGAGAGCAGCCGCCCGCCTGGCATTCCGAATTTTTTGTGGGCGTTCCGGCTCCCGCCGGCGCCGTCACGGTGCTCCTGCCTCTCACCTTGTGGAAGATCGGGATGCCGGTTCCGGAGGGCGCGGCCATTCTGGTGGCCATCTACACGGTGGCGATCGGCCTTCTAATGGTGAGCCGCCTGCCGACGCTTTCCGGCAAGAAGATCGGCACGGCAATCCCGCGCGAATCCGTCCTCCCGGTTCTCGTCGTCAGCGTCTTCGTGATCGCCCTCCTGGTGAGCTACACGTGGTCCGTTCTGGCGATCGGCGCGATCCTCTATCTCGCGCATCTGCCCTTTGCCTGGAAGCGCTTCGAGCAACGCCGCCGCGCCTTCAGCGGGCATCACGGCGAGACCGGATCTGCCTCTGACCCTAAAGCGACCGAACGGCAAGAGATGGATCAACGGCCCTAAGTTTGCGCGGCCCTTGTTTTGTCCTGAGACGATAGCATCCCTCAGTCCGATCTTTCGAATTGTCGCAATCGCCGGCGGAGATTTCTTTCTAGTTGGTCGTGAGAGAGGCATTGATCGAGCTCGGCCTCCAACCCTTCTAGAAGGAGTTTGCGCTCATCTGGGGCGCAGACTGCCTCTCCGCAACGGGTCCTAATTTCATAGTGCCAGATAGAAGCTTTCAAAGTTTCAAGAGTATCCCTGAGCTCTCGTGCTCGGGTGCGGGGTATCTTTGCGAGGTAACAGCCGAGACCCGTCGTGGCCCCTCTACTCATAGCTGCAAGCGAACCGCGGACTTGCTGCTCAATGAGTTGGGACGGATCTCCACCTTCCGTAGCGACCGAACTCCCTGCGGCAAAGATCAAGTAGCAGGCCGCGATGAGGGACCTCTCGGGTATGAAGAGCATCCGCGGATTTTGCTTTCTCACTCCGCCGCGTCGGGGAGAGAATAGCTGCCCGTATCGCCGGGCTTGCGCTTGCGCCTTGGCCGCGCGGGGGCGAGGGGGAGTTCTTCCTGCGAGGCGGACGATCCCGTCTCGTCTGCCTTATCCGTCTTGAACAAGCGTGCGAGATTGAGCGGCAGAGCGAGCAGCACCGGCACCAGGATCAAGGTCAGTACGGTTGAGAAGGCGAGGCCGGAGATGACGGCCGTCGACAATTGTATCCACCATACCGAGGTGATCGAGCCGACCGCGACGATGCGGTTGAAGAAGTCGAAATTGACCTGCGTCGCCATCGGAATGAGGCCGGCGATGGTGGTGATGGTGGTGAGCAGGATCGGCCTCAGGCGCTGCGCCGCCGTCTTCAGGATGGCTTCTTGCGGTTCGACACCGTCCTCGCGCATGCGGTTGTAAGTGTCGATCAAGACGATGGCGTTGTTCACCACGATGCCGGCGAGCGCCATGATGCCTGTGCCCGTCATGATGACGGAGAGTTTCTGCCCGGTGATGACCATCCCGATAAGGGCGCCCGCGGCCGCCAGAATGATGGTCAAAAGCGTGATGCCCGTCTGCCAGAACGAGTTGAACTGGGTAATCAGGATGAGCGCCATCAGGAACAGCGAGGCGGCAAAAGCCTTGCCGAGAAAGGCCTCGGCCTCCGCCTGATCCTCGTCTGCGCCGCGGAAGCGGAAATGCACGCCCTCCGGCCAGGATTGCCGGTCGAGCCAGGCCTGGATCTCTCCGACCTTGCCGTCGACCGTGGTGCCATCCGTCTTGTCGACCGCGGCCTTCACGCTCATCGCGTAAAGCCCGTCCTTGCGGGTGATGGACGAGACTTTCGGCTTCGCTTCCCGGGTGACGAAATTGGCGATCGGCACCTGGCCGTTTGTCGTTCTAAGGCGCAGCTGGTCGAGTCGATCGAGAGAGCGCTGATCCTCCGGCAGCCGCACGCGGATATCGAGCTCGTCGTCGGCGTCGTCGGGGCGATACTTGCCGATGAGAACGCCGTTGGTGACGAGCTGGATCATCGATCCGACGGAGGCGATACCGGCGTTGAAGCGTCCGGCCTCTTCGCGGTCGATCGACAATTCCCATTCGATGCCGGGAAGCGGCGTGTCGTCCTCTACATCGAGGAGACCTGGAAACTGGTCGAATTCGGCGCGAACCTGCTTGGTCGCGGCAAGCACCTGGTCGTAATTCGGCGCAGTGATCTGAAGATTGATGTCCTTGCCGGTCGGCGGGCCGCCTTCAATGAGTCGCGGTTCGACCTTGATACCGGGTATGGAGGCTGTGCGGCGGCGCAGCTCCGCCTCCATTTCCTGCCAGGGACGGCGCTTTGAGAAATCGAGAAGTTCAAGGTTGAGCTCGCCGATGAGGTCCGCCGGTTTGTCGCTCACGCCGTCGAGGCTCTCGCCGCCGCCGCCGCCATTCGGATAGGCGTTGGTGACGACGCTTTCCACGCCCGGTAGGTCGAGGACGACGGCCTCGACCTGTGAGACGAGCGCGAGGGCCTCGTTGGCGGAGAGATTGCCGCGGCCGGAGACGAGAACGGCCGTGACGTCAGGCTCCTCGTCGACGAAGAATTCAACGCCTTGATTGTGCCGGGCAAAGCCGACGAAGATCGAAACGATCAGCCCGGCCATCACGAGGATGACAGCGACATTGCCGATGAGCGAGCCCGTGAGCCCGTGCAGGAAGCGCACATAGGCGCCCGTGAAGCCCGGCACTTTTTCCGGATCGAGATCCGCCTCCGCGGAAAGATGGGCAGCGGTGCTCGGATGGGAATGTGAACGGCGAAACCGGACGATGCGGCGGGCAAGGCCGCGAGAACTCCAGAAGACGAAACCACCGAGGACGAGCGCGAAGAGAAGCCCGAGCGCCGTCACAGCCATCTGCGGCATGCCGGAGAGAGCGGCCGCAAGCGGCTGCGACACGAGGAGAAGGGCGATGACGGCAGCGGCAAGGCCGGCGGTGAGAGCGAGCAGGCCCGCTGCCCGCGGCGCCACCCAATCGGCGACGCCCGCCACGAAGCCGCCGGTCGCCGGCAGGAAGATCATCGCCGTCACCAGCGAGGCGGAGAGCACGATGATCACCATGATCGGCAGATAGCTCATGAACTCCCCGGAGACGCCGGGCCACAGAAGCATCGGCAGGAAAGCGGCAAGCGTCGTCGCGGTCGACGAGACGATCGGCCAGAACATGAGCTTGGCGGCCCGGATATAGGCCTCCTGCTTGTCCATGCCCTCTTCGATCTTCCGGTCGGCATATTCGACGATGATGATTGCCCCGTCGACGAGCATGCCGACGGTGAGGACGAGCCCGAACATCACCATCATGTTCACTGTCATGCCGACGAGGCCGACGATCAGAAATCCGATCATGAAGGAGGTCGGGATGGCGAGGCCGACGAGGAGCGCGGAGCGCAGGCCGAGGGTTGCGAGCACCACGATCATGACGAGCAGGATCGCCGTCATGATGGATGATTGCAGCGAGCCCAGCACCTCGTAGATGAAGCCCGATTGATCGAGAAGATAGTGGATCTGGACGCTCTGGGGCCAGTCTTTGGTCGCTGCGGCGACGACTTCCCGCACACTGTCGTTGTTCTCGATGACGTTGGTGCCGAGACGTTTGACGACGTTGATGGCGATGGCCGGCTCGCCGTCGACGCGGGTGAAATTGGTGGCGTCCTTGAAGGTCCGCTTGATCGTGGCGACGTCGCCCAGCGTGACCACGCCCTCGTCCTTCTGCTTGATCGGCAGCGAATAGACGTCGGCCGCTGTTTCGATCAGTCCCGGCACCTTGACGGAGAAGCGACCGCGGCCCGTATCGAGGAAGCCCGCCGGGATCAGCTGGTTGTTGGCGCTGAGGGCGTTGAGAAGCTCTTCCTGCGTGATGTCGTAGGATTGCAGCTTCGCCATGTCGATGACGACTTCGAGCACTTCCTCGCGGTTGCCGTTGATGTCGGCGCGCAGAACCGTCGAGATGCTCTCGATCTCGTCTTGCAGCTTTTCGGCGAGTTTGACGAGGGTTCGCTCGGGCACGTTGCCGGAGATCGCCACGGTGATCGTTGGAACGAGCGCGAAATTGGTCTCGACGATGAGAGGCTCTTCGGCTTCGGAAGGCAGATCCGCCTGGGCCTGATCGACCTTGGCGCGAATATCGGCGAGCGCCTCGTCCTTGTCGAAATCGACGTTGAATTCGAGCACGACGGCGGCATGGCCTTCGGAGGCGATGGCCGTCAGCTCCTTGAGCCCGTCGAGGCCGCGCAATTGCTTTTCGAGCGGGCGCACCAGAAGCCGCTCGGCATCTTCCGGCGAGACGCCCTGCTGCACGACGGACACGTAGAAGACCGGGATGTCGATATCGGGATTGGCATCCTTCGGCACCGCCTGATAGGCGGCGATGCCGGCAAGGAGCGATACGAGCATCAAGGTGAGGACGGTGCGCGGCCGCCTCAGAATGCCCTCCAAAAGAGAGATCATCGAATGGCCCCCGCGGCGCTTGCCGTGTCGGATGCTGCGGGCTTCATGGCGGCACTCTTCGGCGCCATCGCCTCCACCTTCTGCCCGGCAACGACATATTCCTGGCCGACCGTGATGATGTCGACCTCATCGGGAAGGCCGCTCACCCAGACGCCTTCTTCTGCCGGCGCGATGATTTCGACGGGCAGAAAATGCACGACATCGTCGGCATCGACGGTACGCACGCCGACTTCGCCCGCGTCGTTCAAGGTCAGGTAGGACGGCGACAGAAGCTGTGCCCGACCGTCGCCGAGCGGGATCGACGCGCGCGCCGTCAGGCCGTCGCGCACCGAGCGATCGGCATTGGCCATCGTCATCTCGATACGAAAGGTGCGTGTTTCCTCGTCGGCGGAGGGCGCAATGTAGCTGACCTTGCCCTCGCGGGTTTCGCCGGAGATGAGCGTGATGTCGGCCTTTTGCCCGACTTTCACATGGCCGATCTCCTGCTCGGCGACCTGGCCGATGACCTTCATCGGGTCGGCATCGATGATGGTGGCGCAGGTGCCGCCGAGGGCGACGACATCGCCAACATTGGCAATTGGGTCCTGAATCACTCCGCCGATCGGGGCGCGCACTTCCGTGCGCTGCAGCTCCAGTTCAGCCTCTTCGACGCGCGCCTGGGCGGCATCGACGGAGGCCTTCAGAGCTGGAATCTGGTTCTTCGCCGTATAGCCTTTGCCGGCCAGCGCCTGCTGCGCCTCGAGATCGACCTTCGCCTGTTCCAGTTGCGCGCGCGCCTGGGCGAGTTGAGCGCGTCTTGCCCCTCGCTCGATGACGCAGAGAAGGTCGCCCGGCTTGACGCTCTTGCCCTTTTCGGTGGGCCGCTCTTCGACGATGCCGCCGGTCTGCGCTTTCACTTCGACGAGGTGGTCGGCGGAGGTGCGTCCGCGAATTTCAAGGCGCGACGTGCGCTCCTGGGCGATGTGCCGTTCGACCTGGACTTTGACGAGCTCGGATGCGCCGGCTTTTTCCCTCTCGGCGACGCTGTCGGGCGGCTCGTTCGGCTCGCCGCCGATGATGATCGTGCCGCTCAGCATGTAGGCAGAAATAGCGACAGCGAGCGCGGTCGCGAAGACGTAGGAGAAGCGGATGCGCATTGTGCCTACTCCGCCGCGATGCGCGCGGCATCCTGCGAGGTGCCCGGCTGTGAGGTGTCAGATGTGGCGCCGAGTTCCGCGCAAGTTTCGAGTTCGTCGCGGTGGGCGTGCAGATAGGCGAGTGCGTGCTGCATGCAGTCGAGACCGTAATTGATTGCCCATTGCGGGCCGCCGCGGTGATTGGCTTGCGCAATCTGGCGCAATTTCGCGATGTCGCCCTCGATCTGCTCGATACGATGGTCGATCGCGCGGCGCATGACGGGCTTTGGAAGAATGTCGGCGTGCATGACGACGAGGAGGAACTCCGAACGAAAGACGTCGGGCGCAGGAAGGTCGAAGAGGCTGTCGACGAAGTGCGCTCGCCCCGCATCCGTAATGGAGTAGACCTTTCGTGACGGTTTCCCGAGCTCGTCCTCTTTGCGGCAGGTGACGAAGCCTTCGCGCTCCATCCGGTCGAGAGCGGGATAGATCGAGCCGAAGCTCGCATCGACGAAGTAGGCGTATTCGCCCTCGGTGGAGAGCTTCTTGATCTCGTAGCCTGTGGCTTCTCGGGCGAAGAGAATTGCCAGGCACAAAGTTCTCACGTTCACGGGCGACCTATTCTCGTTCGATACATGTTTGGGCGCGATATAATCGAACAGACGGCGGATACAAGCGCGATTGCGCTGCGGCCGAGGCTAGCGAGCCAAACGAGCGGCGCTGCTGCGGCACGCCACCAGGCGTTGCTCCACTCGTTGAGAGACTGTCAGAGGTCTCGGCGATGGGGGTAGGGCTTCGGTTGGATGCCCGGCAAAGCGCTCTCCGCAAAGCGCTTTCAGGAAGAGCAGAGCATCCGCCGAAAAAAAAGTGCCGCCAGGGGGGATCTGGCGGCAAGGGGCTCGGAACAGATCGACGGGAGGAGGGATCGAATCGATCAACGCTACCAACCAAAGATCTATTCTCTTATGCCAAGGAATCGTCAGAATTTCAACAAGGAGTTGTGTCTGGCTTTATTCCTCCCGAACCGCCGGGCCGCGTTTTAATTCAGTTTTTTGCGGTTGCCCGGTCCTCAGCCCCATATCGGGTTGCCATTAAAGGCGCGATGCGATCCTTTCGGCCCGTCCGGCGTCGCCGGAGAGGAAGACGAAAACGGGAGGACGAGATGCTTCGCGCTGTGTGTTTGGGCCTTGCTGTGGCGCTGGGGTTTTCCGCTTCCGCCGCGGCTCAGGAGGTGACCCTCAAGATTCACCAATTCCTGCCGGCGCAGTCGTCGATCCCGGCGGATTTCATCAAGCCCTGGGCAGACAAAGTGACGAAGGAATCGGGCGGCCGGATCGCCTTCGAGCTCTATCCCTCGATGCAGCTCGGCGGCAAACCTCCCGCCTTGATCGACCAGGCCCGCGACGGTGTTGTCGACATCATCTGGACCCTGTCGGGTTACACGCCGGGGCGCTTCCCCAAGACGGAGGCCTTCGAGCTTCCCTTCCTGCCGGTGGACGGTGAGACGACCTCGCGCGCCTTCTACGATTTCTACGAGAAACACCTTCAGGACGAGTACAAGGACTTCAAGGTGATCACCGTGCATGTGCACAGCCCCGGTCTCCTGCACCTCAAGGGGAAGGGCGTGCACAAGCTCGAAGACATGCAGGGGCTGAAGCTTCGCGGGTCGACGCGCATGGTCACCAAGCTTCTGGAAACGTTAGGTTCCGTTCCCGTCGGCATGCCGGTGCCGGTGGTGCCGGAGGCGCTGGCGCGGGGCGTTTTGGACGGCGCGGCGTTGCCTTGGGAGGTGACGGGTCCGCTCAAGATCGCCGAGCTCGTCGACAGCCACACGGCCTTTGCGGGCGACCACGCGCTCTATACCGCCACCTGCGTCTTCCTCATGAACAAGGCGGCCTACGAGGCCCTGCCGGATGATCTGAAGAAGGTGATCGACGCCAATTCCGGCCGTGAGACGGCCGCATGGGCCGGGCGCGTCATGGACGAGGGAGACGTTCCTGGCCGCAAGGCGGCGGAAGAGGCGGGCAACGAAATCGTCGTGCTCGACGAGGCGGAGACCGAACGCTGGAAGACCAAAGCGAAGGACGTGGAGACGACCTGGATGGCGGACATGACGCAGAAGGGCTTTGACGGCAAGGCGCTCGTGGAGGACGCGAAAGCGCTCGTCGAAAAGTACGCCGGCGAACAATGATGACCAGGCCGTAACCCGTCCTCGATCGAAACGCGGCGAGCGAGTTTTTCGGGTTTTACCGCAGCGAGGCGAGCTCTGACTTTGCGTCTTCGAGCCTCCGACGTGACTTCACTTTGGTGTGATTATAAACTGGCGGCAGGTCAATGCGGTGTTTACTGCATTTTCCTGCCGCCTCGAAAATATTGTCGCGGACGTCCTTGTTCGAGTACCATGTCTCTCAAGCACCGGTTGTCCCGCAGGAGGATGGCCGGATAATCGATAAGGGAGGCCCAGGATGCTGGGCATGGAGGCAGGTACGCGCAAACTGCGCGTTCTCGTGCTCGACGATGAGGCGATGATCGCCGGCACGATGAAGCTCTTGTTGGAAGATGCGGGCCACGAAGTCGTCGGTCCCGCCGGGTCGCTCGACGACGCCATGCGTCTCGCCGATACCGAGACAATCGATGTGGCCATTCTCGACGCGAATGTGGAGCATAGGCTGAGCACCTCGGTCGCCGCCCGATTGACCGCCCGCCACATCCCCTATTGCATCTGTTCCGGTGACGAATTGGCCGACGTGCGCAACGATTTCGGCGAAGTCAATCATCTGTCCAAGCCGTTTGGCGAGAACGACCTTCTGACGATTGTCGAGCGCCTGACGTCGACGACACGCCGGCCCGCCATGTCGGCCTGAGCGGACGAACGTCGCAGCATCGTTTCTGGAAACGGCAATCGGGAGGGCCCGATCCGCGCCGAGCGGCGCCTTCGCGGCTGCACCCTCAAGGCGTGCTCGGGCCGGGCGAGGGATGCTTCCTCCGGCACCTTGAACCGATGCTTTCGGACTGTCATAGCCGGCGAGGGAGAAACGCCAGCAGAAAGAAGACGCGCCATGGAAGCCGCAGGGACGAGACGGGTTTTCGGGACGACGCCAGAGGGACAGACCATCGAGGCGGTGACGATCGCCGCTGGCGAATTGTCGGCCGACATCATCACCTATGGCGCAATCTTGCGCGATCTCAGATTGCTGCACATGCCGCATCCCCTGGTCCTCGGCTTTTGCGATCTCGACGGCTATCTCGCCACGAACGCGTTTCTGGGCGCGACGGCGGGGCGCGTCGGCAACCGGATCGCTGGCGGACGTTTTACGCTCGACGGGCGCGAGGTCGAGCTCGACGTCAATGATCCGCCCAATCACCTGCATGGCGGCGAGGCGAGTTTTGGACGTCGTCCCTGGCGCATCATGAGCCATGACGAGACGAGCGTCATTTTGGGCCTCGTTTCGCGGGCCGGGGAATCCGGTTATCCGGGCACTGTGGAGGTGACCTGCCGCTTCGAGCTTCTGCCGCCGGCGACGCTGCGCATCACCTATCTCGGCCGCACCGACGAGCCGACGCTTCTCAACCTTCTCCACCACTCCTATTTCAACCTCTCCGGCGCAGACGACATCCTGAATCACTCTCTGATGATCCCAGCGCAGGCCTATCTGCCGGCGAACGAAAACGAGATCCCGACGGGTGAGGTGCGCGGCGTCGAAGGCACGCCCTACGATTTCAGAAAGCGCGCGAAGATCGCCGACCGTCGCGGTGCGGAGAAGACGGTTTACGACGCCAATTTCTGCCTGGCCGAGCACCGCCACGAGGATCCGCGCCATGCTGCGAGCCTCTGGAACGACAACGGCGAACTGGAAATGCAGGTGTGGACGACGGAGCCGGGCGTCCAGCTCTATGACGGTTACAAGCTCGATCTGCCGGTGAAAGGGCTCGAAGGCCGCCCCTACGGCGCGCATGCCGGGCTCTGTCTGGAACCGCAGCTCTGGCCGGATGCGCCGAACCATGAGGGTTTTCCGAGCGCCGTTCTGAGACCCGGCGAGACCTATCGCCAGATCACGGAATTCCACTTCCGCCACGAGCCTGTGGCCGAGTGAGGGTATCTCAGGGACGGTCGGGCCGATAAGGTGTGAGGTCGATATTGGGTGTGTGGCCGGCGATGAGATCGGCGACGATCCGGCCGGTCTTCGCCGAGCCCGTCAGCCCGAGATGGTGATGGCCGAAGGCGGCATAGACGCCGCGCGCGGCCGGAAACTCGCCGATCAAGGGAATGGAATCGGCCGGTGCTGGGCGGTGGCCCATCCACTGCCCGCTCTCGCGCCAAGGGAGGTCCGGCAAGGCCGCCTTTCCGACCCGGCGGATGAAATCGAAAATCTTCTCGTCTGGCGGTGCCTCGAGCCCGCCGAATTCGACGACGCCTGCAAGCCGGATGCGCCCCGTCATCGGGGTCGCGACGAACTGGCCGGCGGCAATCATTACGGGGCCTTTGAGCTTCTCTTCTGGCGCTTCGATCTCGAGGTGATAGCCGCGCTCGCTCTCCATCGGCACGCGCATGCCGAGCGATCTGGCGAGCGGCCCTGACCAGATGCCGGCCGCCAGCACGCAGGCCTCGCAGGCAAACATGTCGCCACCGGCGCGCACGCCCGTGACGCGACCGTTCTCGCGCGCGATGTCGCTGACGTCCGCCGTGACGAGGCGTCCGCCCAATGCCGTGAAATGGGCCGCTAGTGCCTCTACGTAACGGCCGGGATCGCGAATATAGCCATGGTCGGGAAAGGTGATGCCGAAGGTCAGTTCCGGCGCCAGCGCCGGCTCGCGGCGGTGAAGCTCGCCTCCCTCGAGTTCTTGCCAGGCAAAGCCGTGTTTGCGTCGCAGACCGAAGCCAAAGGAAGAGGCTTCGAAATCGCTCCGGCTCTTGTAGGCGTAGAGATACTCGCACGGTACGACGAAATCCTCCGCGCCGGTTCCCTCGGCGAGCGCCTGATGCTGCTCCAGGCTGTCGGAGATGACGCCGGCAAGCGCCGCTGCGATATCCTCCGTTTTATGCCGCGTGCACATTTGAAGCGTGCGGAGGAAGAAGGGCATGGCCTTCGGCAGATGCGGCCAGCGCAGGAAGACGGGCTTGTCCGCGCTCAAGATCATGCCCGGCATTTTGAAGGGCAGGCTAGGCTCCGTGACCGGTACGACGGCGGACGAGGCGAGGAGCCCTGCATTGCCGAAGGAGGCGCCGGCGGCAGGGCCTTCGCGATCGATCAGGAGGACGTTAAGTCCGCGGCGTTGCAACCAGATCGCCGTGGCGACGCCCACCACGCCCGCGCCGACGACGATGGCGGTCTTCTTCTCGGACTGCATGCTTCCGTCCTGCATTCCCGCATCCTCTTCCAGGTTCGCCCGATAGGGGTGGCTGTGACGATTTCGGCCATTGCTCACAAGCCAAGTTGTCTTCCAGCCCGCGAGCCACCACATCCAGGCGAAATTCCTTCGAGGAGAGAAGATGTCCACGCCCGTTACCGTCAATATTCCGCATAAGCTCGGCCGCGAAGAGGCCAAACGTCGCCTGGAGAAGGGCTTCGATCGCGTGCGCGACGATATGGGCATCGGCCGCGTCTTGCAGTTCGAGGAACGCTGGGAGGGCGAGAGGCTCTATTTCGATGCGGCCACGATGGGCCAGAAGATTTCCGGGCGCGTCGATGTCTTCGAGGAGGTGGTGCGCATCGAGGTCGATCTGCCCTGGTTCCTGGCGGCGATCGCCGACAAGGTGCAGGGCCGGCTGAAGAAGACGGGCACGCTGCTTTTGGAGAAGAAGTAGGCCGGTCGCAGCCGTCCGCTCGGCGGCCGCCGCAGATCTGCTCGGCTCCTCATTCGTGCAGACCAGCCATCGGTTGGAATTCCCCCCGATCCTTCCCAATTGCAGCCTTACACCGACAGGACGAACCCCGAGGAGGTGAAGGGCCCATGAAAGTCGCCGTCTTCAGCACGAAGAGTTACGACCGCAGCTTCTTTGAGAAGGCCGCAGAGGGCTCTGGCCACGAACTCCGCTTCTTCGAACCGCATCTGACGCGTGAGACGGCGCCGCTGGCGCGCGGCGCCGAGGCCGTGTGCATCTTCGTCAATGATAGCGCCGACGCGGAGACACTCGCCGCGGTGAAGGAGGAGGGCGTACGCTTCGTCGCCCTGCGCTGTGCGGGTTTCAACAATGTCGATCTTGCCGCCGCTCACCGGCTCGGCATGTCGGTGGCGCGCGTGCCCGCCTATTCGCCGCATGCGGTCGCCGAATACACGATCGGGCTCATCCTGGCGCTCAACCGCAAGCTCTGCCGCGCCCATAACCGGGTGCGCGACGGCAATTTCTCGCTCGAAGGCCTGCTCGGCTTTGATCTTCAGGGCAAGACGGCGGGCGTCGTCGGCACCGGCGCCATCGGGGCTGCCGTGGTCAAGATCCTCAAGGGGTTTGGCATGCACGTCCTGACCTACGATTTGAGACAGAACCCTGCCTGCCTGGCCGATGGCGCCGAGTATGTCTCCGTGGATGAGCTTTTCGCGGCAAGCGATATCATCACCCTGCACTGTCCGCTGACGCCGGAGACGCGCCATCTCGTCGATGCCGATCGCATCGCGTCCCTGAAGCCCGGCTGCATGCTGATCAATACCAGCCGTGGCGCGCTCGTCGATGCGCGTGCCGTGATCGACGGCCTGAAGAGCGGCCAGATCGGCTCCCTCGGCCTCGACGTCTATGAGGAGGAGGCCGATCTCTTCTTTGAGGATCTCTCAAACTACATGCTGCAGGACGATGTCTTCGCCAGGCTTCTCACCTTCCCGAATGTTTTGATCACCGGCCATCAGGCGTTCTTCACCGAGGAGGCGTTGAGCGCCATTGCCGAGACGACGATCGCCAATCTGACAGGCTTCGAGAAACAGGGCCGGCCCGAGCACGAGGTTTCCATCGAAGCGATCGGGTGAGGGCCGGTGACAAGCCGGCAAGCCAATCCAGAGGCGGAGCCTCTTGAAAAACGCGATTGGCTGGAGCATAGAGCGCCGAGGGTCCGCAGTTCACCCAGGCGTCACCGTCCCGCGAGGGAAGCTAAACCTGCCAGAGAGTAAAGCTCGACACCAAGCCTCGTGCCGCGTCGCAAGCCGGTGACCCTCGACCTCCATTCTGGAACGGCACGCTTGAGGGTTGGTCATGTCCAGAACTCCCATTCCACTCGCCACGCGCGATATGTCGACGTTTGCGAAGTCGCTTCGCCGACAGCTTGCCGATCATGAGGCTCCACCGAGCCATCTTGAGCTGCTCAATATGCTTGCCCGTTCGGCCGGGCACCGCAACTTTCAACAACTGCGAGCGAACATGCTCGGCCAGGAGGCGCCCGGCGATCAGACCGCGCCTGGCGGTCCGTCAGCCGATCACCTTCAAATAGATCGAGCGGCCGACAATCCGCCCGCCGACGAGCGGCGATTGAAGCGGGTGCTGCGCCAGTTCGACCAAAATGCCGTGCTCCTGCGCTGGCCGAAACGAAAAAGCGATCGCGAGCTCTGCTTGTGGCTCATCTGGTCGCTCCTTCCGGCCGACGAAACCTTCACGGAAGTGGAGGTGAACGCGTTTCTGGTGGCGCGGCACAGTTTTGGTGACCCTGTGCTCTTGCGCCGGGCGCTTGTCGATCTCGGCCTTGTCTGGCGGACGCGCAGCGGCAGCGAATATCGCCGTGTGGAGCTTGAGCCTCCAGCGGAGGCGCTCGCCTTGATCCGGCGGCTCGGCGTACGGCCCGAGCCGGGGAGATCGGCGCGGTGAAGCTGAGGGGCCGGCTATCGCCCCGGGCGATTGCCGCCTTAGGTTGGGGGTAAGCGCTCCTTGGAGCGTGCCCCTTCCTGACTTCAAAAGCTCCGGGAGCAATTCATGAAAACCTTTCTCATCACGGGCGCCTCGACCGGCATCGGCGCGGCGACGGCACGCGCGGCCGTCGAGGCCGGCTACAACGTGGCACTTGCCGCACGATCCAAGGACAAGCTCGAAAGCCTCGTCGCCGAGCTCGGTAAGGAGCGGGCGATCGCGATTTCCTGCGACGTGACGAGCCTGGAAGACCAGCAGGCGATGGTCGACAAGACGCTTCAAGCCTTCGGGCACATCGATGTGGTCTTCGCCAATGCCGGCGTCGGCTCCAAGGGGTCCGGCACGGAAGGCGGCGATCCGGATAATTTCCGCGAGATGATTTTGACCAACGTTCTGGGCGTCGTGCTCACCGCCAAGGTGACGCTGGCAGAAATCAAGAAGAACCGCGGCCACATCCTCATCACAGGTTCGCGCGCCGGCCGCATGACCATGAGTGGGTCCGTCTATGGCGCCACCAAATGGGCGGTGACCGGCTACGGCCAGAATCTGCGCGAGGAGCTTGAAGGCACCGGTGCGCGTGTGACTTTGATCGAGCCGGGCATGGTCGACACGCCGTTCTTCGACGAAAGGAAGCCTGACGCCTTGAAAGCCGAGGATGTTGCGGCTGCGGTGATGTATGCGGTCTCGCAGCCGGAACACGTCAATGTCGGCGAGATCCTCGTGACGCCGGTGCGGTAGGGCGGATCATAGTGCTTGCTCTAGACCGGTTGCGTGGCCCGTCGTGAGCAGGCGGCGACAACCGTGACCATCGCGGCCAGCATGCCGAAGGCGATGGGGAGCCCGAAAGCCTTGCCGACGAAGCCGACGAGGGCGGGCCCGAGAAGCACCCCCGCATAGCCGAACATCGACATGGCTGCGATGGCGAGCCCCGCGGGCATCACCTTCTGGCGGCCGGCTTGGGTGAAGAGCAGCGGCACGATGTTGGCGGCCCCGAGGCCGACAAAGAGGAAGCCGATCAAAGACAAAGGCGCCGGCATCAGAATGATCTTGAGGAGCCCGATCGTGGCGAGCGAGGCACCGATAAGCAGCATGTTGCGGGCGCCTACGAGCCGCGTGAAGCGGTCGCCGGTGAACCGACCGATCGTCATTGCGCCAGCGAAGATGGCATAGCCGATGCCCGCCTGCGAGGCCGGAAAATCCTTGTTCTCGGTGAGGAAGACGGCGCCCCAGTCGAGCATCGCGCCCTCGGTCAGGAACATGACAAAGGCGAGAAGGCCGATCAGAAGCACAATGCCGCGCGGGCGCACGAACAAGGGCGTATGATCCTCGGCGCGCGTCCGTAGGAGTCGCGGAGAGGCCACGACGATCGCAAGTGCCAGGATGACAGCGGCGGCGAGCGCCGCGACGGAGGGAGCAAGTCCGACCGACAGGGCGCCGGTCATGCCAGCCGCTCCGATCAGGCCGCCGACGCTGTAAAGCCCGTGGAAGTTCGACATGAGCGGCACGCCGGCCGCATCCTGCACCTCGACGGCATGGACGTTGGCACCGACATCGACAGCGCCAATGGAGGCTCCGAAGGCGAAGAGCACGACGGCGATCGCCGCACTCGTCGGTGCGACGGCGAGAAGCGGCAGGGTGACGGCAAGCCCGAGCGATCCGGCGAGAATGACGGCGCGCGCCCCGATCCGCCCAGACAGGGCGCCGGCCGCCGGCATGGTCAACACGGAGCCGACGCCGAGGCATAAGAGCAGCAAGCCAAGCCCGGCCTCGTCGACCCCGAGGCGTGTCTTCACATAAGGCACGAGCGGGGCCCAGCAGGCCGTGCCGAAACCGGCAATAAAGAAGGCGAGCCGCGTCGCAAGGCGGGTGCCGGGCGTGTCGCCGGACGGAATGGAAATGGTCATCGGGGAACGCTGCCGCAGGGGTGGGGGGGGGCCTCGGCCGTCCTAACTTTCGCCTGACATGCGGTCAATCGCGCGCCAGGCTTTCACGCTTTCAACACAAAACGGTGAAGACGAGGCCGCCTAGTCCTCGGCCGCCATCGGCGGGGTGCAATAGGCGCCGTGCAAGGTCTCGATGACGACGAGAACTTCGGGGCGGGCAATGCGGTAAAAGACGTTCGTGCCCTTACGCCTGGAGAGCACCAGGCCATCCGCCCTCAGCCGCATAAGGTGTTGTGACATAGGCACTTGGTCG
Organism: Rhodopseudomonas julia; assembly: GCF_030813515.1. NCBI lineage: Bacteria > Pseudomonadati > Pseudomonadota > Alphaproteobacteria > Hyphomicrobiales > Nitrobacteraceae > Rhodopseudomonas > Rhodopseudomonas julia. The sequence continues at coordinate 176,634 of NZ_JAUSUK010000001.1, read as the reverse complement.
ATGCCGCCGAGCTCTTTGCGCAGCTGGCTGACCGATTTTTCTTCCCGCCCCAACGCGCACAAAACGAGCAGCCTCTGCGGATGCGAGAGGCTGCGCATGAGGTCGGCTGCGCGCTCCGATGCGGGGATCATGTCGCTTACATTCATCATCTTGAAATTAGAATGTTTGAATGTTAAACGCAAGACAGATGGGGCGGATGACACCGAAAAATCGGGAGCCGTCTCACCTCGCGATGGGCCGCAATGCGGTCCAGCGGCGATCGGCGGGCATCGCCGGCCGCCTGCGAGGCAGCACAGGCCGCAGGGCCGGAGAGGGAGGGTTTAATGGCGAAGATTGTGGTGATGGGAGCCGGGCTCGGCGGCATCGTGATGGCCTACGAGATGAAGGCAAAGCTCAACCGGGAAGATGAACTGACCGTCGTGCATCTCGGCGGCACATATTCCTTCGTGCCGTCCAATCCGTGGGTGGCGGTGGGCTGGCGGCAGCCGTCCGAGATCACGGTGGAAGTGGGCCCGGTTCTGGCGCGCAAGGGGATCGGTTTCCGACCGGAAGGCGCGCGCCGTGTCCACCCGCAGGAAAATCGCGTCGAGCTCAATGACGGGACGTTCCTCGATTACGATTATCTCATCATCGCGACCGGCCCGGATCTCGCCTTCGACGAAATCGAAGGAATGGGGCCTGAGGCCGGAACGCAATCGATCTGCCAGATCGAACATGCCGTGCAGGCGAAGGCGGCCTTCGACGAATTGGTGAAGAAGCCGGGGCCGGTCGTCGTCGGCGCTGTTCAGGGCGCCTCCTGTTTCGGTCCGGCCTACGAATTCGCCTTCGTGCTCGACACGGCTCTCCGCCGCGCCAAGAAGCGCGACCAGGTGCCGATGACCTTCGTCACGCCGGAACCTTATATCGGCCATCTCGGCCTTGATGGCGTCGGCGACACCAAGGGCCTTTTGGAGAGCGCGCTGCGTGAACACCACATCAAGTGGATCACCAATGCGCGGACGGTGAAGGCGGAAGGCGGCACGATGGTTGTGGAGGAACTCCACGACGACGGCACGCTGAAGGCGACGCACGAACTGCCCTTTACCTTTTCCATGATGCTGCCGGCCTTCCGCGGCGTGCCCGCGGTCCATGGCATCGAAGGCCTCACCAACCCGCGCGGCTTCATCACCATCGACCGCCACCAGCGCAACGAGACCTATCCGAATGTCTTTGCGATCGGCGTGTGCGTGGCGATCCCGCCCGTCGGAAAGACGGCGCTGCCGGTGGGCGTCCCCAAGACCGGTTTTATGATCGAATCCATGGTGACGGCGACGGCGGAGAACATTTCCGCTCTCCTGAAAGGCCAGGAGCCGCATGCCGTCGCCTCCTGGAACGCCGTCTGCCTTGCCGATTTCGGCGACGACGGCATTGCCTTTATCGCTCAACCCCAGATCCCGCCGCGCAACGTCAATTGGTCTTCGCAGGGGCGGTGGGTGCACGCCGCGAAGATCGGCTTCGAGCGCTACTTCCTGCGCAAGATCCGCCAGGGGCAGAGCGCGAGTTTCCTCGAAAACGTCGTGCTCGATGCTCTCGGCATCAAGAAGCTCAAGGAAATCCACATGGAGGCCGCTGAATAGATCGGCGGCCCAACGAAGGAGAAAGTGAAATGACAGTCGACCGTGCCGTCCTCGCCTTTGCTGGCTGCATGATCCTTTTGTCGCTGCTTTTGGGTTATGCGACATCGCCGTACTGGTATCTTTTGACGGCGTTCATCGGCCTCAATCTGCTGCAGGCGTCCTTTACGGGCTTCTGCCCGGCCGCCTTCATCTTCAAGAAGATGGGCATGCAGCCCGGCGTCGCTTTCTCGTAAGCCGTATTCAATCCAGCCGCCGGCTCAAGCCGGCGGCTCCAACCCTCCCTCTCTGAGACCGTCATGCTGAATGTTGCCCGGCAGAGTTCTGCCGCTGCGAAAGCCTTTGCCGCGATCCTTCTCGCTCTGGTTGCCCTGCCCGTGGGGGCCTCACCTGCGGCCTCCGCCGAAATGACGGTCACGCCGCGCGTCGTGCCGGAGACCAAGGCCGTGTTCGGCCAGGTCAAAAGCCGCGATGTCGTCGCTGCTCGTGCGCGCATCGGCGGGACGATCGAGAAGATTTCCGTCGATGAGGGGAGCGAGGTCGAGAAGGGAGAGATGATAGCCGTCATCATCGACGACAAGATCCCGATTCAAAAGAGGGCGGCCGATGCGAAGATCGAAGTCCTGCGCTCGCAGCTCGCCAATGCCAACACGGATCTGGAGCGCGCCCAACAGCTGCGCACCACCGGCGCCGTTTCGCAATCGCGTCTCGACGAGGCTTCGACGCAGGTCCAGGTCTATACCAATCAACTTGCGGCCGCCGAAGCCGAGCGCGCCGTTATCGAGCAGAATGCCCGCGAGGGCGAAGTGCTGGCGCCTGCCTCGGGGCGCGTGATCGATGTGCCGGTAACGCCGGGCTCCGTCGTCATGGCCGGCGATCAGATCGCCACCGTCGCCGGAGGCGGTTATTTCCTGAGATTGTCGCTGCCAGAGCGCCATGCGGCAGAGATTGTCGAGGGCGACATGGTGAAGGTCGGCGACCGGGTGTTGAGCGCCGACGGCATTGCGCGCGAGGTCGAGCCGCGCACCGGTCGCCTCGTCAAAGTCTATCCGGAGATCGAGGACGGCAAGGTGAAGGCCGATGTCGAGGTCGAAGGCCTCGGCGATTATTTCGTCGGCGAGCGCACGCTCGTCTGGATCCCGGTGGCGACGCGAGAGGTTCTGGCCGTGCCGCGCCGGGCGGTGACGACGCGTCACGGGATCGACTACGTCACGCTTCAGACTGAGGAGGGGCCCGTCGAAGTCGCCGTGGTTCTCGGACGGAGTTTTGCCTCGCAGGCGAAAGATGAGGCCGCCAATACGAGTGCTTCAGACGCGAACGCCGAAACGGTCGAGATCCTAAGCGGCCTCGAAGCGGGCGACCGGGTAGTCCTGCCATGAAGCTCGGCCTTGCTGGCGGCCTGACGAAATCCTTCATTTCATCGCCGCTCACACCGCTTCTTCTGCTCGCCTCCTTTGCGCTCGGCCTTGTGGCCCTCGTCACGCTGCCACGCGAAGAGGAACCGCAGATTTCCGTGCCGATGGTCGACATCCATGTGCGGGCCGACGGACTGAAGGCGGAAGACGCTGTCAAGCTCGTGACGGAGCCCTTGGAGACGATCGTCAAAAGCATCGACGGCGTCGAACACGTCTATTCGCAGACCGGCGACGACGCCGCCATGGTGACGGCGCGGTTCGAAGTCGGCACGTCTTCCGATGCGGCCATCCTGCGGGTCCACGAAAAAATTCGCGCCAATATGGATGAGATCCCGACCGGGATCCCCGAGCCCTTGATCGTCGGCCGCGGCATCGACGATGTGGCGATCGTGGTCGTTACGCTGTCGCCCGAGCCGGATGCGGCCGGGCGCTGGTCGGAAAACGACCTGACGCGGATTGCGCGCGAATTGCAGGTGGAGATCGCCAAACTCCCCGATATCGGCCTCACCTATATCGTCGGCGAGCAGCCGGAAGAGATCCGCATCGAACCGGATCCGGAAAAACTCTCGCTTTACGGCATCACCCTGGAACAGCTTTCCGGCAAGCTTAAGGGCGCCAACCGGTCCTTCGAAGCCGGAACCGTGCGCGCCGATGGCGGACAGAGGGTTCTCGTCGGGGGGCAGACGCTGCAGACATTGCCGGAGATCGGAAATCTGCTTCTGACGGCGCGCGATGGCCGCCCCGTCTATGTGCGCGACGTCGCCGACATCACGCTCGCGACCGATCCGAAGGAGACGCGTGTCGCCAACGTCGCCAAGACCGACGCCGGCCTGACGCGCGTGCCGGCCGTGTCGCTCGCGATCGCCAAGCGTCACGGTACCAACGCCGTCGTCATCGCTGATGAGATCGTCCACCGCCTGCACGAGGTCAAAGGCGAGATCTTCCCCGAAGACATCGCCATGACCATCACCCGCAATTACGGGGAGACGGCGAACGAGAAGGCGAACGAGCTTCTCTTTCATCTGGGGCTCGCAACGATTTCGATCGTCGTTCTGGTGGCGATCGCGATCGGCTGGCGCGAGGCCATGGTCGTTGCCGTCGTCATCCCGACGACCATCCTTCTGACGCTCTTCGCCTCTCGCCTGATGGGTTACACGCTCAACCGCGTCAGTCTCTTTGCGCTGATCTTTTCCATCGGCATCCTGGTCGACGACGCGATCGTCGTCATCGAGAACATCGCCCGCCACTGGGCGATGCGCGACGGCCGATCCAAACGTCAGGCCGCGATCGAAGCGGTGGCGGAGGTCGGAAATCCGACGATCGTCGCGACCTTGACCGTGGTGGCAGCCCTTCTCCCGATGCTCTTCGTGTCGGGCATGATGGGCCCCTATATGAGCCCGATCCCGGCGAATGCGTCGGGTGCGATGCTCTTCTCGTTCTTCGTCGCGGTGACGCTGACGCCGTGGCTGATGATGAAGCTCGGGCGCCGCGACGAGGGAGCGGTAAGCACCCATGCCGGCCATCAGATCGGTCTTCTCGGCCGCTTCTATATTGCCGTGGCGCGCCCCATCCTGGTGACGCGCGCGGGCGCCTGGGTCTTCCTGATCGTCGTCGGCATCGCCACGCTCGCTTCGCTGTCGCTCTTCTACACGAAGCATGTGACGGTGAAGCTCCTTCCCTTCGACAACAAGACAGAGCTTCAGGTGGTCGTCGATCTGCCGGAAGGGTCCTCCGTCGAGGCGACCGATCGGGCGCTGCAGAAGATCGTCACGAGACTGGCCGATATTCCCGAAGTGGTCTCCTTCCAGACCTATGCGGGAACGGCTGCCCCCTTCAATTTCAACGGGCTGGTTCGCCACTATTATATCCGCGCCAATCCCGAGCAGGGCGACGTAGAGGTCAATCTTCTCGGCAAGGACGAGCGCGACCGCTCGAGCCACGCGATCGCGCTTGCCATGCGCGAGGCGCTTGTCGGTCTCGATCTGCCGGCAGGCACCGCGCTCAAAGTGGTCGAGCCGCCACCGGGTCCTCCGGTCCTCTCCACGCTTCTGGCTGAGATCTACGGGCCGGACGGCGAGACCCGTCGTGCGGTGGCGCGAAAAGTCCGCGACATTTTCGAGGAAGTGCCGTTCATCGTCGACGTCGACGACAGCTTCGGCAACCCGGCCGAGCGCAGCCGCATCGCCATCGATCAGGACAATCTGGAATATTACCGGGTGGAGCAGGGCGACGTGTATGACACGATCAGCGCGCTCTATTCCGGTTCGACGCTCGGCTATTCGCATCGCGGCGGAGGCCGGCATCCGATCCCGATCGTTATGCGGTTGTCGAAGGGCGACAAGGTGCTCGACGAGCGTGCCCTGTCGACGCCAGTGGCCGCCGATGCGCTCCCTGGCAACCGCTCGATCGTGGAACTCGGCGATGTGGTCAACGTCACGGAGGAGCAGGCCTCCTATCCGATCTTCCGCCACAATGGCCGCGCTGCCGTGATGGTGCAGGCGGAGCTCGCCGGTGAATATGAAGCCCCGATCTACGGGATGCTCGCCGTCGACAAGAAGATCGACGAGACCGATTGGGGTGATCTGCCGAAGCCGACGGTCAAGCTGCATGGTCAGCCGCAGGACGAAGCCCATCCGACGCTTCTATGGGACGGCGAATGGGAGGTGACCTGGGTGACCTTCCGCGACATGGGCGCAGCTTTCGGCGTCGCCATTCTGGGCATCTACATCCTGGTCGTGGCCCAGTTCGGATCCTTCAAGCTGCCGCTCGTCATCCTCACGCCGATCCCTCTGACCTTCATCGGCATCATGCTCGGTCATTGGCTCTTCGATGCGCCCTTTACGGCGACCTCGATGATCGGCTTCATCGCACTTGCCGGCATCATCGTCAGAAACTCGATCCTGCTCGCGGACTTCATCCGACACGCGCAGACGGCAGACCCTGAGCGGCCGCTCCTCGACGTGCTTCTGGAGGCGGGCGCCATCCGCTTCAAGCCGATCCTTCTGACGGCGCTCGCCGCTATGATCGGGGCCGCCGTGATCCTTGCCGATCCGATCTTCCAGGGGCTGGCGATCTCGCTTCTCTTCGGCCTCGCCTCCTCGACGGCGCTCACGGTCCTCGTCATTCCGGCGATCTATGTGGCACTCAAAGGCCACAAGCGTCGGCCGAGACGGGAGATTGCTTCACAGGACACTTGAAGGATCTGAATCGGCGTGTGAGGCCCATGAATCGAATCCTTAGCCGCGGCGTTTAAGTCTCGGCTGGGATTCGGCTTTGGGCGCCCGGGCGAATGAGGCTGGGCGTTACAACGCGCGCGACTGCCTTTTTGCAATCACCTTTGGATGAGCGATCAATGCCGCAGCCGAAAGGTCCTGCCCGCAAATTGTTGACCTTTATAGTCAACTTATGTAGCGCCTGAGGCTCAGTGGTCTGGGCCGAGTTTCGATCGGCCTGCGAGACGTTCTTGGAGAATTGCCGGTGTCGAAAACCAGATGGTCGGGAACGAGGGTGGCTCTTGGTGTGGCTCTCATCTCTTTCGGGCTCGCCGGTTCGGCTTCTGCCGCAGACGGCGAGATCGAGGTCGAGCTCAACCGGTTGCAGCAGATGGAGGCGACCTGCCGCCTGTCGCTCGTCTTCACCAACCGGCTCGACGTGACGATCGACCAGCTCGAACTGGAAACCGTGCTCTTCGATCCGGACGGAGGCGCCATGCGCTTTCTTGTCCTGAAATCGCAGCCGCTTATCCCCGGCAAGATCCGCGTTTCTCAATATGATCTCGCCGACACGCAATGCAGTGATGTCGGCTCAGTGCTGATCAACGACGTGGTCGGTTGTAAGGGGGAGGGGCTTAAACCGGCCACTTGCCTCACCAAACTCGTGCCGTCGAGCCGCACCGATGCCGATTTGATCCTGACCGTTTCCGATCAAGGCAAGGCGGCCACAGGCGGGGCGGAGGTAACACAGTGAACGCGATGACGAATTCCGCAAATTTCGAAGCCCCCACGCGCCTTGCTCAGGCGACCCCTGACGTTGCGCCCTCCGACGCGATGCGCACTGCCGACGGCGCCGAGCCTCCGGCTGGTTCAGGAGCTCCGGATGGCGCGAGCCCGGATGCGTTCGGAGCCGATCCCGGGACAGCGACGGCGCCGATGGGCGCGCCCGAAAGCGCCCTGCCGCCGGACATGACGGGCGCCGGCGGGCATCATATTCTGGGTTTCGACTTCGACCGCGCGCTCGGCTTCCTCGATCTCGGCGGTCCGGTTGTGGCGATCCTGATCGTTCTGTCGATCGTGGCGCTCGCCATCATCATTCGCAAGCTCTTCGACATTCTGCCGTTGGCCGGCGGCCGACGTGGTCGCGTCGCGGGTGCCGTGCGCGATTGGCGGCAGGGCGAGCGGCGCGAGGCGCTTGCCAAAGTGCGGGACCTCAAGGGACCGACGGCGACGGTGGTCGCAACGGCCATGGCCTTGTCGATGAAGCGGGTTGCGCCCTCCGTCCTGCGCGAAGAGGTGGAGCGGGTGGCGAACGAGGAGCTTTATCGCCTGCGCCGGCATCTGCGCGGGCTTGAAGCGATTGCGCAGGTGGCGCCGCTTCTCGGTCTATTCGGCACCATTCTCGGCATGATCGAGGCCTTTCAGACGTTGCAGGGAGCTGGCTCCAACGTCGATCCGGCGATGCTCGCCGGCGGCATCTGGGTGGCGCTTCTGACGACGGCTGTCGGCCTTGCCGTCGCCATTCCGTGCAACCTTGCCCTCCATTGGTTCGAGGGACGCATCGATCGGGAACGGCAGGCGATCGAGAATCTCGCCACCTCCGTTATGACGACGGCCGAGGCGCGCCTCCATCTGGGCGAACGGGCGGGTGAGGAAGAGGCGCTCTCCGCGCACCTGACGGAGCCTGTCCATGCACATTAGCGCCCGCGCGCCGCGCCATCGCGCCATGAGCATGACGCCTTTGATCGACGTCGTCTTCCTGCTGCTACTCTTCTTCATGTTGGCCTCGACCTTCGCGCGCTTCGGCTCCGTCGATGTCACCCTGGCGCGCGAAACGGGCGCCGCGTCGCGCCAGGCGGCGCCGATGCGCAATGTCCTGATCTCCGTGCGCGAGGATGGCTTTTATGCTGTCGACGGCGTGCCGGTAGAGCTTGCAGCTCTTGGCGAGCGGCTGAATGAAAAAGGTGGTGACGACGAGGCGCGGGTGATCGTGCGTGCCTCCTCCGGTGCCGTCGCGCAGGACATCGTTTCGGCCGTCGACGCGGCGCGCCGGGCGGCGATCGGCCCGGTTCTTCTGGTCCATTGAGCGGGGCGGCAATGCGGCTCACTCAACCACGCAAATCCGTGCCGGGCGATGATCTCGTTCCGCTCATCAATGTCGTCTTTCTGCTTCTGATCTTCTTCCTGCTCGCCGGCACGCTGATGCCGGCACCCTCGGCGCCGGTGGAATACGTCAAGGCGGCGGCCCAACCAGCCCCCTCCATCCCGGCCAATGCCGTTTTTGTCGATGCCGACGGCAACACCTATTTCGACGGTGAGCAGCTGACGGGCGATGCTCTGCGCCAGCGCCTCAAGGCTGCTGAGCCCGGTGCCGGGAAAATCCCGCTCGTGCTCGATCGCGGCGTGAGGATGGAGCGGTTGAAGCCCGTCTTCGACGATCTGACTGCTGCCGGGATCGCGAAAGTGGAGCTGATGACCGTGCGAGGGAGCGCCCGGTGACGAAGGACCGGGTTGCCTGGATCGTTGCCGCTGTCGTCGCCGTCGTATTGCATGCGGCGGCCTTGGTCACGTTCACCGCCTTGCCAGATTCTGCGCTCGATGGCGGTGCCGGCCAGCCTCAAGCGGTCTCCGGTATTGCCGAGGCGGATTTCTTCCAGATGATGAGCGATGTGAGCGCCAACGAGGCCGAAAGCCCGAGCGACGTTGTCGAAACGGGTGAGGCGCTCGATCCCGTGGAGGAGACGGAGGTCGCCGAAACCGTTGCACCAGAAACGCTGGAGGAGGTCGCCCCCGAAGAGGCGCCGCAGCCTCAAGATGAGGTAACGGCCGAGCCGCCTGAACCGGAAGCCGTGGAACAGGTGCCGCCGGAGAGGGCGTTGCCGAGCGAGCCCGACGAGGTCGCGAACGCGCGACCGGCCGAAGAGGTGGAGCCGGTCGAAGAGGTGCTGCAGTCGGTGGAAGAGGTGACGGAGATGACCGCCCTCTCGCCTCAGCCTGAGGTGGCAATGCCGCAGGCGCGGCCCGACAGCGTGCCGCAGGAGGTGCTGGAAGCCTACCGCGCCGAAAAGCAGGCCGAGAGAGAAGCCGCCGAACGGCGCGAACGTGAGCGTGCCGAAGCGGCAGCCCGCCGTCGTGCCGAAAGCCAGGAGGCCGCGCGCCGGGACGCCGCCCGCAGCCGTCCGGCGCCGAGCGCCGGAGCACGTGCCGGTGGCGGCGGCAGTCAGGCGCAGGGGCCGAGCCGACGCGCGATGGCGACCTACAACAGCCGCATCTATGCCCATCTGGCGCGCTACAAACGCTATCCTTCCGGCGGGCGCGGCGATGGAACGGTGACCGTGCGCTTCACGATCTCCGCCTCGGGTGCGGCCGGCGGTGTGCGCCTCACGGGCTCTTCTGGCGATGCCGCGCTCGACCGGGCGGCCGTCGCCATGGTCAATCGGGCCTCACCCTTTCCGCGCATCCCGCCCGAGTTCGGGCGGAGCTCCATGACCTTTACCGTTCCCGTCAGCTATACGCGCCGCTAAGGTCGGCCGAGAATGATCGAGGCTGGCGAGGGCCGATGGAGGCTCGGCGCAGCTCCGATCCGCCTTATGTGGGCACGCAAAGCGGCCGCGTTTGCGAAACCGGGAGCGAGAAATGTCTGAAGAGCGCGTCTTTCCGTTCGGCGCCCCTTTCGCCATTGGGCGCGTACCCGCAGCGGGCGGCTCCGAAGGGATCGCGCCGACGTGGGATCATGCGCGCAATCCGGGCATGCCGCTCAAGAAAGACTGGTTCGAGGAGATGCGCATCAATGCCTCGGCCGTGGAGCGGCGAGCCGGTACGCTGGCGGGGCGTCGGGGGCTGAAAAAGGAATGGCGGGCGGCCTGGCTTTTGAAGGCGCTGATGGCGATCGATCTCACCACGTTGGCGGGGGACGACACGCCGGCGCGTGTGCGCCGTCTCTGCGCCAAGGCGCGGCGGCCGTCGCGGAGCGATCTCGTCGATGCGCTCGGGCTTGCCGACATGCCGACCGTCGCTGCCGTCTGTGTTTATCCGACCATGGTCGGCCCGGCCGTGAAGGCGTTGGACGGCTCCGGCATTCCTGTCGCATCCGTCGCCACGGGCTTTCCGGCCGGTCTGATGCCGCTGCCGCTCCGACTGGAGGAAATCCGCTACGCCGTCTCGCAGGGGGCGAGCGAGATCGATATCGTGATCACCCGCGCCCATGTCTTCGCGCAGGACTGGCAGGCCCTCTATGACGAGGTGGCGGCGATGCGCGAAGCCTGCGGCGCCGCCCATATGAAGGCGATCCTGGCGACCGGCGATCTGAAGACGTTTCAGAATGTCTACAGCGCCTCCATGGTGGCGATGATGGCCGGGGCCGATTTCATCAAGACATCCACCGGCAAGGAGGATGTGAACGCCACCCTGCCGGTCTCGCTCGTCATGGTGCGGGCGATCCGCGATTATCTCGATCGAACGGGGGTGAAAATCGGCTTCAAGCCGGCGGGTGGGCTGAAGACGGCGAAGGACGCGCTCGCCTGGCAGATCCTGATGAAGGAAGAGCTCGGCCGGGACTGGCTGGAACGCGATCTCTTTCGTATCGGCGCAAGTTCGCTGCTTGGCGACATCGAACGGCAGATCGAACAATTCATCACCGGGCGCCCTTCATCTGCGGTGCGTCATGCGGTGGGATGAGGAGACGAGGATGGCAGCGGTGACCGACATCCTGGAGACGATGGATTACGGCCCTGCGCGCCAGAGCGATGCGGCCGTGCGCGACTGGCTCGCTCGCCACGAAAGCGGGTTCGGGCAGTTTGTCGACGGCGGCTTTCGCGCAGCCACGGACAGCGAGCGCCTGCCCGTGCGCAATCCCGCGATGGGCGAGGTGCTGGCGCAGGTGGAGGCCGGAGGAGCGGCGGAAATTGAGGCGGCGGTCGAGGCTGCGAAAAACGCCTTCGAGACCTGGTCGGCGCTGCCCGGTCATCGCCGCGCCCGTCATCTCTATGCCCTGGCGCGAGGTCTTGAGAAGCGGGCGAGCTTCTTTGCTGTGCTCATCTCGCTCGAGACGGGACGGCCGCTCCGCGACAGCCGCGATATCGATCTGCCGCTCGCGATCCAGCATTTCAACCATGCTGCGGGATGGGCGGAACTCGTCGAAAGCGAGTTTGCTGGCTATCGCCCGCTCGGGGTCTGTGGCGCGATCAGCGCTCGCGCGGGCGGGCTCTCGGTGCTTGCGGGAAAAATCGCGTCGGCACTCGCCGCCGGAAACAGCCTCGTCGTTGTCCCGCCTGAGCGTGCGCCGCTCTCCGCGCTCGCCCTCGCCGAGGTCGTGGCAGAGGCCGGACTTCCGAGCGGTGTCGTCAACATCGTCACGGGTGAGGCGGCGGGCGCGGCATTGGTTGCCCACGAGAATATCGCGCGGATCGGTTTCACCGGGCCGGTGGCGCGCGGTCGCGAGATCCGCAAGACGCTGGCCGGCACCGGCAAGGAGCTCGCCCTGGACCTTGGTACGACGACACCCTTCCTCGTTTTCGCGGATGCCGATCTCGATGCGGCGGTGGAAAGCCTCGTCGACGGGAGTTTTCTGAGCGAGGGGCAAAGCTGCTGTGCCGGCATGCGGCTTCTCGTCCAGGAGGGCGTGGCCGAACGGCTTCACACAAAGCTGAAGCGGCGCATGGCGAAGCTGCAACTCGGTGATCCGCTGGAGACATCGACCGATTGCGGACCGCTCGCTGACGATGCCGATCTCACCCGTCTCACCGGGCTGGTGGCGATGGCGGGCGCCGAGGGGGCGGAGGTCTGGCAGGCGGACGCCGACATCCCGGGAGAAGGTCGCTTTTTTCCGCCGACGCTCGTGAGCGATGTGGCACCGGCCATGGGCGTGGCGGAGGCGGAGATCGCAGGCCCGATCATCCGCTCCACCACCTTCCGCACGCCGGACGAGGCGCTGAAACTCGCCAACCATTCCCGCTATGGCCGCGCCGCGACGATCTTCTCCGAGAATGCCGGCCTGGCGCTCGAGATGGCAACGAAGCTTCAGACGTCCATCGTCTGGGTGAATGGAACGAACTTTTTCGATGCGGCCGTCGGTGTCGGTGGCGTCAAGGAAAGCGGCTTCGGTCGTGATGGCGGTCGCGAAGGGTTTTTGGGCTATTTAAAACCGGCATGGCCGAGGGGGCGTGTCCCCGCCGATTTGCCCAAGACCGATCTGTCCGTCGCTCCCAAAACCAAGGATATCAACAGCGCTGTCGAAGCTGCGGGCAAGTGCGGGGGCTGGGCGTCGACGAGCGGTCATCAGCGGGCGCAGGCGCTCCGTCGCCTCGCTGAGAGGGTGGAGGCCCGCAGCACCGAATTTGCGGCAAGGCTTTGCGCCATGACGGAAGTAAGCGCCGAGGCCGCTGCCGAAGAGGTCGCGCTTTCGGTTGCGCGCATCGCCTATTACGCGGCTTGGGCCGATAAATTTGACGGCGCGGTGCATTCCACGCTGGCGCGCCATCTGACGATCGCAATCCATGAACCGGTCGGCGTGATGGCCGTTCTGTGTCCGCCGCAGGCGCCGCTCTTGGGGCTCGTCTCGCTGGTGGCGCCGGCAATCGCCATGGGCAACCGCGTCGTCGTCGTTCCCTCCGCGGCCGCACCGCTCGCGGCGCTGGATTTTTCGCAGGTCCTTGGGGCGAGCGACCTGCCGGCAGGTGTCGTCAATGTCGTCACCGGCGATCCTCTTGAGCTTTCGGCAACACTTGGCCGGCATGTTGATGTCGCCGCGTGCTGGCATTTCGCCGGCCCTGACGGATTTGCCGATTTCGAGCGCGAGGCCGCTGGCAATCTCAAGGTGATCTGGTCTGTCGACGGGCGCCGGATCGACTGGCGCGATGCCGCTGAGGGGCAGGGACGCGACTATCTCGTCCATGCGACGCAGGTGAAAAATATCTGGGTGCCTTACGGAACCTAGCGGCGGCTCTTGAATCACTTTCTGAAGAATGCGCGACTCATGTCGCGATCTTGACTCAAGATATGCAGATCTCCGGTTAACGCTCTGATAACCATGATGTTCCGCGAGCACCGTCCCCAATCCGGCCATGCACGAGATCGTGGATGAAGCCGAGCTTGCCGATGACGGCGGGTGACAGCACGAACGGGTAGAGATCCTGCAGGCCCATCGCCCGGTTGAAGGCGTTGAGCGCCGCGGTGACGGCATGGCCGGCTTTCATGATCGCACCGATGCCGACATCGTCGGCGAAGACGTCGAGATCGACCGTGACCGTCAGATGCCCGTCGCGGTCGACGGCAGGTGCGGTCGAGATGCCCCAATTGTGTGCGGTCTCGACCGTGTCGACGAGATGGAAATAATGCGCCCAGGTCTCGGCGAAATCCTCCCAAGGATGGGCGCCGGCATAGGCGGAAACGAATTCGTCTCGCCAGCCGCGGCGCGGTCCGCTCGCGTAATGTGCCTTGAGGGCCTCTCCGTAATCGGTGCGGTCGTCGCCGAAGATCGCGCGGCAGACCTCGAGCCCGCCGCCCTCGCGCACCAGCCGGTCCCAGTACCAGTGCCCGACCTCGTGACGGAAATGGCCGAGAAGCGTGCGATAGGGCTCGCCCATGGCGATGCGCCTGCGTTCGCGCTCGGCATCGTCCGCCTCGGCGAGCGCGATGGTGATCTCGCCATTGTCGTGGCCGGTTATCACCCGGCTCCCGGCATGTGGCGCGTCGGCGAGGAAGGCAAAGCCGAGGCCTTCTCGATGTTCGCTGCGTGTCAGACGCGGCAGGCGAAGCCGCATCGCCGTATAGATCATGCGATGCTTGGCTGCCTCCATGCGCCGCCACAAGGCGAGGTTTTCGGGCCTCGATAGATCCGGAACGGTGAGATTGTGGCGGCAGGCCGCGCAAAAGGTCTCGCCGCTGTCGGCCGGAATCAGCCAGTTGCAGACGCCAAAAGTGGCGTTGGCGCAATATCGCCAGTGTCCCTCAGGAGCGCCGTCCCCGACCGCCTCGAAATCGTCCCCGCGATCTTCGAGCGCCAACATGGCGTTGGAATAAGGTTCGTAGCCGAGCGTGGAACGGCAACGCTCGCAGATCGTGTTCTCGAAGAAGAGGATCTGAGAACACACGGGGCAGGAGAAAAGCTTCATCGACAATGACCTGGATTGCGGGCGCGCGCGACCATCGCCGGAGCGCAACGGACGCCCGGCTCGCTTTGGGGGAGGCTGGTTCGCAATGAATGCCCGGCTCGCCATGAATGGACGAGCGCCGCAGTGGTTCCCGTTCGGCGGACCTGCAAGCTCCTCAGCGTCGATGCGCAACCTTGCTCTCGCGGGCGAGGCCGACGAGGCTCGTGAGGATTTCCGGATCGTTGATGATGCGCGGCACCTTGTTCTGGCCGCCGAGCCTGCCGCGGCGGCGCATCCATTCCGCGAAGGTGCCAGGCGCGACCGCGATCACCTCCGGCGCGTCCATGCCGAAACCACCCTGGCGGTGTGAATCGTAATCGTCGTTGTTCAGGATGAGCGTGTAATCGAACTCGGCCGCAAAGCTCTCGAGTTCATCCTCTGAGGGCTGTCGGCCGCGGAATTCGATGACGTAGACATGGCGGCCGCGCGAAGCAGTGTCGCTCGAGGGAAACACTGGACCGACGGAATAATCGGCGATCTGCAAACCGGCATTGGCCGCGGCGCCGAGGAGCGCCTTGGCAATCTCCTCGGGCGTCAAATGCTCGCCGAAGGCCGACAGATATTCGGAGATGCGCCCCGTGACCTTGATGCGTGGCGGATCGAGCGAGACGAGGCGCACCGTATCGCCGAGGACATAGGCCCAAAGCCCCGCATTGTTGGAAAGAACGAGCGCGTAATTGCGCCCGATCTCGGCGTTTGCGATCCAGTGCCGTGTGGGGGCGGCGCGTCCAAGCTCCTCTACCGGCACGAACTCGAAGAAGAGGCCGTTGTCGAGGAAGAGGCGGAGACCATCCTCCGGTCCTTCGTCGGCAAGCGCGATAAACCCTTCGCTTGCCGGATAGACCTCGCGCAGCTCCGCATGGCTGCCCTCCATCCATTCGGCAAAGGCTTCCCGGTAAGGCGCAAAATCGACGCCGCCATGGCTGACGAGTTCAAGGCCCGGATAGATGTCGACGAGCCGCCTCTTGCCGGTGATTTTTGCGAGCTCCTCGAAGAAGAGCAGCATCCAGCTCGGGATGCTGGCGATACTGCGGATCGGCTCAGACAGTGAAGCGCGCGCCATCGCGCCGGCCTTGCGCGCCCAATCGGTTTCGCGCGCCAGCTCCGGATCCGGAAAGACGAAACTTGCCAGGAGCGGCGGCACTTCGAGGCGGGCGATGCCGGAGAGATCGCCGCTCACGACACCGCTGCCATGGTCTTTGAGGGCCGTCGTCCCTCCGAGCACGAAGTTCTTGCCGGCCATGACGCGGCTTTGCGGCCGGTGCGCGACGTGGTGGACAAGAAGATCGACAGCCGCGCGGTTGTTGGAGCGCGCCATCTGGTGGCTGATTGGGATATATTTGACGCGCCCCGTCGACGTTCCGGACGTCACGGCAAGGTTTGCGATCTGGTCTGGCCAGGTCAGGCCTTTGAGAACGGGAAAAGCCGTCTGCCAGTATTCCGTCCAGAAATCCTCATAGCGGCGGAGGGGCACACCCGCTTGAAAATCCTCAACCGACCGGATCTCGTCGAAGCCGTGGGCCCGCCCGAAACGCGTCTCTCGGGCGTGGCGTGTGAGCGCGAGCAATTGCCGGCTCTGGACCTCGTCCGGGTGTTGCCGCGAAAGATGGGAAAGACGGTGGCGCGCATAGATGCGCAAAAGGGGAGTGGCGTCGAGCATTGCTGCGCGCTGCTTACAGCCGGCCGCCGCACGAGGGTACCCGAAATTTGCTTGGGCGCGGCCTTCGCCAAGACATATGCCCGCTTTCCCGTCAGCTCACGCTTCGAAGGAGATAAGTTGGCATTTTGCTCCGCGGCGAACACATCGCCGCCGCGGAGCCGGATCGTTGCCTATCGCAGGCCTATTTCGCCCATTCGTCGAGGGACTCGATCTGGTCCTTCGTCATATTGATGATGATCTGGTCGTTGTGGATGCGGGCATCGGTGAGAGGGATGACGACATTGCGTTCGCCCATTCCGAGAAAGCCGCCGACATCCGTGACGACCGCCATCGAGGAGCCATCGCCGGAGGCGAGAATCTCATTCACCTCGCCGATTTCCTCTCCGTCCTGGCCCACGATCTCCATGTCGTCGAGATCGCCGACCGTATAGGTCGGGGGATCGACCGGGATGTTGACGGCCATGTCGTCGTCTTCGACCTCGACCCAGGCGCCTTGCGCAAACGCGAGGCCAGTCGCCAGCAAGACGGCGGCAGAGGACATGGCGGCGAGTTTGATTTTCATGAATGCTTCTCCACGGGTGTCGGGCGTTGCCCTTCGAATGATACGGGAGACGAACGGTCGGGGCGGGCTTTTGTTCAATGCCAGGAGCGCAGATTTCTGCGGCTGAGGGGCGCATCCCGGCCTCGGAGGGGATCAGCTTCTACGCGTGAGGCGTGCATCTCCTCGCGCCAAAAGTGCGGCGTGGATGCTCTTTCTTGATCAGCCTCAGGCAATTAGAAGGAGCGATGCGCTGCCGGTGGGCATCCCGCCGCATCCTCTTTCGCAGCCAGGCGGACAATCAATGGCAAATTCCATCTTCGGTGCGCTCGATACCACCATTTTCGAAACCATGTCGCGCATGGCCGCCGAGGCCGGCGCCATCAATCTCGGGCAGGGATTCCCGGAAGGGCTGGAGCCGGAGGAGGTGGTCGAGGCCGCAATTGCCGCCCTGCGCTCCGGGCCGCACCAATACCCACCGATGGCCGGCCTGCCGGCTCTGCGCCAGGCGGTGGCCGAGAATGCCAGACGCTTTCTCGGCCTCAGCGTCGACTGGGAAAAGGAAGTGCTCGTCACCTCGGGCGCGACCGAGGCGCTGGCGGACGCATTTTTCGGGCTCTTGGAGCCGGGCGACGAGGTGATCGTCTTCGAGCCCGCCTATGACAGCTACCAGCCGATCATCCGCCGTGCCGGTGCGGTGCCTGTGCCGGTGCGCGTCGCCCCGCCGGACTGGGGCCTGCCGTTTGAGCGTCTTGAAGCCGCGATCACGCCGAAGACGCGGGCCTTCATTCTCAACACGCCGTGGAACCCGATCGGTCGGATTCTCCGCGAAGAAGAGCTGCGCTTCCTCGCCGATCTCATGCTGAAGCACGATCTCGTGGCGATCTGCGACGAGGTTTATGAGCACCTCGTCTTCGATGGCAGGCAGCACCGCACCCTCTTTGCCCTGCCGGAGGTCCGCGACCGGGTGGTGCGTATCGGCTCCGCCGGCAAAACCTTCTCGGTCACCGGCTGGAAGGTCGGCTACATCACCGCCTGCGAGGCGCTGTTGAAGCCGATCATGCGGGCGCATCAATTCGTGACATTCACTACGCCGCCGGCGCTGCAGGCGGCCGTTGCTTTTGGGCTCAATCTGCCGGATGCCTATTTCGGCGGGCTGCGCGCCGAGCTTGAGGGGCGCCGCGATCTCTTGGTCGGCGGTCTGCGTGCGGCGGGCCTTGCGGTGGAAGATGTCGAGGCGACTTATTTCGCCATTGCGGCAACCGGCGAGGCGGAGCCCGACGATGTCGCCTTCTGCCGGGCGATGACTTTTGAGGCGGGTGTGACGGCCGTGCCGCTCTCCGCCTTCTACGGCAAAGGCGATATGCGCTCGCATATCCGCTTCTGCTTCGCCAAGCGCGAGGAAACCTTGCGCGGGGCCGTGGAGCGGATCGCCGCCTGGCGGGAGAAGCGGGAGAGGCTGGCCGCCGTCGGCTAGGTCGATCCTAGCCGCTGGTGCCGGCGCCACGAATGGCGGCGGCGATGCGCATCGCCGCCACATGTTCCGCAACGTCATGGACGCGCACGATCGCAGCACCCGCCAAGGCTGCTACGACATTGGTGGCGAGCGTTCCGGCAAGGCGCTCGGTGTCGTCGGCCCCCGCGACTTTGGCGATAAAGGATTTTCGCGATGTCCCGGCGAGGAGCGGCAGGCCGAGCGCTCCCAATTCTCCGAATCGCGCAAGAATCTGCAGGTTCTGCTCTGGCGACTTGCCGAAGCCGAATCCGGGATCGAGAACGAGCCGGTCTTCGGCGACACCGGCCTCGTGTGCCACCTCCAATGCGCGCCGGAAGAAGGCGATGCAGCCCGCCACCGGGTCGAACTCCATTGGCTTCGCTGAGCCGAAGATACCTTGATTGTGCATGGCAATGACGCCGGCACCGGTGCGTGCGGCAACCTCGGCCATCTCCGGATCACCCAGGAGGCCGCGCACATCGTTGAGGATTTGCGCGCCCGCCGAAATCGCGGCCCTGGCGACCTCGGCCTTCATGGTGTCGACCGAAACGAGGATGCCGTTTGCCGTCAGCGCCTCGATGACGGGAAGGATGCGTCGGATCTCTTCGTCGGCCGCCACCGGTTCGGCATTGGCGCGTGTTGATTCTCCGCCCACGTCGAGGATCGCCGCGCCTTCGTCATGAAGTCTAAGCCCGTGCTCGATCGCCGCTTCGGTGCGAAAGAAATGCCCGCCGTCGGAGAAGGAATCGGGCGTCACATTGACGATGCCCATGACGATTGGCGCACGCGCATCTCCTGCCTCGCGCCAGGATCTGAGGAGGCTCGCAAAGCCGGCCCCGACGCCATCGGTAACGGGGTGGGCCAGCGCGGATGAGGCAGAGTGTGTCATTTGTGTGATCGTACACTCAGCCGGCGCGCAGACAAGACATCGTGTCGCGGGTAAAGCGATCACCCACACCAATGAGTTTTTCTGTGCTGCGTGGCGGTTTAGGGAAGTCGCGTCCCCCAGAAGAAATTCTCGTTGGCGAGGATACGTCCCGCCGCACCGGTGGGACAAATCTTCGGGTTGACCGTATCGCCGGCCGCAAGCTTGAGGAGCGCGCTCGCCTGCACCTGGGTTTCTCCGGAGACGAAGGCAGCGTCGCCCGTCGTGCCGATCGTGTCGCCGGTCGGTGGTGCGCCGTTGACGGAGAGACCGACTTGCAGCTTCGAGGGCGTGCCCGCACCGGCCTCGAACGTGCCTGCGAGCCCGAAGAGATAAATCCCGTCGCTCGGAGCCGTGAAGGTCAGGACGTTGCTCGCGATGATGGCGGCGAGCTGATCGTTGTGGCGGAAATTGTTGAAGAGCATGTCCCGCCAGGCACCCGCCGCATAATTCTGCCCGTAGCTCAGATAGGCGCTGAAACGGACATTCGCCGGCATGGTGACGGCGCCGCTTTCGCGATCGAGGACGAGGCCGGTGTGATAGGTAGACCCGTCAGATGAGACTTTGAGAGTGAAATCGTCTGAGCCCAAAAGACCGAAGAGGGCCCGGGCCGAATAATCGCTCTGGAAGGTGAAGCCGGCGTCGGCCCCCGTCGTCGCCTTGTTGAGCGCGACGCGCATGTTTCCGCTGCCCGGTGTCACATCGTCGTGGCTGAAGAGAATGGCGTCGGATTTGACGGCGAGGCGGTTGTTTGTCTCGGAAACGGTGTTGATGCCGAGACTGGGCAGGGTGTCGGGTGGTTCGGAGGTGAGTGCCACCCAGGCAACGCCGTCGAAGACCATCGGCAGCATCTCGCTGATGGCAAGCGCGAGGAAGCCGGGCTTCGGCGTGTAGAATGTCCAAGCCCCGTCCTGGAACGCAGCGATTTCGCTGTCGTGCCCCGACCAGACGCCTTCAGCTCCTGCCGCTACGATATAGCGGGCGCCCGACATCGGATCGGCCGGTGGGGCGGTGAGATCCCTGCGGATGACGGCGAGTTGCACCAGCGCATCAAGCATCCTGAGCGCTTCGTTGTGGGTGATATGCTTCTGCGCTTGTGCGGAGAGGATCGTCGGAAGAGAGAGGTTTTCTGTGTCCATCGTCGCCATCCCTTGGTTGGCCGAAATCGAAGGACTTCCAAGCTAATCGCGGCGGATGCGACGGGGATAAGTCGAGCAGCTCAAAGCACGGCGCGACCGAAGAATAGCAGTCGAACCGCCGTTGAGGGCTCTATCTCCACGTCACTGAAGGAAAAGGGCGTACCGCTCTGGAGCAGGTGCCGGATGGCAGGCTGCGATCGGTGCGCGCCTTGGCAAGCCGGCTGGGCGGTGGCAGGGGTGACGGTGGGACTTCTCACGACGAGGATGCGATGAAGTTAAAGCAGCCAGAGCATGAGGCGCCGGACGATGCCGTCGCGCGCCGGGATGTCGAACCGGTGATCTGCTATCCGACGGCGACGTTGCCCCCTGTCGATCTCAAGGCCTATCGCGCGGCCCGCGACGGCTGGACAAAAATCTCGGAAACGCTGGTGCCGCCGCGCGATGCCCGCACATTCAGCGTGCCGGCCGGACATTTCTTTCGCATCGTTTCCGTGGAGGGCCCCCAGGTTGGTGATCTCAACCTCTGGCATGAGGGGGATCTCGCCGAGCGCTTCTATTCGGGCAAGACGCGCGCGCTTCACGGCACGCATCTGTCGACCGGCGATCGGTTGTGGTCATGCCTGCCGTTTCTGCGGCCGATGGCGACGATCACCGACGACACGCTCGACTGGTATGGCTTCGACCGCTTCGGCGGTTCCGTCCATGACGTGATCGGCACGCGCTGTGATCCTTATACCAACCGGCTTTTGTCCGGCGGCGATTATCATTTCTGCTGCCATTCCAATCTCATCCGTGCGCTCGCCGCCGCGGCCGGGATCTCTCCGGACGAGGCGGAGCGGTATGTGCACGACGTCCTCAACGTCTTCATGTGCACCGGCTTCACGCGCGACACCGGGCAGTATTTCATGAAGGCGACGCCGGTACGTCCGGGCGATTATCTGGAGTTCTTTGCCGAGATTGATCTGCTGGGGGCGCTTTCCGCCTGTCCGGGCGGCGATTGTTCGAGCGAGCATTCAAGCGATGCCGCCACCTGCCATCCGCTTCTTGTCGAAGTCTACGAGCCGGCAAGCAAACCGCATGGATGGCGTCCTACCGAGACGAACGCCTACAGCCGCCGCCACGGCATGTGAGACGCGGCCGCCTCACAAGCTCCCGGGCGCATGCGTCTGCAGCGAGCGGCGCAGTGTCTGGACGAATTCGATGGCGAGCTTCGAGCGGATCCGGTGTCTTGGCCACAATGTCCAGACATTGAGATAGACCGGCGGCGTGAGCGGCCTTGCAACGACCGCATCGCCGAAGGCGAGCGGTGTGAACGGATCGACGATGGTTGTCCCGACCCCATTGGCAACGAAGGCACAGGCGCTGTCGGAATGCCGCGTTTCGATCTGGTCGTGGCGCCCCACGCCGAGATCGGAAAACATCTTTTCGATGGCGAGACGCTCCGGATCGAAAGCGTCGAGAGAGATGAAGGGCTCGTTGCGCAGATCGTAGAGACGGATGCGCTCCGCCGAGGCGAGGCGATGGCCAGCCGGCACCACACAGACCCGTTCCAGGCGGTGGAGATGCTCCGTCTCGATCGCGGCATCGTCGGATTGCAGGATCGAGATACCCACATCAATTTGCTGCGCCGCCGCGGCGAGAATAATCTGGCGTGAAGCGGTCCCCTGCAGTGAGAGTTTCACCCCCCCGCGTTCATGCAGGAAGCTGGACAGGACTTTCGGCAGATAACGGGACGCGAGAGCGGGAAAGGAGGCGATCGCCAGATGGCCCGCCACCCGGTCGCGGATATTCGACGAGGCGCGCTTGATCTCGTCGATGCCGACGAACACGCGCTCGGTCGTTTGATGCAACTGACGAGCTTCCGGTGTGGGCGTAATGCGCCCGGCGCTGCGCGTGAACAGGGGATAGCCGCAGGAGGCTTCCAGGGCGGCGATCGTCTTCGTAACGCCAGGTTGCGAGATGTTGAGAGCCGCTGCGGCCCCGGTCATCGAGCCGGCCTCGATCACCGCGCGAAAGACCTCAATCTGCCGAAAGTTCATGAGCGCACCCGATAACTACAGGTTATCGGAGCATGGGAAGACAATATTTGCAAGCTGCCCGAACACTATTTCAGGATGAAATTACGCTAAAAATGAGGAGCAAAGACGCTCCCTTGACGATGTGAAAGGCGATAACCCGAAAATGACGGAAAGCAGCTGGACCGAAGTGGAAATCCTGGAGCGCCTGCGCAGTGTCGAGTCGGGAGCGGTCACCGATGCACTCGTCCGTCTCGGCCTGAGCGGCTGGATGGACGGCGTCCTCCCGCTCGGCGAGGCGAACCGACTGGTTGGGCGCGCCCGTACCGTCAAATACGCGCCGAAGACGGGCGCGACCAAAGCCAAGACGAATATCTATTCGGCCATCCGCAGCACTCCGGAGGGGCGTATTCTCGTTCTTGATACCGGATGCGCCAACACCTGGATCCTGGGCGAGAACGTGGCACATGCAGCCTTCTTCCAGGGGCTCGGCGGCATCGTCTCCGATTCTCTGGCGCGTGATGCGAGCCTCATCCGGGAAATGGATTTCCCGGTCTTCACGCGGGGCATCTCGGCCCGCCCCCCGGCCATCGTCCTCGTTGATGTCGACGTTCCGGTGGAATGCGCTGGTGCCCGCGTTTGCCCGGGTGATTATCTCGTCGCCGACGCCGACGGTGTCGTCGTCATTCCGCAGGATTTCATCGACGCGGTTCTCGTCGAGATCGAGGATATCGAGCAACTCGAGCGCGACCAGGAAGCTGCGCTCGCCTCCCAAGCCCCGCTGGAAGTGATCGAAGATCTCCTCCGGCGCAAAAAGATCCGCAAAAGCGGTCGTCCCTGAGCATATTCAAGAGGAAAGGAACTCTTATGCACCTCAAGTCCAGTCTGGCGGCCTTGGCCCTCGCGGCCTCTTCGCTCGCCATTTTCGCCTCCCCCTCCTACGCCGAGTACCCTGAGAAGCCTGTCGAGATGATCGTGCCTTACGGCGCGGGCGGCAGCACCGACGTCCTGGCCCGCCTCATTGCCGAATACGGCGAGAAGTATCTCGGCAAGCCGATGGTTGTCGTGAACCGGCCGGGCGCCGGCGGCCAGATCGGCTTTGCGGCGATCGCCAGTGCCAAGCCCGACGGTTATACGATCGGCTGGATCAATTCCGGCATTCTGACGAGCCCGATCGTGCGTCCTGACGTGACCTTCAACCTCGACACCTTCGATTATGTCGCCAACATCGTGACCGATCCGGGTGTGCTCGCTGTGGCCGGCACCTCCGATTACGCCTCCCTCGAGGACTTCCTCGCCGCGGCGAAGGAAAAGACGCTCACCGTCAGCCACGAGGGCGTCGGCGGCGGCGATCATTTGGCGGTCCTGCAGCTGGAAAGTGAAGCTGACGTCGAATTCAATATGGTTGCCTTCAACGGCGATGCCGAAGCCAAAGCCGCGCTTATGGGCGGCCATATCGATGCCATCGAAGGCAATGTCTCCGAGCAGGTGGAACTCGTCGAAGACGGTCAACTGAAGCCGCTCGTCGTGTGGGCTTCCAAGCGCAATGCCGATTTGCCGGACACCCCGACGGGCAAGGAGCTCGGCTACAATATCCTCGCTTCCTCCTCGCGCGGCCTCGGTGGACCGAAGGGCATGGATGAGGATGCGCTCGGCAAGTTGCGGGATGCGATGGTGAAGGTGACCGAAGATCCGGACTTCCAGGCTGACCTGAAGAAGCTCAACATGCCTCTCGACGTTCTGGTGGGCGACGATTATCGCGCCTTCATGCAGGAGCAGGACGAGGGCTATAAGAAGCTCTGGGCCGAAAGCCCGTGGCAGTAAGCTTCTGGCGATTTCAGGCGCAATGAAACGCGATACATGGATTGCGGTCGCCGTCATGGCGATCGCAGCCTTCGCCGCCTGGGACGTCTACGGCCTCAAGCGGGGCGCGGCGCTTTTTCCCTTGTTGATGAGTGCTGCGCTCTTTTTGGGCGGTGCCGTTCTCTTCGTGTCGAGCCTGCGTCCGCGCAAGGTGACGGGCGAGGTTGCAGAGGAAGGCTCTGAAACGGACGAAGCGCCGAAGAGCGTCTGGTTGCCACTCGTCGAAGTGGTGGTCCTGACGGCGATCTTCGCCGTGGCGATGCCATGGATCGGCTTCTACCCGGCGACCTTTCTCTATCTTGCCGTCTTCTTCGCGCTTCGCTCGGAGTTGAGCCGACTAACGGGACTCGCCGTGGCCGTTGCGATGACCGGGCTGATCTACGTCATCTTCTCGCTGCTTCTTGCGGTTCCGACGCCGGTCGGTCCGCTGGCCGCTTATCTTTAATCCCTGATCCCGACGGAACTGAGCGTATGGAAGCGATCCTCGCGGCAGCCGCCAATATTTTCGACCCTTCGACCCTGCTGGTCCTGGCGATCGGCACCGTTGTCGGGCTGTTTGTAGGTGCGTTACCGGGGCTGTCCTCCACGATGGGCGTTGCGCTCTGCATTCCCATCACCTTCGGCATGGACCCGGCGAATGCGCTCGTGCTCCTCGGAGCGATCTACACGAGTTCCGTTTTCGGCGGTTCCATCACCGCCATTCTTTTGCGCACGCCAGGCACCGACGCCTCCATCGCCACGACCTTCGACGGTTATCCGATGGCGCAGCGCGGGGAGGGGGCGCAGGCGATCGGTATGGCCTTGGTGGCCTCCCTCGTCGGCGGCGTATTCTCCGTCTGCGTCCTCCTCTTCGTGGCACCGCCATTGTCGCGTCTGGCGCTCCTCTTCGGGCCGCAGGAATACGTCTATCTGACGATCTTCGGGATGATCTCGATTCTCGGCGTCTCGGGTGGCAATCCCACGAAAGCCTTCATCAGTGCCGCTTTGGGGCTGTTGCTGGCGACGGTCGGCTTCGATCTTTTCACCGGATATCCGCGGCTCACCTTCGGCCAGGACGAACTCTTCGAAGGCGTGCCGCTGCTTCCGGCCCTGATTGGCATCTTCTCCGTCTCGCAGGCGATCTCGCTATGCACGGGCGAGGCCGATATCGGCGCCGGCAACATGATCAAGACGAAGGGCCGGACGCTGCCAGCCTGGTCGGTCATCAGACGTTGCGGACGCACGCTCTTCAAATCGTCCCTCATCGGCTCCGCGATCGGCATTCTGCCGGGAGCAGGCACCAGCGTCGCCGCCTTCATCAGCTACGACGAGGCGCGCCGGCGCTCCAAGACGCCGGAAGCCTTCGGCAAGGGTGAGATCGAGGGTGTTGCGGCGCCTGAGGCAGCCAACAACGCCGTGACCGGCGGCTCGCTCGTGCCGGCGCTGACCCTCGGCATTCCGGGCAATGCGGTCACCGCGGTCTTCATCGGCGGGCTGACCATCCATGGTCTCGTGCCGGGGCCGCGGCTTTTCACCGATCACGCGGAGATCGTCTATACGTTGATCTTCTCGCTCTTCCTGGCGAACCTTGCCTTTGCAGCGTTGGGCTTGTTTGCGGCGCCCTGGGTGGCTCGCGTCGTCAAAGTGCCGAGTGCCGTGCTCGGACCGACGATCATCGTCTTCAGCGTCATTGGCTCCTACGCGCTGCGCAACAGCCTCTTCGATGTCTGGCTCGTGCTCGGCTTCGGCGTGCTCGGCTATTTCATGGAACGCTGGCGCATTCCCGGCGCCCCGCTCGTCATCGCGCTGGTGCTCGGGCCGATCCTCGAAACCAATCTCCGCCGTTCCCTGCAGATTTCCGGTGGCGACTGGATGATCTTTTTCACCAGCCCACTCTCCTACGCGATCATGGCGCTGATCGTTTTGACGATCGCCTATCCGATCTTCGCACGCAGACAGCAAAAAAAGCGCGAGCAGGACGCAAGCTAACCGTGCGTGCGTCGCTCCCTCCTCAAGCATCCAGAGAGAGTTCATGAACAAGATTTCTTCTCGTATGGCAGCTGTTCTGCCTTCGGCGAGCAGCGCCGCCTCCGCCCGTGCGCGTGAGCTCAAGGCGGCCGGCCGTGACATCATCAACCTGTCGGTGGGCGAGCCGGATTTCGATACGCCCGAGCATGTCATCCGCGCAGCCAGCGAGGCGATGAGCGCCGGCAAGACGCGCTACACCAATGTCGACGGCACGCCGGAGCTGAAGGCTGCCGTCATCCGCAAGTTCAAGGATGAGAACGGGCTCGACTTCGCGGCCAATCAGATCGTTGTCGGGACCGGCGCCAAGCAGGTAATCTTCAACGTGCTTCTGGCCACGCTCGATGCAGGTGACGAGGTCATCATCCCGGCGCCGCATTGGGTCTCCTATCCCGACATGGTGCGGATAGCAGAAGGCACGCCCGTCGTCGTGGAGTGTCGGGCCGAGGACGGCTTCAAGCTATCTGCCGCAACGCTCAAGGCCGCGATCACCGAGAAGACACGCTGGCTCGTCATCAATTCGCCCTGCAACCCGACCGGTGCGGTTTATGGCGAGGCCGATTTGCGCGCGCTCGCTGACGTCCTTCTGGAACATCCGCAAGTCGGCATTTTGAGCGACGACATCTACGAGCATGTCGTCTTTGGAGAGACCTCGTTCCACTCCATCGCGGCGGTTGAGCCTCGGCTCCTGGAGCGCACGGTCGCCGTCAACGGTGTCTCCAAGGCCTATTGCATGACCGGTTGGCGGCTCGGCTATGGCGGTGGGCCGGCCGAGGTGATGCGTGAAGTGCGCAAGCTGCAATCGCAAAGCACCTCCTGCGCCTCTTCGATCAGCCAGGCCGGAGCGCTCGCGGCGCTCGAAGGCCCGCAAGATCATCTCGAGAGCCACCGCGCCGTCTATCGTCGGCGCCGCGATCTCGTTCTGCCGAAACTGGTTGAAGCCGGCCTCACCTGCGAGGCGCCGGAGGGTGCGTTTTATATCCTCGCCGGCTGCCATGATTTCCTCGGCAAAACCTCGGCTGCCGGCACGAAGATCGAGGATGATGCCGATTTCACCCGCGTCATCCTGGAAGAGGGTGAGGTGGCGATGGTGCCGGGCACAGCCTTTGGCGCACCGGGTTATGTGCGGCTGAGCTTTGCTGTCGATGATGCCAGGCTGATGGAAGCAGCAAGCCGCATCGCCAAGATCTGCTCAGCGCTTCGCGCCTGAATGACGGTCCGGTGAAGGTGTCGGAGGGGTGTCTTTCCAGACCTCTCCGATGTTCTTGAAGAGGTTGGCGCGGGTTGGTTCGTCGAGACGAGCGGTGTTGCCCCCACAGACGCCCTGTCTTGACATAACCCGCGCCGACGCCGGCCTCATCACGGAGGGCTGGCCCCCGCTTTCGTTTCCCCCACGCTCATCGCCCCTGATGAGCCGACTAAATCGCGGCGTCTTCGAAATGAGTGGGCCCCGGTTTGAAGGGCGACGCTAAGACCGACTGAATGCCACGCGTGGCCGTGTTATCCCTCATGGGACAAACACATGCGGCAAGCGCAGCCCGGCCCGTCACTTTGCAAACGGATCCGCAGCGAAGCGGATCGGCTCCCGCTTCCCGTCAACGATGGAGGCGTCATGCCTACGCATAATCTTCGATTGAGCCCGGTTCGCCGGCGGGGCGCGCATCTGGTTTGCGCCATGCTGGCGATTGCAGGCTTCAGCGACACCGCGCAAGCCCAGTCAGCGGAGGCGACGGTGGAGTTCCTGCTGGCCGGCGTGCGGCCGGGCGGCGAGATGAAGCGCGTCGTCGACGAAGACGAGGCCGTGCGCACCGTCACGCCGACGACCAAGGAAGGCGTCTGGCGCTTCGAATACTCACGCTCTTTTGGCGCCGACAAGACCTACACGATGTCGCTCGATTACGAGCTCAAGAAGGTCACAGCCTGCCGCTACGACCTCAAGATACGCGGCAACGGCACGGTCGTGACGATGAAGTACGATTTTTCCGGCGCGCGCGATCTTGAGATACGCCATGATGAGAACCCGACGCCGTCCGGAATGATCTCGATCGATGTTGTCGGTGCTGATGTGGAGCGCTGCGAGCCGCAGAAGGGCCATGCCTGCGAGGCGTTCGACGGCAACCGCTTCGGCTATGTCGCTGCGAGCGAAGAGGAGATCCGGCAGGCTTTCGCGCATTTCCAGGAGAATTACTGCCCGAAAAGCGGGTTCTGAGCGCCGCTGGCGCTCAGCCGAGCATCGTCTGCACGGTCTCCGCAAAAGCCCTGCCGGCGCGCTCGACGCCGTCGCGTGTCACGTCGAGATGCGTGACGACGCGCATGCGGCGCGGACCTTCGACGCCGATGCGGACCCCATGCTCTTTCAGTGCCGTCGCGATGGCGGCGGCCTCGAGCCGCTCATCGAGCTCCAGAAACAGGATATTGGTGACGACATTCTCCGGGGAGACGGTCACTCCATCGAGGCCGCGCACGATGTCGGCAAAGAGGCGGGCATTGGCATGGTCTTCGGCGAGGCGTTCGACATTGTGGTCCAGCGCGTAAAGGCCGGCGCCAGCCAGGATCCCTGACTGGCGCATGGCGCCGCCGAGACGGTGCTTCCAATGCCAGGCTTCGGCGATGAAGTCCTTTGAGCCGGCAAGCACGCCGCCCACCGGGCAGCCGAGACCCTTGGAAAGGTCGACCCAGGCGCTGTCGAAGCCTGCGGTGAAGATCTTTGCGGGCGTCTTGGCGGCGACGACGGCATTGAAGAGGCGCGCGCCGTCCATATGGGCCGCAAGAGAGTGCTCGCGGGCGAGCGCGACGATGGCGGCAAGTTCTTCGACCGGCCAGATCGCTCCGCCGCCTCGGTTTGTCGTCTGCTCGACTGAGATCACCCGGCTGCGGGGACGGCGCATACGAGGCGCCCGAATATGCGCGGCGACCGCGGCCGCGTCGAAGATGCCGCTCGGTGTCGCGATGGTGTGAAACTGCGCGCCCGCAAGCGCGGAGGCGCCAGCCCCCTCGGAACCGAAGACATGGGCATTTTCGGCGGCGATGATCTCATCACCCGGCCGACAATGAACGAGGAAGGCGATCTGGTTGCACATCGTCCCAGACGGCAGAAAGAGCGCGTCTTCCATGCCGAGAAGACCGGCGATCTGTTCGCAAAGCCGAAGAACCGTCGGGTCCTCGCCGCGCTGCTCGTCGCCCGTTTCGGCTGCCATCATCCGGGCGAGCATGTCACGGCTCGGGCGGGTGGAGGTGTCTGAAACGAGGTCGATCTCGATCGCAGAGGTCGCAGAGGTCGCAGAGGTCATTGTCTGGCTTTGCTCAAATGGTGTTGGAGGCGGTCGAACAGGCGCGCGACGTCCTCCTCGTTGTTGTAAAAATGCGCGGCCGCACGCAGATGCCCGTCTTTCGCTGCAACCCGGATGCCTTCCTCGGCAAGTTCGGCTTCCAGCGCGTCGGCGGAAACGCCGCCAAGATCGAGACTGACGATCCCGGCGCGTTCATGCCAGGGCCGGGGCGTGCGCACTTTGACACCGATGCGGTCGGCCCCCTCGATGACAAGATCGGTGAGCGCGTGCACCCGCTCTTCGATCGCATGGAGCCCGATGGCGGCGATGAATTCCGCCGAACGACGCTGAATGGCGAGACCGAGAAAGTTCGGATTGCCATATTCGAAACGGTGCGCGTCCGGCGCATAGACCGGATCGGCGACCGTGCGGTCGAGCGTGTCGAAGGAGTATTTCGCAGCGAAGGGCGGCTGGAAACGGTTGAGCGCCCGCGGCGCGACATACATGAGCCCGGCACCGGTGACGCTCATCTGCGCCTTGTGACCGCCAGCGGCGACGACATCGGCGCCGAAATCGTCGAGCCGTCGCTCAAGGACGCCGAGCCCCTGGATTGCATCGACGACGAAGAGGATGTCTTGCGCC
Organism: Rhodopseudomonas julia; assembly: GCF_030813515.1. Lineage (NCBI taxonomy): Bacteria > Pseudomonadati > Pseudomonadota > Alphaproteobacteria > Hyphomicrobiales > Nitrobacteraceae > Rhodopseudomonas > Rhodopseudomonas julia. The sequence continues at coordinate 146,694 of NZ_JAUSUK010000001.1, read as the reverse complement.
CGGCAGAGTGCCGACAAGACGTCGAGATCGGCGCGCTGTCCGAGGCCGTAGGCGACCCAGGCGATCGAAAGGATGCGGGTGCGTGCGTCGATGGCGCCTGCGAGCGCTTCCGTCGTGACCATCCCTGAGGGATCGGTGGGGACGACGCGCACCTCGATCCCGCGATGGGCGAGTGGGCGCCACGGGAAGGTGTTGTTCTCGTGTTCAGCCTCGGAGATGACGACATTGTCGCCGTCGCGCCAGTCGAAGCCCTGGGCCACGATATTGATCGCCTCGGAGGTGTTTTTGACGAGAGCGATCGTCTCTGGAGCCGCGCCGAAGGTTGCGGCAACCTGCTGGCGCGTCGCTTCCACACTGTCCATGGAAAAGGAATGGCGGCCCGCATCGGATGAGGCGATGTCGGCGAACCACTCATGTGCAGCCTCTTCTGCCAAAGTCGGCAGCAGCGCTTTGCGGGCGATATCGAGGTAGGCGGTCTTCTCCGTTGCCGGGAAGAGCCCGCGGATTTTGCGCCAGTTCGGCGTGCCGTCGGCAAGAAGAAGGGGCGAGGGGTGTTCGCCGACGAGGTCGGCTTCGGCTTTCGGATCGTTCATTGAGGTCCTAGGTCGCGTGGGAGATCTGGCCGAGGAAACCGCGAGCGCGGTCGGTGGCGGGGGCGGAGAAAAAGGTATCCGGCGGGGCGGCCTCGACGATCTCGCCCTGATCCATGAAGACGACGAGATCGGAGACGCGGCGGGCAAAGCCCATCTCGTGGGTGACGACGATCATCGACTGGCCGGATTGGGCCAGCTCCTCCATGACGTCGAGGACCTCGTGCACCATTTCAGGGTCGAGCGCCGATGTCGGCTCGTCGAAGAGCATCACTTCCGGCTCCAGCATGAGGGCACGGGCGATCGCCACGCGCTGGCGTTGGCCGCCGGAAAGCTGGCCGGGATATTTCCACGTCTGCGAGGTGAGCTGGACGCGCTCAAGCAGCGCCTTGGCGCGCTCGGTTGCTGCATCTTCCGGCTCGCCGCGCGCATAGATCGCGCCGAGCGTGAGATTGTCCATGATGGAGAGATGCGGAAACAGATTGAAGTTCTGGAACACCATGCCGGTGTGCCGGCGCACCTCTGCAAGCCGTTCCTGCGTGCCGTTGAGCGTCGTGCCGCAAACGGTGAGCGTGCCTTCCTGAAAGCCCTCAAGCCCGTTGATACAACGGATCAGCGTCGATTTGCCGGAGCCTGACGGCCCGCACAACACGATCCGCTCGCCGCTTGCGAGCCCGAGCGAGACATCGCGCAGCACATGGTGCTTGCCGAACCATTTGTTGACCGCCTGCATGGTGACGACGAGGTTTTTTTGAGCCGTCATCGTTAGCGCTCCACCTTGCGGCCGCGGCTGGCGTTGGCGTGTTCCAAAGACCGGCCGTAAAGCGACATGCCGGAGCAGATGAGGAAGTAGAGCAGGAAGACGAAGAGATAGCCTTCGAGCCCGTAGCGCACCCAGTTCGGATCTTGCAGGGCGGCCTTGGTGGCGCCGAGCACGTCGAAGAGGCCGAGGATGGCGAAGAAGGTGGTGTTCTTGAAGGCGCGGATGATGTCGTTGAAGAGCGCGGGGATGGAGATCGCCAGCGCCTGTGGCAGCACGATCTTGCGCATGCGCTGCCAGTAACGCAGGCCGAGCGCTTTTGCGGCTTCCTCCTGTCCGTCGGGCAGGGCCTGCAGCCCGCCGCGCACCACCTCCGCGGCATAGGCCGCAAAGAAGATGATCATGCCGATCTCCGCCCGCACGAGCTTATCGACATTGAGCTGTGGCGGCAGGAAGAGCGGCAGGATGAGCGCGGCGAAAAAGAGAACGACGAGAAGCGGAATGCCGCGCACGCATTCGATGGTTGCGATCGACAAGAAACGGATGGCGGGCAGCTGTGAGCGACGCCCTAGCGCAAGCAGGATGGCGAGCGGCAGGCCGCCGGCGACGGTGCCGCCGAAGATGAGAAAGGTGAGGGGAAGCCCGCCCCAGAGATCCGTTCCGACATGCGGCATACCGAAGATACCGCCACGCAGGAGTGCGATCGTCGCAACGAAGATGACAAGCCAGCCGAGAAGGCGCAGCGACACGGCGAAGAGACGCGTGGCCGTCAAGACGCCCCAGACGAGCCAAAGGGCGATGATCACGGCGCCCCGCCACTGCTCCTCATAGGGGAAGGCGCCGAAGAGCATGACACGGTGTTTTTCGGTAATCACCGCCCAGCAGGCCCCGGCGGCATCCCGGCACGCGGTACCTTCCGGCGCATACCAGACGGCGTCCCAGATGGCCCAGCGGAAGAGGCCCGTGAGCGCCCAGACGATGATCGCCGCAAGCACGACCGTGACGACGCTCATCAGCGGCGTCGCAAAATAGCGTTTGTGCAGGCGGGCGAGAACACCCGTGCTGCCGAGGGGCGGCATGCGCGCCGGAGCGCCGCCGATTTTTGCGTAGGATGCCGGAACTTCCATCATCATCACCGCTCCGGGATCTGCACGAAGCTGTTGACGAAATTCGCGACCGCGCCGATCGCGAGCGACAACGCGAGATAGACAGCCGCCATGATGCACAGGACCTCAATGGTGCGGCCGGAATAGGTGAGCATGGTGTTGGAAACGGAGAAGAGATCCGGGTAGCCGACGGCCACGCCGAGCGAGGAGTTCTTCAACAGGCTCACATATTGCGCCGCGAGGGGCGGGATGATGACGCGCAGCGCCTGTGGCGCGACCACGCGGCGATAAAGGTCGATCCGGGTGAGGCCAATGGCGTTGGCCGCCTCGATCTGCCCGGAATCGACGCTGAGCAGGCCGCCGCGGACGATCTCGGCGATGAAGGCTGCGATATAGAAAGAAAGGCCGAAATAGATGGCGAGGAATTCCGGCGACAACGTTATGCCGCCGGCGAAATTGAACCCCTTCAGCTCCGGGACCGACCAGGCGAGCGGCATACCGAAAAGGAACCAGACGAGCAGGGCCGGCACGAAGATCGTGGCGACAAGAACCGGCTTCGCGGACTTCCATTTTTGCCCGGTGCGCCGACGGCGCCGGTCGGCCAGATACGCGACCCGCCAGGCGAGCGCGCAGCCGGCGAGGAAGGCAGCCGCGATCGCGGTGAAGGCGGTCATGTTCTCTGGTGCCGGGATGGTCAGCCCCCGGTTGGAGGCAAATGCGACGTCGAAGAAGGACCAGGAAAGACGTGCTGCGGGAAACAGTGTGAAGAAGGTGTACCAGAAGACGATCTGGACGAGCTGCGGCGTGTTTCGGAAGGCGTAGACATAGGCGCGCGCAATGCCGCTTGCGAGCGCGTTGGGCGAAAGCCGAGCGAAGCCCACGATCGCGCCGATAATGCTGGCCGTTACGATGCTGACGGCAGACAGCAACACCGTATTGCCGAGGCCGACGGCGAAGGCTTTGAGATAGGTGTCACCCGAGGTGAAGGTGAAGAAGGCTTCGCCGAGGGCGAATTGCGTCTGGTCGAAGAGAAAGCCAAGACCAGAGGTCATGCCGCGGTCGATCAGCGCCTGACGCGCGTTGAGCACGAGCCAGATGCCAAGGGCGGCAAGCGCTGCGAGAAGCAGCGCCTGCCAGGCGATGGCGCGAGAGCGCGGCTGGCGCCAGAATGGCACCGCGCTCTCACCGTTCGTCGAGGGAATGTGGGTCATGACCTCGGCCGCATCGATCTCTCAAGTGATCTCACGAGTGATCTCAGAGGGGCGGCGAGTAGATGAGGCCGCCGTCGGTGTAGAGGGCGTTGATGCCGCGATCGAGCTTCAAGGGAGAGCCCTTGCCGACATTGCGATCGAAGACCTCGCCGTAATTGCCGACCTGCTTGATGACGTTGTAGGCCCAGTCTTGATCAAGCCCGAGGCCGTCGCCGCCTGCCTTGTCGACGCCCAACAGCCTGCGGACGGCCGCGTCGTCGCTGGTTTCCTTCATCTCGTCGACGTTTTCGGAGGTGATGCCGCTCTCTTCAGCCTGGAAGAGCGTGAAGACAGTCCACTGCACGATGTCGCGCCATTGCGGATCGTCCTGCCGCACCACCGGTCCCATCGGGTCCTTGCCGAAGAGCTCGGGCAGGATGACGTAATCGTCCGGATTGGGGGCGACGGCAGCACGCGTCGAGGAGAGGCCGGAGGAGGACTGCACGGCAACGTCGCAGCGTCCGCCGAAGAAGGCCGTGTTGATCTCCTTCTGGTCCTCGATCACCACGAGCTGCATCGAGATGCCGTACTTCTTCTGAATGTCGGAGACGACACGCTCGGAGGTGGAGCCGGGGCGCACGCACACGCTCGCTCCGTCGAGTTCGGCAACGCTCGTGACGCCGAGTTCCTTCGGCACCATCAGGCCCTGGCCGTCGTAGAAAGTCGGGGAGACGAAATCGAGGCCGAGATCGGTGTCGCGGCCGCGCGTCCAGGTGGTGTTGGCGACGGTGACGTCGACTTCACCGGTTTGCAGGGCGGTGAGACGCGTCTGATTGTTGGTCTTGAGCAGCTTTACCTTGCTCGCATCGCCGAGAGTGGCCGCGGCGATGGCGCGGCAGGTGTCGACGTCGAGACCCTGCCAGGCGCCCTGGCTGTCCACGGAGGAAAAGCCCGGCCGGCTGCCGTTGACGGCGCAGGTGACGACGCCGGCGGCTTTCACGTCGTCGAGGGTGCTTGCGATGGCCGGCGTCTGAAAGCCGGCGGCGGAGATTGCGCCGACGAGAAGCCCGCCGGCGAATAGGTGCTTCATCATATGTTCTCTGTGCCTCTTGTTTTGTCTTTGGTCTTGTCTGTTCCGGGCGCCCGCTCGAGCTCCAGGCGGATCTCGAGACCACGCTTCAGATGTCTGCGCATCAATTCGGCGGCTTTCTCGGGCTGGCGGTCCACGATCGCTTCGAAGATCGTGATGTGCTCGACCAGGATTTCCTGGACGAGGGCGTGTGCGAAATACCGCGGCAGGTGGAATGCCAGGCGGAATCGCATGCGCATCAGGCGCACCATCTCGGCAAGAGGGGCGCTGGCGGAAGATTGGATGAGGGCGTCGTGGAAGTCGGTGCCGACGTCGTCGATCTCGCGCGACGTGAAGGCGGAGGGATCGCGCGCCATGATGCGCATCTTCTCTCCGCATGCGCTCAAAGCGAGGCTCGGACCCCGTTCGGCAGCCCGGCGGGTGGCGAGACATTCGAGGGCCTCGCGCAGCTCGTAGATGTCGCCGATGTCCCCCGCAGAGAGCTTGCGGATGAAGGTGCCGCGCGCCGGCTTCACCTCCACGACCCCTTCCTGCTCGAGCTGACGCAGCGCGTCGCGCACCGGCATGCGTCCGATGCCGAGCTGCTGGGCGAGCTTGCGTTCCGACAAAGGCTGATCGGCCTCGAAGCTGCCCCCGAAGATCAAATCGACGAGGCGGCTATAGGCGCGGTCGCGCTCAAACTCGAAGGAAACAGCCATGACGATCAGACTGGCTGACTGGTATACCAGTTGCAAGCCTAAAAATTCGGCGCGGCGTAATTCTGGCCTGAGGCCCGCCGGGCTTGTGGAATTCGCTATCCGGAGATCGACGGCTGCAGCGTTGGTTTGGGCGTAAGCGGCCCCGAACGTTGGTGTCGACACAAGGCCGGGCGCTGGCGGCGAGATTCGTCCTTTTGCGCTCAGGGCGTTGCCGAGCCGGGCGGGGACGCTTATTAGCTGGGCCGGTCCGCCTTTCGCGGATCCGTGCCGTGGCGCGACGGGCCGATCGGCCTTGCCCAATGTCGTCGTGCCACCGGCCTCACAAGGCCAGAAGGAATACCAAAAACCAATGCCCTCTTATCGCTCACGCACAACCACCCATGGACGAAACATGGCCGGCGCGCGCGGCCTTTGGCGCGCCACCGGCATGAAGGACAACGATTTCGGCAAGCCGATTATTGCCGTCGTGAATTCCTTCACGCAGTTCGTACCGGGCCATGTGCACCTCAAAGATCTTGGCCAGCTCGTGGCCCGCGAGATCGAGGCGGCGGGGGGCGTTGCCAAGGAATTCAACACCATCGCCGTCGATGACGGCATCGCCATGGGCCATGACGGCATGCTCTATTCGCTGCCCTCGCGCGAGCTCATCGCCGATGCCGTGGAATATATGGTCAATGCGCATTGCGCGGATGCGATGGTGTGCATCTCCAATTGCGACAAGATCACTCCCGGCATGCTGATGGCGTCGATGCGCCTCAACATCCCGACCGTGTTCGTCTCCGGCGGCCCGATGGAAGCCGGCAAGGTGGTGCTCGACGGCAAGTCGCAATCCCTCGATCTGATCGATGCGATGGTGGCGGCGGCCGACGACCGTGTCAGCGAAGAGGACGTGCAGGTGATCGAGCGGTCCGCCTGCCCGACCTGCGGGTCGTGCTCGGGCATGTTCACGGCCAACTCCATGAACTGCCTGACGGAAGCCCTGGGCCTGTCCCTGCCTGGCAACGGCACAACGCTTGCGACCCATGCAGATCGCCGCCGGCTCTTCGTTGAGGCGGGGCATCTGATCGTCGACCTCGCCCAGCGCTGCTACGAGCAGGACGACGAGAGCGTCCTGCCGCGCAAGATCGCAACCAAGGCGTCGTTCGAGAACGCCATGGCGCTCGACATCGCCATGGGCGGTTCCACCAACACCGTCCTGCACATCCTGGCCGCGGCTCAGGAGGGCGAGGTCGACTTCACCATGGACGACATCGACCGCCTGTCGCGGCATGTCCCGGTCCTGTGTAAGGTGGCGCCGGCCAAGAATGACGTGCATGTGGAAGACGTGCACCGCGCCGGTGGCATCATGGCGATCCTCGGTGAACTCGATCGTGCGGGGCTGATCAACCGCGATGTCGCGACCGTCCATGCAGAGACGCTCGGCGATGCGATCGAGCGCTGGGACGTGCGGCGTGCAGCCTCCGAGACGGTGTCGGAATTCTACCGTGCCGCGCCGGGGGGCGTGCCGAGCCAGGAAGCGTTCAGCCAGGACAATCGCTGGAAGGAACTCGATCTCGATCGCGAGGCGGGCGTCATCCGCGATGCCGACCATCCTTTCTCCAAGGATGGGGGGCTTGCCGTTCTAAAGGGCAATATCGCGATCGACGGCTGCATCGTGAAGACGGCGGGCGTCGACGAGTCGATCCTGAAGTTCTCAGGTCCCGCGCGGGTCTTTGAAAGCCAGGACGAGAGCGTGCATGCGATCCTGTCGAACAAGGTCCAGCCCGGCGATGTCGTGGTGATCCGCTACGAGGGGCCGCGGGGTGGACCGGGCATGCAGGAGATGCTCTATCCGACGAGCTATCTGAAGTCGAAAGGCCTCGGCAAAGCCTGTGCGCTTGTCACCGACGGTCGTTTTTCGGGCGGCTCGTCGGGCCTGTCGATCGGCCATACCTCGCCTGAGGCTGCCGAGGGCGGGGGGATCGGCCTCGTGCACGATGGCGACACGATCGAGATCGACATCCCGAACCGGACCATCAATCTTCTGGTGGACGATGCGGAGCTCGCGCGTCGGCGTGCCGAGCAGGACAAGGCGGGTTGGAAGCCGGCCAAGCCGCGCAAGCGGCAGGTGACGACGGCCCTCAAGGCCTATGCGGCACTGACGACGAGCGCCGACAAGGGTGCCGTCCGCCGCATCCCTGAATGATGTGAGAGATTCCCGGCGGCTTTCGCGTCTCCTCGTGAGGCACGAAAGCCGCCGGATTTCGTTTCGTCAGGACCAGATCAGCCGGGATTTTGCGGGGTGATGCGGGCCGTTGCGCTTTCGCCGCGCAATCGGGCGGTTAGCGTCATTGCGATGAAAACCGCGACGAAACATGCGGCGAGCAGAAGCACGATCGTCGGAGCCGGCGCGCTGTCGATAAAGAAGCTCGCATAGACGCCGAGAAACGCGCAGGCGACCGACAGGGACACAGCCACCAGCATCATCGGCCCGAAACGGCGTGTGACGAGGAAGGCGATGGCGCCCGGTGCGATCAAAAGCGCGATCGTCAGGATGATGCCCGTTGCCTTGAGCGCGCCGACGATCGTCAAAGATAAAATGGCGAGAAGCCCGTAATGCATGAGCCGCACGGGAAGCCCGATGGCGCGGGCATGCTGCGGATCGAAGGCGTGCAGGAGAAGGTCGCGCCACTTGGCGGCGATAATGGCGACGGTGAGGAGAGCGATCGCCGCGCTCTGCCACAGATCGACGGGCAGCACGCCCAGAATGTTGCCGAACAGGATGTGGTCGAGATGCACTTCGGTCTGGATCTTCGTGTAGAGGACGAGGCCGAAGCCGAACATGCCTGAGAACACGATGCCCATGATCGTGTCCTGCTTGATGCGGGAATTCTGGCTGAGATAGCCGGTGGCGATGGCACAGGTCATGCCGGCGGCGAAGGCGCCGACGACGAGCGGCAGGCCGACGAGATAGGCGATCACCACGCCCGGAAAAATGGCGTGCGAGATGGCATCGCCCATCAGCGACCACCCCTTCAGCACGAGAAAGCACGACAAAAGCGCCGAGGGAACGGCAACGAGAACCGCGATCACCATCGCCTCGCGCATGAAGGGCAAGGTGAAGGGCAGGATGGCGAAGTCGAGCGCGTTCATGCCGGGTCTCCCGGCTGCAGCTCGGCGGCCAGAGCATGCGGCTCGCGCGCTCTGGCATCCTCATCAAGCGCCTCGCGGGCGCGGCGCTTGGCGGCGAGAAGCCCGTGCTTGGGCGCCACGACGAAGGCGATGAGGAAGATCAGCGTCTGCAGGACGATGATGATGCCGCCGGTGGCGCCGTTCAGAAAATAGCTCGCATAGGCGCCGACGAAGCTCGTTGTTGCCCCGATGACGACGCTGAGGACGATGAGGCGGGGGAACCTGTCGGTCAAAAGATAGGCCGTGGCGCCGGGTGTCACCACCATGGCGATGACGAGGAATGCGCCGACCGTCTGCAATGCGGCGACGGTCGAGGCGCTCAGCAGCGTAAAGAAGACGAGTCGCATCAGGACAGGGTTGATGCCGATCGAGCGGGCATGGTTCTCGTCGAAGAACACCACCATCAGATCTTTCCACTTGGCGATGAGGATGGTGAGCGACACCGCGGCGATGATGACGAGCTGCATCGTGTCGGCGGGCGTGATCGCCAGAATGTTGCCGAGCACGATCGTCTGAATGTCAACGGCGGCGGGCGACAGCGACACCATGAAGAGCCCGAGCCCGAAAAAGGATGTGAAGATGAGGCCGATGATGGCGTCTTCGCGCAGCTTGGTACGGTGGTTGAGGAAGAGCATGGCGCCGGCCGCAAGTCCGCCGGAGAGAAAGGCGCCGAAGGAGAAGGGCAGGCCCAGCATATAGGCGCCGGCGACGCCCGGAACGATGGAATGGGAGAGCGCGTCGCCGATCAGCGACCATCCCTTCAGCATCAGATAGGCGGAGAGGAAGGCGCAGGTGGCGCCGACGAGCGCGCTCACCCACATGGCATTGACCATGTACTGATAGGCGAAGGGTTCCAGAAGCTGGCTCATGGCCGCTCCGCATCCTTCTCCGGCGAGGCGGCCTCGTCGCGCTCGCCATAGACGAGGAAGGGTTTTTCGTCATCGGAGATCATCCCGATCGGCCGTCCCTGGTCGGTGGCGGCAAGATCGAAATGGCGCAGGACGCCACCGAAGGTGCGTTCCAGATTGGCGCGCGTGAAGATCTCGCCCGTCGGCCCGGAGGCGAGCACCGTGCCTTTGACGAGAACGGCGCGATCGCAGAATTCCGGCACCGAGCCGAGATCATGCGTGGAGACGAGCATCACCCGTCCCTCGTCGCGCAGGTCGCGCAGAAGCGCGATAATCGCATCCTCCGTCTTGACGTCGACGCCCGTAAACGGCTCGTCGAGGAGGATGACCCGTCCATCCTGGGCGAGCGCGCGGGCGAGAAACACCCGCTTGCGCTGGCCGCCTGAAAGTTCGCCGATCTGGCGCTTGCGGAAATCACTCATGCCGACGCGTTCAAGGGCCGTCGCGACCGCAGCATGATCGGCGCGCTTCGGTCGGCGCAGGAAGTTCATGCGCCCGTAGCGGCCCATCATCACGACGTCTTCCACGAGGACGGGGAAATTCCAGTCCACCTCCTCGCTCTGCGGCACATAGGCGACGAGGTTCTTTTTCAGTGCCGCCTCGACGCTGCCGCCAAGTACGGAAATCGAGCCGCCGGCAACCGGCACGAAGCCCATGATCGCCTTGAAGAGAGTGGACTTGCCGCTGCCGTTGACACCGACGAGCGCCGTGATGGTTCCTGTCGGGATCTCAAAGCTCGCATCACGCAGCGCCGTGTGGCCATTGCGGTAGGTGACGGTGGCGTGACGCACGGCGATGCCGGACGGATCGCCCGACGCGGGCTCCGAGGCGCGTTCTGGCGCACGTTCTGGCGTAGCACGCGGGGTGATGGGGTCTGAGGACATCATCATGGCGCGAGGCACTTTGCGATCGTGTCGGAGGTGACGCGCAGGAGGTCGAGATAGGTCGGCACCGGCCCGTTTTCGTCACTCAGGGAATCGACGTAGAGCACGCCGCCATATGTAGCGCCGGTTTCGCGCGCCACCTGCTCGGCCGGCTTGGCGGAGACGGTGCTTTCGCTGAAGATGCAGGCAATATCGTGCTCATTGATGGCGTCGATGACGGCGCGCACCTGCTGCGGCGTGCCCTGCTGATCGGCATTGATCGGCCACAGATAGAGCTCTTTGAGATTGAAATCGCGCGCGAGATAGCTGAACGCGCCCTCGCTGGTGACGAGCCAGCGTTTGTCGTCCGGGATCTGTTCAAGCTCCGCCTGGATCGGTGCGATGACCGCCTGGATCTTCTCTTTGTAGGCCTCCGCATTTGCCTTGTAGGTCGCAGCATTGTCGGGATCTGCGGCGATAAAGGCGTCGCGAATGTTGTCGACATAGATGAGGGCGCTCGTCGGCGACATCCAGGCATGCGGGTTCGGCTTGCCGTTATAGGGCCCCTGCGAAATGCTCATCGGCTCCACGCCATCGGAGACGACGACATTGGTGACGTCGCCGAGATTGGCGAGGAAGCGTTCAAACCAGAGCTCCAGATTGAGCCCGTTGCGCAGGACGAGCTGGGCATTGCGCCCGCGCAGAAGATCGCGCGGCGTCGGCTGGTAATTGTGGATCTCCGCGCCGGGTTTGGTGATCGATTGGACCTCCGCCGCCTCGCCGGCGACGTTCTGCGCCATGTCGGCGATGATCGTGAAGGTCGTGACGGCCTTGAGCTCCGCTGCCGCCGGGACGGCATGCAGAGCCCCGACCAGGACGATGGCAAGGGCGCCTGGCACGGCAAGCAATCGAGATCCCTTCACGAGGCGTCCTCCATCAATAGGCGCTGCGGGGCGCCGACGCGGCTGTGCCGCCGGATAGCCCTTGTCCCATGGCCGCCCTGATTTGTAAATGAAATTGCAAATCATTTGCAAATATATGATGCTTTGGGTGAACGTTCGGTCACGCGCATCGGCGGGCGCGACCGGATTGGGGTTGCCGGCGCATGATTTTGCCGGCCGCGCCGCTCTTTGCAGCCGTCCCATCAGGCGCTAGAGGGGGATAATGGGTGAAGCCAAGAACCGCCGCGATTACGAGAATGAGCTGCGCGATGCGGGAATCCGGATCACGCGGGCGCGCAAGACGATCTTGAAGATCCTGGAGGAGGGGGAAAAGCACCCCGACGCGATGGAGATCTTCCGACGCGCTTCCGAGATCGACGCCACTGTCTCACTGTCCACCGTCTACCGCACGATGAAGATTCTTGAGGATCGCGGCGCCATCCAGCGTCATGTCTTCGAAGGCGGGCCGTCGCGCTTCGAGCCGGCTGGCGGCACCCATCACGACCACCTGATCGATACGGATACGGGCGAGGTGGTGGAGTTCCGCTCCGACAAGATCGAGGCGCTGCAGGAAGAGATCGCCCGCTCGCTCGGTTACGAAATCGTCTCGCACCGGCTGGAGCTCTACGTCCGCAAGATCGGCCGGCGGCGCGGCTGAGGCTTAGCGCGTAGCGGGTTCTTCCGAAGACAGGAATTGGAACGCCGTCTCCATATCCTGCGAGAGCGGTCGGTCGTCGGCATAGAAGGCAAGCAAGCCGCGGAGCTGCGCGAAAAGCCGATCGGTCGCGGGCGCACGCGCCGCGGTCTGAAAGGCATAGGCCTGGCCGGCGGCAAGCCACTCGATCGCAAGGAGGCGGGTGGCGTTTTCAACAATCGCAAGCGCCTTCAACGCGGCAGGCGTCGGATGCGAGAGATGGTCTTCCTGCAAGGCAGAGGTTATGCCGCCGTCGAGGCTCGCTGGCGTGGCGAGGCGACGATTCTCGTTGACGAGCGAGACGGCCGCATATTGCGCGATCATGAAGCCGGATGCCGCGCCGCCTTCGGCCGCGAGAAACGCCGGAAGCCCACTCACCATCGGACTGAGAAGCCTGTCGAGGCGCCGCTCCGACATCGCCGAGACTTCGGCGACGGCCGTCGCCAGGCCGTCGAGGGCAAGGGCAAGTCCCGCGCCGACGGCATGGGCCTGAGAATGCACGTGAGGTGCCTCGGGCGTGCCGGTGACGAGCGGATTGTCGGTGACGGAGGCGAGTTCGCGGTCGATGACAGTGGCTGCGGCCTCGAAAAGGTCGCGGGCAGCGCCATGAACATGCGGCACGGCGCGCAGCGACAGGGCATCCTGTGTGCGCTTGCCGATGGCGGCGGCGACGATGCCGCTGCCTTCAAGGTAGTGCCGCAGGCGGGCCCCAACCTGTTGCAGACCGTCGGAGCGGCGCAGCGTCAGCGCCTCGGGCGCGAAAGCGGCCGGGTTGGTGCCAAGATTTTCCATCGTCATTGCGGCGATCGCATCCGCCCAGGAGAGAAGGCGCTTCGCACGCGCGAGCGCGAGACAGGCAAGACCCGTGGCGCAGGGCGTGCCGTTGACGAGCGACAGACCCTCCTTCGCCTGAAGCTGGAGCGGCTCAAGGCCGGCCTTCGCCAGCGCCTCGGCTGCAGAGACGACGTGTTCGCCATCCCGCACCGTGCCCACGGCGACGAGGACGAGCGCGATGTGCGCCATATGGCTCAAATAACCGACCGAGCCGCGCGCCGGCACGAGGGGCGTAAGCCCGGCATTCAGGAGCGCGGCGAGGCTTTGCGGGATCTCGCGGCGGACGCCGGAATGGCCGTGCGCGTAATTGTTGATCGCCGCTGCCATGATGGCGCGCGTCTCGGCGACTGGGAGCGGCGCGCCGACGCCTGTCGCATGGCTCATCAGAATGTTGTGCGAGAGCTGCTGTTGCAGCGGCCGCTCCACCACGACATCGCAGAGCGCGCCGACACCGGTGTTGACGCCATAGGCGCGGATGCCGCGCTCGACGATCGCTTGCACGATGGCGGCGGCAGCATCGATGCGCGAGAGCGCGGCGGATGTGAGATCGAGAGGTGCCCCCTCCGCGACCTCAGCAACCTCCCGCCAGGTGAGGGAGCGATCGAGCAACACGCGAGGCATTCTGGCTCTCCGTAGCTTCAGCCTCTGAAGCCGGTGATGAACTGGTTGAAACGCTCGGAGGAGGATTCGGTGAAGATTTCTTCCGGCGGTCCCTCCGCCTCGACTTGGCCCTGGTGCAGGAAGATCACCTTGTCGGAGACGTTGCGCGCAAACGACATTTCGTGGGTGACGACGAGCATGGTGCGGCCTTCATCGGCAAGGCTGCGCATCACCTTCAGAACCTCGCCGACGAGCTCCGGATCGAGCGCCGAGGTCGGCTCGTCGAAGAGCAGAGCCTTCGGCCGCATGGCGAGCGCACGGGCGATGGCGGCGCGCTGCTGCTGGCCGCCGGAAAGGTGCGCGGGATAGTAGTCGCGTCGTTCTGCGAGCCCGACCTTTTCCAGGAGTGCTTCGGCCTCCTCGATGGCTTCCGCCTTCGGCCGCTTCTGCACATGCACCGGGCCTTCGATCATGTTCTGCAGGACGGTCATATGGGACCAGAGATTGAAGCTCTGGAAGACCATGGCGAGTTCGGCACGGATGCGATCGACCTGACGGCGATCCTTCGGCATCAGCCGGCCCTGGCGGTCGCGGCGCATGCTGATCGTCTCGCCGGCGACCGTGATCTCGCCTTCATCCGGCGTCTCGAGCAGGTTGATGCACCGGAGAAAAGTGCTCTTGCCCGACCCCGAAGCGCCGAGGATCGAGATGACGTCCCCGTCTTGCGCTTCGAGCGAGATCCCTTTCAGGACTTCGAGGTTGGCGAAGGATTTGTGGATGTTCTTGACCGAGATGGCCGGGACCGGGGCTTCAGTCATGGGAGGTCTCCAGCGATGTCACCGTGCGGCCTTCGCCGGAGATGCGTGGACGCTCGCGAAGATGCGGCGATAGCCGATGCTCCAAAAGGGCGACCAGGCGGACGATGATGAAATTGATGACGAGATAGATGAGCGTCGCGACCAGGAAGACTTCCATGGTGCGGTAGGTCTGCGAGATGAGGCGCTGCGCTGTGCCGGTGACTTCCCAGACGGTGACGAGCGAGGCGAGTGCCGTCGACTTCACCATCAGGATGATTTCCGTCGAATAGGCTGGCAGCATGGCGCGCAAAGTGATCGGGGCAATGATCCGGCGCACCAGCAGGAAGCCCGACATGCCGATGGAACGCGCCGCCTCGATCTCGCGCGGTGGCACCGCCTGCAACCCGCCGCGGATGATCTCCGCCTGATAGCCTGCCGTGCAGAAGGCAAGTGCCAGGACCGCGCACCAATAAGGCTCGCGCAGCACCGGCCAGGCAAAACTGTCGCGAATGACCGCGAACTGGCCGAGCCCGTAATAGATCAGAAACATTTGGATGAGCAGCGGCGAGCCGCGGAAGATGAAGACGTAGACGCGCGAGAAGGTCGACAGGATCGGTCCGCCGGCCGTGCGCATGACGACGAGGACGACGGCAAGGGCTGCGCCGAGAACGACGGAGGCGCCGAAGAGCGCCAAAGTCGTCGGCACCGCCTTGACCAGCGTCACGAAAGTGGAGGCGAGGAACTCGAAATCCATCGGCTCAGCTCCGCCCGAGGCCGTGCGAGAAGCTGACGGCGACGCGTCGCTCGGCTGCGGCGAAAAGCTGACCGGAGATCGTGGTGAGCACCAGATAGAGGATGCCGCCGACGATGAAGAAGAGGAAATACTGGCGCGTGGAGCCTGCGGCGAGCTGCGATGTGCGCATGAGCTCGGCGAGGCCGGTGACCGATATCAGGGCCGAATCCTTGAGGCTCAGCTGCCAGACATTGCCGAGGCCGGGCAGGGAGAAGCGGAGGATCTGCGGGATGATGATCCGGCGAAAGCGCAGCGCCCGGCCCATGCCGATGGAGCGTGCTGCCTCGATCTCGCCCTTGGCGATGGCGTGAAAGGCCCCGCGATAGACCTCCGCCTGATAGGCGCCGGAGATCATGCCCACGGCGAGCGCGCCGGCAAGAAACGAGGGCAGGCCGAGGAAGCCCTCATATTGGAAGAGACGGCCGATGGCGCTCACCGCCTGCGAGCCGCCGAAATAGACGAGATAGATGACGAGGAGTTCCGGCGCGCCGCGAAGGATCGTCGTATAGGCATCGCCGATGACCCGCGCGAGCCGCGATGACGAGAGCTTGGCGGCCGCCACGCCCGCCCCGAAAACGGCGCCGATGACGAGTGAGGCGGCCGTGACCGACAAGGTCATCAACGTCGCCCATAAAAGCAGGCCGCCGCGGCCGTTGGGTCCGAATCCGATCAGGTCGATCCAGGACATTGCGTCTCTCTTGTTGCTGCTGCGGCGGTGCGATCGCCAGCAGGCGCGAGGCGCCGCCGGGTGAGATGGCGCCTTTGGCGGGCGGGCGAGCCTGTGCCCGTCAACCTGCCGCGAACCGCATGCCGGCCAGGGAGAGCCTTTTAGGGTGAGGAGACCTTGGAGGCGTCCTCACCCTCAGGCGCGCGGGGCCGGCGCCGATTGGATTAGGGAGTGACGTCGACCTTCAGCCACTTTTCGCTAAGTGTCTTGACCGTGCCGTCGGCGACCGCCGCCTTGATGGCTTCGTCGAACTTCGCCTTGAGATCGGTATCCGACTTGCGCAGACCGAGGCCTTCGCCTTCGCCCCAGATCTGGCCGCCGATCTCTGGACCGGTGAAGGCGAGATTGTTGTTCTCGGAAGCCTCGAAAGTGCCGAGCAGATAGGTGGCGTCCTCAAAGCCGGCATCGATGCGTCCGACCGACAGGTCGAGGTCGCGTTCGGCCGCGGTCTTGTATTCCTTGATCGTCGCCACGTCGCCGAAATTCTCATAGACGAAATTGGCGTAGACGGTGGAGCTCTGGATGCCGATCGTCTTGCCCTTCATCGCTTCGCGCAGGGGCGCGATTGCGTCGGCCTGGTCGTGCACGTCTTCCAGCTTGATGACCGTCCCGGTGCCCGGAAGATCGGCGAGCTTGCTGTCCTTCGGAGCGGCGAAGACGGCGGGTGTCGCCGCGTAGGGAACGGTGAAATCGATGACCTTCTGGCGCTCCGGAGTGATCGACAGAGCGTCCATGATGACGTCGAACTTGCCGGCATTGAGGGCGGTGATCATGCCGTCCCAATCCTGCGAGATCATCGTACATTCAAGGTCGGCATGCTCGCACAGGACCTTGAGGAGATCGGGCTCGAAGCCGACGATCTGGCCGCTTGCATCGGTGAGGTTCCACGGCGCATAGCCGCCCTCCAGCGCCACAGTGACCTTCTTCCAGTCCTTCGCCGAAGCGGCGCCAGGCGCCAGAATGGCCGCTGCGAGTGCACCGGCCAGCGCAATCTTCTTGAAATTCATCCCCTTCTCCTCTGTGCGGAGCGTAGCCGCCCCCTTTGCTGACGCACACCCCGGAGAGCTGCATGGGCTGTGGCTCGAAACCGCGAAGAAGGGATCTTCGCAGGTCGGGCGAGGGACGGAAAAGGGTGCGAAATCGCCCTATTCGCCCTTGCCGCGCTTTTCGATTGCCATCGCGGCGCGCAGCGCTCTAGCTTGTACATACAAGTGACTGTATCCAAAATCGCAACGCTCGCAAGTCGAAAACCGACATCAAATTGTGCACACGCGAAAAGGGCCTAATAAATGGGCATCGAAGCCGGCGAGGCCGGTGCTGGCGCTGAGACGCCCCGTTATGCCGCGGTAAAGCGGATGATTGTCGAGCGGATCGCCGCGGGCGACTGGCCGCCGCGTCACCGGGTGCCGTCGGAAAACGAACTCTCCGCCAAGCTTGGCCTGAGCCGTATGACCGTGAACCGGGCTTTGCGCGAGCTCGCGGGCGAGGGGGTGCTGACGCGGGTGAAGGGGCTCGGCACTTTCGTCTCGGAGGGTAAGGGACAGACCTCCGTCTTTGCCGTGCGCAACATCGCCGACGAGATTGCCGAGCGTGGCCACAGCTATACCGCCCGGGTCGTTCTGCTCGAGACGTTGGAGGCAAGCCCGGAGATCGCCGAGGATCTCGCCGTGGACCCTGGCATCTCGGTGTTCCACAGCCTGGTCGTCCATCGCGAGGATGGAATTCCCGTTCAGCTCGAAGATCGGCTGGTCAATCCGCGGCTCGCGCCGGACTATCTGATGCAGGATTTCACCGCACGCACGCCCAACGATTATCTGAATGCCGTCATCGCCTGGACGGAGGCGGAGCATACGGTGGAGGCCGTCCTGCCGGCGGCGTGGGAAGCCCGTCTCCTGGCGATCGGGCGCGCCGATCCATGCCTGTCGATCCGCCGGCGCACATTTGCGGGGGACAAGGTCGTCACCTCCGTCAGGCTCGTCGTTCCAGGCGGCCGCTACAAGATCAAAAGCCGGCATCAGGCCAATGCTGTTTGAGTTTTCCTTCTGCCTGAGGCATGGCCTCGCCCTCTATCCGGGGCAGGGCGGTGCCGTCTGGCGCCATCCTTAAAGAGGAGAGTTTTATGGGACCGCAGGTCGATCCGGTCGTCTCCGATCGCGCATTTCCTGAAAAGGCCGATGTCGTCGTCATCGGCGGCGGCATCATCGGTGTCAGTTCGGCCCTGTTCATGGCCGAGCGCGGCATGGATGTGGTGGTTGTCGAAAAGGGCCACATCGCCGGCGAACAATCGAGCCGCAACTGGGGTTGGGTGCGCCAGCTCTATCGCGATCCGCGCGAATTCGATTTGATCCGCGAGGCGCTCGGCCTTTGGCGTGGCCTCGACCAGCGTATCGGCGGCGAAACCGGCTTTACCCAATGCGGCATTCTCTACGGCGCCCGCAACGACAAGGACGTGCAAGCCTATCGCGCCTGGGCCGAGAAGGCGGCCGCCTCCGGCATCGTGACGGAGCTTCTGTCCGGCCGCGAGATGGAAAAATACCTGCCGGGCGACCAGGACCTGCCGAAGGCCATCCTTCTGTGTCCGGGCGACGGGCGCGCGGAGCCCCAGAAGGCGGCGCCCGCGATCGCGCTCGGTGCCCGGGCTCGCGGCGCCCGCATCTTCACCGATTGCGCCGCGCGCGGGATCGAGACGGCGGCAGGCGAGGTCGCCGGCGTCGTTACCGAGCGCGGCCGTATCGCGACAAAGAACGTCGTCGTCGCGGGCGGTGCCTGGAGCCGGCGCATCCTGAGTGATCTCGATATCGTCCTGCCGCAGTTGAAGGTGCGCGCGAGCGTCGCCCGCACCTCGCCGGTCGAGGGTGGGCCGGAGGTCTCCATCTGGGACGACGTTCTGGGTCTCAGGAAGCGCGCCGATGGCGGCTACACGCTGGCGAACGGGCTTTCCAATGCGGCGCCGCTGACGCCCGACAGTTTCCGCTTCTTCTTCGATTTCCTGCCGGTTCTCGCGATGGACTGGCGCCATGTCGGCCTGCGTCTCGACGAGCGCTTCTTCAGCGAATGGCGCGAGCGCAAGCCGGTGCCGTACGATCAGCCGTCGCCCTATGAGGCCTGCCGCGTCCTCGATCCGAAGCCGGACCTTGGCTATGTGCGCAAGTGTTTTGAGGAAGCGAAACGGCGTTTCCCGGTCTTCAATGATGCGCGCCTCGTGCAGACATGGGCGGGCTTCATCGATACGACGCCGGACGTCGTGCCGGTGATCTCGCCGGTCGAAAGCTGCTCGGGCCTCATTATCGCCACGGGCTTTTCCGGCCACGGTTTCGGCATCGGTCCGGGGGCGGGGCATCTCGTCGCCGATCTCGTCACCGGCGAAAAGCCGATCGCCGATCCGCACGCCTTCCGCCTGTCGCGCTTCAGCGACGGCAGCCGTCCGCGGCCGATGACCAATCTGTAGCTGGCCCGCCTAGGCCTGCGAACGGCTCGACGTCTTCCCGGGGATCGTCTCGCGCGAGCGGTCCCAGGACTGCATGCGACCTGTCTGGTCCGATGGTGCGGCGGCCTTCGTCGAAGGCCGCCGCGTTCTAGTGTTTGAACGGTTCAGACGGCTTCGCCCGCGGCGTTGCGACCGGCGATGCGTCCGAAGGCAAGGATCTCGGCGATGTTGCCGCCACCTGCCGGATAGCGTTCGCCGTACATCGAGCCGAGTTCGCCCGCTTTGTAGAGCCTTGGGATCGGCTTGCCGAAGGCGTCGATCACCCGACCTTTCGGGTCATAGCGCGGACCGCCTTGCGTGTTGGGGCCGACCGGCCAGATCTCGGTCGCATAGAACGGTGGCGTCGCGAGTGGCTCCATTTTCTTCGCCGGCCGCGAAAACTCCTTGTCTTCACCGGCTTCGGCGTAGCCGTTGTAGGTCGCCACCGTCTCCGCCAGCACAGCCGGGTCCATCTTGATGGTGCTCTCATAGTCGACGAAGTCGTTCGGACCCTGACGGGCCCGGATCGCCTCGGCGAGCTCCTCGATCGTGTCGGCCTTCATGATCCAGCCCTTGTCGATCTCCGCGCTCTGGTCGTCGCTCCAGAAATAGCCGTGCTTGGCCGTCTTGGCGGAGACGAGACCTCCCGTCAGCTTGTTGGCCGAGAGCGGCGAGCCCATCGTGCGGACGCTCTCGTCGAAGATGAGATAGGACGGGATGCGCGGATAGACGCCTGCCAGCGGATCGAAATAGATGAGGTAGGCGTATGACGAATGGCCGTTGTAGCTGTCGTCGAAGAAGCGGTGCCCTGTCTGGTCGACGACCAGGAAGCTGTGCTTGGAGAACGAAAAATCCCAGACATTGAACGCTACCGGGAAGTCCTTGTAGTGGAAGCCCCAATGCTGGGAGGTCCAGTTCATGTGCCAAAGACCGGCCCCCGCCGCCAAAGCCATCGCAACGCCGTCGCCTGTGTTGGATTCCGGCCCGTAGAAGAAGCGCGGATTGCCGTAAAAGGCGTTGAGCTTCATCTCTTCGTTGTATTCGAAGCCGCCTGAGGACAGCACGGTGGCTCGCCGACCCTTGACGGCGATCTCCTCGCCTCCGCGCTCGGCGATCACGCCGAGGATCTCGCCATTTTCACCCTTGATGAGCTTTTTGCCCGGAGAGGCATAGGCGATGCGGATATTCTTTCGCGCATGCACGCATTTATCGAGGATTTCGAAGATCTTGGCGCCTGGGCCGGACATCAGGCTCCACATCTCGACGGCCTCGGCCCCGGGCAGATCCGGAAACTCGGCGCCGCCGAAGCGGATCATTTTTGAAGGTTCGCCGACACTTTCGGCAAGGCGCGCAAGATAATCCTTGTTGTCGCCGGTCGACTGCGCCCAGGCACGGCACATCTCGTCGTCGACCGTGTCGCCAACGCAGGCCTTGATGTACTGAAATGCCTTCTCGTCGTCCGTGGTGCTGATGAACAGGCCGCCGGAGACGTTGGTGTTGTTGAAATGCGCATCCGACGGGTTCTTTTCCAGGATGAGCACGTCTGCGCCCTGATCTGCCGCCTCGATGGCGGCAACGGCCCCGCCGCCGCCATAACCCACGATGACGACATCGGCTTCTTCGTCCCATTTCTCAGGAGGCGCGGCGAGTGCCTTGTCTGCAGCGAAGCCGGCCAGCGAAATCGCTGCAGCACCTCCTGTGGCGGCCTTCAAGAAATCACGGCGATTGGCAACCGATGTGCCGGACATATCTGAGCCCTCCTTGCGCATGGGACGCACGGCCCTCGTCCGTCGCGCCCGGCAAATCCGGGCGGGGAGGTCCGCACCTTTCTTCCCCTGCACAATCGGATGTGGGGGGCTGAAGGCGCGCTTACGCTGCGGCAAAGGGCAACATCTCTTTAGACAGGCGACAAGCTTAGGCCCTCCCCACATAAAACGGGCAGGGGGAAGACCGCGAAGCGGGCGGTTGGCTCATGCCCCCTGCGAGCGGGGAAATCATGCGGAAAAGAACCGCGGTCTGGCTGGGCGCGCTCGCCTTCCTCGCGACGTGCTTTTCTCTCTTGGGTGGCCTGATGCCCGGAGAGGCGATTTTCGCGGGCTCTCTTATGGCGTCGTCGCAGACGCCGCAGGAGCGCCTCGCGATCCTCGTTCCCCCGCGTTCGGACGCGCGCCTCCTGGCGCCCGTCAAGGTCGCCTTTTTGGATGCCTTGCATCAGCAAAAGGGTGTCACCTGCGAAAACTGCCATGGCACGCAGGCGCCCACCTCGCCGGCGACCGATGCCGCCTGCCACGCCTGCCACGGCAGTTACGCAGACCTTGCGGCCCGAACGACGGTCAGCCCCAATCCGCACGCGTCACATCTGGGCGAAATCGACTGCACGGAGTGCCACAAGGCGCATGCGCCCTCGACGCTCTTTTGCAGCGTCTGCCATCAATTCCCAACCCTCGTCATGCCATCGGCAAACGCGGATTGAGGTTGCGGCCTCCCGCCGTCCTGAGCCCGTCCTTGTGGCGCCCAGCCCCTCGTCGGGCGCCGGTCTATTATGCGGCTTCCGATTTGTCTTCATTCTCCAGGAGCGTCTTGATGCGCTCAATGGTGAGGAGGAAGATGCGCTCCATGTGAACGCGCAAAGCGATCAGCTGCTTCTCCTGATCGGTACCGCCGGTGCGGGCGCGTTTCTCGAAATCCTCGGCAAGATGCGCAAGGCCCATGGCGCCGATAACTCGGCTGGAGCTCTTGATGGTGTGTGCCGGCAGGACGGTGTCTTCGATGCGTCCCATCGTGAGTGCTTCACGGATATTGCGCAGATATTCAGCCGTGTCGGTCGAGTAGAAAGAAATGAGCGTATTGAACTTGCTGATCGAAGCGCGTGTCTGCCTGAAGGCGACGACGTCGATCAGGGGGATCTTTGGCCGCTCTCCGGATGTAGCAAGAACTTGCGCCTCATTCTGCGGCTTGCCTGCGGTCGGTGAAGGCTTCGCTGCCTGACCTGACGATGCATTGCTCGCGGGCGCGGCTGGGGGCACGCTGTTGTCGGAAGAATGGGTCATGGGCTTCTTTCCGTTTTGGGATTCGTCGAGATTTGCCTGTGGCGATGCTTTGGCGGTCTGTGTTCGGTGAACCGGAGAGAGGCCGTCCAAAGTTCCTAGGAGCGCTTCGAGATCGCTCATATTGATGGGTTTTGAGACGAACGCGTCCATGCCTGCCTGGAGGCAGCGTTCGCGGTCGCCTTTGAGGGCATTTGCAGTGACGGCGACGATCGGGATCCGGCGGATGGATCCCTCCTCCATCATTTTGCGCAGGATGCCTGTCGCCTCGTAGCCGTCCATCACCGGCATTTGGCAGTCCATGAAGATGACGTCGAAATCGTCGGAATGCGCAGCCGCGACGGCTTTGGAGCCGTCGGTTGCCGTTTCGACATCGAAGCCGAAGCCGCTCAGGACCTCTGCGCCGAAGAGGAGATTGACGTTGTTGTCGTCGGCGAGAAGGGCGCGGTATCCATGGAAGCGAGGTGCCTCGTCGGTGCCTGCTCCCGTCGTGCTTGCCGTTTCGTCGGTCTGCGCCTCGGCGCTGAGGAGATGCTGGACGTCACGGCTGAGGAGACCGGCGTCGATCGGCTTGATCGAAGCCATGTCGAAGGTCTGATACTTCGGATGAGCCATCTGTGCACCAAGGACGAGGCAGTGCAGGTCCTTCAGTGTCGGTTGCATCATGACGATGCGCCGCAGTTCGATGGCTTCGTCAATATGCCTGCCCTGGTCGATGATCAGGACATCGAAGCTCGTTCCCTCGTAGAAAGCCCGCGCGATTTCTTCACCGATTTTGCTGGAAGGAACGAAGCTCTGACAGTGAATGCCGCAGGCTTCGAGACCCCTCGAGAGAATCCGTATTTGGGACGCGGAGGAGGAGACGAGCGCCGCCTTGATGCCGGTGTCGGAGGCACGGGCGCTTCCTTCCAGCACGTCGAGCGTGAGCGAAAACGTGAAGACGGAGCCTTTCCCGGGCCTGCTCTCGGCTCGGATCTCGCCGCCCATCAGCTCGCAGATCTCCTTGCAGATCGAGAGGCCGAGCCCAGTGCCGCCATAGAGGCGGGTCGTGCTCTCCTCGGCCTGGCTGAAGCGTGAGAAGAGCTTCGGCATCTTGTCGGCAGCGATCCCGATCCCCGTGTCGCGGACTGAGAACTCTAAGGTGCAAACGTCTTGCTTCCCGTCAAAATTCACCGCTTTCGCCGAAACGATCACTTCGCCGGCATTGGTGAATTTGAGTGCGTTCGAGATGAGGTTGCTGAGAATCTGCCGAAGTCGCATCGGGTCGACCTCGACCTGCTGTGGCAGGTCGGGATCGATGTCGAGTAGAAGTTCGACACGCTTGTGCTGGGCGGCACCCGCGTAGAAAGAAACCGTATCTCGGAGGAGGGGGCGGAGCCGCGTGCGGATCGGATCGATGGCGAGCTGACCGCTCTCGATCTTGGAAATATCGAGGATATCGTTCAGAATCGCCAGGAGAACGCTGCCGGAGGATTTGATCTGATCCGCATAGCGCCGCTGGTCCCCGGTCAGTTCGGTGCGCGACAGAAGCTCCGCCATGCCGAGCACGCCGTTCAAAGGTGTGCGGATCTCATGGCTCATATTGGCGAGGAACGTCGATTTTGCCTCGCTCGCGAGTT
Source organism: Rhodopseudomonas julia (assembly GCF_030813515.1). Classification (NCBI taxonomy): domain Bacteria; kingdom Pseudomonadati; phylum Pseudomonadota; class Alphaproteobacteria; order Hyphomicrobiales; family Nitrobacteraceae; genus Rhodopseudomonas; species Rhodopseudomonas julia. The sequence continues at coordinate 122,800 of NZ_JAUSUK010000001.1, read as the reverse complement.
TTGTGTCGGCAAGGGCCTGCCGGAGCCGGCTTTGCGATTTACGCTGGCTGCGGATGAAGACGAGCGCCAAACTGCAGGCAATCGCTCCGATGAGAAACAATCCCCCCACCATGATCGCCAGCGAATAGAGGCCGGCGGGAGATTGCTGGATTTCGGTCGAAAGCTGAGACGTGCCCGTGATCAAGGTGTCGGTTTTGGCCGTGCTGGAGAAGAAGCGCGAAAGGAAGCTCTTCTTCGGGGGCGCAAACGCATACGAAATAGATCCTCCGCTGACATCGAATTTCGCATAAGTTATTTTTCCGTGCGTCAGAGAATCGGATACGTCTCTTATCATTGATTTAATATCGACGACGGAATAGACGATGATCGCCTCAGATGCGCCCCTGTTGTTCTGAAGGGCCTGGGCGAATACGAGGGAACTTGATTTTCGTGAAGGGAAAAGATCAGGGTATTCGATCGGCGAAATAGCGAACACAAGGCCTTCTCTCGTCAGGAGAGCTTCGGCGAGACGCTCGATTTGCTCCGGCTTGCCCTGCAGCAAAGGCTGGCCGAGGAACGATCGGACGTTGGTCGGATCTGCGGTCGATAGATAGCCGAGATCCGACATGTAGGCAGACTTTCGCGAGGCGATCTTCAGCTTGGCATCGACTTTTTCGACAGCGTCCGCAGCGATGAAGGCCGCGGCATCCTTGACGCGCACGATGATGGCATCGGCCTCGACGCGGATGAATTTCTGAACGAGCTGCGTCTCCTGCTGGAAGAGAGCATTCTGCTCCGCGTAATAGAGCTTTGCGTACCATGCGATCAGGCCCGCGATCAGAAACACGATCACGGCGATGACGAGGTGCGGCAGGTTTGTCCGCATCCGTTGGCTGACGGTCGAGGTTGCGGATGCGTCTACCATTTGACTCGCGGCTTGTTAGCGGTGAATGCCACGGCTTGGTTGCCGCTCTTGTCGTAGGTCAGGCGGTCGAAGGCAAAGTTGGCAGCACGTGAGATGCCCCGGCCGCATGGCGCTGCCGATCGGCTCGGATCGGTCGTGAGAAAGCTGCGCCAGTTGAAGCCCGGGCCGTTGTCTTTGACGCTGACATAGACCCCGTCATCGCGGCGCATCGCTGTCGCCTCGACCCATCCATCCTGGTAGAGAGGCTCGTGGGCGCGCTCCGCCAGCATTTCTTCCCAGCGACCTTCCTTCAGAAGGGCTGCCTTGGCCTCGAATCCGAACCGCAGAACGCCATGCTCCACGGCATTTTGGACGAGCTCGAAAATGCCCTGAATGGTTCGGTCGGGTGCGTCCTGCATGCTGGCGAGCATGCTGACGACCGGCTCCACCTCTTCCGGCAGGCGCAGTTTGAATTTCACCGCCTGCATGGTCTTGAAGGCGGCCTGGTGGCCCATCAGGTCGTTGCGGAGTTTTCGCTGCCTGTGGACCTCCTGGAAAGCGGAGTGCAGCACCGAGCCGACGAGCTTCTGCGACGTCGGCTTGGTCAAGTAATAGAAGGCACCGGCGTCGATGCCGAGACTGACGTCCTCGACCTCGGAGGCCCCGGTCAACAAAATGGCCGGAATATCCTTGGTTTCCCGCTCCCGCTTCAGCCTGCGGATGAATCCGAGGCCATCCAGGATGGGCATCATCCTGTCTGTCATGACGACGTCGGCGCAGGAGGGATCTTCCCGCAGCATCGTGAGGGCTTCGGCGCCGTTGTTGGCTGTGAGTACCGCATAGCCGAGGTTTTCGATCTGTTCGCCGGTCGTCAGAAGGGCGCTGCGATCGTCGTCGACCAGCAGGACGGTGGCCTTGATCGTTGTCTCGGAGGGCGCGGTGGGGAGGCTGAGAACGTCTGTCATTTCATCGCTCGGCGAAGGCGGTGTTCAGCGCCTTGCGGATGGGGCTGAGGAAGTAGGCGAGAAGGGTCTTGTCGCCGGTGATGATGTCGGCCGAGACAGCCATACCGGGCGTCAATCGGGCATCTGGCGCAAACGGCAAATATTCCGTGTCGAGTTCGATGCGAACTTTGTAGTAGGGCGCGGTTTCCTCTGGTGTGAAGGAGGCCGGGGAGATGTCGGCAACGCGGCCCTCGATCCATCCGAAACGCGTGAAATCGAAGGCCGAAACCTTGACGCGGACTGGCAGCCCGATGCGGACATAGCCGATTTCGCTCACTGGCAGGCGTGTCTCGGCGTGAAGCTTCTCCCCATCCGGCACGATGGTGGCGAGCGACTGGCCCGACGCCACGATGCCCCCGATCGTCGTGATGTCGAGCGATTTGACCGTGCCACGCACCGGTGAGGTAACGGTCAACCGATCCCGACGGCGGCCTTCCTTGCTGAGGTCTCCTTCCAGCGTGGTGAGAGCCGTCCGCAGATCCTGGATTTCGTTGGCGATATCGGACTGGATCGCCGTCTCGAAGGCAGCCAGGTTGTTCTGCGCCTCCACCAGGCGTTCGGTGGCCTCGTCCTTGCGTTGCAGAGTGATCTGCGTGCGGTTGACCACATCCTGGCGCGCCTTGCGCCGATCGGCGAGCTGCGTTCGCGTGGAATAACCTTTATTCGCAAGCGCTTCGATGCGGGCATAATTGTCCTCGGCGAAAGCGAGGTCGTCGTCGAGGGCCGCAAGTTGCGCATCGTAGGTCGAGACCAGGAGACGTGCCTGCTCGATCTGACTTTTCAGGAGGCTGCGCTGATCCCTCTGGGCCTCGCGCCGTGCCGCAAAGGCCGAGGCCGAGGCGAGCACCGCCTCGTCGCGGCCGAACGAAAGAAAATCGGGCTCGCGGTTTTCCGCCAAGGCCTTGAGGCCCTCGATTTGAGCCAGGAGGGTTTGCTTACGCCGCCCCGCAACGTCGACGTTTTCCGCAGTCGTCGCATCGTTGAGGAGGAGGAGGGGTGAGCCGGCGCTGACGCGGTCCCCGGGTTTGACCAGAATCTCGTCGACCACGCCGCCTTCGTAGTGCTGCACCACGCGTTCGTATCCGGCCGGTACGATCAGCCCCTGAGCCTTGGAAACTTCGTGAATGCTGGTGAAGCCCGACCAAATGATGAAGGCCAGGATACCGATTGCGATCAGGATGCAGGCATGGCGGATAAAGCGTTGCGGTGCCGTCTCCTCGATGATGAGAGGATGCGACATGACGAGACGGGGAGGTGAGGTGCTGAGGCCCCCCTCCATGTGTTGCGGCAGGCGCGGATCGACGCGAACGAGGCTCATGCGACCCTCGCCAGTAGCGCGTCCGGCGACGAAACCAACGGCACCTTGCCATATCGCAGCGCCACCACGCGATCTGCGAGAACAAGGAAGTCGGAGCGGTGCGAGACGAGGAAGAGTGTTCCGCGACGGCGGTAGGACAGTGCAAGGCTGCGGACGAGTTCGCCGATCTCGCCATCGAGCAGCGTGTTCGGAATTTCGTCGATGAGCAGGATCGCACTTTCAGTGAGAATGGCCTGAGCGATCGCGAACTTGAAAAGGAATTCCGAGGAGAAGTCGGTACCCTCAGAATCTTTCACACGAAAGTGGAGACCTTCATCCAATTGAGCGATGTCGGAAGAGAGGCCCACCTTTTGAAGGATGGCACCGACTTTTTCCTCGCTTGCGAAGGGGTTGGCGAAAAGCAGGTTGTCGCGCAGCGTGCCGGGAAAGAGCTTCGGGTCCTGAGGGACGTAGGCGATGCGACGGCGAAGCTCTTCCTGTGGCAATTGCCGCAGATCGATGCCGTCGATGCGGATCGCTCCGATCGAAAGATCACTCATACCCTGGATGAGTTTCAGGATCGTGGTTTTGCCGGTTCCGTTCGCGCCGGTGATGGCGATGATGGAGCCGGGATTGACCTCAAGGTCGAGACCCACAAAGACCGGTCGCGTATCGCCGGCGCGGAACCCGGTGTTGAGGAAGCTGACCGCTCCCTCGATCGGGCGCATGCGCGCATATTCCCGGGTTTCGTCCCGCTCCGGCGGGATCTCCATCAGCCCATTGAGCTGATTGATGCTGTTGCGCAGCTGCTCGAAGCGCTGCACCGACAGGCAGAGGACATGTGAGGGGGCGAGCGCCCTGAGGCCGAGGATCGTGGCAGCGAGAAGGCCGCCGGTGCCAAGTGTGCCGGCCCAGACGGCTTCCACGCCCGAGGCGAGCAGCAAAATGGTGGCGACGGTGAGGATGAATGTCGAGAAGGCCTCGCCCATTGCGCCGACGAGGCGCAGGGACATCTGAGCACTCTGCTGCCGGCGTGCGCCCCGAACGAGACGTTGTGACCAGAGGTGTTGCAAGCCGGCTTGGCAGATCGCATCTCGCTTCTCCAGCATCTCGATTGTGATGCGCTGCATCTCCGTCGATTCATCCGCTGCGATGCTCGTCATCACACGAGCCTTGCGCCGGAGTAGGAGAAACAATCCGAGGTGCATGCAGATGCCGATGAACGGGATCAGCGCGAGCCAGCCGGCCAGAAGTGCGATGATTGCAAGCGAGGCGAAGCTCGCCAGGATTTCAAGCAGTGACGTTGCTGCGGGCCCGGTGATGAATTCTCGCACATTTTCGAGCGTGCGCAGACGGGCCGCCTGATCCGTCACCGCTGCACGTTCCGATATTGTGGGGCGTATTTTGAGAAGACGCTCGAAAGATGCCGTGCTGACCAGAAATTCCAATCGGTTCGCGATCCAGGCGAGGATACGCGTGCGCTGAGCCAGGAGCAGCGCTTCGAGTGCAATGGCGAGCACCATTCCGAACACGAAATACGGCAGCGGCGCGAGCGAGCCGAGGCTGATCACATGGACGTAGATCTGGATGGTGAAGAGCGGCAGCAGAACGCTTGTTCCCGCCACGGCGAGGCTCGTGATCAGGAGCCCGAGCCCGATCTTGTCGAACTTGCTGGTGAGGGCACGGAACCAGCTGTGACCGGTATGACCTCGCCGTATCTTCGACAGCGGATCGGTCTCATCGTCGCGAGAGATGCGCCAGAATGTGCCTCTTTTGAACTGGCGCCAGCCGCTGACGTCTTCGATCTCTCCGTCGCGTGAGATTTTTTTCCACCGGCCTGAGTCCGGACAGGCGAAGACCAGAACGGTTTCTCCCTTAGACCCAATGAAAAGAGTTGGGCCGGCGCCTTCCGGAAGCGGACCTTTCGCCCGCTGGCGGAAGGCGTGGAATCCGAGACGGCCAAGGGCGCTCAGCAGGCCGTCGGCGTCGAGTGCGGACTCGTTCGCGGGCAGGGCGGCGAGGATCTGGCGCAGCGGAAAATCGGCTGCCGACAGAACGCAAACGCTGCAGAACAAGCGCTCCAGCCCTGCCTCGCGTGCAAACCCGCTGCGGCTGCGCCGGACGAGCGCTTCCAAACGTTCGATCGCGGCGCGAAAGCGCAGAAGCCAGATTCCGTCGACGTCGTGTGCATCCGGCTCCGAATGGCCGGGCGGTATCAGGAGAGTGGACTTGCCCGTCGCCGCCGGGATCTGAGGCTCGCCTCCCTCTCCAGGCGTGAATGCTACGATGCCGCCGGCATGTTTGGAGAAAGCGCTCATATCTTGAGATCCCGATAAGACTGGCGCTCGGTGACCTGGAAACCTTCAAGCGGCCGGATGCCGTCTCGCTCGAGGACGAGCCGCTTGCTCGCATAGCTCAAGAGATTGGCGTCGTCGGAGACGATGATGAAGGATGCCTGGCCATGGATCTTGCCGATGAACCGGTTGAGCTTGGCGTAGCCGTCGCGATCGAGACCTCGATCGGCGTTATCGAGCAGGATGAGGCGAGGCCGCGTCGCCAACGCGCGCAGGATGGCAAGTTGTTGTCGCAGCCCTGGGGGGATCGTGTCACTTGCCGAGCCGAGGACTTCCGTATCAAGACCATTGGGTAAGGCATTGATAAGGTTGTCGATTTCGAGAACGTGCGCGACATCCATCGCTTCATCGACACTGACTTCGCCGAAACGGGTGATGTTGTCGCGAATGGTCCCGCGAAAGAGCACGCCGGCCGACGAGACGTAGCCGACGCAGCGGTTGAGGAGCGCGCGTGGGTATTTCGTCGGAGCGACGCCGTTCAGCAGCACTTCCCCGGTGGCCGGATTGTGAATTCCCGCGATGATCTGAAGGAAAGCCGACTTCGCCTGCTCTGAGGCGCCGGAGAGGGCGGCGGTGACACCTGGCTGCAATGAAAAATGCACATTTTCGAACAAGGGAGAGCCTGTCACCGGCCAGCACGCCAGATTATCGGCTGAAACCCGACCCTCGTTGATCACCTTCACATCTTCGGTCGGGGTTGAGATCGCGGGTTGTGCGAAAAGCGCCTCGACCTTCGTTTCGGCTTCGTCGATGTCGCGCATTTGCACGAGAATGAAGATTGCGCGCTGCAACGGGCCCATCACGCGGCTGCTCAAAAGCACCAGTGCGGAGACGCCGCCCATCGTCAGATGACCCTGTCCGACGGCGATCGCGCCAAAGGTCAGCATCGCGGCGATCAGGACCTGGCTGGCGATCGGGGCACTGTTGAGAAGTCGGCCTGTGACGAGGGCGAGCTCGTGATTGTTGGCGGCAATCTTCTCTTGGGCGGCTTCGTAACGGCGCAGGATATTGTCTTCGATCCCCATCGCCTTGATGCCGTGCATCGCGTTCAGCATGGCGAAGAGGAAGTCGTAACGCTCTTCGCTGTCGACGATGTTGCGCGCCACGATGGCCTTCATGCGTCGTGCTTCGCGAATGTTGCGCAGCGCGAACACGGCGACGCAGACGATGACGCAGGCGCCGGCCGTCCAGGAGATGAAAAGAATGACCGAAATGATGATGGGCAGAAAGAAAAGTTCGCCGATGCTGACGACGAGCTGGCCGTTGTGCTTTTCTTTGAGTTGTTGAACCGCGCTCAGATATTCGACGCTGCGCGAAGAGGCGAGACGGCGATCGGCCGGCTCGCTGATGAGAATGTGGGAGAGGAGGCGCTGTGTGACGACGCCGGCAAAATTCGCCCCGGCGCGTGCCACGACCATAGCCCGACCGAAGCGCAGAAGTGCTTCGAGCGCGGCGAGGATGCACACTCCGATGACCAGGATCGGCAGTGTCGCGCTCGACGGGTTCGGCACGATCCGCCCGAAGATCTGGGCCGCGGCGATGGGAATCGTCAGGCCCAGAATGTTGAGCGCGAACGTCAGCGTCAGCAATACCAGGGTCGGCGGCTTCAAGCCCCCGTCGCCGATCAGATTTGTAGCTGCACGTATCCCCATAGGGAGAAGTTACAGGTAGAAGCTTGTCCCAAGCTTAAAACTTAAACTTGTGCCAAGCTGAAGACTGAGGCTGCCGGAACTGTCACTATCCGCGGAAGCTTCCGTGAGAGATGTCTCGCTGCCACTCAAGAGGCCGTCGTCGGAAAGCAAGGGATCGGTTGCCGTGCCGAGGAGGTCGTTGAGCGACATGTCCGCGTCAATGTCGGCCGGCTCGGTGAAGAGATCGACAAGCGCCCCGTCTTCGCCATCCGTTGTCGCCGTCGTGTCTCCATCGAGGCTTGCCGCAATGTCGGCATCGAGCTGATCGAAGAGAGCAATCGCGGCCTCGGCATCGACCTCAAGATCGATCGGCTCGGAAACCGGTTCGCTCTGAAGAAGCGATCCATCCGTTTGAAGGTCGACGTCGATGTCGCCCACAAGCGCTTCGAGGGGGTCGAGAGTGACGTCGAGATCGGCCGTCGTCTCGCCCACGAGCGGCAGGCCGAGATCGGCATCGAGGGTGAGGTCGGTGTCGCCGCTCGCCTCAGGCGCCGGCTCTCCGACTGTGTCGTCACCGAGAAGATTGCCGGTGAGTCCGCCGGTAAGTCCGCCGACGGCGTCCGTTCCGTTCTCCAGAGTGGTGTCGACGGCCTCGGCGATGTCACCCGTCGTGTCGGTCAGATCGGCTGTGAGGTCGTCGGTGATCACGCCAGCGGTCTCCAGAACCTCGCCGACCGCCTCGACGGTTCCATCGGTTGACCCGGTGAGGTCCACGTCAGCGACCAGATCGACGTCGATGTCGCCCACAAGCGCTTCGACGGGATCGAGAGCGACGTCGAGATCGGCCGTGGTCTCGCCCACGAGCGGCAGGCCGAGATCGGCATCGAGGGTGAGGTCGGTGTCGCCGCTCGCCTCAGGCGCCGGCTCTCCGACTGTGTCGTCACCGAGAAGATTGCTGGTAAGGCCACCTGTGAGCCCGTCGACGGCGTCCGTTTCGCTCTCCAGAGTGGTGTCGACGGCCTCGGCGATGTCACCCGTCGTGTCGGTCAGATCGGCTGTGAGGTCGTCGGTGATCACGCCAGCGGTCTCCAGAACCTCGCCGACCGCCTCAATGGTCGTGTCGATCGTCCCGGTCAGGTCCACGTCAGCGACCAGATCGACGTCGATGTCGCCCACAAGCGCTTCGAGGGGATCGAGAGTGACGTCGAGATCGGCCGTGGTCTCGCCCACGAACGGCAGGCCGAGATCGGCATCGAGGGTGAGGTCGGTGTCGCCGCTCGCATCGGGCGCCGGCTCTCCGACTGTGTCGTCACCCAGAAGATTGCTGGTGAGCCCGCCGGTAAGTCCGCCGACGGCGTCCGTTCTGCTCTCCAGAGTGGTGTCGACGGCTTCGACGACGTTCCCGGTCGTGTCGACGGCGTCATCAAGGAGGCCACCTGCGGTGTCGGTCAGCTCTGAGGTGGTTTCGGCGACCGCCTCAATGGTCGTGTCGGTCGTCCCGGTGAGGTCGAGGTCGGCGACCAGATCGACGTCGATATCACCCACAAGCGCTTCGACGGGGTCGAGATTGACGTCGAGATCGCCCGTCGTCTCGCCCACGAGCGGCAGGCCGAGATCGGCATCGAGGGTGAGGTCGGTGTCGCCGCTCGCATCGGGCGCCGGCTCTCCGACTGTGTCGTCACCGAGAAGATTGCCTGTGAGCCCGCCGGTAAGTCCGTCGACGGCGTCCGTTCCGCTCTCCAGAGTGGTGTCGACGGCCTCGGCTATGTCACCCGTCGTGTCGGTCAGATCGGCTGTGAGGTCGTCGGTGATCTCGCCAGCGGTCTCCAGAACCTCGCCGACCGCCTCAATGGTCGTGTCGGTCGTCCCGGTGAGGTCGAGGTCGGTGACCAGATCGACGTCGATATCACCCACAAGCGCTTCGACGGGGTCGAGATTGACGTCGAGATCGGCCGTCGTCTCGCCCACGAGCGGCAGGCCGAGATCGGCATCGAGGGTGAGGTCGGTGTCGCCGCTCGCCTCGGGCGCCGGCTCTCCGACTGTGTCGTCACCGAGAAGATTGCCTGTGAGCCCGCCGGTAAGTCCGTCGACGGCGTCGGTTCCGCTCTCCAGAGTGGTGTCGACGGCCTCGGCTATGTCACCCGTCGTGTCGGTCAGATCGGCTGTGAGGTCGTCGGTGATCTCGCCAGCGGTCTCCAGAACCTCGCCGACCGCCTCAATGGTCGTGTCGGTCGTCCCGGTGAGGTCCACGTCGGCGACCAGATCGACGTCGATGTCGCCCACAAGCGCTTCGACGGGGTCGAGATTGACGTCAAGATCGGCCGTCGTCTCGCCCACGAGCGGCAGGCCGAGATCGGCATCGAGGGTGAGGTCGGTGTCGCCGCTCGCCTCGGGCGCCGGCTCTCCGACTGTGTCGTCACCGAGAAGATTGCCGGTAAGGCCACCTGTGAGTCCGTCGACGGCGTCCGTTCCGCTCTCCAGAGTGGTGTCGACGGCGTCATCAAGGAGGCCACCTGCCGTGTCTGCCAACTCGGAGGTGGTTTCGGCGACCGCCTCAATGGTCGTGTCGGTCGTCCCGGTCAGGTCCACGTCAGCGACCAGATCGACGTCGATGTCGCCCACAAGCGCTTCGACGGGGTCGAGAGTGACGTCGAGATCGGTGGTTATATCCCCGACGATCGGCAGGCCGAGATCGGCATCGAGGGTAAGATCGGTGTCGCCATCCTGAGCCGGACCGTCGGTTCCGCCGCCGAGAAGACCTCCGGTGAGGTCGCCCACAAGATCACCGACAGCATCGCCCGTGCCGGCGGCAACGTCCGTCAGAGTGTCGGTCAGGTCGTCGGCGATGTCACCGACCGTTTCCAAAACCTCGTCTGCCGCATCCGTGATCTCGCCGGTGACATTGCCGAGATCGGCATCAGCGATGATGTCGATATCGATATCACCCAGAATCTCTTCGACAGGATCGAGAGTGATGTCGAGATCGGCGGTTATATCCCCGACGATCGGCAGGTCGAGATCAGCGTCAAGGGTAAGATCGGTGTCGCCATCCTGAGCCGGACCGTCGGTTCCGCCGCCGAGAAGATCGTCGATCGCATCCGTGAGGCTATCCGTCCCATCGTTGAGAATATCGTCGATGATATCGGTGCTCGTATCGAGCGTGTCATCGAGCAAATCCGTGACCTCGTCGAGAGTGTCCGGAATATCGACAGGCGTCTCGATATCGATATCTGGAAGCTCGGAATCCGGAAGCGGGTCCTCGGGCGTCACGTCCGTCGGAGTGTCGTTGGGGCCCGTCCCGTCTGAAGTATCGCCCCCGTCGCCGTCAGCAACCAGCGTTTCCGGAGCATCGTCATCGGCGGTATCGTCGGGGAGGCTATCGGACGTGGGCAGGTCCGGGTCGAGACCTGGAACGGGAGCATCAGGCGCATCCGTCGTTTCCGGGAGGTCGCCAGGATTGTCGAGAAGGTCGGGGTCTGGATTGCCGTCGAGAGCAACGCCGGGGGGTTGCAACGCGCCAGGCGACAGCGCTGCACTGCCGCCTGGCGCGGCATTGGCGGTGCCGGAAGCGCCGGCCTCAGAGATTTCGGGGAAGTCGGATGCGAGCTCTCTCACATCGAAGTTCGGACGAGCCGGGGAGGCTGCGTCTGCCCCGGCTGTTGCCGCTTCGGGCACGGACGTCAGGGGTTCAAGTGCGTTGTCGGCCATGAGGCCGGAGGTGCTGTCCGATGCGAGATTGGTGACGGCGTTGGTGGTGCTGTCGGGGCGGGCGAGATTGGTTGCCGTGTTGAGCGGGGCTGCAGCGAACGTTTCGGCCAGGGAGGAGCTGTTAACGTCGACGCCGCTCACGACGTTGGTGGCGTCGAAGAGATCCATCGCCTCGTAAAGCTTGGATTCCAGACCCGAACTCTGGCTCACCGATGAATCCGCCATGGCAGCACTCCTGTGGGGTGGTAACTCTAGGTGAGCACAGCTTTTGGTTTATATAACCGATTTAGATGCATTCTAAGTACGTAGCTTGCGTGAGGGTTGCGGCTTGGATAATCGATCAACTTTTAGAAGTGATCGGGGTTTCCGCTTTCGGTCAATCTGCCCCCGAAAGACAGTTATACGCCGCGTGTCGGGAGGCCTGTTCGTCTCCAAAGAGAACGCTCTGAGCGCTGGTCAGCCTGCGGCGGGGGAGTTAAATTCCGGCTTCCGGATTTGGTCGTGTGAAGCCCGATGGAACGCGCAGACGCCCCTCCTCAAAGCGGCGCGAAAAGCCCCACATGCGTCGTCTGCGGCAAGAGCTTGCGGCAGGAGAGGGCGGTTCCGTGGGCGGCGGTGCGCCCGGCCATCTCGGCCCTGATCGGAAGGGACCATCCGCAATGGTCGGAGGGGTCCTGGATCTGCCCCGAGGACCTTGAGACCTATCGAAGGCGCTCTCTGAGGGAGCTCCTCAGCGACGCCAATGGCGACCTCGGCCCCTTGGAGCAGGAGGTTCTCGACAGCCTTAGAACCGGCGACATCGTCACCGCCGCGCCGGATATCACCTTCGATGAGAGGGCCACATTCGGCGACCGGATGGCCGACCGCGTGGCGGCCTTTGGCGGTTCATGGACCTTCATCCTCTCGTTTTCGCTCGTCTGCGGCCTCTGGATGATGCTCAATGTCACCGGCTGGCTCTTCAAACCATACGATGCTTACCCGTTCATCCTTCTCAACCTGGTGCTGTCCACGCTCGCGGCGATCCAGGCGCCGATCATCATGATGAGCCAGCGCCGCCAGGAGGCGCGCGACCGGATGCGGGCGCAGAACGATTATCAGGTCAACTTGAAAGCCGAGCTGGAGGTCCGGCAGCTCCATGAGAAGATCGATCACCAGCTCTCGCAACAATCCACAAGGTTGGAAAGGCTGGAACGCCTGCAAGAGAAGCTCATCGAACGTTTGACGCCGTGATGTCCGACGAGGTCTTGCGAAAATGCTGAGGCAAAAACCGCCGGCGCGGAGATCCGTTCTTGGAACGGCGTGCGGCTCTTGCCTCTCGTCTCGTTTCAGCGGCGCGCAGATGGTTGGCCAAGTCCTTTGAAGCGGTCGAAGCCGGAGCTGCCGGGCCTCGCGGATCGACGACGAAGATCGATTTTTCGAATATGAGGCCGTCGCTCCGGTTCCAGTGGACGGGGCAGAGGCGAATGAGAGATACAGGCGCAAGCCACATCTTGGATCGCGGGCAATGGCCCGCTGGCACGTCCTGTGGGGTCGGAGGCTGATTGGGATGGAGGCTGCGGGATCTTCCCGGGTTGCGGCGCCGGACGAGGCGGCTGGCTCGGACCGACAGAGCTTGGACGGCCAGAGACAACCGCGCCGGCGCTGGCGTCGCTTTCTGGCGCCCGGCGTGGCCGTGGTGCTGCTCGCCTTCATGGCTCTCGCCGTCAGCCGTCTCGCCCAGGATGTCACCTATTCGGCAGTCGTCGAGGCTCTCTCCGAGGTGTCCTGGTGGCGGCTCGGCGCGGCGGGCGCGCTGACGGCGCTGAGTTTTCTGGCGTTGAGCTTCTATGATGTCTCCGGGCTCGAATATGCCGGCAGACGCCTGCCTTATCCGCGCGTCGCGCTCGCGTCCTTCTGCGCCTACGCCGTCGGAAACACGGCGGGTTTCGGGCCACTCTCCGGCGGCGCGGTGCGTTACCGGTTTTACACCCCGCTTGGCCTGAAACCGGAGGAAATCGCGCGCGTCGTGGCCTTCATCACCGCGGGCTTCGGGCTCGGGCTCGTGGCAACGGCCGGTCTTGGCCTGATCTTTGCGGGTGGCCCCGTTGCCGAGGCTCTCCGGATGCCCGTTCCGCTCCTCCGTGCCGCCGGAGGCGTGGTGCTGCTTCTTGCATTCTCCCCCGTGATCGCTTCCTTGCGGCAAGCGCGGACCTTGCGGCTGCGCTCCGTCCACATCGTGCTGCCTCGCGCCGGCTTGATCCTGCGCCAGCTCGCCATCACGCTCCTCGATATCACCGCATCCGCCGCCGTCTTGTGGGTGCTGCTTCCGCAAGATTCGATCGGCTTTGTGGGCTTCGTCCCGGTCTATGCCATCGCTGTCGCGCTCGGCGTGCTCAGCCACGTACCGGCTGGTCTCGGCGTGTTCGAGACGGTGATGATCGCGGCCCTCTCGGCTACCTTGCCGGTCGACCGTGTGCTCGCCGCTCTGGTTCTCTACCGTCTGATCTATTACGCACTGCCTCTCGCGGCTGCGACTTTGACGATCATCGCTCTGGAGGCAAGACGGGCCGTCGCGGGCACGGCTTTGGCGGGCGCTGCCCAACTCATCCCGCCCGTTCTCGCTGCCCTCAGCCTTCTGTCGGGAGGCATGCTCGTCCTGTCCGGCCTCACGCCTGCCGCCCCGCAGCGTCTCGGCCTTCTGAATGCCTTCGTTCCGCTCCCCATCATCGAAGGCGCGCACTTCCTCTCGAGCATCCTCGGCACGCTCTTGCTGATCACCGCCCGGGGACTGCTTTTCCGTCTCGACGGCGCCTGGTGGGTGACGGTTGTCGCAACTCTTCTCGCTTTGGCATTCGCGCCCTTGAAGGCTCTCGCCGTCGGCGAAACCGTCATCCTTTCTCTGCTCCTCATCGCGCTCCTTGCGACACGAGCGGAATTCTCGCGTCCGTCCTCGCTGATGCATGAAACCTTCAGCCTTCGCTGGCTGGTGGCCGTGGCGACGATCCTCGTCTCCTGCTTCGCGGTGATGATGTTCGCCTATAAGGAGGTCGCCTACACGCACGAGCTTTGGTGGCAGTTCGAAGTGACGGCCGATGCTCCGCGCAGCCTCCGCGCGCTCGTCGGCATTGCGTTCGCGATCGCGACGATCGCCGTCTGGTCTCTCGTCAGGCCATGGCCCGGCATTCGCGAAAAGGCGACCGCCGAACAGCTTGAGCATGCCGTTGCGATCGCCGCGCAACAGGAACGCCCGGATGCGAATCTCGTGCGAATGGGAGACAAGAGCCTGATGTTCTCCGAAGACGGGGCCGCTTTCATCATGTTCGCGCGCCAGGGACGTTCATGGGTCGCGCTTTTCGACCCCGTCGGGGCGAGAGCGTCCTGGCCCGGCCTCGTGTGGAAATTCGTCGAGACCGCGCGGCAGCATGGCGGCCGCGCCGTGTTCTACGAAGTCGGGCCACGCGATTTGAGCCTTTACGCGGATGCGGGTCTCGCCGCGTTCAAGCTCGGCGAGAGTGCAAAGGTGAAACTTGCCGATTTCGAGCTGCAAGGCGGCCGGCGCTCGAACTTCCGCAACGCGTTGCGCAAGGGAGAACGGGCAGGCTTTGAGTTCGAGGTCTATCCCGCCGACCGCGTTCCGGAAATCCTGAACGAACTCAAAGCGGTTTCAGACGTCTGGCTGGCGTATCACAACGTCCGGGAAAAGGCGTTTTCGCTCGGGGCCTTCGATGAAGCCTATGTCGCCGCGCAGCCCGTGGCATGCCTCAGGCACCAGGGGCGGATCATCGCCTTTGCGACGCTCCTGACCACGCAGGTGCGGTACGAGGCGTCGATCGATCTCATGCGCGTCGCACCGGATGCTCCCAACGGGACGATGGATTTCCTGTTCTTGAAGCTCATCCTTCTCTTCAAAGAGGAGGGATATGAATGGTTCGATCTCGGCATGGCGCCGCTCTCCGGGTTTCGCTCGGGAAGCGCTGCGACGCTCTGGAACCGGGTCGGACGTGCGGTCTTCGAGCACGGCGAGCGGTTCTACCATTTCAAGGGGCTGCACGGCTTCAAGGACAAGTTCGATCCACATTGGGAGCCGAGGTACATGGCCGTATCCGGCGGCATCAATCCTTTGATTGCACTGACCGACGTCACGGTCCTCATCGGCGGCGGTTTGCGTGGGGTGGTTTCCAAATGAAGCATCTGTTTTGCGCGGTTCTGGCCGTGCTCTGCGGGTCGGCGAGTTTTGACGCGTCGGCTGCCATCCTCGATTCCGGTCAGCCGGCGATCGCCCGCATCCTCAATGGCGGTGCGCCCGTGAGCGGGATTGTCTTTCTTATTTCCGATCGGGACGGCTGGAGCGACGAGGACGATGCCTCTGCCCGGTCTCTGGCTGAGCATCGCGCCATCGTCGTTGGCGTGGACCTGCCTCGCTATCTCGCGGCTCTCGATGCAGAGGACGGCGATTGCGCCTATCTCGTTTCTGATATCGAGGCCTTGAGCCACAAGCTTCAGAGACAGGCAGGTACATCGGATTATCACGCGCCGATCATCGCCGGCGAGGGCGCGGGTGGTGGCCTGGCGATCGCCATTGCGGCCCAAACGCCGGAGGCGACGGTAGGCCACACGCTCGCTCTCGATCCGACGCCCGGCATCTCGTTAAGGAAGCCGCTCTGCTCCGGGGCGCCGCGCCAGAACCTGGCGGGCGAGACCATCTATGGCCTGTCTCCGGGCCCTTTGCCCGATCCGGTCGATGTCTACTTTTCCCCCACGGCAACGCAGGCATCCAAAGCCCATATAGCGGACCTCGTCTCCGAGCATTTCGCCGTTTCTGTGACCGATGGAGAGGGGGCTGAGGCGGGATTTGAAGGGAAACTGGATGCGCTCCTCAAGCTCACCTCCCGGGAGCAGGAGGGCGCGGCCGACATGCCGATCGTGGAGCTTGCCGCCACACCCGCCGTCGATGCCATGGCGATCGTCTATTCCGGCGATGGTGGCTGGCGGGATCTCGACAGGACGATTGCGGGCATCTTCCAGGCGAAGGGCCTTCCCACGATCGGGGTCGATTCCTTGCGCTATTTCTGGTCGGAGAAGACGCCCGAAGAGGTCGCGCATGACCTTGCAGGGTTGATCGATGCCTACACCGCGAAATGGGCGGTCGGCCACGTCGCGCTCGTCGGCTATTCTTTCGGCGCCGATATGATGCCGGAGGTCTACAACGCGCTTGATGCGCCGCACCAGGCCAAGGTCGCCCAGATATCGCTTCTCGCCGTTGCCCCGTCCGCAGAGTTCGAAATCACGGTCTCGGGATGGCTCGGCGTGGCCTCCGCCTCCTCGCATCCGACTTTGCCTCAGATCGAGCGGATCGACCCCGCAAAGCTTCAATGTGTCTATGGCGCCGATGACAGCCGCGCCACCGTCTGCCCGGCACTTGCGGATTCACACATCGAAATCATCGAGACGACGGGCGGACACCATTTCGACGGCGACTACGATGCGCTCGCCGCGACAATTCTTTCTGGACTGAAGTCGCGGCTCAAGGACAAGTAGCCGACACGCCCCAGATCCCACGCCGGGGGCTTGGAAGATGCCGTTTTCTCCTCACGCTCTGCCTCTCGGAGGCAAACAATCTCCGGTGCGGATGAGGCGACGTTCTCCTATCCTAGGCACAGAATGGCCGAAAACGGATTGGTGGCTTTGGCGCGCTCGTCACGTCGTGGCGGATATTTCGTCGATCGCGACCATCCCCAACATAGCGCAGAAACCCGGGAGCCAGGTCACGCAAGGCCAGAATGATCCCGCGTGCCTCAGGAGTTCATCCGCGCGGCGACGCCATCGAGAATGATCTGGAGCCCGCGCTCGAACTCCTCCGCGGGGGAGGGGTGCTCGACCTCCTTCACGATCCGGGCAATGTTCGGAAAGCGCCCGGTGGCCAGCATACGCTCAAGATAGGGATAGGTGGCAAGCTGCCATTCTTCCTTGGTCATGCCGCTCGCCTGGATGGCATGGCGTTCACTGGCCTCGTCCTGGAGGGCTCCCACCACGTAGGCGTTGACGGTCTTCAGAGTTTGAAGCGTCACGGCGATGTCCTCGAAGCCGCGCTGGCTACTCAGTGCGGCGAGTGATGCCTCGTTATAGACCATGGCGTTCGGGCCCTGGTGCGGGCGCCCGCTCAGAAGCTCGGTCAGCCAGGCATGCCGGTGGACTGCTTCGCGCGTGCGATGCGCCATCGTCCGCAGGGCATCCTGCCAGCCCCCCTCGAGCGGGCCTTCCGCGATCATCTCTCCGTACACGGCATCCACCAGCAGATCGAGCAGCTCCTCCTTGGTGTCGATATACCCGTAGAGCCGCATCGGACTGGAACCGAGCAGGGCTGCAATCTTGCGCAGGGAGACGGCGGCGAGGCCTTCCGCATCCGCCAGTGCGAGAGCCGCCCGCACAATACGATCCCGGCTCAGCGGCACGGGCGCCGGCCGCTTCTCGGGTTCCGGCCTCTCCCACACCAGAAACGGGTTCGGGACGCGTGATTCTTTCTGGTTGCTCATGAGATCTCCTTGTCGCGCATCGTGACGACATTGACTACGCCGAATCCGTGCGATACAGCGTATTGCAAATAAACACCGTATCAGAATTGTCGAGTGGGGACGTGAAAGGTCCTTAGAGGGTTCCAACCAGGTCGCGCCGCGTGGCCTCCCTCGCCGGTCAGGGTCGCGCGATGCTCGTCAATCTCGCCCTCGTCGCAGCCGTCGTCTTCGTCTGCCTCAGCCTCGTCCGGCTGATGCCGACAGCGGCCCCTGCCGAGCAGCGCTAATCCTGCGGATGATCCGCGGAAGGAGGCTCCGATGAGCCAAAGACGATCTCTGTTCCTTGCGACGCTCTGCCTGGCGGGAGTGCCGTTCGCTCCCCCCAACGTCGCCGCCGAGGACGGTCCGGCGGTTTCGAAGCCGGTCCTGGCCGTCCAGGCGATCGAGCCTCGGCAGGAGCGCTGGACCTCCACCATCGCCGCCAGCGGCTGGGTCGCCGCCTGGGATGAGGCGTCGATCTCCACCGAAGTCGGCGAGCTCCGGATCGAGCAAATTCTCGTCGACGTAGGCGATGTGGTGAAGAAGGGACAAGTCCTCGCACGTCTGTCGCACGACGCCGTGGAAGCCGACCTGCGCCGCCAGGTTGCCGTCGTCGCAAGCGCCGAGGCGAACCTCGAAAAGGCGACGACCGACGCCGATCGCGCACGGCGACTCTCGCAAAACGCCAAGGGAACAATGTCGCAGAAGGATATCGAGGATGCGCTGAGCGGCGAAAAGGTGGCCAAGGCCAATCTGGAGGCCGAACAGGCGATCCTGGACGGTACACGGCTCAAGCTCCGGCAGACGACTATTCGCGCGATCGACGATGGCGTCGTCTCGCAAAAATCCGCCACGCTCGGCGCCGTGCCGACGGCGGGTGCCGAGCTCTTCCGCGTCCTTCGCCAGAACCGGATCGAATGGCAGGCCGAGGTCACGGCAAAGGATCTGACGCACATCGTGAAGGGTCAGCAGGCGCGGATCTTCGATCAGAGACACGCACTGTGTACGGGGTCGGTGAGAACCATGGCTCCGACGGCAGACCGCGCCACGGGACGCGTGATGATCTACGTCGACTTGCCGATGGGCTGCGATCTCACCCCCGGCTCGTTTGCCAGCGGTGCGATCGACATCGACAGCCAGACGGTGACGACCGTTCCGTCGACGGCGGTGACCATGGAGGGCGGAGCCAGCTACGTCTATCGCCTCACCGGGAACACCGTCGAACGACGCCAGGTGACGATCGGCCGCCGCCGCGATGGCCGCGTCGAAGTGGTTTCGGGGCTCGATGAGCACGCGCGACTGGTCGAGAACGGCGGCGGCTTCCTGTTCGACGGTGCTCCCGTCATGGTGGTTGCCGAGAACGAGACGCGGAAATGAACGTCTCCGCCTGGGCTGTCCGCAATCCCGTTCCCGTCGTCCTTCTCTTCGTCCTGCTCCTGATCGGCGGACTGTTCTCCTTCTCGAAGCTGGGCGTTCAGTCCTTCCCCGATCTCGACCTGCCCCTCATCCAGATCTCCGCCGATCTCGAAGGCGCCGCGCCCGCGCAGCTCGAAACGGAGGTGGCGCGCAAGATCGAGGACAGCGTCGCTTCTCTGAGCCGGCTCAATCACATCACGACGACGGTGAACGATGGCTCCGTCTCGGTGATGGCCGAGTTTGAGATCGCCAAGGATCCGGAAGAAGCCCTCAACGAGGTCCGCAATGCCGTCGACAGCGTGCGTGCGGATCTGCCGTCCGAAATGGGGGCGCCGAGCGTCACCAAACTGTCAGTCCAGGATTCGGTGCTGATCACCTATGCCGTGACCTCCGCCAGCCTGAACGAGGCGGAACTCTCCTGGTTCGTCGACAACGACATGACGAAGGCGCTGCGGTCGGTTGAGGGGGTCGGCGACGTCGCGCGCGTCGGCGGGATCGATCGCGAGATCGTCGTCGCGGTCGATCCCGGCAAACTCGCCGCTCTCGGGCTGTCGGTGACGGACGTCGCGGGCCTTCTGCGCTCGGTCCAGCTCGACCAGTCCGGCGGCCGTGTCCAGACCATGTCGTCGCGCCAGTCGATCCGGGTTCTCGGCGCGGCCGACACGGTCGACCGTCTGTCCTCGGTCTCCGTGCCCGCCGCCAACGGAACCTCGGTCCGGCTCGACCAGATCGCGACGATCTCGGACGCGCATGCCGACCGAACCTCGCTCGCCTATCTCAATGGCGAGCGCGTCATCGGGGTCCAGATCAAGCGCTCCAACGGCTATTCGGATGTCGCCGTCGCCAATGGGATCCGCTCGGTGAGCGCCGACTTCGCGGCCGCCCATCGCCAAGTTTCGATCGTCGAGGCGTCCAACACGGTCAAGGCGACGCGCGACGACTACGAGGCCTCGATGCACATGCTCGCCGAGGGAATCGTGATCGCCATTGTCATCGTGTGGCTGTTCCTGAGGAACTGGCGCGCCACCTTGGTTTCGGCCGCCGCACTGCCGCTGGCCATGATCCCAACCTTCATTGTCATGGACTGGTTCGGCTTCACGCTGAACGTGATCTCGCTGCTCGCCCTGTCGCTGGTGGTCGGCATCCTGGTGGACGACGCCATCGTCGAGGTCGAGAACATCGAACGTCATATCTCCTATGGCGGCACGCCGCGCGCGGCGACCATCGAGGCGACGCAGGAGATCGGCATCGCCGTCATCGCCACGACCCTGACCCTGGTCGCCGTCTTCCTGCCGACGGCGTTCATGGGCGACATCCCTGGCCTCGTCTTCCGGCAGTTCGGCGTCACGGCGGCGGCGGCGGTCCTCGCCTCGCTCCTGGTGGCGCGGCTTCTCACGCCGATGATGGCCGCTTCCCTCCTGAAATCCCAGGGCGCCACGAACAGCCATGCCGACGGCTGGTTGATGCGGGCCTACATGCGTCTCGCGTGCTCGTGCCTTGCCTGGCGCAAGCTGGCGCTTCTGGCGGTCATCCTCTTCATCGCCGCGTCCCTGTCTCTGGTTCCGCTCCTGGAGATCGCCTTCGTTCCGCCTGCCGACATCGCCCAGACGACGGTCACCCTCAACGTCCAGCCGGGCAGCAGCCTGGAAGAAACGGACGCGGTCGTGCGACAGGCGGCGGCCGCCATCGCCAAGGTCGGACAGGTTCGGTCTGTCTTTGCCGTAGTGGGCGCCTCCGGCAGCAACAGCGGCGGCCCCAATCTTGCCATCACCGCGGACGTGACCGGAGCCCTGCTGACCGTCGATCTGACGCCGCTCGACGAGCGCGATCGGTCTCAGACGCAGATCGAGAACGACATCCGCGCCGCGTTGGACCGTGTGCCGGGCGCGCGGGTTGAGGTTGGGGCCGGCGGCGACGGCAGCACCCTCGGCGTCGTTCTCGCCAGCAATGACGACGCGACGCTGCTCCAGGCAGCAAAGGCTCTCGAGGACCAGATGCGCGGTCTGCCTGGACTTGGCGCAGTCACCTCGACCGCCGCCCTTGAGGCGCCGGAGGTGCAGATCGTTCCCGACAGCGCCCATGCCAGCGCCGTCGGCGTGACGCCCGAGGCCATCGCCGACGTCGTGCGCATCGCCACCTGTGGCGACTACGCGTTCTCTCAGCCCAAGCTCAACCTGCCGGAACGCCAGCTGCCGATCCGGCTGAAACTCGACATCGACCCGGACAGCAATCTCGAGGACATTCGCCAGTTGCGCGTCGACGGCAACGGCGGAAGCGTGACGCTCGGGTCCGTCGCCGACGTCAAGCTCGGCACGGGTCCGACGAGCATCTCACGCATCGACCGCGAGCGAAACGTCACGGTCAGCGTCGAGCTGAACGGCAGGAGCATCGGCGCCGTGATGGAGGAGGTTCAGGCGCTTCCCGCCATCAAAACCCTGCCGGCGAGCGTCAGAATGGTCGATGAAGGCGAGGTCGAGCGCATGGATTCCATGTTCGCCGGTTTTGTTGTCGCGCTGGTGATCGGCCTAGTCTGCATCTATTGCGTGCTCGCGCTGCTCTTCCACGATTTTCTGCAGCCGTTCACGATCCTGATGGCCATTCCGCTGTCGCTCGGCGGCGCGCTCTTGCCGTTGGTTCTGACCGACACCAGCTTCTCGATGGCGACGGCCATCGGCCTTTTGATGCTGATCGGGATCGTCACCAAGAACTCGATCCTCATCGTCGAATACGCGGCGGCCGCCCAGCAGAAGGGCTGGCAGAGGGGCGAAGCCCTGCTCGACGCCTGTCACAAGAGAGCGCGTCCCGTGGTGATGACGACGATCGCGATGATCGGCGGCATGTGCCCCGTCGTGCTGGGGCTGTCGGGCGGTGATCCAAGCTTTCGGAGGCCGATGGGGCTTGTCGTCATTGGCGGGCTTTTCGTCTCGACCGCCCTTAGCCTGATCGTCATTCCGGTGATCTACTCCTTCGTCGATGATCTCTCGTCGCGGCTGCGCAAACGCTTTACGCACGCCGCCATTCTATCTCATGCAAACGGCGTCGCCGCCGCAGATCGATGAAGGGTTCATCCCCCGCGTGTTCGGGGGAACACCCAAGCATCGCTGATGAGGGGAGGGCGATCCTCGGTTCATCCCCGCGTCTGCGGGGAACACGAAAGTCGCCCTCTTGCTGGTGCAAGCCCTTTTCCGGCCGGGCCTGCTGTCCGCGCACGGCGAGAATGGGAGTTGTCCACGCCATCGCCGATCGGTCCTTTTGCCTTCCGCCGACCGCCCGCCGCGAGTTCGGCGCCGCGACGGCGTCGAGCTTCTCGCTGTGCCCCTTTGCTGCGGATGCCAGAAAGCGCCGGGCCGCGTCCCTCGTCAGCATGCGGGTTCCTGCACTCGTCCTCAGCCACTCTCTGGCCATCGTCACGGCTGGCGCGATTCGACGTGCCGCCAGTGGGCATCTCGTGCGCAGGCTCGCCTCGATCGCCGCCCTGCAACCATGGATAGCGAGAAAGGGTCAACGGCGGCGCCACCAATATACGGCGCCACGGCGATGCACGTGCTGAATCGTTGTCACGCTCAAAAGTCCTCCGGTCGAGGACGGGAGCGGTCAGACATCTCTGTGAGACAGGTCCGTGTGAATCGGCCTTGCGGCTCAGAAGCACAAAAGAATATCAATCACTTATGGGTGATTGGCTGGGGAACCTGGATTCGAACCAGGACCGACGGAGTCAGAGTCCGCTGTTCTACCGTTAAACTATTCCCCAACGGGCCGAACCGCGTCTACCTAGATTCCACGTTCGCGCTTTGCAAGGCCATTGCAGCGATTTTCTGCTGGCGCGACAAGCCATGCACAGGCTTCACGACACGCACAAGGTTTTGCAGAGCCTGGCACGCAGGCCGCTGCCCGCAGCCTTTCTTGGGGCGAACTCCTTCGGAAGGTGCAGCAGATGCGAAAAAAGCGCCCGCGAAGAGACGTTCCACGGTCAAAGATCTTCGTCGACCCGCACGCTGTGCGGCCTTGCCCGTTTCCCTTTGCCGGCGACACTGTTACTCTTCGGCCAACGAAGGCGCGGTCTCAACCAGTAGACCGCGCGAGGAGAGCACATGACCAAGGGCACGGATGCGGTGCGACCCGCATTCCTGCCCGGTCCGACGGAGCCGCTGGCGCGCGCATCATCCTTGCGCGAGGCGGCGGTTGACGCTGCAGGCGCTGCGCAGCCCTCCCATCGGCGGATGGAGCGCGAAGGTGCCGAACATAAGAGCGGCTCCCGTCGATCGGGCATGAGATGGCGCGGGCGCCATGGCAGTTTTGAGCGCGGGCCGTACTACGCCGCGCTCGATCTCGGGACGAACAATTGCCGGCTTTTGATTGCCGAGCCGCGGGGCGAGCATTTTCGTGTCGTCGATTCGTTTTCGCGCATCGTCCGGCTCGGGGAAGGTGTTGGTCAGAACGGCTGCCTTTCCGAGGAGGCGCAATCGCGCGCCGTGGAAGCACTGAAAGTCTGCCGGCAGAAGCTCGAGACGCGGCCGATCGCAAGAACGCGCCTCATCGCGACCGAAGCCTGCCGTCAGGCGACGAATGGACGTGATTTTCTGGAAAGGGTGCAGAGCGAGGTCGGTCTCCGTTTGGAGATGATCGACCGGCGCACGGAGGCGCATCTCGCCGCCGCGGGCTGTGCCCCGCTCTTGGACCCCACGACAGAGGGGGCCGTTCTTTTCGATATCGGTGGCGGTTCCTCGGAAATCGTCTGGCTCGACCGGCGACGCGGGCGCCGCCGCGGTCTCGTGCGCGCCTGGGCATCTCTGCCTGTGGGCGTGGTGACGCTCGCCGAGCGCTATGGGGGCGTTGATGTGACGCCCTCTGTCTTCCAGGCGATGGTGGAGGACGTGCGCAAGGAGTTTTTCCGCTTCCGCGCCCGGTCTGCCCTGCAAAGTGCTTTGCGCGAGCGCCGCTTCCACCTCCTCGGCACGTCCGGAACGGTGACGACGCTTGCCGGCGTCTATCTCGATCTGCCGCGCTATGACCGGCGCTCCGTCGACGGTCTGTGGATGGAAGCCGCAGACATCGAAGCGATGATGACGCGCCTGCGTGCCATGGATTACGCCGCCCGCATCGCCAATCCCTGCATCGGCCGGGAACGTGCGGATCTGGTGTTGGCCGGTTGCGCCATCTTCGAGGCGATCCGCTCCGAATGGTCGTGCGAGCGCCTGCGCGTTGCCGATCGCGGCCTGCGCGAAGGGATTCTCATCCAATTGATGCGCGCCGACGGGCATCTGAAACCGCGCCCGGATCAGCCTCGCCACGATCAGCACCGCCGCGGCGAGGCGAGGGGCGGCGAGACGAGGGCTTGCGAGTCGAAGGGAAAAAGGCGCGGCCGGCCGGAGACCTCCGGAGGCGATGAATGAAATCGTCGGCGCAGTTGGATATACGCTGCCCGCTCAGGCGGTTCGTCCGACACTTGCTTGACGCTCGCAGTCTCGGGCTTTTCGAAGACGATAGGGAGAGGCCGGAATGGCGCGGCTGACAAGCCACAAGAAACGCAAGGCCTCTTCGCGCCGCTGGCTGGAGCGCCAGATCAACGATCCCTATGTCACCCGCTCGAAAGCGGAAGGCATGCGTTCGCGTGCCGCCTACAAGCTTCTGGAAATCGACGAGAAGTACGGGCTCTTGAAGCCTGGGCTTAGGGTCGTCGATCTCGGCGCGGCACCGGGCGGCTGGTCGCAGGTCGCGGCAACGCGGGTGCAATCGTCGGACGAGGCGCCGCGCGTCGTGGCAATCGATTATCTGGAGATGGACGCGCTCGCGGGTGTGGCCTTCCTGCAGAAGGACTTCCTCGACGAGGATGCGCCCGAGGCGCTCAAGGCGGCGCTCGGCGGGCATAAGGCCAATCTCGTCTTATCCGACATGGCCGCGCCGACGACAGGCCACAAGCCGACCGATCATTTGCGCATCGTGGCGCTCGTCGAGACGGCTGCCGCCTTCGCCGATGAGATTCTGGCGCCGGGCGGTGCGTTCTTGGCGAAGGTCTTCCGCGGTGGCACCGAGCATACGCTCCTTGCCGAGCTCAAGAAAAGCTACGCCAAGGTTCTCCACGTGAAGCCGCCGGCGAGCCGCTCTGACAGTCCAGAGACCTATCTTCTTGCGACCGGCTTCCGTGGCCGGGCCGACGAAGGGTAGCGATCGGAAGCCCGCGCTGGGTCGTGACGGGCCCAATGGACCGACGCGACGGTGGCCGCAGAGCTTTCGGGCAGGCGCCGGGCGTGCCATATTCAAAGCCGGCCCGAGGCCTCCCCCCTTTCAACTTTGAAGAAGGCATTCCATGCGCGTCATCCTTGCTGCTGCGATCGCTCTCGCCGCTGGCACCGCCCTCGCTCAACCGGTTCCGACCGCCACAGAGCAGCCAGGGCAGGCGGAACCCGCCCGTATCGAGGCCGGCACGTATCAGGTCGATCCAGACCATACCCAGGTCACCTGGACGGTAAACCATCTCGGCTTCTCGATGCTGGAAGGTCTGTTCGGCGCTTCGGAAGGATCGATCACCATCGACCCCAAGAATCCCTCGGGCGCGAAGGTGGAGGTGACGTTTCCGATCGATGCGGTGCGCGTGACCTTGCCGGAGTTCGGTGAGCACCTTCAGTCGGCCGAGTTCTTCAACGCCGCGCAATATCCCGCAGCTCGCTTCGTTTCGACATCCGTCACGGTGGCTGAGGGGAATAAGGCCACGATTGTCGGCGATCTGACGATCAAGGATCAGACCAAGCCGGTGACGATCGACGCAGTGCTCGTGGGCGCGGGCACCAACCCGATGACTGATAGCCTGAATTTCGGATTTTATGGCTCAACCACGATCAAGAGAAGCGACTTCGGCCTCGGCGCATATGCGCCTGCCGTGTCGGACGACGTGCAGCTCGAAATCAACGCCGCCTTCGTAAAGCCCTGAGTGAGAGTGCGAAGAGCGGTGCGCCTTTGCGGATCGCTCTCCTCTCCCGCGCAACGGTTGCAATCGGAACCACGCATTTGGGTCGGCTGCCTGTTCGCCCTATCGGCCCTTTCTCTCTGCAGGGCAGCCGTGCAAAAGGGGAAAGCGGTCCCCAGGCCATTTGCAAGCCGTCACCTGCGTGTTAATGACCCGCGCCAACCTCACTTACGCCCAATCGCACCCTTGCGATCCCTCTCGGAGGTGGCATGCCACAAATCATTGATGTCTCGACCGGTCGCGAAGCTCTTACCTTCGACGACGTGCTTCTGCGTCCCGCCCACAGCCACGTGCTGCCCGGCGAGACCGATCTTTCCACCCGGCTCACGCGCACGATCTCCCTGAAACTGCCGATTATCTCCTCCGCCATGGATACGGTGACGGAAGCGAAGCTCGCCATCGCCATGGCGCAGGCGGGCGGGCTCGGCGTCATCCATCGCAATCTCGATCCCGAGATCCAGGCCGAGCAGGTGCGGCAGGTCAAGAAATTCGAATCGGGAATGGTTGTGAACCCGGTCGTCATCGGCCCCGACGCGACGCTTGCCGACGCCCAGGCCCTGATGAAGGCGAACGACATTTCCGGCATTCCGGTCGTGCAAAATGCCGGCAGCGGCGGCACGGTGACGGGCCGGCTCGTCGGCATCCTCACACACCGTGATGTGCGCTTTGCCTCCGATCCGAACCAGCGTGTCTACGAACTGATGACGCGGGAAGATCTCGTCACGGTGCGGGACAATGTCAGCCAGGAAGAAGCCAAGCGGCTCCTTCACCAGCACCGCATCGAAAAGCTGCTCGTCGTCGACGAGAGGCACAATTGCATCGGCCTCATCACGGTCAAGGACATCGAGAAGGCGCGTCTGCATCCCGATTCAGCCAAGGATGCGCAGGGCCGTCTGCGGGCCGCCGCCGCCACCAATGTCGGCGATGCCGGGCTTGAGCGCTCCGAGCGGCTGATCGATGCCGGCTGCGACGTCATCGTGGTCGACACCGCCCACGGCCATTCCTCGCGCGTTCTGGAAAGCGTGACGAAGATCAAGAAACTCTCCAACGAAACGCAGATCGTTGCCGGCAATGTGGCGACGGCCGAAGGCGCCAAGGCGCTCATCGATGCCGGCGCCGATTGCATCAAAGTTGGCATCGGTCCGGGCTCGATCTGCACGACGCGGGTCGTCGCCGGCGTTGGCGTGCCACAGCTCACCGCCATTCTGGAGACGGTGGAGGAAGCCTCGAAAGCCGACATTCCCGTGATCGCCGACGGCGGCATCAAATTCTCCGGCGATCTTGCCAAGGCGCTTGCCGCCGGCGCTTCGGTCGCCATGGTCGGCTCGCTTCTCGCCGGCACGGACGAGAGCCCAGGCGAGGTTTATCTCTACCAGGGCCGCTCCTACAAAGCCTATCGGGGCATGGGCTCCGTCGGCGCCATGGCCCGGGGATCCGCTGACCGCTATTTCCAGGCGGAGGTGCGCGATAGCTTGAAGCTCGTGCCGGAAGGCGTCGAAGGTCAGGTGCCTTATAAGGGTCCGGTCGGTGGCGTTCTCCACCAGCTCGCCGGCGGTCTTCGGGCCGCCATGGGCTATGTCGGGGCGCAGAATCTCGAGGAATTCCGCAACAAGGCGCAGTTCCTGCGGATTTCCGGCGCTGGCCTGCAGGAAAGCCATGTGCACGATGTGCAGCTGACGCGCGAAAGCCCGAACTATCCGGGTCGCTCCTAGGCGGCTTTAGGGGCGCTACCGAAGCGCTGCAGAGCGTAGGACGGATATCGAGCCGGGCGGTTCTTGTCGCCCGGCCGCTTTTTTCAAAGAGGCAGAAGCCATGCGCCTTCCCGGGCGGATCGATGCGGCCATTGCGGTCTTGACGGATGTGGAGGAGCGCCACCGGCCGGTGGCGGAGGCGCTCAAGGATTGGGGGCTGTCGCATCGATTTGCGGGCTCCGGCGACCGCGCGGCGATCGGCGATCTCGTCTATGACGCGCTTCGCCGGCGTTCTTCCATCGCCTGGAGGATGGGGGAGGAGACGCCGCGGGCTTTGGCGCTTGGGGCAGTGGTGTTCCATTGGGCCGAGCCGGTCGAAAGTTTGAATCAACTTTTTAGCGAAGACCGACATGCGCCTGAGAAGCTGACGGAATCGGAGCTTGAGAGACTTCAAGCGGCGTCTGAGGAGAACATGCCGGAGGCCGTCCGCGCCGATGTGCCGGACTTTGCCGCAAAAGAGCTGGAAAGGGTCTTCGGGACCGCCTGGGTCGAGGAGGCGATGGCGCTTGGCGGGCGACCGCCGCTCGATCTCAGGGTCAACGTGCTGAAGGCGGAGCGCGACAAGGTGGAAGCGCAGCTTGCGCGCTTCGACGTGGAGAAGACGCGCCTCTCACCCGTCGGCCTGCGTGTGCCGCCGCGCGAGGGCGCACGCCGCCATCCGAACGTTCAGGCCGACGAAGCCTATCAGCGCGGCCGCATCGAGATCCAGGACGAGGCGAGCCAGCTCGCGGCCCTTCTCGCAGCCTCAGGTGTCGACGACAGCGGCGGGCAGATCCTCGATTTCTGTGCCGGCGGCGGCGGTAAGACCCTCGCTCTGTCGGCGGCGCTCGCCAATCGCGGCCAGATCTATGCCCATGATGCCGACCGCCACCGCCTGGCGCCGATCTTTGAGCGGCTGAAACGCGCGGGAGCGCGCAATGTGCAGGTGCGTCAGCCGGGCGAGGGCGCGCTCGATGATCTTGACGGGCGCATGGACGTCGTCCTCGTTGATGCGCCCTGTTCCGGCTCCGGCACATGGCGGCGCAGGCCGGATGCGAAATGGCGCATAAGAGAAGACGCCCTTCAGCTGCGCGCCGACGAGCAGGAGAAGATCCTTCACGCAGCCTCCCGCTTCGTGCGGCCCGGCGGGCTTCTCGTCTACGTCACCTGTTCTCTGTTCCCCGCTGAAAACGGCGAGCGTGTTGCGGCCTTCACCGAAGCGCAGCCGGAGTTTCAGGCGCTCGACCTTGCCCCCGCCTGGGACAAGGTGACGGCGGCGGACAAGCCGCGCTGGGCGACGCCCGCAGGCCTCGTTCTCACCCCAGCCTCAACGGCAACCGATGGGTTCTTCGTCGCTGCGATGGCGCGGCAGCCTTAGTGCCGCAGCCTTAAGGTGGCGGCCAGGTGGTCTTTGCGACCATCGCGATCGCGCTTGCCACGGGTCTGGTCGCGACTAGCTATGGGCACGAATGCAAAGGAGTGTTTCATGGCAGAGCCCGCGCTTCAGCTCTATTTCTGGCCGACGCCGAACGGCTTTAAGGTGACCCTGTTTCTGGAGGAAGTCGGCGTCCCCTACGGCGTCAACTTTGTCGATATCGGCAAGGGCGAGCAGTTTCAGCCGGACTTTTTAAAGATTTCGCCCAACAACCGCATGCCGGCGCTGATCGACCGCGACGGGCCGGACGGCGAGCCGATTTCGATGTTCGAATCGGGCGCGATTCTCATGTATCTCGGCCGCAAATTCGGCCGCTTCTATCCAACGGACGAAGCAAAGCGCGTCGAGGTGGAAAGCTGGCTGATGTGGCAGATGGCGGGCTTCGGTCCAATGCTTGGGCAGAACCATCATTTTCGCAATTACGCGCCGGAGAAGGTCCCTTACGCGATCAAGCGCTACGAGGATGAGACCGACCGGCTTTACGGCGTCCTCGACCGCCAGCTGGAGGATCGCAGCTTCGTGGCCTGCGAAGAGCTCACGATCGCCGATATGGCGATCCTGCCCTGGGCGCGGTCTCCGGAAAAGCAGGGCGTCGATCTGGCGAATTTCCCCAATGTCGCGCGTTGGCGGCAGATGCTGCTCGCGCGTCCAGCCTTCGAGCAGGCCTTCGTGGTCGGGCTCGACAAGCAAATGGATCTGTCCACCGACAAGGACGCGCAGGCGGTGCTCTTCGGTCAGCGCACGCGGCGATAGACCGAACCTTCTTGGCGGAGGCTGCTTCGCAACGTCGCTATCGATTTCGTGGCGTTGAAAGAATGCCGTGCCCGATCGCGAGCACGGCTGGAACGGGCATTCTCGCGCTGTCGGTCGGGCTTCCTCAACGACGGCGCGGGTCCGATCATGCGGGTGCAGACAGAACCAAGAGCTTTTCCCTCAAGAGACCCGGTTGACGCGGGCCGCGAAACCGGCCATTTCGGGAGGTGGAGAGGTGGCCGAGTGGTCGAAGGCGCTCCCCTGCTAAGGGAGTAGACGGTTTATCCCGTCTCGAGGGTTCGAATCCCTTCCTCTCCGCCATCCCTAAGCCATTGATAAAAATGCAGAATTTCGCGGATTCGGGTTTTTGGTACCCACCAATGTACCCAGGAGCGAACGATGCATCTCGCCCGCCGCGGCGCCGTCTGGAGGTTCCAGATTCGCGTGCCGCGTGATCTGGAGCCGGTTCTCGGCCCCACGCCCATCCGCATTCCGATCGGCACTGCGACAACACGCGAGGCCCAAAGCCAGGCGCGTTTACTCGCTGGAAGGGCGGAATCCGCATTTCTCGCCTTGAAGGCGAGGGGCGGCGAAATGAGCGAGGACGACGAAACGCGCGACGAACTGATCGGGATGCTGAAGGCGACCCTTGAAGAGGTTCGGAAATCGCACGCGGAAGACCGCAGGCAATGGATGGACCTGGCGGCGGAGGAGCGGCGGTTCCACGCCGAGCAGCTTCGTGCGATCGAGGAGCGCTACAGAGAGGAGCGCGCCAGCGACGCGCATGTGCTGCGCAGCGCCACGGAAAAGGTCGCGGAACTTGCCGAGGAAGGCGAAGCCGGTGGCGCGGACGCTGGCGGGCTGCTGGAGCAACTCGCCGCCTTGCTGAAGGAGGCCAAGGTCGCAAAGAGCGGCGGCAAGGCGCCTTCCTTGAGCGAATGCATCGAGGACTACGTCGCCGCCAAGCGCAGGCGCGGCATCGACGACAAGTTCGCGCGCTCCATCCGCAATCGTCTCGCCGACTTCATCGCCTATGCGGGCGACAAGCCGCTCGACGACTACGCCTTCTCCGACCTCCAGGGCTTTGCCGACATGCTGGCGAACCTGCCGACGAACTGGATGAAGAAGGACCTCTTCAAGGATCTGAGCCTGAAAGAGGCAGCCGAGAAGCATCGCCAGCTCCTGGAGGAGGGGCGCCACCCGCTTCCCTGCTTCGGCCGCAAGACGATCAAGGACAACTATGTGGGCATCGTCCGGACCGCCTTCGGCGAGCTCTGCGTCAGGCACGATTGCCGCAACCCCTTCGAGCGCGGCCGGATCTTCGTGCCTGCGGAGGCGACCGTCTCGGTGAAGCGGGAGGCGTTCTCGGTGGAGGAACTCAATCGCTGGTTCGCTCTCGCCGCAGCGGAGGGCCGCCCCGACGATCGCTGGCTGCCGCTTCTCGGCACGCTGACGGGAGCCAGGCTTGCGGAGCTCATCTATCTGCAGGGCAAGGACATTTACGAACTGAAGAAGGGGCTCTGGGTTGCCGACCTCACGAAGAAGCTGCTCCTGCCGGATGGCAGGGAGAAGCGGCGGGCGATCAAGACGGAGACGAGCATCCGCATCTTTGCGCTGCACGCGGTGTTCGAGGAGGTCGGCTTTCTCGACTATGCCCGCAGGAAGAAGGAGGGGCAGTGGCTTTTCCCCGCGCTGCACAGCGGCGTCGCCGACCCGCCGAGCACAGCCTCCAAGCGCGTCAACTACCGCCTGAAGAAGGCGGGCATCCACCGCCCGCGCGAACTCGTGTTCCATTCCTCGCGCCATACCTCGAAGGACCTGATGCGCATCGCCCATGTCGACCCGCGTACGATCGACAGGCAGACCGGCCACGCGCCGACGAGCGTCGGCGACCGCTACGGCTCCAAGCACCTGCGCGAGGACGAGATCGCGGTTCTTTCGGCCATCCCGCTGCCGGAGGGGCTTGATCTGGGGCCGTATCTGAGGCGGAGGAAAGAGGAGCTGGAGGCGCGGCGGAAATGATTTCCGGGGGGGTCAGAATGGACACCGCGAGCTTGCCTTAAGGACTGTGAAGGGCCGATAACCGACCGTCAGCTTCCAGACGTTGCAGGCGGAAAGCTGCCGTTCCGGTCACGACCCAACTCCGACATACGAAAGCAAGTCTTCGACGATCGGAAGCAGCCATACGTTCTGCGCCGTTAGCTAATAAGATGAAGCCCTAACAAACTTTCTTCACCATAACAGGTTAGAACGTAGATTGGCGCACACCAGCAGGAGAGATTTCGTAGCCCGTGATTTCGGCTGCAATCTCATCAATGAACTGATTTTGTGCGCCTCGAACAAATTCATAGACGATCCAGTTCCGAGGCCCCTTGAGCAAGTTGTTCAATTCAGTGGGTTTGTAGCGAGAGATCTCGCTCATGCGATGCATCGCCATCAAAATCAGGACGAGATTATTTCGTTCGATCCGTCGGTAGGCGGCAAGGTTACGCTTGATATACCAGAAGGGCTGCGTGCCGGAGATATAGTTAACATCGCGACGCAAGTTCCGATGAAAATCGGTCAGAGCTATAAGGTCCGCAGCGGTCGGACGCCTAGCGCCTGACCAAGCAAACGTTTCGACGCTCTCGATTACATGATCGCCCCATCCGTCATCGTCTTCCTCGTCGTCGAGCTGCCTCACAGCAAATGCCGCAGGGATCGTATTGATGGTCTGTCCGTGCGTATGCTCGTCGGGCAGCGTCGCCTGAAAACGCGCTCGTCCAGCCTCGGCCTTGACGTATCTCGGCTCATGAATGCTAAGGAAAAGCTCCCTCCTACGATAGCTTATTGTAAAGGCTCTATGGATGAACGCGAGGTTGGAAAGCACTTCAGACAGCGAGTAGCGAGTGTCAGTTTCCGTTTCCTGGAAATAGGAGATCAGTGATGGAAGTAGCCCGGCTCCTCTGATCTTGATACCTTCATTATCAAGTAAAACGCGACCGCCAGCCCTCATGTCAAACCCGGCGACGCCATGGTAGGGGTTGTATGCGGCTTCTTTCGTTTCGAGTAGCGCCTTCACTGCGTTCAAAAACGAGTAGTAGAGGGGCAGAGGTGCAGACTGGACAGGAAGCTCTCGCGCCGACTCGAAGAAGTGACGCGCCTGCTCCCAGTAAACCTTGGCGTGCGCATTACCGTTTTTGCGAAGCCATAGCGAAACGAACTCCCAAGGTGACGACGCGATAACGCGCCGCTCAGAGAAATCGGGATCACAAGTAGCGCGGTGAAAGCGGACAGGTCGATCGGAGATTCGTATGATATCGCTCATGAACTATGCTTCACCGTGACCGATGATTTTGGCAAGGCTCTCAGGAGCGATGGGCGGATTCTTCGATTGCAAGGGGCTGGCGAAGGTCCGGTTTTGATGATCTTCCTCTCAAAGTCGCCAGTCCCATTTCCACCCCGGCCGAGCCATTCGCCTATCGGTATCGATGGGCCGAAAGGAGACTGGCAGCTTCGGGGCAGTCTGATGAAAGCTGCCCTACCTGTCCGGCGACATGGAAAACTGACCCCCTGGCGCCATTGAGAATGGACCCCCCTGGCGCCATCGGCGAGAAAGGGGGTTTTGAATGAGGCAAGAGGTTTCAGAGGCGCGTTTGTGCGGTCAGCCTCTGCGGTTCAAGGAGCCGCGGAGGGAGGTGATGGTCGAGCCGGAGGCGGTAGCGGCGATGCTGAAGCTCAAGGATCTGGGCTGGGGCTCGAAGCGGATCGCGAAGGAACTGGGCGTCAACCGGGGCACGGTGAAGCGCTATCTGGCAGCCGGAGGCTGGCGGCCCTTCAAGAAGCCGGTGCGGGCGAGGCTGCTCGATGGCCAGGAGGCCTTTCTGCGCGAGCGGTTGCGGCGCCATCGTGGCAACGCCGATGTGGTGCGCCAGGAGCTGGCTTCAGAACGCGGCATCGTGGCGAGCCTGAGGACGGTGCAGCGGGCACTTGAGCCTTACCGGCAGGAGCTTGCGGCAGAAGCGCGTGCGACGGTTCGCTTTGAGACGGCGTCGGGCAGGCAGCTGCAGATCGACTTCGGGGAGCGGTTCGTGGAGATCGGCGGGCGCCCTTTGAAGGCGTTTCTGTTCGTCGCCACGCTCGGCTACTCGCGGGTGATCCATGTGCGGGCGTTCCGCCACGCCAGGCAGGAGAGCTGGTTTGAGGGGCTGGAGAGCGCCTTCCTGATGTTCGGCGGTGTGCCGGAGGAAGTGCTCCTGGACAATGCCCGCGCGCTGGTCGTCGACCACGATGCGGCGACGCGCATGGTCGTCTTCAACGCCCGGTTCCTGGCGTTTGCCCGTCACTGGGGCTTCCGGCCGAAGGCCTGTGCACCGTATCGCGCCCGCACCAAGGGCAAGACGGAATCGGGCGTGGGCTATGTGAAGAAGAACGCGGTGGCTGGCCGCGGCTTTGAGAGCTGGGAGGCATTCGAGGCGCATCTGGCCGTCTGGGAACGCAAGATCGCCAATGCGCGGATGCACGGCACGACGGGCGAAGCGCCGCAGCTTCGTTACGAGCGCGACGAGAGGGCTGCGCTGAAGCCGCTTGGCGATCGCCCGCCGTTCCGCGCCTGCCGGGCGCTTCAGCGCCGTGTGCGCAACGATTGCGCCGTGGAGGTCGACGGCAACGCCTACTCGGTCCCCTGGCGGCTGATCGGCGAGACGGTCGAGGTGATGGTCGCCGCCGGTCAGGTTCGCATCCGCCATGGGGCGCGCGAGGTCGCGGCGCATGCGGAAGCTCGTGGCCGACGTGAGCGGATCGTCGATCCGGCGCATCTGGCAGGTGTTGCGGGCTCCCGCGGACGGGTCGTGCGGATCGTGGCCGATGCTTGCGAAGACGCAGCGCCCGCCATGTCCGCCCTGCTGCGGCCTCTCGCCGAATACGAGGCGGTCGCCGGAGGAGGCTTCTGATGGCGCGTGCCAACAAGGCTGCTCCCATCCTCGATCCGCTGGACGCCATGCTGACGCGGCTCAAGCTCACCGGCGTGCGCGATCAGCTCGACAACCTGCTCGACGAGGCCGGACGGGCGAACCTGTCGGCCCGCGAGACGCTGGCGCTGCTCTGTCAGCGGGAGATCGAACGCAAGGACCATCGCCGGATCGAGATGGCGCTGAAGCTCGCGCACTTCCCGGTCGTGAAGGACCTCGCCAGCTTCGACTACGAGGCGCAGCCCTCGGTCGATCCGAGACAGATCCGCGATCTGGCCGCCGGGCGATGGATTGCCAACGGCGAGAACCTGATGCTGCTCGGGCCGCCGGGCGTTGGCAAGACGCATCTTGCGATCGCACTCGGCCGCGAGGCGATCCTGGCGGGTTACTCCGTCCAGTTCGTCACGGCGACGACCCTGGTCGCCTCTCTTGCCAAGGCACATGCGGAGAAGCGGCTCGATGATCGGCTCCTGGGGCTGGCGAAGCCGAAGCTCCTGATCGTCGACGAGCTCGGCTATCTGCCCCTGGAGCCCGACGCAGCGCATCTGTTCTTCCAATTGGTCAGCCGACGCTACGAGAGGGGAGCCATGCTGATCACCTCCAACCGCAACATCAGCGAATGGGGCACCGTCTTCGGCGATGCGGTGGTGGCGACTGCCATCCTGGACCGGCTGCTCCACCACAGCCACGTGATCACCATCCGCGGCGACAGCTACCGGCTGCGGGCCAAGCGGCGCAGCGGCCTCCTTCAGAAGGCCCCTGCGCAAGAGACGACAAACGAAGCCACGACCTGAATGCCAGGGGGTCAGTTCTTCCTGGCGCGAAGGGGTCACTTCCTGCTGTCGCTTGACACCCTTCCTGCATGAGGCTCTTCCCAACCGCTTTCTGCTCGAAGTCTAGAGAAAGTGGCCGGGCGTCGCGCAAGCAGCATTGAAGGTTCCGGTTTGGTACTCTTGCTGCTCAGATGAATTCCAAAGGCCTGCTTCGAACTGTGTGCCGAGGACGTCGGCAAACAGAGCGAAGAATTATGCCTGCCTTCGCGAAAATGAAACTACGATCGGCAACGGTCGCTGAGTTCCGGCTAGACCAACACCGCGAAGTCGATCGGAGAGGAAGACGAGCACGAGGGCGAGAGGAGCGGCATGCGGTCGAGGAAGACCCTTTGCTGTTGATACATTCCCAAGGTTCGGCTATACCAGTTGACAAAACGGCCGATTATTCGGATTTGGTTGCCTGCGGCGGACCACAACCAAACCGAGAGGGTGGTTATATGAGCATAGTAGACCCGAAGGCCTTCCTGAGGACCAGTTCCAAAAGCGTTACTGGCACCTGATCCCAACCACATTGAAGACGGCTTACCAGACGGTCGAAAAGATCGTCGCCGATGAGCCTGTGTTCCAAGTTCCAAGTGCGGTCGACAACCGAGGGAGAATCGTCGCATGGGCTGTCGACCTCGCATTCGTGCGGCTGATCGACAGCGGCCGTCTTCCCTTCGACTATCAATGGAAGACGTTCAATCATCCGACGGGACGGTACCTGGAGATCCGTCCCTCACACTCGGTAGTGACCATCAGTCAGGTCGCCGACCCGAAGAAGCAGCCCCGCAGTGTCAGGTTTCGTGAGAACGGTCGGATGAACAACGAGCCATTCTTTCCGTTGCCTGAATTCGCGGACGAGCAGGAGATCAAGGGGTTCCCCCATCTCCTGCTGGTTCACGGGCATCAGCAACTCAACTTTGCTCATCTGACGGTGCCACATCCGATGCACCATCGTGATTACAGGTTCAGGACGGACAATCTGCTTCACATGGCGCATGAGGTTCCGACTTCCGGGCCGCCTGTCGAAGACACTGACACCGACTTCGAATCGACAGAGCTTCTGAAACAGGACATTGAAAAATGGCGCAAAGACCATGGTGACTAGCGACAACGTCGTCCGCTTTCCTGGAGCGGACGCACGTCAAGAGCGAAGCAGCCGCCTCGTCCCGGGACGGCTGCTCGAAGCGCGTCTAGCGCGTCGCTTGACGCAGACCGAGCTTGCATCGATCGCCGGCGTCAGCCGGCAGTCGATCTCGTTCTACGAGTCTGGGGAGCGGGTGCCGGAGCCGGCGACGATGAATGCGATCGCCGACGCGCTTGAGCAGCCGATGGCATTCTTCGTGAAGGAAGAGCCGCCGACCTTCGGTATGCACAGCACCAACTTCTTTCGAAAGGTCGGCGCTGACACCAAGCGGCGCAACATGGCTTGCGAAGTGATGGCGCGCTGGCTGTCTCAGACCGCCTATGCCTTCGATTCCATCGCCAATTATCCTGCCGTCGACTTGCCGGCGTTCGAGCCGAGCAATCGTGGTTCCCCCGGTTACGACGAGGACGAGATCGAGGAGATTGCCGAGCAGGTCCGTCAATTGTTCGGGCTGGGACTGGGCCCGATCTCGAACGTCGTGCGCCTGCTCGAATCAAAGGGCGTTCTCGTCTGCCGGGTCGAGATGCCTGGCGAGAAGGTTGAGGCGTTTTCGTTCTGGAGCGGGGCTCGTCCGTTCATCTTTCTAGCGTCAGATAAGGATAGCGGCGCCCGCGCCCGCTTCGACGCGGCGCATGAGCTTGGCCACTTGGTTCTTCATCGCTGGGTCGACGCCGTCGAGATCGAAGACAAGGATCGCCTGAAAGAGATCGAGCGCGAGGCAGACTATTTCGCTGGCGCATTTCTGCTGCCGCGGAAGTCGTTTCCCAACGAGGTCTTCACACCGCGCCTGACCGCGTTTGTCGATCTAAAGACGAGGTGGAAGGTGTCCATCGCGGCAATGATCTACCGTTGCAAGAGCCTCGGCGTCTTCGACGAACAGCAGGTGACCAATCTCTACAAGCAGATTTCCGCAAAGAAGTGGCGCAGGCAGGAGCCGTTGGATGGGCCCAGCGGACTGCCGATCGAGCAACCGATCCTGCTTCGGCGGGTGGTCGAACTGGTCATCGAGAGTGGACGCATGGAGAAGGATGAGATTCGGGCGGCACTGTCGTTCAACCCGCCGATGATCGAGCAGCTTACCGGTCTTCCTTCTGGCTTCCTCATGCCAGAATCTGCCGAGATTGACTTCGTTCCGTCGTTGAAATCTATCGAATAAAAGTCGTCGGCGTTATATTGGAAAGAGAAATTGACACACGCGAACACTTAGCAAGACGCCGGCCTCCAGCGGCCGACGCTTGTGGCGGTCGCGTCGCCGCCTGTCTGACGAAGCGCGCATCGCCGTGCCGGAGATGACGAGCACCGGTGCGGGTGGCCTCCGTACCGTGCCGCTCAATGTCCGGTTTCGGAGGTAGGCCTTATGTGATTCGACGACCGACATGGGCGCGAAGCGGAAATCATTTCCGCGGTCACCTCCGGGGGAGGAGCAGGGCACGGACATCTACGAGCTGAAGAAGGGACTCTGGGTTGCCGACCTGACGAAGGATCTGCTCCTGCCGGATGGCAGGGCGAAGCGGCGGGCGATCAAGACGGAGACGAGCATCCGCATCTTCGCGCTGCACTCGGTGTTCGCGGAGGTCGGCTTTCTCGACTATGCCCCCGCAAGAAGAAGGAGGGGCAGTGGCTCTTTCCGGCGCTGCACAGCGGCGTCGCCGACCCGCCGAGCACCGCCTCCAAGCGCGTCTATCGCCTGAAGAAGGCGGGCATCCACCGCCCGCGCGAGCTCGTCTTCCACTCATCACGCCACACCTCGAAGGACGTCATGCGCATCGCCCATGTCGATCCGCGCACCATCGACCGGCAAACCGGCCCCGCCCCGACGAGCGTCGGCGACCGCTACGGCTCCAAACACCTGCGCGAGGACGAGATCGCGATCCTCTCGGCGATCCCTTTGCCGGAGGGGCTGGATCTCGGCCGTATCTGAGGCGGCGGGAAGAGGAGCTGGAGGGGCGGCGGAAATGATTTCCATGGCCGAAAAAGGGTCGGTGACCACTCGGCCAATAGAGGATGGGCAAGGCGTAGGTAAAAATCGGCGATTCCGCGTTGCAGACCGATAAGTGGTATCGGACTTTCAAACTGATATTTCTCGGTTTTTGCTATCTGCCTGGTCAAGATCCGAATGAGCGCGCCATGAAGAAGGAAGGCGATTACCGAATCTGGGTCGAACAGGGCGGCGCTCAAACGGAAACGGGGCGCAACTCACGCGCATATCGGATCCGAACCATCGATCGGCATCTCTCCGCGCTGGCTATGCCGTATCAGGATCTCGACGAAGCGTGGGAGGTCGACGGGTTCGAGGCGCTTCGCGAGCGTCTGCGGAGAATGCGAGAGTACGCTCGCGCCGGAGGGCAGGATTACCGTATCCTGATGCCGGAATCCGAGAATCCCCACAACTGGCTCTCTAATTGGGCGAGCTGTTCGGATCGCCATCGAAAAAGAAGATGTTGATCGAACGGCGTTTCGTGGTCGTGTGGCTCACAGAAGAGCGAAGCTGCTATTCATCAAGCGCCTTGAAGACAGCGTCGGGGCCATCTTTGTAGAACTCGATGCTTATTTTTGTCCAAAGATCGTCCGGCAAATCATTCAATTGACGTCTAGCCGAAACGGGCATGAGCAACGTTTCAGCTTTCTTGTCGATTGCGAGTTCTGCAATGCTCACTGCATTCGGGATCATCTCGATAGATCCACCCAGATTTAGTGCTCCGACTACTATCGTGCCTCCTTTTGTGTTGCGTCCGAGCAAGCCCCCGCACAGTGCAACCAGGATCGGTACACCGAGACCAACACCTGACTTATCGGCATCCATTGGGCGCATTTGGATCGAGAACTCCTCCTCGCGAGGGTTTCGATCTCCAACCAACTCCTTTGCGCGCGTGTACAGGTTCTGTTCTCCTACGCGGACACTCTCCCGGAATGCCGGCGGGGTCGGTTGGTTCAGTATCTTGACCCCTCCGCCGGGTCCGCATGTCACCTCTATCCTGTACAATCCCGGGCCGGTATCACCAGTGCCGAGGCTGACACCCCATACCTGGCCCGGGGGTAGCGGGTCACTCTCAATCGCCTCATCGCTGTGGAGCTCTGGTGTGGAGACAAACTGCTCGACCCCGTCAGTTCCCAAAATATAGCTGAAGTGTGTATTGCGAAACTCGCTCTTGAAGACGCGACGTTGCTGTTCCTTGACACGACGCCGCGCCTCCAACGCAACGCGGACAATCCACTCAAGATCCTCGTCCGACACGGGCATCTCGGGGTCGGGGAAGAGCAGTTTCAGCAAGCCGTTGATAGTCTTGTTGACGGCCTCGATGTCGCGACCACTAAGAGCGCCGCCGAGGTGGACCCGCCCTTGCACCGCCGCAATACGACTGCTGTTCCTCAATCGACTCCAGCACTCGCTAAGGAAGTCACTCACGAGCCCGAAGTGATCTGTCAGGTGCTCATGCGGATTTAGTTTGGGATAGTCCCAACCAGGTGCGTAGGCGTGTATGCGATCCATAAACGCCGTATCGTCACGCATCTCCGGCGGCAGTGGGCTCAGAAGGTGACCAATTCGTTGCTGTTGCTCCAAATCTACGTCAAGGTTGCCGACCATCACGATGCTTCCCTCGGCGCGGATATTCTCCTTGCCTCGGCTGAACTGGCCAGAAGCCATGTATCCTTTCATGATGTTGACGCCGTCCTTCTGGTCGAAGGAAATGCCGGAAACCTCATCAAAGCAAACGACATCATACTGGCAGACGAGGCCCCGCTGCCCGTTAGCGTTATTGACGAACATCTTGGCTACAGTGGCCTTGCCGCCCGAAATCAGATGCGCATAGGGAGAGATTTGTTGAAACAGATGGCTCTTTCCCGTGCCGCGTGGGCCGAGCTCGACAAGGTTATAGTTTCTCTCGACGAATGGGATCATTCGCAACAAGACGACCCGCTTGGCTCGCTCGTTAAAGGCGTTCGCTTCGAGGCCAATAGAGCGAAGCAGAAAGTCGACCCATTCTGTAGTTCCAAAGCTGCCGCGCGCCGTCGAATATATGTCAAGTACATCAGACTTGGACATCTGGATTGGTCGCAGAGAGTCGACTTTGAATGGTCGCCCACCTTTTTCTTGAGCTATGATTCCGTCGTAAGTCAGCGTGACTTCGGCGTAGAAGCCGTCCGTAAGCATTCTCTCATTCTCGCGCACGAGCTGATCGCCGATACGAACATCCCTCAACGCTAAGCTAGGCAGCTCCGCAACATAACAATCGTTCTTCGCGTCGAGCCGAGCGCGGACAATGTCGATTATTCTGACTGAACCTGTTTCTTTCGCACGAGCCTTGAACAGCTCTTCCTCGCCGGTGCGAACGGTTCGATCTTTCAGCTGCTTCTCAACAATCTGAAGACCTTCGGCGATCTCGCTCTCTTCGACACTGGCGCAGTAGCGCCCGAGAAGGAACTCAACGACATATGTCGGAACCGGATATTGTCGCGAGTATTTTCGAACCAAGTCTTTTCGCACCAAGTATCCATCGAATACCGATGCGGCAAGGTTATCTAGTTGATCAAAATCCACGCTCATGTATCTTCTCCGACTGTCGTCGGCTTGTTGTCGAGTATTCGACCAGCCGAGTCGTACACGACAACCGACGCTGCAGCGCCTTCGTATTTATCATCCACGACAGCTAGGCTCGCTTCGCCATTTGCTGCCAGTTCTTTTGTAGTGGCGACTATACTTGACGCCGAATGTTTCCAGTTCAGCCGAAGGTCGACCATTAGTTCTTGGGTATTGCTGCTTACGGCAACCCGACACCGCATTCCGCGCCACGTCACCGCGACGATTGACGCTGTTGGGGCCTGCTCACCGTGCTCGACTACCAGGTCCGGGATCACGCACTCTTGGAGACTTACGCCCCCGTGTGCGTATTCGGTGTTGGCCACGAAGGCCCCGATCCCGGGCGGCGAGGCTATTCGAAGAATTGGGTTCCAGTACCAAGGATAGGTTGGGAGCTCAGGCGTCGAGCCGCCCTTAACTGCAGCGCAGCGCGCCCACTTGGTTGCTACGAGGTGTGGCGACAGCGCCACTTTGGGTAGGCCACCCGGAAGCAAAAGCCAGCCGTGATCGGTTACCACCCGGACTCTGCTCCAGCCGGCGCCAAGCAGGCCGGCTATGCGTTCAACAAGGGCATCAACCTCCGGGTCGATCTGACGAACGAGGAGCGCATCGAGAGAATGGCCAAGCGCATCCAGCTTGCCTGCTTCTGTCCAACCACCGCCTTCGCTCCCCGTCGCCATGGCTGACTGATCTGCGCTCAACACTTCCACGTCTGCTCTCGCCATCGCGTCGCGCAGCCGCGAGGCGTTCGCGACCTGTCCGGTTGATGCGATTGCCGGCGAGAAGTCATCCGCGTCGGTCTTGCCTTTGCACACCGGGTGCGCTGGGGACGCGACAGGTTTCGCGGTTGCCGTAACGGTAGGTATCGGAGCGATGCGGTGTGACATGCGCACGCGAAAACCCTGCGCCTCGAGACGCTCATGCAGGATTGCACCGACATCGAAGCGCAGGCCATCCGCGAACAGCACGCATGTGTCGCGTTCGGACTTTACTGGCGAGACCAGTTTTGCAGGATCTACGCTAGGTGCAGACATCAACTCCTGAAAGCGACGAGCGGAGCGGTCGAGCCAAGGCTCGTAGAGCGCGCGCGCTACCTTGGTGATCAATCCGTTGGTGGCGCCCGGCTTCGTGGCGGCTAGAGCCTCCATGGCCGCCCGGTCGCAATGCCATCCGCTCGTGGCGTAGTCAGCCGCCATGGCTTCAACCGTCACGCCGCCAAGAGTGGTCTTCGCCGCTGCCGCAAGCCGCCCGAGGGGTTCAAGTGCCACCGCGTAAGGGCTCTCTCCAAGCTGCGCCCAGACCCAGCCTCTCCGCTCTCTGTGCTCCTTGTCGAGCGCGACGACCTTATCGCAGGCTTGCGCATGCGGCATCGACAGGACCGCTTCCAGCGCCTTGCAGAGCTTGTCCTCCATCTCCTCATTGAGGCCTGGCCGGCGGGAATGGTCTGCCAGGCCGAGGAGATCGCGGGGGCGGGCCTGACGCAGGGCGCTGGAGACACCGGGGTAGAGCTTTGGCGCGTCACAGAAGCGCTGCCAGACCTCATCCCACTTCCCGCCACCATGCAGAAGCGCATCGGCTGCGGCTTGTGTCCCGTCGGCATCGGCGTCGAAGCCGAACTGGCGGACGCAGACGTCGCGAAAGGTGGCCCAGCGGCCGGCGTCCGAGCGCGACTGAAATACGTCGGTATCGCTGAGCCAGGTCAGGAGATCGCGAACGGGATCGCCGATTGCCAGGCGATCGAAATCATCGGCCTCGAGACGACGGCCGCGGAGGCCCGCCAACGGTTCCGCCGCCAGCAGCGGCAGGGAGCGCAGCATCGCCTCGCGCGTGCGGGCGTCGCGCGCCACATCCAGCGCGAGGCCATCGTCGGACATCAGGAACGCGTCCACGCTCCAGTCGCGGCCATTCCGCTGATGCCAGACGGCGCCGCGGTACTGGAGTTCGATCAGCGGTTGCAGCTCCGGCGGACAGTCGCCTGCCGCCCGCAGGTCCTGCCGGCCGACTCTCGGCAGGTAGAGGATCGGAACGACGCCCTCGGAAGGAGATACGTCTGGCAGGGTCCGGTCGACGATGCACCGCAGCCAGATCACCGGGCCGTGGCGGTCGTCTGGCGCGTAAGAACCGAGGACGTAGAGCTGCGGCAACGCCTTCTGGAGCGCGGGCATGAGCGGCGCCCATTGGCCGTCGGCATCGGTCCACAGCAGCGCCACCGGCGGCGCAACGCCGTCTGCGGATCGCAGGGCCTGCTTCAGCGAGCCTTCGATGGCATCGACCAGCGTATTGGGAGGAGAGGAAGTCACGACGCCCCTCCGGACTTCGCGCGGCGACGGTCGCGGGCGGCCTGCTTCACCGCACGGCTGTAGTGCAGGTCGTTCCAGCGGTTGCCGTCGAACTTGTCGCGGCCGGCGAAGTCGACGCTGGTCTCGTCCCAGCCCCAGAACCAGGGGTAGTCGTCCTTGTCCCGGGTCGGTTCCTTGCCGCGGTCCTTGTCCCACTTGATCTTCGGGGTGGCGCGCAGGATGCAGGCACCCTTGGCCTTGGCGCCGAGGGGGCGTGCCGTCATGAATGGGCGGATGTTCATCCGGACGCCGTCGTTGATGTCCGGGTCCCAGCCGATCGGCTGCTCGTGAAGGGGCTTCCAGCGCACGAAGATGTCGTAGGGCGGCTCGCCCTCGAGGATCTTGATCAGCTCGTCGCGCAGATACTCGGCATGGGCGAGGCGGGCGTCGGCGCCTTCCACACTGGCCTTCTGATCGGCGCGCTGCCGGTCGATCCAGTCGCCGAGGTATGAATAGATCAGCTTCTCGAGCGTCCGCCGGCCCTCGCCGTTCGGCGCGGCCAGGCGGTGGTAGTTGACCAGCGCATGGAAGCCATCGCGCCGACCGTCCCAGATGTGCCAGATGAACGGCCGCTGCTGGAACAGGGCGCAGTGCTGATCGAAGAAACCGTCGCGCAGCCAGTCGTCGAGTGTCCTTCCCGAAAAATCAGAGTCGGAGAGAAGTCTTGCGAGTTTTGCGGCTGACCAGTTACCTCCAAAGGACTGAGCCAACAAAGCAGTAATACGTTCATGTGCCTGCGCTTCGCCCTTTAGTGCGGTGAGGCACGCGATGCCGTCACTATCGCTATGCTGCTCCAAACCATCCGGGCTGACGGTTCGGCAATCTGGAAATTCGATGCCAATCTGTCTGGGCCATTGGTAGCCAACCAAGCGAGCGGTGGCCACCTGCAATGGCACTACGCATTTCTTTGGATCGCCATCAAAAATCCACTGCGTTGGATCGTCGGTGTCCGGCCGCGGCAAAACCTTTGAAAACTTCTCTTGGGCAACTTTGTTCCATTGGTCGCGATCAAATTGTATTTTTACAAGCCCAGATCGCACCTTCCGGCCAGAGTCGATTTGCCTGACTAAATTGTTGAACTGGTCGCTTGAGCACAGAGCCCAAAGAGCGGGAAGATCTCGATCGTCAACCGGAATAAGTGCTACAAGGCTCTCATCGT
The DNA here is from genome assembly GCF_030813515.1 of Rhodopseudomonas julia. NCBI lineage: Bacteria > Pseudomonadati > Pseudomonadota > Alphaproteobacteria > Hyphomicrobiales > Nitrobacteraceae > Rhodopseudomonas > Rhodopseudomonas julia. The sequence continues at coordinate 78,107 of NZ_JAUSUK010000001.1, read as the reverse complement.
ACATTTGCCCGCGATAAAGAGAAGCCTTTAGCTCACCGGTCGCGCTTATTGCCACGCCGGCCTTGCCCCAGACGTTCTGCCCCCTGATAACTGAGGGCAAAAAACTGTGTAGCTCGCCTTCCCCATCTTCCCATCGAAGTATGTTTTCCAGGCCAGCGTCGGGTTTGTTCACCCGAGTTGTGGACTGCATGAACTCCCAGTATGGACGTTCTGGATTTGTCTCCCAAAACTTTAAAACACACCTTGGATAGTCAGAGGTCTGGATCCCATTGGCATACCTGACTCGCTCGGCCAGGATTCCCGAAGTCGCCGCCTTTGCAGAAATAAGATATTTGTTGGCGCTGCCTCCCCCTGAAAGGTTCCACCAGATTGGCTCGGAGTTCATAATTGAAATCGGCTTCTCTCCAGGCATTGACGCACTAGCATCAATAAAGATGGCCTTCTCACGGCGGTAAGAATTCCCATCCAGCACAGTGAGGGTAACGCTTACTTCCTCTCCAGAAATTTGCTCAAAAGCCCGACTTCCGAGGATGGCTGAAAGATTGAGAGTCTTGTTGCTCAAAATTTCCTTCCGTAAATCCTTGTAGCCATCCTTGTAGAACCACCCCCACGGGCTCACTACACCCACTGATCCAGTGACGGTGATGTGCTGAAGCATCCTCAGAATAAAGGCTGTGGCGATGTCTGGCCCAGCTTTTGGAAAATGCTTCTCTATGTAGGCCTGGATGCGGGTGTGTTGTTTTCCGCTGGAAAGGTATGGCACATTGGTGATTAGCAAGTCGAACTGCTGGCCTAGTAATTGAGCGGCGCGGGCCGTTCCGTGTGCCACCACCGCCATCTCCAATGCTTCATCGGAGTCGGCTGCCTTTAGTATTGGGGCTAGCAGCGGCTCGAGTTTGTCAAAGCCCTCGTTGAAAATGTCCGCGCTGGCACCACGCGGCTCGATAAGGCTACCTAGCAAGGGTGCCGTGGCGAAAAGGTCGTACAGCGCTTCAAGTCCGTTCTTCACACGCTCTTCGAGACCGTGGGTCAGCAGGTTGTCCTCAACCCCCAGAAGATCACGCTTCGCTGCCGGATCGGCGGCCGCGACCGCCTTCTCGGCCAGCTTCAGCCACTCGGCTTTCGTCACGCCGATAGCAAGACCGGAGCAGGCGAGGTTGAGTGGCGGCAGCGGATGGAACCCTGTCCGCCGCCACGCTGCGAAGGCCAGGTTGAACGCCGCGATCTGAGTGCAGCGTGGGTCGATCTCCAGCCCGAACAGGTTGTCGAGCAGCACGGCATCGATGGCGGCGCGCTCTGCCAGCCCCTCTTCCGCCATGCGGAACGCGACGAGGATCGGAAGGGCGAATACCAGGAAATGCCCCGAGCCCATGCAGGGATCGAGAACGGTCAGATCCTTCGCGGCCTCGGGCCATCCGTCGAATGTGCCGGCCGCCGGCCGCCAGGCCCCCTCGGCGCCATCCTCGCCGGTCTCCCGCACGAAACGCAGGTAACCCCACTCGATATCGCCGACCTTGCAGGCCGCGCGAAGCTCGTCTTCGCTCGAGGCCGATGCCGCAAGTGCGGGATTGCCGGCGAACACCTTGCCGGCCCACCAGGCGCCGAGCGTGTTGTGGAGCAGGAAGAGGACCATGTAGTCCTCGGTGAAGAGCTGGGTGACGGCGGGAAGCTCGTCGGCGCCGATCTTCACCTCGGACTTGTTGACCGCCTCCTTCTTGTCGGCCTGCCAGAACTGGTAGACCCAGCCGAGGCTGTCGTCGGCCTCGAACACCGCCTTGGGCAGCCCCTTCAGCAGGTCTTCCATCTCAGACCGGGTTTCCGGAGGGAGAGAGATCTGCAGCACCGGATCATCGTTTCGGAAGATCTGCGGCAGCATGCGTTCCGCGTAGTCGCTCGCGAGCGGCAGCCAGTCGGTCGCCTTCTCGCGCGCCAGCTCCTGCACCTCGTCCAGGGTGATGGCGACGCCGGAGTCAGGCTCGATCAGCAGGTCCGTCTCGGCGAGGAAGCGCGCGAAGAGCATCCGGTGCCAGTGCTCGTAGGCGCATTCCTGAACCAGGCGCGCCGTCTCCTGAGCGCCAGTCCTCGTGTCGCGCCTGTCGCCCAGCTGCCGGCCGTGCGCGCGGAGGCGATTGCGAAGCGCGCGCTCCTCTGACGACAGATGCTTGGGGCTTTCGGCATCGCCCACACCCAGCTGCGCCACGGCGTTGCGCGCGCCGGCCTCGGCTACCCGGCGTGCCTGCTTGACCGTCTTTTCGAGGTCCTTGCGGAGAGTTCTGTCCAACGACGCCATTACGCGAGCCCCTCAGTTCACCAACACAGGGCCGTCGGCGATCTTGGCGAGGAGCGTCGCCTTCTGCCGCTCGACCCACGCTTCCACCTCGGCCGCGTCGCGCAGGGTCGAACGCTCCAACGTGACGGTCTGGACCTTGGGTTCGAGCAACCTTGCTGCCCTTTCGATCGCCTGGTTGACCCGGCCGGCAATCGCGTCGATTTCGGCCTGAATGCTGGCCAAGGGCTTGCGGTCCAGTGTGCCTGCCAGAGCCTCGTCGCTCGAAACGTCCGGCTTCGATGGTGCTGTGAGCCCGACCGCAGACTTGATGGTATCCTGGTCTTCGGGCTTCAACTTCGCCCACACGCTATTGGAGGCCAGCGAAGCAAGCGCGTCCGAAAAGGCCTTCTCATGGGAGGCGTGGCCTTTCTGGACTGCATCCCGAAGCAGGGCGGAAAGCGCTTGGCGGACGGTGTTCGCGGGATCCGCGGGTTCGAGCAGGAGACGCTGTGCCCGGATGGCCTCGATCTCCTCCAGATGCGGCTTGGCCTCGGGCACGCCGTCCGCGTGCTTCGCAAGGCGGCTCACAATATCCCAGGCCGGAAGGCGGGCGGCGATCAGATCACGCGTGCCGGACCATTCCTTGATCCGCTCTTCCCATGCGGGCGCCTTGTCCTTGATGGCGACCAGCTGCTCATTCCCGACAAGCCGCTGGATATCCTCGATCTCAGTGTTGGCCGGCGCGGACGGCAATGGCGCTTCACCGCCCGTCGCTTTCGCCAGTGCGATGAGGCTCGCGAGGAATTCACCCGCGCGAACGGCCTCCTCGCCGCTTTTGCAGGACACGCCCAACGCTTGGAACAGCTTTCGAAGGATGAGTCGATCGCCGACGGAGAGCGTCGCGTGCTCAACACGGAACTCCGACTTTGCAATCTTGTTCTGGTCGAGTTGGCCGAGCGGAACTGCCTGACCGTTCAACGTGGCGGTGATGTGCTGGAGGCGATGCAGAGCTATCAACGCCGCATCGACCGCGTCGCGCGGCCATCCGAAGGGAGTTCCACCGAGAACCTTCCGGATTTCGGAGCCCGTTTTGCCGGCACCGATGGTAGAGATCACTTGCTGGCAGACGGCGTGCTTCTCCGTTGCGTCCGAATGTCCAGTTGGCTGAAAAGGATGGTCCGCGCCTTCGCGTGCGCGCTTGATGACGGCCTCCCATGCTGCGGAGTCGGCCTCCTTGAAGCGCGGGAACATGCGGACCAGAGACGCCTCTGTTGCAGTCTTGATCCGATCCTCGAGGGTCGTGAGCAGCACTTCGCTGCCACCGCCCTGGAAGACCTTGGTGTTGGCGACGACTTCCCGGATCAAGCGATCCCGATCCGCTACGGCGCGTGCGCGGCGGCTGTCCATGCTTTGCCGAGCCTCTTGGCCCTCTGCAGTCGTCGGATTGCCTTTTGCGTCCAGGGTCTGCTGGGTCGCGTCGGCCTCGACGATAAGCCGTCGCAGATCTTCAGCCGACTGCCGCGGGATGAAAACAAAAAGAACAGGGCTATCCGTCCCCGCCGCGCGAGCGGCGTCTACAACATCCTTCTCTGAGCACGACCAGCCGTCACGGATCCAGATCGGTACGCTGCTTCCGTCTAACGTGGGAGGCGTTTGCTCTCGGTGAACGACGAACTGCCGAGGCTCCTTCGCGGCACCTTGGATCATCTTTATCCCGCGTACCGCCTTGTCAATTTCTCCATACAGCTGCTGATCCCGCTTGAACTGGATTGCGGCGTCGTCGTTGTTCAGTTTGGTCTGACGGTTGCGGAATTCGCGGTCCCACTCACTGCCTTCACGTGTCTGCAGTCGGTACTCGTCTCCCACCAGCATCAGGACGCCTTGGTCGGAAAGCCGTTTGAGCATCACCTCGACTTCAGACCGAAGCTTGCCGTTGTCGGCCGAGAGATCATCGATCAGAAGGTCTGCCAGATGATCCTTCGTGGCGCGGACACCAATGTCTGCTCCTCCCTCCCGCTTCAGCTTTCCGATCAGGAAGGCCAACCCGCAGACCCGCTGCGCGAGTTCGCCTTCGGTCCGGCCAACGCGGATGATGCGCTCATTGATCTCGCGTAGAAGGACACCCGTGTTGACCATCTCGGGGGCAAGGGCGTCGAACAGCTCGTCTGCTGAAACAATCGAGCCAAGAGGCCTCTCGGACACCTTGGCCACGGCGTCGTGGATAATCCGCAGCTGCGACCGCAGCTGGCTGCTGGTGCCCGCAGCGTCGATTTGCCGAAAGCAGTGCTCCCAGAACCGGCGACGAACGGGCAAGAGAGGATAATCGTCAACTACTACAGCGCGATCTTCAGCAATCTCGCCAATACGCGTACCCTGCAACTGACGCGAGACTTCTCCGGCGTGCTTTTCGAGCAAAGATCGCACGTTGGCGAGGGCCGAGGGCTTCTTCTGCAGTAGCACCTTTCGGGTCACCGTCTCGACCTCAGCGTCCGAAAGCGGCACACGGATCGTGAAACGGTCAAGCAGATACGTCAGGAGCTGGATTTCGGTCAGCGCGCTTTGCCCTGCCGCTACAACCATGACGTGACTGTCGAGCTGTTTTGATACAGCCTCGGTCACCTCGGTTACTAAAGAAGCTCGCTGCTGAGAGTCGCCGATGTACTGTTGGGTCTCGTCCAGAATAAGAAGCGTGCAGGGCAGTCGGCCGTCTTTGGCCTTCAGCCTCAAGGCATCCTTCGCAACCAGCAAGAACTGTTCGGTCGTGATGTCGGTGACCTGGGGCGGAAACTGCGCCTTTAGCAGCTGCTTGGCCTCTGCTTCGGTCGATGCAAAGCTCTTCTCGGCGGCCATGACCGCACTCGCGATCGGCCCGCTGACATAGAGATTGTTCAGCTCGCGTTCAAACGACTTGCCAGCCGCCTCGACCGCCGACTTGACCTCTGCGAACTTGCCCTGCGAATGCAGCCACAGACAGAATCGGGCTTGGGGATACTGCTCGGGAAGTCCAACGGCGCGCAGCAGTATCGCCAGGATCGTCAGCCTCACGTTGTCGGTGGTGCCACTTGGCAGGGCACCGGCAGCGGCGATCAGGCCCCCGGCTCGCTTTCCTGCCGTATCAAGCTCGCGCAGCAAGGCGCGCAGGTCTTCGGGGATCGAAGGGACAAGGCTGCGAGCCGTGGTCCCATCAGCAAAGGCTGTGTCCTGCCAGAGATGGCAGAGCATCTTGAGAAGATGGGATTTGCCGCTGCCGAAGAAGCCGCTCACCCATGCCCCGCGCTGGCTTGTCTTGCCGAGGTTGTCGAGGAACGAGCGAATGATCTTTTGGACGCCATCAGCGTACTGACCCTCACATACGAAGGTCTCCAACTCGCCACGCAATTCCGCCATCGTCCGTTCGTTGCGATCGTCGGAGATGCGCGCCTGCCCCTGGTTGACGAGCGGGTGAACGGCTGGATCTCGCTGCAGAGTATCTTTGATTTTCATGCAAACCTCAGTCGCTGTGCGCCGTGATCGGCACGGCGAGGTAATTCCACCCATCCCGAGCATCGAGGAGGCGATAATTGTTTCGCTCAAACTGACCGGGGAAGAACACGAGCAGACGTCCACGAATGTCGGACTCGATCATTCTGAGCACGTGGGAGATTCGGGCGAGACCGAACAGGGAGCCGGCACCGAAGACGGAAACGACCGTGTTCTCGCCCACATCTTGAGCTCGGAGGGTCTCCCGAAGTCTGTCGGCCACACTCCCTGGGAACTCGGCCTCGAGTTTAAGCTGGAGATCTTCTGGAGAGGCGAAGTACTCGTCGCGATAATCGTCAGCTGCCATCCACTCTCCAAAGGCGCCTGCGAGATCGACCTCCGTCCACTCATGTCCGGCTTGGCGTGTCGCTGTCTCGAACGCGAGCTTCCTGGCCCGAAGTGTCCGCTCGAGCTCTTTGTCGTAGATCACCATGACGACACGTTGAGCGCCCGCAACGGTACGTTGCCAGGGGGTAGAGATGTGTCGGCCGTAGTGTTCGGCGAGATCTTCGATTCGGGCCATGTTCAGAGCCTCACTGGAGACGGATCGAGGCGAGACAGACTCAGTTCAACGACATCGCCGGCCATGCGCAGATCAATCAAGCCTAAGCGCTTTGCTTCAAGTGCGAGCTGACGTGCTCTCGGGGGATCAGTGTCTAGAACGCGAAGCCAAGCGCTGGAGAAAATCTCTGCGCCGCTGAACCCTGCCGCATGGGCCAGGTAGATTGCGTAGGCAACAGCAGCAGGTGTTGGGTTTACTGGCCGACGCTTCTTAAATGTGCGTCCTGCGAGATGGCCCGCCTGTGCCCAGGTGCTCGCTGCATTCCTACAGACTTTGTCGAGTGTGTTCTCATTGAAGCGCGCGCCGACGACGGCCTGCAGCGCCGTTTTCATGGCCTCCCGCCGGAATTCTGCGTTGATCGGGAGGGAGATCACCGAACCCGCAGTCGCAGCCAGGAGGGGATCCCTAGCGATAGAAACCAACAGAGCGAGTAGTCTACGCGATGCGTGGTCGAGATCCCAAAGCCGTCGGAGAACGCGAAAGGCCGGAAGGGATGGGTTAAGTCCGTACAGCTCCGTGAGTCTTTGACTTGTAAGGCGGCGAGTGGCGGCTGTGGGTTTACCTAGGCAGTTCGCCTCGATGATTGCGTATGCGTAGTCTGAGCGACGTGCCTCACTGCTCGTCGCGGCGAGAACTTGTTCGATCTCCTCGAACATCATCGTCCGGCTTGAGTGTGTGCCCTTCGCGCCAAAACGGAAGCCCACGTCAGTCGCCACGTCTGTGGGTGCGACGGACGCAACGAAGAAGAACGAGGTTTCGATTGAGTCAATCATTACCGGTGCCGATAAGTCTGCCGGCAGACAATCTCAGGGCAGTCGCGTCCCGTCAACATGAATAGCCAAAACCGCCGGCAAACTTGCCGGCGGAGTATCCACCGTCCATGGCATCCTTGCAGAGGCTGACGAGCCCGACCTGCGGCGCAAAGAAGTGCTTCTCCACTCAGGAGAAGGGCCGGCCGGCGGCGAGTTGTGATGTCTCCCTTTGCGTCCCTGCTCCTCAGCATGACCGATCGACGCGATTATTGGGGGAGTCATGTCGGCATGTCGTCGTGAATTCCGTGGATGACCCGGCGGAGATGGGGCTTGCCGCGGAAATCCCAGGCGTTCTCATAGCGCTCCACGATGTCGTCGAAACGGCGCCTTGCTCCTTCCTCGGAGAACTCCTGCTCGACCAGGCGTTCGATCACCATCTTCCGGAGGCCCGCGAGTTGCTTCTCCTGGCCGGGCTGGAGGGCGCCGGTGATCGCCCAGCGCAGGACGACGCGGGCGACGTCGTCGCGCGAGGGGATCCGCTCCGCTTTCTGCCGGGCGCGGTAAGCCCTCTGCTTCTCCTTCTGGTCCGGACGGCGTGGTTTCGGTTTTCTCATGATGGGGGTTCCTGAGGAGCGGGAGTGCGTGGCCAGAGGGTGGCGCATTGTCTGAGGGCTGTGCCGGTGGGCGCCTTGGCCGCGGAAATGATTTCCAGGCGGGCGGCCGAGGCCGCCCGCCCGGGAGAGCATCACGCTGCGGCGGCGGAGGCCGCGTTGGTGTTGTCGTTCTTCGGCCGACGGGTCCGGCGCTTGCGCGGGGCAGGGGCTGCGGTCGGCTCCGGAGCCGGTTCGACGTTCAGGACAGATGCCTCCTCCGCGTCGGCTTCTGCCGGTTCGTGCAAAGCGATCTCGTCCGCAGGCTCTCCGGCGATGGCCGCCGGGTGGCCGGTCTGCGCTGCGCCTTCGCCCTCCAGCACGGCGAGGGCCCGCCGGTGGAGCTTCGCCGGGACCGCTCCCTCGGCGGCCCAGAGGAGAGCCGGAATGACCTCGCCGGACAGCCAAGCATGGAAGTCGTCGCCCTTCGGCCAGCTCTTCCGCTCCTGCAGGTGGAACAGAAGGAGCGGGAGCTTCCGCCACTCCTCCGGGACGGCAGGGGCCGCCTCCCTGTCCTCGTCAGCCCGGTAGGCGAGGTCAGTCGCCAGGAGCCCGTGAAGGCTCCGCGACGCCATCCCCGCCCGTGCGATGATGCGGTCGGCCAACTTGCGCCGCACGACGGCCCGGTCGCTGAGCTTCTGCTCCGCCGCGGTGAGGATCGGCGGCAGCGCCTCTACGAGCCAGCGCGCCGTCAGCTTGGCCTGGAACCTCGCATTGCGCGCCCCGATGTCGGCCAGCACCTTGAGGCCCCCGGCCTCGGACGGGTCCTCCTCGGCCGCGCCGCCGCGCAGGAACGCCTGCACTTCCGCGACCTTCATGGGCCGACCCTCCTCGAAAGAGGAGATCACGGCTTCGACCTTCTCCGCCGGTGCGGTCGCAACGGTGAAGAGGACCGTGGGCGCGATACCGACCGTCACCGCGCGCGCCCTGTAGGGCTGCAGGTTGTGGTGGACTGCGATGAAGTTGGCGACGTGCCGCGGGGTGAAGCGCAGCTTCTTGTACCACGCCTTCGCGAAAGCCTTCTTCTCCTGGGGTTCGAGGCCGCTCGCTTCGGAGAGGATGAGATCCTGCGCCTTGGCGAAGGCCTCCCCGTAGGCGAAGGCATGCTGCGCGTCGGCGCGGCCCAACTGACTGACGGTCTCCTCTGCCTCGCGCAGCCCGTCTGCGACGCCCTTAGGGAGGCGAGAATAGTCGATTTCAACGTCCATTGAGGTACTCCTAACTGAATGAATAGATTGTGCGCGCGGTCGCGAGCACATGAATAATATTGCATAAGCATTTATGATCGTCAAAACAGCAAAAATATCGGAATGCCGAGATTTATAGTATATATCTGTCCAAAATGGCTGCCAGATACGCCGATATTAATCGGGTTAACGATCATATGCTACGCGAATGCATCGTAACATTTTGTGATCGACTATGTTGCTGCCGGTGGTGTGCGCTAAGCAATATCGAAAAACGAGCGGCAAGCGTGCGAGGGGACGCAGAGCAACGCCCAGAAGTACGCCGGGGTGACTCTGAGTTGTGCTGAAAAATCATTTCAAGAAGCGGCGACACAACTCACGGATGCCCCGATGGATACCGAAAAACTCGGTGAAAGGGGCCTTGGATACCGTCGAAAAGCTCTGAGAGAACTATACGCAGGCGATCCGGGCTGCGAGGGGCCGGTGAAGGCCAGCGGAACGCCCTCAGGGCTTCTTCTTCACGGCCCCCGGCGGGCTGCCGGTGCCGTGCTTCCCTCCAGGGAGAGCCGAACGTCGTTCTTCCGACATTCGATTCAGAACCCCGGGACATTTGTTTCACCGGGCTCTGAGATTTTGATTCAGAACTCTGCGCATTAGTTTCGCAACCATGGAGTAATGGGGGGAGTCGATCGCGGGGCAAGGAATGTTGACGGCAGAGCCGGTGGACTGCGGAGGTCAGCCGCGGGGACCTGCTGGTGGGGCCGAGATCTGAACGCGCAGGATCGAACCCGGCAGCCGAGAGACGGGAGCCCGTGCGAGAATGCTCGTCATCGCAAGCGCGCAGAAGCGAGATCAGCTCCTGCCCAGCCGCGTCTTGGGGCTCGCCGTCCCCAGCCGGTCTCGCGCGCGTCACGGCGCATCCGGGGCCGCCGGTCGGGTTCGCAGATTGGGAAGAGGGGGCAGGCGCTCCCCAGGCAAGTCCCGGTTTCTGGCGCTCGGCTCGATGCGGCCGGTGAGTTTCCTGACGGTCATGCCCAGAAGAGAGATCGCCGTCACGTTGCAACGTGCAGGCAACGTGCTCGTAACTTATGATGATTTGCGGCTAAGGGGTGAATCAAAAATCTACGAGATGCGCAACAAATGCGCGGAGAGGCGTAACAAAAGATCGGAACCTTCAAAACGAATGTGCGGAGTTCTGAATCTTTTGTCTCGCGGTCGTGAAACGCATGTCCGCAAGTGATCCTGAGTTGCAGGCACGTTATCGGCTCGCCAGTGCGGATTCCGGGGACCCTCAGCCGGTGGGAGAGCCGCCGGATCCTGACGTCGGTCACTGCACCTCTTCTTCAGCCCTCCACCTGTCGCGCGCCGTCAGGAGGCGCTCCACGAGCCGCCGCAGAACGCGGACGGAGCCACCCGACCATGCCGCCTGCAATGCCGTCAGCTCCTCCCCATCCAGCGGGATCGCCCAGCGCCGGTCCAGCCCACGCTCGACGATGATGTCCTTCATGAGCCGGTCGGCAAGGGGAATGAGGTGCTCCGGCCCTGGCTCCGGGAAGCGAAACACCCGGAAGCGGTCGCGCAAAGGAGGCGGCAGGCTTCGGAGCTCGTTCGCGGTGGCGATCCAGACCACATGCGAGAGGTCTACAGGCGCCTGAATGTACGGGTCATGCCAGTGCGCCGCCGACAGCGGCTCGAGCATCGGCAATAAGGCATCGAGGGCGTTCCCGTTGTGACGACCGGTGCCCACTTTCTCGATCTCGTCGAGAACGATGCCGGGCGAGGCATGCCGGAAACGCCGGATCAGGCTGACGGGAAGCGACGGCTCGGCCGACATCCATCTCCTTGCGGTTCCGCCGATTGCGGCGTCGCCAACGCCGCCGCAGGAGTACGTCTCGTGCGGGAGCGAGAGAGCGTCGCAAAGCCGCTCTGCAAAGCGGGTCTTGCCTGCGCCGGGCTCGCCGACCAGGAGGATCGGCCGGAGGCGGACAATGTCCAGCGGCACCAGCTCCGATAGGATCGCGGAAATAATTTCCACGGCATGCGGAAACTCATCGGCGAGGGCTTTTGAGACGGCCGCGAGGTCCGGCCGTCGGGCAAGCCGCAGCCGCTTGTTCAGGAGCCTGGCGAACTCCCTTCCGACGCGTTGCGACGTTTCCGTGTTGCCGACCGTCCGGAAGACGACGACGCCCGGATCTCCCGGCTTGAGGTCGCCAGCTCCGGCCTCGCTCGCATCGGGCGGCGATGACATGCCGACCCTCTCCGGTTCGTAGAGCCACTTGAAATGGGCTTCGACGCGCCGGTAGAGACGCCGCTCGCGTTCCTGAAGGATACGCTCCAGAAGATCGAAGCCCAGGTCCGACGCGTCGTTCCGGAAACTTGAGCGCGGTCGGGAAGGCTGCCGGGCAAGCCGGTCGGCGGAAAGCGGCTCGTAGCGCCCAGCATGGAGCAGCCATCCGACCGCGGCGACCGCGTAGTCGAGCGCCTGGTCCTGCGGCGTTTTTCGGTCATGGGCGCGGGAGATCGCCTCCCCGGCAATGCGCCATGGCGTGTGCCGGTCGCCGACACAGGCGAGGTAGTAGTCGAGCCGCATCGCCGCCTCCGCCTTGTCGATGCGCTTCAGCTTCCCTGCACGTCGGAAAGCTTCCGAGGCTTCCTTGAGATCGTCCAGGCTCGCGGAGACGGTCAGGATGATCAGGTGCTCGCGCAGCGCCTGATGGTTCCCGCGGTCGTCTTCCGGGATGAGCGGGTAGACGCGCTCGGCCCAGGTCTGGACGTCCGCCGAGATGTCGTTGCCGAAGAAAGGCATTCCCAAGAGCAATTCGGCAAGATCCGGGAGATGACGCCGTTCTTTGGCGGCCTTCTCGCGCCGGAACCAACGGCGCTCGCGCCTTTCCCGTCCCTCGGGATCCGGATCCGGCCAGACCGGGGAAGGCGGGTCGTCATCGCCGCCCGAACCCGGCCGCCCGGCGAAGTCGGAAAGCGCGCTTTTCTTCTCTTTCTTGTCGTCGCTCATGAGACGACCTCCGTCTCGTCTGCGGGCAAGCCCAGCCGGTAGTACCTGGAGAGGGTTCGGACAAAACCATGTCCGGGCGCAGCGACCCAGACGGCTGAAGTCAGGACTTCGCGCGTGCCGAGAAGGGGGTGTCCGAAGACGTGGCCGATGAGCGCCGTGCCAGGGATGGTGACGAAAGACCATCTGTCGATGAGCGGTGCGTTGACGAGGTTTTGCGGCGTCGGAATCCGACCTTCGTGGAGCGCACGGAGATCTGCGACAAGGCCCTCGGCGCGTTCAAGGTCGCGGCCGAATGGCGTGGTGAACCCGTGTGGCTCGAGGATATGCATTGTCTTTCCTTCTTAGGAGACGATCGGGATCTGCCGGACCGGCGTTGCCGGTCCGGTTCTGTTCCTCTCTTGTGGAGTGCTGGGGATGGAGCCCGGACTACTCGACGACTTCGAGGGAGCGCCACGGGTGGATCGGCCTCCAGACATTGCTCGGCACATGCGATCCGGCGAGCACCCTCGCCGCGATGGACTTCGACCAGAACGCCACGGCCGCATTCAGCCGCTGCCGGTCCGTGACGCCGGGGATCGGGGTCAGAACGCCGCGCTTTTCGAGGATCGCCCGGCGCACCCGTACGCTGCTTTCTTCATTGCCGTTGTCACCGAGAACGCGGACTTCGGAGCCCGGAAGCACGATGAAAAGATTGTCGCACTCAAGCCCACGTGCGAAGAGATCGGCGTAGGCGAGCTCCATCATCGGGCGCTTCGCCTGTTCCGGAGAGATGAAGGCGGGGTCGGCAGCCTCCGCATCGACGATGCCGAGCGCCGGATGACGGAGTGAGGGCTCAAGCAGCGGACAGCCGAGATCCCACAAGAGGGGACGTTCCTGGTCCAGGAGAGGATCGGCAATGGCGGCGAAGACGGGCGGAAGTTCTGCCGCCTCCGGCGGTGCGCCGACGAGCTTTGCGCGGCCGGAAGAGGCGATGAGGGCCGCATACTTCGCTTGCCTGTGGCGGGCCAAATCCTTCGAGTTCAGACCGCTCTTCGAGGTGACGACGAAGACCATCTCGGCGAATGCCTTGTCCTTGTCACAGCGATGCCGGGCCAGGCGCTTCATGATGTTGGAGGTCTCGCCGACATAAGCGAGCGTTTCCCCGTCTTCGCGGCCGACCAGGATGTAGGTCACTGCCTCACCCGACCCGACACCAAATTCCCGCAGCGCTTCGAACTGGCGAAACGGCACGGTGAAGGCGCGGGCCGTGCCGACGACGTTCTCTGCAGAGCGCGCCGAGAGCGGACCGGACATTCCGTCCAGCCTCCGGATCACACTGAGGCTGCCGAGGTCGGTGGCGCAGAACGACAGCGGCGCGAGATCTTCGGCGGTGAGGTGGAGAGTTTTCGCCGCCGGTTCGTTCCGGGCTTCGGACATCGCCTCGGCCTCGGCGCCAGGGTGGGTCCCGTCCGGCTGGGCTCCGGCAGCGCCGGTCGCGGCCGGTGCGGCTTCGGCCTCCGGCCGGACTGCCGCATCCTCGGCGAGATCACTGGAGGCTGCAGTTTCGTTGGTGGCAGTGGAAATGATTTCCGACATGTCTCTTCCTTCATTCAGATGTGGTGTGGCGAGGAGACGACCGGAGGAGAGCGGCCAGCGGACGCCTGGCGCCGCGAAGGCGTAGGGGACGCGGATGCCCTCGGCGGACAGGGCGATAATGTCCGCAGCGGAGATCACTCTGACACGCGCAGCCGCCGCCGGTCCCGGCCGCCGAGGCGGACAGGTGGAAAGCACCTGCAATGTCCGAGGAATCCGCCGGGCGTCAGCCGTCGGCGAGCCGCTCTTCCCGATTGTCAGATCAAAGGGAAAGCTGCGTCAGGCGCGCAGGCAGGTGCGGCCCGGCGACGCCGAGGGAGTTCCCGGCGAGCGGACAAGCGACAAGGGGATTTCGAGAAAGGCCCTTCTCGGGCTACGAAGGCGGTCAGCCATTGCAAGCACACTCCTGCTTGTGTGGTCAGGCCATCGGCTGCTGGTACCAACAGCGCCGGTGGCCGCTCATTTCGCTCCCGTCATTGAGAGCGCCATCACCCTGGCAGGACCCGCCTGAGTTGTGAGCTCCAAATTCCGTACATGGTTAACGGGCACGCCGTGAAGGCTTCCGAAGGGGAGGAGGCGCCGCCCCGCAAGGAGCTCAGCGGTGCCGATCAGGGGCGTTATCGGCAGCCTGAGGCGGCACGCGACCCCGTTCAGGAAGTCCTCTGGGAGCACCCGAAAAAGCCCATTCTGTTGACAGAATGTACCCGTTTGTGTACCCACTTGTGTACCCAGTCGCGAAAAATTCCGCTTCTATATCAAATACTTGGGTATGTTTTGGGAGAGGTTCCCTTCTCTCCGCCATCCCTAAGCCATTGATAAAAGCGCAGAATTTCGTGGATTTGGGTTTCGGCGTTTGCCGAAACGCCAAGAGCGAACGATGCATCTCGCTTAGCGTGACCCTGTGAGGCGTCAGTGACTGGCGGTTCGAGATTCGCGTGACGCGTGATCTGGAGCCGCTGTCAGTCGCCACGCCCATCCGAATTCCGACCGGCTGCGTCGCAGACCTCGGCGGGGCAAAACGCCCGATTTTCAGCCGCCATTTCCGGTCCGTTTATAGGTCAACGGCTTACATTTCACGACGCGTATGCCACGCTGCCCAGAAGAGGCTGGCGAAGAATCTCTTAGGGATAGAAAAGCCGGCCTCGGCGAGAAGCGCGGCGACGGCGTCCTCGGATTCGGGCGGCACGGCGCCCGCCTTGATGCGCGCCAGCTTCACCTCGACGTCCTCCTCGGAGGCGCCGTGAAGACGCCAGCGGTTTGCCCACGCGGCTTGAAGCAGCGGTTCACTGTCGTAGGACCTGCAATTTCCGGCAAGGACGAGCGACCCGCCCGGGACGAGCCTGCAGGCGATGTCCGCCAAAAGCCGCGCCTTGTCTCTGCCTTCAGGGATATGGTGCAACACGCCGATCATGAGCGCGGCATCATATTGAGGCTCGAGCGGTAGGGCGGAAACCTCTTCACGAACGAAGGTAACGCGCTCTCCGATCCCCGCAGCGTCGACCTGCGATTGTGCCAGTGCGAGCATCGGTTCTGACGGATCGACCGCGACAAAGCGCCAGTCCGGTTCAAGCCGGGCGGTGGTGATAATCTCACCGGCGGTGCCACCCGCTCCCACAACGAGCACGCACCGCTCCTTGTGCCCGGCCAAGGCAGCCGACAGGATGCAGGCGCAGAGTTCATGACAGGCATCGTATCCGGCAAGCGCGATCCGCGCCTGTTTCCCATATTCGCGAGCCCGATCCGGGTCGAACTTGGCATGTGAGAGGGATGTCATCGGCCCAGTCTCTTCGTTTTGACAGGGAGAGCCCGAATGTCTCGTGCGGCGGGATCTATGTCCCACGCAACGGAATATGCTCCGAGGCCGAAAAGATGAAGAGAAAAATCAGGATCGAGAATGGGGCCAGGGCTTAGCCGCAATGACGAAGATCGACCGCGCGATGAATTTTGGACCGAAGCGGGTCGCACGGTCCATTTCCGGCGGGCTCGCCGGTCAGATATTTGTTGTGAGAGATATTTTGCTTCCCGAGAGATCAGATAGTCTGCAGGCGTGGAAGGAGCCACCGGGACGCAAGACGCCTGCCGAGCCACTCGGTCTTCCCACGCCGCGCGAGGCGAAGCGGTGATGTCCCGCCTCGCTCTGCGGAGATACCAGACGCCTGCGAATGCGCTGCGAACAACGCCTCGCCGCGATGCTGTGCGCAGAAGCGCTCGGCGGGAGCCGGGCGATCTCGAAATGGCGAGCGTCGACTACGGCGCGGAGAAGGTATCGTCCCCGCCTCGTCCCATGATGACTTTTGCGCTGGATCTGAACGGCCCGGCCGGTGGGTCAGCTCTTGGCTTTCTTCGCTTTCGGGCGCTTCGTCGGCTTGCTCTCGTGCGAGCCGCCGTTGTCTTTGAAGGCTTTGCGTTTCGGCTTGAAAGCCTTGCGGTCGTCGTTGGGGCCGCTTCGGCCCGCCGGTTTTCCACGGCCTCCTGGCCCGCCGCGGCCGCCAGGTGCGTCGGATTGGGAGATGGTGATGTCGTCGCCTTCGCTATGGGCTGCGGTCTCGCCAAAACGCCCGGCGACGCTCTCGGCGATCTCGAACTTCGTCTCCCGATCGAAGATCTTGATCGCCCCGATCTCCTGCCTTGTGATCTGGCCGCGTCGACACAAAAGGGGCAGCAGCCATTTCGGGTCGGCATTGTTGCGTCGCCCGACATCCATGCGGAACCAGACATAGGGGCCACCGCGCGCGTGTTTGGACGAACCCCTGTCGTCGCGGTCACGGCCGGGCCTTCCCGCAGCGGGGTCGCGGCCAAAATTCGGGTCGAAGACGTCTTCCGGCGCAGGCAGCTCCGCCCGCCACTGGCGCACGAGCATTGCGGCCAGGACCTCCGGTGAGTACGCGGCGAGAAGCCGGGCGGCGGTTGCTGCATCCTCTTCGCTCGGCTCTTCCGTGAAGGCAGGGTCAGCGAGCAGGCGCTCTTCGTCTGCCGTGCGGATTTCATCCGCCGAGGGGGCAGCGCACCAGGCCGCATCGATGCGCGCTTCCGCCAGAAGTCGCTCCGCCTTGCGGCGCCGTGAGATCGGCACGAGCAGGACCGAGACACCCTTGCGGCCAGCCCGGCCGGTACGTCCTGAGCGGTGCTGCAGAGTTTCCGCGTCGCTCGGCAAATCCGCATGCACCACGAGATCGAGGCTCGGCAGGTCGAGCCCGCGCGCCGCGACATCGGTTGCAACGCACACCCGGGCCCGGCCGTCGCGCAGCGCCTGCATGGCCTGGTTTCGCTCCGCCTGGCTGAGTTCGCCCGACAGGGTGACGGCCGCGAAGCCGCGCTCGATCAGGCCGGAGGAAAGGTGGCGGACACTTTCGCGGGTGTTGCAAAAGACGATGGCGTTCGGAGCTTCGGCCCGGCGCAGAATGTTGACGATCGCATGCTCGGTCTCGTTCGGCGCGATTCGCACAGCGCGGTATTCGATGTCGGCATGTCCTGCCTCTCCGCGCGCCACCTCGATACGAAGCGCGTCCTTCTGGTAGCGCTTCGTCAACTGCATGATGGTTTGCGGCAAGGTTGCCGAAAACAGCAGCGTGCGGCGGGAGGCCGGTGTCGCCTGCAGCAGGAATTCCAGATCCTCGCGGAAGCCGAGATTGAGCATCTCGTCGGCCTCGTCGATGACGAGGGCTTTTAGATTGCCGATCTGCAGCGCGCCGCGGGTGAGGTGATCGCGCAGCCGTCCCGGTGTCCCGACGACGATGTGGACGCCCTGCTCGAGCCGGCGGCGCTCGGCGCGAGGGTCCATGCCCCCGACCAGCGTGGCAAGCTTGGCGCCGGTATCTGCAAACAGCCAGGCGAGCTCGTTCGTCACCTGCATGGCGAGTTCGCGTGTCGGAGCCACGATCAGAGCCATCGGCTCATCGGCTTCGGGCAGTCTTTCCTCTTGGCCGAGGAGAGTGGGCGCGAGTGCGAGACCATAGGCGACGGTCTTGCCGGAGCCGGTCTGCGCCGACACGAGCAGGTCGCGCTCGGCGGCTTCAGGTTTGAGGACGGCCGTTTGAACGTCGGTGAGGTCGGTATAGCCACGGCTTGCAAGCGCGGCGGCGAGCGGCGCGCTCGTCGTGAGAAAGGGCATTGGGTATCCTAATTGGGCGGAATGCGGGCCGCGCGGATATGCGCGGCGGCTCCGAAAAGCGGCGACATGGTGCCGTGGCCGTTGACTGCTCCATATCAAGGATTTGCCGGCAAGCCAATGATGTGCGGTGAAGCTGCGTCACTCGCCCCTGGCTGTTCGCGCTCTTGAGCCAGGCAATTCATCCCATCGCACTGGACGTCGGCAGGCATACTATCGGCTAAAAAGCCCACGCCTCTGGTGCCGGCCGCACAATTTTACTTATGTTGTTCCTTGGGGTGGATCACATCCGTAGGCGAGTTGTGCAATGCAGAGTGCCAGAAGCGCAGATGGGACGCGACCAAATTGAAACGCAGATCTCACGTGCAATTGCAGGGGGGCGAGCGCCCGTCGGTTCTTTTCGTCTGTCTTGGCAATATCTGCCGGTCGCCTTTGGCCGAAGCCGCCTTTCGTCAGGAAGCGGAAGCCCAGGGGATCGGTGTCGACGTCGATTCAGCCGGCATGGGTGATTGGCATGTCGGAGAAGCACCCGATCCGCGGGCGCAGGCGGTGGCGCGCCGTCACGGCGTCGATGTCGCTGCTTGCCGCGCGCGCACCGTCACCCGCCAGGATTTCTATCGCTTCACGCATATTGTGGCTCTAGACCGTGAAAACCTTGCCGCGCTTGAACGTCTTGCACCGCCCGATGCGACGGCGAGGCTCAGCCTGCTCCTCGACCATGTGAAAGGCCGTGAGGGAGAACCTGTGGCCGATCCTTATTTCGGAGGGGACGAGGGCTTCGAGACCACGTGGTCCGATGTGAGCGCCGGCGCTCACGGTTTGGCGCAGCATCTCAAGGTGCGGGCATGAGCCTCTTGGCGGAGGCCGGGGCAGAGCTTCTCGGCGGCATTCTTGCTTCCGAGACGGTGCTGCATGGTGGCGACATCTCGCAACTCGCGCACATCAAACTCGATGATGGCCGCGAGGCGGTCGTCAAGAACGGCCCGTCCCCGCGCACCGAGGCGGCCATGCTTGTCACGATCGGCGAAAGCGGTGCGCCCGCGCCCGCAGTTCTGGCGGTCGACGACCACGCCCTTGTCATGGAAGTGTTGCCGGACAGCGGCAGTCTTAGAAATGCCTGGGCCGATCTCGGTCTTGCGGTTTCGACATTGCACGTGCGCCGGGACGAAAAGTATGGCTGGAGTGAGGACTATGCCTTCGGTCCCGTGGCGATCGTCAATGATCGTGCCGACGATTGGATTGCGTTCTGGGGCGACAAGCGCCTTCTCGTGAACGTACCGCATATCGACAGCAGGCTTGCCCGCCGCATCGAACGCCTTGCCGCCGATCTTCCGAACCGAATTCCCGCTCGACCCGCCGCGGCACTCCTGCACGGCGATATGTGGGGCGGCAACATCGTCGTCTCCAATGACCGGGTCTCGGGGCTGATCGATCCGGCCTGCTATTTCGGTCATTACGAGGTCGATCTCGCGATGCTCAACCTCTTCGGTCGGCCGGGCGACGCCTTTTATGAAGCCTATGGCGCGCTTGAGTCGGGCTTCGAGGAGCGGCTCGCAATCTATCAGCTTTGGCCGGCCCTTGTGCATTTGCGTCTCTTCGGCGGCGGCTACCGGCCGATGGTCGAGGGCCTTCTCCAAAAGCTCGGCGTCTAAATACGGACATGTAGAAAAGGATATGTCGCGAGGCACCGCGTGGGCCCGGCGATAAGGTTGCCGCGGTGTGAGTCTAGAAGTCCTTGATGGGGGGAGCCGATTGAGGCGAGGGACGAAGCCTTGAGCCGGCTTGCAAACTGTGCCGAGGCAGGCATTGTGACCAGGATCTGCTTCGATTCCTGGCCCGCCCATGACCCTCTACGATCTCAAGCCGGCCTTCCAGGCTCGTCTGCGCCCGCATGTTGACCGCCTTGCCGAAAAAGGCGTGACGGCCAACCAGGTCACGCTTGCCGCTGCCGCCATCTCCGTTGTCGTCGGCCTCCTGGTCATGGCGTCTGGAGCGCGTCCGCTCTTCCTCCTCATTCCTCTGTGGCTTGGGCTCAGGATGGCCTTCAACGCGGCCGACGGCATGCTGGCGCGCGAGCATGGGCAGAAGAGCAGGCTCGGCGCCTTCTTCAACGAGCTTGGCGACGTCGTCTCCGACGCGTTTCTCTATGCGCCCTTTGCGATCCTCCCGGCCTTTGGCCCCGGGCTCGTCGCCCTCGTCGTGCTTCTCTCCATCTTGACGGAGTTCGCCGGCGTCCTGGCGCAGGCGCTGGGTGCCAGCCGCCGCTATGACGGTCCGCTCGGCAAGAGCGACCGGGCGCTCGTTTTCGGCGTTATCGGGACATGGGTCGGCTTCGGCGGGCTGTTGCCGGATTGGAGCGCGCTCGCTCTGTGGGCTGTGGCGATCCTGCTCGCCGCCACCGTCGTCAAGCGGGTGCGCGTGGCTCTTGCCGAAATGCCGGCGAGGGCAGGCGAATGAGCGATTTTCCGCCCGCCGCGTCGGGTTTCCTGGTCGATGCGACCACGACGGCCCTGATCCTCGCAGCGCGGGTTGCAACCGGCGTGCGCGCGGAATGGCAAGGCTGCGACCCCACCACCCATCGCCGCATCTACTATGCCAATCATGTGAGCCACGGCGATTTCGTGCTCCTGTGGTCGGTGCTACCGCCGGCACTGCGGCGCGTGACGCGGCCCGTTGCCGCCGCCGATTACTGGCGTGCGACGCGGATGCGCCGCTATATCGCCGAAGAGGTGTTTCGCGCCGTCCTGATCGAACGCACCCGCACGGAAGAGACGCCCGATCCGATCGCGCTGATGGCCGATGCGCTGTCGGGCGGCGCCTCCTTGATCCTGTTTCCTGAAGGGACCCGCAACACGGGCGACGAGCGTCTCCTGCCGTTCAAGAGCGGGATCTACCGCCTCGCTGAGAAGCGTCCCGAGATCGAGTGCGTCCCGGTCTGGATCGACAATCTGAACCGTGTCTTGCCGAAAGGTGAGATCGTGCCGGTGCCGCTCTTGTGCACCGTGACGTTCGGCGCTCCGGTCAAGCTGGGTGAGGGAGAGGAAAAGCAGGCGTTTCTGGATCGCGCCCGCGCCGCCCTTTTGGCGACCGCCCCGACCAATGGAGAGAACCACAAAGATGGCTGAGCCCAATCTCCTCATTCTCGCGGGGGGCGTCTTTGCCATTCTGGCCGTGGCCTCGCTCATCGGGTTTATCCTCAAGCGGACGATCAGCTGGCGAAAGCCGCACGCGGTGATCGACAATCTCAATGCGCGCATCAAGGCGTGGTGGGTGCTCGTCGCGCTGATGCTCATCGCCTTCCTGTTCGGCAAGACGGGTGTCGTTCTCCTTTTTGCTTTCGCCTCTTTCACGGCATTGCGCGAATTCATGACACTGACGCCGACCAGACGTGGCGATCATTACGCGCTCGCGGCGAGTTTCTTCGTCTTTCTGCCGGCGCAATACGCCCTCGTCCTCGCCGATCAGTATGGCATCTACTCGGTTCTGATTCCGGTCTATGCCTTCCTGGCTCTCCCCATCATCGCCGCCTTCCGCGCCGAGACCGCGCGATACATGGAGCGTGTCGCTCAGGTGCAATGGGGACTGATGATATGCGTCTTCTGCCTGTCGCACGTGCCGGCAATCTTGAATCTCGATATTCCGGGGTTCGAAGGCGGCAACCTCCTCCTGATTACCTTCCTGATCATCGTCGTGCAGGCGAGCGACGTTCTCCAATATGTGTGCGGCAAGCTGTTCGGGCGCCGAAAGGTCGCGCCGAATTTGTCGCCGTCGAAGACCTGGGAAGGCCTGATCGGCGGTGTGGGGCTCGCGACGCTTCTTGGCGGCGGGCTGTGGTGGCTGACGCCGTTCACGCCGCTTGTCGCGCTCGCCATGGCGGCGCTGATCGCCATTATGGGCTTCTTCGGCGGCCTGGTCATGTCGGCGATCAAGCGCGACCGTGGCGTGAAGGATTGGGGGCAGATGATCGAAGGTCATGGCGGCGTGCTCGATCGCATCGACTCGCTTGTCTTCGCCGCCCCTATCTTCTTCCACTTGACGCGGTTCTTTTTCTCGGTGAGCTGATCGGAGCGGTTTTTCGGCTTAATATTGGTTGGGACGAAAGGGGCTCGGGAGGCTCGTCGCATGAGCAACCTCGAATTTATCCTGCTTTTCAGTCTGATGCCTGTGGGTGCGCTCGCGATCGCCGTGTTCTTCTTCTTTGTCTCGCGTCACCAGGATCGCCCCTGCGATCGCAAGTATTCCGCCTGAAGATGACCCGCGGCTTGCAAGCCGCGGGTCATCTTCAGGCTGCGTCCTATTCTCCTGAGCGCACCGGCCATGTCTCGAGCCGGTAGGCGGAATCCCAGAACATCCATTCAAGCTGCACCGCCCGGTCGAAGGCGTCATGTGCCTTGGCCTGCACGGCGGGCGCGGCCTCGGCCACGGCCGCATCGGTGGTGGCGATCATCTCCTTGACGGCGTCCTGGAAGTCTTCGCCCGCATAGGTTTCGATCCATGCCGAATAAGGATTGGGCGATGCGGCGCGGGCGAGAATGTCGTTGCCGACCTCGGCATAGATCCAGAAGCAGGGCAGGAGCGCCGCCAGCAGCACCTCATAAGGCTCGCTCCAGGCGGTCGCCGTGATGAAGGACACATAATGGTGGCAGGCGGGCGACAGCGGCGTCGCCTCGAAGACCTCCGGCGCGATGCCGTAATCGGCGAAGAAAGTACCGTGCAGCGCCCGTTCCACCACGATCGCACCCTGCGCGGAATTGGCGAGCTGAACCATGCGCTCGGGGTCGGGTGCCTTGGCCGCGGCAATCGCCAGGCCCTTGCCGAAGCCGACCAGGTAATGCGCGTCCTGGGTGATGTAATGCTTGAAGCGCTCTTCAGAGAGCGTGCCGGCGGCAAGCTCGGTGTTGAACGGCATGTTGCGGATTGTCTCGTAGAGCCCGGCATTGCGCGCCCAGGCCGCATCAGAAAACGTGCTCATCGCGATCTCCTTCCCATTCTCCGGCAAGTAGCCAGAACAGAGGGAGAGCGTCTACCTGTCGGCGGGCTCTTTCGACTTAAGCTTTACGGGGATGTGCCGCTGTTCCGTCACAATCTGGTTTCCTTCGGCCTGTTGCGGCAGCTATGGTGCCGCCCATGCGGGAGGCTTCGGGCCTCCCGTGCCAGTTCACGAACAAGGGAACAGAAGATGACATTCATGCCATCCAGAAAGCTGATCGGGGCGGCGATTGCGGTCGCCGGTCTGGCGCTTGCCGGGACCTCCTTTGCGCAGGACGTAAAATTCTTCCGCATCGCCACCGGCGGCACGTCCGGGACGTATTTCCCGATCGGCGGCCTCATCGCCAATGCCATCTCCAATCCTCCGGGCTCGCGCCCCTGCGACGAAGGCGGCAGCTGCGGCGTGCCGGGCCTGGTGGCGACGGCGATCGCCTCCAATGGCTCTGTTGCGAACGTCAATGCAATCAATTCCGGTGGCGTCGAATCCGGCTTCTCTCAGTCGGACGTCGCCTACTGGGCGCAGACCGGCACCGGCGTCTTCGAGGGCAAGGGCAAGGTGGAGAAGCTCCGCGCCATCGCCAATCTCTATCCTGAGAGCATCCATCTCATCGCCAGCAAATCCTCCGGCATCAAGTCGGTTGCGGATCTGAAGGGCAAGCGCGTCTCTCTCGACGAGCCGGGCTCCGGCACCATCGTCGATGCACGTCTCATCCTCGGCGCCTGGGGCTTGAGTGAGGACGACATCGATGCGGATTATCTGAAGCCGAATCAGGCTGCCGACCGCATGCGCGACGGTGCCATGGACGCCTTCTTCTTCGTCGGCGGTTTCCCGGCTGGTGCCATCGTGGAGCTCGCCTCCAACACGGATATCACCGTCGTGCCGATCGCCGGCGACGAGGCCGACAGCGTTGTCTCCGATTACGAGTTCTTCGCTGCGAACACGATCCCGGCCGGCACCTATGAGGGGCAGGAAGACGACGTGCAGACGCTTTCCGTGGGCGCACAATTGGTGACGAGCGCCGATCAGCCGGAAGAGCTGATCTACGGGATCACCAAGGCTTTGTGGAACGACAACACCCGCAAGCTGCTCGACAACGGTCATGCCAAGGGCAAGGTGATCACGCTCGACACGGCGCTCGACGGTGTGGGCATTCCGCTGCATCCGGGCGCCAAGAAGTTCTACGACGAGGCCGGCGTCTCCAAGTAAGCCGGTTTGTGTGATGCAGGCGGCGGCTTTCCGCCGCCTGTCTGATTGTGGACGTTTGAGTGTGGAAGGCCGGAAGGCCCAAAAGACGACAGGTTAGGATGCAGGAAGAAAAAGAGATCGACCCCGCCGCGGTCAAAGAGCTCGAAGAGCGGTTTGATCCGGAAGTGCGTTTTCGGCCGCTCGGGCGCTACGCAGGCTATGTCGCCGCGACGCTCCTCTTCTGCCTCTCGCTCTTTCACTATTACACGGCGGGCTTTGGCCTTCTGCGCGAGGTCAACCATCGCGGCGTGCATCTCGCCTTCGTCCTGTCCTTGATCTTCATCGTTTTTGCCGCGACCAAGAAGGGCCAGGACACCCTTTATCCCTCGAGTTTGTGGCGGCCGCTCGGCCTGCCGGTCTACGACTGGCTGTTCGCCCTCGCGGCAGCCGTTTCTGCGCTCTACGTCCCCTGGATCTTCAACGATCTCGCCTTCCGTGTCGGCAATCCTCTGCCGATCGACGTGGTCATGGGCACGATCATGATCGTCGTCCTCCTGGAGGCGACGCGCCGCTCCATGGGTTGGCCCTTGCCGGTGATTGCGATCATCGTCATGGCCTATGCGATTTTCGGACGAAGCGCGCCGGGCGTCCTCGTGCATCCGGGCAGCGATTGGAAGACGCTCGTCAACCACCTTTATCTCACCAGCCAGGGCATCTACGGCCTGCCGGTCGGCGTCGTGGCGACGTACGTTTTCCACTTCGTCCTCTTCGGCGTCTTGGCGACGCGGATCGGCCTCGGGCGTCTCTTCATCGATTTCGCCTCCGCCTTTGCCGGACGCTTTTCCGGCGGCCCGGCCAAGGTCTCCGTCTTCTCGTCCGCTCTTCTCGGTTCGATCTCGGGATCGTCGATCGCCAACACGGTGACGACCGGCGCGCTGACGATCCCGGCGATGATCCGCATCGGCTATCAGCGCCATTTCGCGGCGGCCGTGGAAGCGGCTTCCTCGACCGGCGGCCAGATCACGCCGCCGGTCATGGGCGCCGCGGCCTTTCTGATGATCGAGTTTCTGGGCGTCTCCTATACGACCATCATCACGGCGGCGATCGTGCCGGCGGCGATGCATTTCTTCGGCGTCTTGTGTCAGGTGCATTTTGAGGCGAAGCGTCTCGGCCTGCGTGGCCTGACGAGAGAAGAGTTGCCGAAGGTCGGCGTGATCCTGAAGCGGGACTGGCCGACGCTGATCCCGCTCTTCCTCTTGATCGGCATCCTCCTGCAGGGCTTCACGCCCTATCTCGCCGCCTTCTGGGGCATCACCGCCTGCATCGTCATCGGTCTCGTCAATCCGCTGAACCGCATCAAGGTGAAGGACGTCGTCGACGCTTTCGTGCTCGGCGCAAAATACGCGCTCGCCGTGGGTGCTGCGGCCGCGACCGTCGGTATCATCATCGGTGTCGTCACGCTGACCGGCGTCTCCTTCAAGATCGCCTATATGGTGACCTCCACCGCCGGGCAGTGGGCGGAAATGATCGGGCCCTACATCCCCTTCGGCGTGATGGAAGTCTCGACGCTGACGCTCCTCATCACGCTCATCCTGACGGCGATCGTCTGCATCGTCATGGGTTGCGGCATCCCGACGACGGCGACCTATCTGATCATGGTGTCGGTCGCAGCGCCGGTTCTGGGGCTTCTCGGCATCGCGCCGATCGTGGCGCATTTCTTCGTCTTCTATTACGGCGTTTTGGCCGACATCACGCCACCCGTGGCGCTCGCCGCCTATGCCGGGGCAGGGATTGCCAATGCCAATCCCTTCAAGGCCGGCAATACCGCCTTCCGGCTCGGCATGGGCAAGGCGTTGGTGCCGTTCGTCTTCGTGTTCTCGCCGTCGCTGCTTCTGGTGACGGACGGCTTCACCTGGCAGGCCTTCACGCTTGCTTTCACCGGAACGGTGGTTGGCATCACGGCGCTGTCGGCGGCGTTCGCGGGATGGCTGTGGGGACCGCTCTATCTCGTCGAGCGCTGGGTGCTGGCCGTCGCAGCCATTCTTCTGGTGGCGCCGGAATTCACCTCGACGGCGATCGGGCTCGGCATTCTCGCCCTCGTCCTCCTGCGGCAGGTCTTCTTCGGATTTGAACATGTGCCGCCGCGGCGGACCGCTGAGAGCGAGGCGTCGACCTAGCTGGCGCTCGCTGGCGTGAGCGCGACGCCCTTGATCTGCGCATAGAGCTTCTGGCCGACCTCGAGTTGTAGGTGGTGCCAGGAGCGCCGCGTGACGCGCGACAGGAGCTTCGCGCCATCGCCATTTTCGCCGAGGCGCAGGACGAGGAGTGTTTCGTGCTCGCCGACCGGCGTTTCGGAGAGGATCCGGACCGGCAGGATGTTGATGATCGTTGTGCCTTCGGGCGGCCGGCGGGTGAGGCTCACATCGCCTGCCGCGATGCGGATCCGGCGACGTGTTCCGGGTGCACCGGCTGCGGCTGGGATCTCGAAATGCCCGCCGGCGACGGCAAGCCGGGCAAGGCCGAAGGCGGCATCATAGCTTTCCACGACCGCATCGAGGCTGACGACGGCCTCGCGCGAGGCGGCAAGCGGGAGGTTCGGGTCCGCCTGCAATTCCGCGAGGGGACCTGCGGCGAGAACCTTGCCCGCCTGCATCAGCACGAGATGGTCGGCAAGCCGTTCCACCTCGGCAATGTCGTGGCTCACATAAAGAACGGGCATTGCGAGGCGGTCGTGCAGGCGCTCCAGAAACGGCAGGATGCCATCCTTGGTCTGCCGGTCGAGCGCCGAAAGTGGTTCGTCCATCAACAGGAGCTTCGGCTGCGAGAGAAGTGCGCGGCCGATGGCGACGCGCTGGCGTTCGCCGCCGGAGAGGTTGCTTGTCGAACGCCCAAGGAGATCGCCGATCCCCAAAAGCTCGATGACTTCCTCAAAACTCGTGCCGTTGGCGGAGGAGGGCGGTCGTCTGCCCGGCGCGCCAAAGAGAAGATTCTGACGAACGCTGAGATGCGGGAAGAGGCTCGCCTCTTGAAAGACGTAGCCGATCGGTCGGCGATGCGTCGGACGGAACGTTCTTTCGTCCTGCCAAACCTCGCCGGCAATCGAGAACCTGCCCTCTAACCTGTTGAGGCCGGCGGCGCAGCGCAGCACTGAGGTCTTGCCGCAGCCCGACGGGCCGAAGAGACCGGTGACGCCTTTTGCCGGGACGGAGAAGGCGGCGTCGAGTGCGAAGTTTCCGAGGCGACCTGAGAAGGTGGCCTCGATCGCGCTTCCTGCCATCGGCGGAGGTGTCTGAATCGTCATTTCCCGGGACGTGCAACGCGCTTTTCGATGAGTGTCATGGTCAAGATGACGATGAAGGCGAAGACGACCATGCCGGCCGCCAGCACCGTCGCCTCGGCCCAGCGCAGCGTCTCCACATAATCGTAGATGGCAACGGACAGGACCTTGGTCTCGCCAGGGATATTGCCGCCGATCATGAGAACCACGCCGAATTCGCCGACCGTATGGGCAAAGCCGAGGACGGCGCCCGTCAGAAAGCCGGGCCGGGCGAGCGGCAGGGCAACGCTCCAGAAGGTGCGCAAAGGCGAGGCACGGAGAGTTGCGGCCACCTCCAGAGGGCGTTCGCCCATCGCCTCGAAGGCATTGCGGATCGGCTGCACGACGAAGGGCATGGAATAGATGACGGAGCCGATGACGAGGCCCTCGAAGGTGAAGGCGAGCGTACGCGCCCCCCAAAGTGCTGCGAGCTGCCCGCCCGGTCCCGAAGGGCCGAGCGCCACGAGAAGATAAAAGCCCAAGACCGTCGGCGGCAGGACGAGGGGCAGCGCGACCACGGTCGCGACTGCCTCCTTCCACCACGCACGCGAGCGCGCGAGCCACCAGGCGATCGGCGTGCCGACGAGGAGCAGGATCACCGTGGTGATCGCAGCAAGCTCGATCGTGAGGCGGATCGCCGAGACGGTTTCAGACGAAAGCTCCAGCACGGACGATCAGCTTCCCGCGGCCGTGCCGTAGCCGTATTTCTCGATGATGGCGCCGGCTTCCGGGCCCTTCAGGAAGTCGAGAAAGGCCTTCGCCGCCGCGCTCTCCTCGCCCTTCTTCAGAAGGACGGCGTCCTGCTTGATCGGCGTGTAGAGATCTGCGGGCACTTCCCAGCGCGAACCTTCGTCGCTGGCGGCGATCTGCGACAGTGCGACGAAGCCGAGCTCGGCATTGCCGGTTTGCACGAACTGAAAGGCCTGGGCGATGTTGTTGCCCTGGACGATTTTCGGCTCAAGATCGTCGTAGACACCGAGCGCCTTCATCGCCTCCACAGCCGCTGCGCCATAAGGGGCGGTCGTCGGATTGGCGATCGAGATCTTGTTGAAATCACCTGATTTCAGGGTCTCTTCGCCGCTGACGAGGTCGGTGTCTGTGCTCCACAGAACGATCTTGCCGATCGCATAGGTGAACTCGCTGCCCTCGACCGCATAGCCTTCGACGACCGCTTTCGCCGGCCGCTCATCATCGGCGGCAAGAAACACCTCGAACGGCGCATCCTGGCTGATTTGCGTGTAAAGCTGGCCGGTTGAGCCGAACGAGAGAGCCGCTTCGTCGCCGGTTTTTTCCTTAAAGGCCGCGGCGATCTCCTTTGCCGCTTCAGTGAAGTTGGCGGCGACGGCGACATTCGTTTCGGCTGCCGCAGCCATCGATGCCGGCAAAGAGATAGCGGCGACCACAAGCCCGGCCGCAAGAGAGCGCAATGACATCATTTCAGTTCCCCCAATGATCAGTCTATCGCAAGAATGACATGCGCTGCGTCGAAGAGAGCGCATGCCGGTTTCCCGGGCTCCAGGCCCAGAGATCTAGCACTTTCGGCAGTGATGGTGGCGGCGAGGCTTTTCTCACCGCCGATGTCGAGGACGACTTCGGTCGTGACTGCCGACGGCGTCAGCCGGCGGACCGTGCCGGCAACGCAATTGCGCACCGACAAAGGTGGAGCGCTTTCCCCCGGTGCAATGATGACGAAGGGCGCCTTGATGAGGGCGACTGCCTCGCGGCCGACGCACAGGCCGAGCGCCTTCAGGCTCTCCTGCGTGACGATTGCGTAGATCGTCGTATCCTCGTTGACCTTGACGGCCACCTCGCTCGCGACCGCGTCTGAGACGATCTGGGTGATCGTGCCCCTGAGTGCATTGCGGGCCGAGGTCTTCATCAATACTCCCGAAACGAGATTGAGCGGCGAGATGCCGGTGCCGGACAGATGCGGCTCAAGGGAACGCACGACGCGCGCCATCTCCGCCTCGAGCTTGTGATAGGCGTCGATGACCTTGATGCCCGTCGGCGTCAGCGTCGCCCCGCCGCCGGCACGTCCGCCGGTGCGCTTTTCCAGAAGGGGCTGACCGAACAGATTGGCCATGGCATCGAGCGCATCCCAGGCGGCCTTGTAGGTGAGGCCGGCCGCCTTCGCCCCGGCCGTTATCGAGCCCTCTCGCGCTACGGCTTCGAGCAGGCGAATCCTGTCGCGGCCGACCGCGGGCGATTCCGAGCTGCGCAAAGACACAAGGGCTTCGATTTCCATGGCCGAGGGCACTCGCCTAACGTCGTATAGTCAAACTACATAACGTATAGCTAAGTTCAGAGATAGTTCGACGTTTGGGGGACAAGGATATGAAGCTCAGTGCACGCAACCAGCTTAAGGGCAAGGTCG
This sequence comes from Rhodopseudomonas julia, assembly GCF_030813515.1. Taxonomy (NCBI): domain Bacteria; kingdom Pseudomonadati; phylum Pseudomonadota; class Alphaproteobacteria; order Hyphomicrobiales; family Nitrobacteraceae; genus Rhodopseudomonas; species Rhodopseudomonas julia. The sequence continues at coordinate 48,610 of NZ_JAUSUK010000001.1, read as the reverse complement.
TGGAAGTGTTGAAGGGGGCAACCACTTCGCATGTTCGCATCGACATCGGAGGAGCGGTCATCACCTCATCAATTACCAACGAGGCTGTCGATGAACTGGGCCTCAAGGTCGGTCAGGAGGCTTATGCGGTCGTGAAGGCCTCTGACGTCATGGTCGGTGTCGGCGACTGACATGAGCGGGCGAGACGTGGCCGACGAAAGGGAGCGCGCCGTTGCGGCGCCTCCGCCGGCCGACGCGGGACTCGTTTTCATCGGCCTTGCGCGTACGCCCTGGAAATCGCGGATGGATTGTCCGCGCATGGGTCGTCCGGACGGGCCGCTGTGCCGGTTGGAGATCTTCGAGCCGTGGACCGAGGCGCTGCGGACGATCGCCCTCTACGAGCGGCTCGAAGTGCTCTACTGGCTGCACCGTTCCCGCCGCGATCTCGTCCTGCAGAGCCCGAGAGGCGGCGGCGAGGCCCGCGGCACGTTTGCGCTTCGCTCGCCGGTGCGGCCAAATCCGATCGGCTCCTCGATCGTCAGGCTTATTGCCGTGGAGGAAGGGGCGCTCTTGGTGCGCGGCATGGATTGTCTCGACGAGACACCGCTTATCGACATCAAGCCGGACCGCTGCCTCTATAAGCCCGCCGGACCTCCGCATCCTGGTGATTTGCAGATGGAAAGCGATGCGACCGGGCGGCCGGTATTCTGAAGCTGCGGGTCGCGATGCGGTAAAGCCGCGGGTCGCGGCGAGGTTGGCCTGAGCCGGCCCATTTCCTATTCCGGCCGCGTCGTACCGTTCGACCGTTGGCCTTGATACCTGCGGCAAGGCGCTCCGCTTTAGGCGTCGCTAAGCATTGTTCACCCGTGAAAATTTGTTACAGAAGTGGCGTTGCTCCTGCCCACGGACCGGACAATGCCAAAGGACAAGCTTCTCAATCCGGCGCGTCAGCGCGCGGCTTTCGAGCGGGTGCGCAAGGCGCACCAGTCGGAAGTGGCGGAGGATTATGTCGAGCTGATCGACGACTTGATCGCCGTTCGCGGAGAAGCGCGGGGAACCGACCTCGTCGAGCGTTTCGGTGTGACGCATGCGACCGTCAATCGGACCATTCAGCGATTGATCCGCGACGGGCTCGTGCGCTCAGAGCCCTATCGCTCGATCTTCCTGACCGATGCCGGCAAGACACTTGCCGCACGCGCGCGCGAACGTCATGCGCTGGTGCGCGATTTCCTCCTTGCGATTGGCACGAGCCGTGAAATTGCCGAACAGGACGCCGAGGGCGTGGAGCACCATGTCAGCGACGAAACGCTCGCGGCATTCCGGGAGTTTCTCAAACGCCAGACTTGAGCGCGCGGCGCCGAAAGCGGTCGGATCCACGATCGCCGCTCGGCATCACCGAAAGGGCCCGTGCCGTCGCGTCGTTTTGGAAAACCTCTTTATTGTCTGGAATGAGGGGTCGTTGAGCACCCGGTCGCAGCCTTTTTTTGAGCTGGGCAAGCGCTCTGTAGCTTTCCCTGAAGGTCTCGCCGCGACGTCCGAACCCCTGGCGACCCCTTGGTGAGCCGCTGGGAACGAAGGCCCCGTCGGTGTCGTCGGTGCAGCTTCGCCCTATGAGGTGGACGCGCAACGTCGCATCCCTGGCTTGCAGCATGGGATTGTCATCTGGCGCCGATATTGTGACAAGATCGACGCAAAGCGCACTCAGGAGATGGGATTGTCATGAAGATCGCGGTTTTAGGAGGCGACGGTTTCGTCGGCTGGCCGACCGTCTTGCATTTGTCGAAGCGTGGGCACGAGGTCCACATCATCGACAATCTGAGCCGTCGCTGGATCGACACCGAGCTTGGCGTTCAGTCGCTCACCCCGATGGATTCAATCCAGGAACGTTGCCGAGTCTGGCGCGAACTGACGGGAGTCGCGCTGCGCTTCCATTTGATCGACGTCGCCAAGGAATACGAGCGGTTCAAGAATTGGCTGGATGAGAACCGTCCAGCGGCCATCATCCACTTTGCCGAGCAGCGCGCCGCGCCCTATTCGATGAAGTCGGATCGTCACAAGACCTACACCGTTGACAACAACGTCAACGCCACCCACAACATTCTGAACGCCATGGTTGCGGTCGATCTCGACGCGCATCTCGTGCATCTCGGCACGATGGGCGTTTATGGCTACGGCACCGTCAAGGCGCAGATCCCAGAAGGCTATTTGCCGGTCAAGATCCAGAGCCAGACGGGAGAGTGGGAGGATCGCGATATCCTCTATCCGGCCAATCCGGGCAGCGTCTATCACATGACGAAATGCCTCGATCAGCTGCTCTTCCAGTTCTACGCCAAGAACGACGGCGTTCGCATCACCGACCTGCACCAGGGCGTGGTGTGGGGTACCAACACCGCCGAAACGAAGATGCACGAACAGCTCATCAACCGTTTCGATTATGACGGCGATTACGGCACCGTCCTCAACCGCTTCCTGATCCAGGCTGCGGTCGGCTATCCGCTGACCGTGCATGGTACCGGCGGTCAGACGCGCGCTTTCATCCATATTCAGGATTCCGTGCGCTGTATCGAGATCGCCCTCAAAAACCCACCTGCATCGGGCGAGCCGGTGACGATCTTCAATCAGGCGACTGAGACCCATCGCGTGCGTGATCTTGCCGAGCTCGTCGCGAAGATGACGGGGGCGAAGATCGCCAATCTGCCCAACCCTCGCAAGGAGGCGGACGAAAACGAGCTCTCCGTCTGCAACGAAAAGTTCCTGGCTCTCGGCCTCGACCCGATCCGACTTGAGGAAGGTCTCTTGTCGGAAGTGATTGATGTAGCCCGCAAATACGCCTACCGCATCGACAAAACACGCATTCCGTGCGTGTCCGGGTGGACGAAGGAGCGCAATAAGGCGATTAATACCCACCCAGGTTCGCCGAAACTGACGGCGATCTCCTAGAGTTCAAAGAAAGTCTCGGCCGTATGGCGAAAGTTGCCTATGCTACCCTTGCCGCCAATCCTGACTACTTGATCGGAGCGACGGCGCTTGCGCGTTCGTTCCGCATGACGGAATCGGAGGCGCCGCTGCTTGTCCTGGCCCCGGAAGATCTTCCGGGGCTCGATCAGATGGAGGCGGAAGGGGTGAGGGTGGTTCCGACGCGTCCGCCGGACGTGTCGGAGGCTTTTCGCGAGCGCCATAGCCGGGCTGCTCAGCACCGCAAAGCGCCTTTTACGAGGGGTGAAAAGCCGAGCTTTCACGACCCGCTTCTCAATTTCGCCAAGCTGCGGCTCTGGGAGCTCGATGAATATGAGCGCATCGTCTTCGTCGATGCCGATGCGCTCTTTCTGCGCAATTGCGACAAGCTGTTCGGGTATCCGGGCTTTTCGGCCGCACCCAATGTCTATGATGCGCTCGACGGTTTCCATCGGCTGAATTCCGGCGTTTTCGTAACCGAGCCCGACAAGGCGACCTACGAGACGATGATGCTCGTCCTCGACGCGCCCGACGCGTTTTGGCCCCGCACCGATCAGAGCTTTTTGCAGGATTATTTCGCCGATTGGCACGGCCTGCCGTACATCTACAACGTCCTGCAATACGTCTATTTCCGATTGCCGCAGCTGTGGAACTGGGACGCCACCAAGATCCTGCACTACCAATACGAAAAGCCCTGGCAGGAAGATCACCCCAAACGCGCTGAGCTCGGGCCTCTGATCGATCTGTGGTGGAACGTCATGGAAGGGCGCGGCCTGCCGGAATCCCTCGATCCCATCGTGCCTGTCACATAAGGGTTCTTCCCTGAGCATGAGCGAAAAGCCGCCACGCGTTCTCGTCACCGGCGGGACCGGCTATGTCGGCCAGTTGATCGCGCGCCATCTGGCCGGCCGTGGTTTTCGGGTCCGGCTCGCCTCGCGGCAGCGGCCTCCCGAGGGGTGGTTCTCCTTTCCCTTCGAATGGGCGCCCCTCGAGCTCGATCCGCAGGCCGACTTCGCAACCGCCCTTGCGGACGTCGATCACGTCGTCCATGCCGCCTTTCAGCATGTTGCGGGGCGCTACCGCGGCGGCGAGGGCGACGATGTTGAAGGCTTTTACCGCGCCAATCGTGACGCCTCTTTGCGCTTCCTGACGGCGGCCAAAACCGCTGGCGTGAAGCGTGCGATCTTTTTGTCGAGCCGTGCCGTCTACGGTTCTCTTGAAGGACCTCTCGATGAGACGATGGTCCCGGAGCCCGATACGCATTACGGCCATGTGAAGTTTGCCGTGGAAGCGGGTCTGTGCAAGCTTTGCCTTGCCCCGCCAGAGGCTTTCGCGCCGCTCGCCGTTCCTTCTGTCACGCCTGCCACGCCGACTATGGGCTTTGCCGGCGCTTCACTCAGAGTGACGGGCGTTTATGGTCTTGTGGAACCTCTGGAACGGACGAAGTGGATGAGCATCGCGCGCCAGATTCTTGACGGGACTCTCGAAATTGCGCCGCGCGTCGCAACGGAGGTCCACGGCGAGGATGTCGGGCAGGCTGTCGCTCTCCTCCTCGAAGCTCCCGCGGAAATGGCCGCCGGACAGGTTTACAACTGCTCCGATCTTCTTCTCAGCAACCGCGAGATCGTAGCGGCTTTGCGCAAGGTTCTGGTGCGGCCAGGATCACTGCCGGAAAGGGGCGACGAAAGAAGTGTCGCCATCATGCGTTGTAATCGCTTAAGGAGACTGGGCTGGCAGCCGGGCGGGCGGGCGCGTTTCGCCGGCACGATCGATGCGCTTGCCGGCGTTTGTGGAGCCGAAGCGAATGAACCCACACCCTTTCCCTGAGCATCCGCAACGGGAATACCTGATCCGTGAGTTGCATGCGCGGCCCTCGGAGCCGATGCGCGCGCCATTGCGTATTTCGCAATTTGCAGCCTTGTCTGGTGAGAAGAGCCTGGAGGCCGACCGGGAGCATCTGGCGCGCCTTTGTGCGCGTCTCGGCGGCTCAGCGCCCTCAAGCGACGCGAAGCACCACACGGCCGAGTTCGGTGGGCTCACCGTGAAATGGGAGCGGCATACGGAATTCTGCTCCTACACCTTCTTCCGGCGGGCGCATTTCACCCGCCCCTTCGAAGACACGATCATCGAGGAACTGCCGCGCGACTGGCTGGCGGACGTGCCGGGTGAGGTCCTGTCGGCGGTGCATTTGGCGATCATCCCGAAAGAGGTGGAGATGCCGAGCACGGAGGAGATCTCGCTCCGGCATTTCAATGGCAATCCTCTGATCGGCAATTCCGTAGCCGGTGGCAAGGCTCTGGTCTGGGCCGATTTCCGTCTGCATTCCGACCATTTCACGCGCATTCTCATCCAGGACAAGGGGCTCGAGGAGCGTCATGCCGGGCGCACCGTGCAACGGCTCGTCGAACTCAACACCTATCGCGCGCTCGCGCTTCTCGCTTTGCCGATCGCCCAGGAGGCAACGCCGCGGCTGCGATCGGTCGACGAGGCGCTGGCCGATATCAGTGCGCGCATGGCCGACCGAGCCGACAAGACGAGCGACGCCGATCTCCTTCGGCACCTGTCACAACTCTCTGCCGAGATCGAAAGCGTGGCGGCGCGCACCAGCTATCGTTTCGGCGCATCGCGTGCCTATTATCAACTCGTCAAACAGCGTCTGCGTGATCTGCGTCTGGAGCGGATGGACGAGGTGCTCACCATCGACGGCTTTTTGGACCGGCGCATGGGACCGGCGATGGCGACTTGCGAATCGGCCGAGGAGCGCCAGGAGGCGCTGGCGCAGCGCGCCGCACGGGTTGGCAGCCTTTTGCGGGCGCGTGTCGAGGTGGAGCTCGAAGAGCAGAACCGAGACCTTTTGAAGAACATGGACGAGCGTGCGCGTGTGCAGCTCAAGCTGCAGGAGACGGTCGAGGGCCTGTCGGTGGTGGCGATCAGCTATTACGCCATCGGTCTCGTCGGCTATATCTTCAAAGCGGCGGAAAGCGCCGGCACGCCGATCAATGTTGGTCTGGCGACGGGTCTTGCGGTGCCGTTCGTGGCAGGTCTCGTGTGGTACGGGGTCCGTCGGGCACGGCGTGCAGCTGCCAAAAAGCATCCCGATGAGACCACGACCTGAACCTCAAATCGACGTTCGTCTAAGGCACGGGTTCGCTGCAATCCCATCATTGTCGGCGTCGTGGCGCGGCCAGTAGCCCGGCTCGCCACGTCTGGCTGGTGCGAGCTTGACGAGACGGGCGAGACCGCAGTTTGGCGCCGCTGCGTAATGGTGCAGGACGATCAAGGGCGGCAGATGCGGCTGGGCGAGAACGGCAGCGAAGCCGGCAAGGAAAGCCAGGATAACGAGTGCGACGAAGGGGAGCCGACGTTTCCGAGTGCTTCGATACCTGTCGGCGGTTTCTGAGACGCGTGTGAAGCGCTGCCTCAGTTTTTCGGCTTCTTTTTCGGCAAGATCGGAGGGCAGACGGGGACGGGTGTCGCCGCAGCTTCCCCGCGCCCTTCGTGACGTTTCGATCTGCCCCAAGGGCCCGGTCGCTGATCGGTCTCGCTTCGTATATCCCCCGGCATGTTTTGCCACCTGCGCATGAGGAGTTAACCTCAGGCTGCAAATGGGGCGGCCGGCGCGCGCACGGCGGTGCGGCTTTCTGAAGCGTGGATTTGCCGGCGTTACTCGCTCGCCTGCGCCTGCTCGGCAAGGCGTGAGGCGATCTCGGCGCCGTTGGTGCCGTTGCGCGCGCCGATCGTACTGAGCGTGTCGCCAAGTGACGCTTTGATCCCGGCCTGGCGCAGCATCGCCAGTGCGATCTCCGGTTCCAGTCCGAAGGCCGGGGCAGCTTTCTCCAAGGGCGCGCTCGACAACGCCTGAAGCACGGTTGCCGGGCTCACATGTTGAGCGTTTCCCGTCATTCCGGTCAGCGCCACCGATGCCACAAGGGCAACGCCGAAGGCGCCACGACCGGAGCGCCGTTTGACGGAGCGGACAAAGGCTCTCCAGTTGCGGACAAGCAGCCAGAGTGCGGCAATGATGAAGACGACGCTCAGCCATTCATGCGCAAAGCGGACAAGATCGCTGTAGCGGTGCGTGAGCATCATGATCCCGGTCACGCCCGAGACGACCAGGAGCGCGATCACCGCCGGCTTCACGATCGTATCGGTCGGGTCCCTGACGAGCGAGGCCATATTTGCTTTCCTTGGCCGCAGACGGCGAAGAGGGAAGGGCGGAGCGTCCCGCCCTTCCGGTAGAGATCAATCGCGCGGCGGCAAAAATGCCTTGTTCGAGCGCCAGGCATCGACGCTCCACGGGCCGGGACCGGCGAAGACGAGATAGAAGAACAAGAAACAGAAAAGGATCGCCGCATCGCCGCCATTCAGCACGGGATAGAAGGCGCGCGGAAAATGCGCGAGGAAATAGGCGAAGGCCATGAGGCCGGAGAGAACGAAGGCGACCGGCCGGGTGAACAGACCGATGACGAGGAGAGCGCCCCCGCACATTTCGAGAACGCCGGCGTACCAGCCGAGGCTGAAGGCCGCCGTCACATGATCGGCCGGTGGGAAGCCCAAGAGCTTCTGCGTGCCGTGCTCCATGAACAGGAGTGCGGCGACGATGCGCACGATGCTGAGCACGCGCGGCGCCCAAATTATCTCAAGATCCTTGGTGGTCATGGAAATTTCCTTCTTGATGATCGCCTGGATCCGCGAGCCTGGCCCGCAAACCGCCCCGGCCGCTTGTTCGCCCCTGCGCGGAGGATTGGCAGCCTCCGACGGGCGATGACGAGCGATCAGCTTCCCAGGAGAAAGCCACAGCATGGCTTCTCCCGCAAATTAACAGCTGGTAAGTCAGAGGCTTAAGAATGGACTCAGATGAGTCGCATGAGGAGGCTGTGGAGCTAAGTTATAGGTCCTGCAGGGTTTTCTTTGTTTCTGCGCGCGCTCTTCAATCTGCTGTGACCCTCTCGCACAAGGTATCACGCTTGACCTCTGCTTCCGCAGACAAGGCAACTTTCCTGCGCCATGCAGGAAGTTCGCGGGTGTCGTACAGGCAGAAAGCCGCGTCATGCGCGCCTCGACCATGGCGGCAAAAAACACTCCGGAGTCGTCTCCCATGACGCGTGTCCTGGCGATCGATCTCGGCGGTTCCGCTCTCAAGGCCTGCATCTTCGATGCGAACGGGGCGGTCCTGGCGAGTGCCAATGTCCCAACAGGCTTCGAGGAGCAGGCGCCCGGACATTCCGAGCAGGAGCCGGCGCTCTGGTGGGACGCCCTGAAGAGCGCCTGCGAACACATCTCAAGTGAGAGCGAGGGTGGTCTCGGCGGCATTGCGGCGGTGGCGCTGTGCGGTTTCACACGCACGCAGGTCTTTCTCGATAAGGAGGGAACGAGTGTGCGCCCGGCACTCGGCTTTCGCGATTCGCGGGCCGAAAGCGTCCTGGCGACGGCGCGGATGGATGAGGCTCGTAGCGCCAGCGGGGCGCTCGCAAGCCTCAACGCCTTCCATCCGATAGCGCGTCTCCTTTGGTTGAAGGAGAACGAGGCAGCGAATTGGGAAAAAACGCGGCTTGTTCTGGAGCCCAAGGATTACCTCAATCTGCAACTGACCGGCATCGCCCGTTCCGACCGCGTGTCGCAGCATTGGCTGGCGCAATCTCTTGCCGGCGGCGATGCCTCCCTCGCCGCGCGCCTCGGCGTTGAACGCGCTCTTCTGCCCCCGCTCGGGCGGCCAGAGGATATTGTCGGTCATGTGCGCGAAGGTCTGCCGGGGGCGCTGAGCGCCCTTGCCGGCGCCAAGGTCCTGTGCGGTTCCAACGACAGCTGGACGGCGGTCGCTGGCCTCGGGGGGCTTAAGAGTGGGAGTGCCTATTGTATTTCCGGCTCGTCTGAGGTCTTCGGCCTGCTGTCGCATCGGCGGGGGGAGACCGAAGGGCTGATCACCATCCCCTGGGGGGAGGAGCTCTGGCATCTTGGCGGGCCGGGCCAGAACGGCGCCAACCTTCTTGCCTGGATCGTCGATTGGCTCGATCCGACGCCTCGCCCGTTCCATGAACGGCTGGCGACCCTTCTGGCCGAGCCTGAAAACCCGCGCCCGCTGCTCTTTCACCCGTATCTGCATGGAGAGCGCACACCGTTCTGGGACGGCGATCTGGCGGCCTCCTTTCTCGGTATCACGTCCGGCCACGGCCGGGGCGATCTCGTGCGCGCCGTCATGCAAGGCGTCGGCTTTCTCAATCGCACGGTTCTGGAGCGGGCGGAGACTGCGACAGGCCTTGCCGCGGAAGCCGTTCGTATGGCCGGAGGCGGCACGAAAAGCCCGCTCTGGAACCAGATCCGCGCTGACATTCTCGGCCGTCCCGTGCTCGTCTCCCGCCACGTCGAGATGGGGCTTGCCGGTTGCTTTGCCCTTTGCTGTGTCGCCCTTGGCTCTGCCGAGAACATTGGCTCGGGCGCACCCGATGCCGACTTCACCTTCTACCTGCCGAACGCGGTGCGGCACACGCATTACGATATGCTCTATGCCCTTTTCACCGAGATGCACGAGCCGGTGGCACATGCTGCCCGGTCTCTTGGGAAGCTTCGCCGGAGGCCGGAGTGAATGCGCTGTCCGGGAGCGACATGCGGCTTTAGGGGCAAAGAGCCGATCCGACCCTTGACCTTACGCCGCATTCTGCGCCACGCGAACACTCAAGCATAATGTACTGAAATGACTCGTGGATGCAGATGAGGCGAGGGATGAGGCACGGCATGCCGCTGCGAGAGCTGCGGGGAGCGACTGGATGAGCGGAAAACCGATCGTTCTCATCACCGGGGCGAGTGGCGGCATCGGCCGTGCGACCTTGTCTGCCATGCAACGCGACGGATGGCGGATCTTCGCGACCGATCTCGATGATGGCGCAAGGCTTGCCGATCTGTTGGGAAAAGACGACGGCTACGCGTCCGCCGATCTCCTCGACCGTTCGGCGCCAGAGGCTCTGGTCGAAGCCTGTCTCGCCCGCTTCGGCCGCATCGACGGCCTCGTCCATTGCGCTGGCACATCGCACGTCGCGGCTTTTCCGGACCAGGACGATGAGGGCTGGGAGCGGGTGATCGACGTCAATCTCTCGAGCGCCCATCGTGTCGGCCGGGCAGTGGGGCGCGCCATGCGTGCTGCCGGAAATGGCGGCGCGATGGTCTTCGTCTCCTCGATCGCCTGGCTTTCGGGTGGCGCCAACCCGGCCTATGGCGCGGCCAAGGGAGGCGTCAACACGATGACCTTCAACATCGCCCAGGCCTTGGGGCCCGATGGTGTGCGTGCCAATGCGGTGGCGCCGGGTATCATCGCCACCGAGATGGTGCGTGGAGCTTTCCCGGGCGATGCCTTCGGCAAACTGGAGCGAGCGGCCTCGGCGCGAACACCGCTTCGTCGTCTCGGCAAGCCTGAAGATGTGGCGGAGGTCGTCGCCTTCCTCATGTCGCCGCGGGCCGCCTTTGTGACGGGCGCCGTCATTCCCGTCACCGGCGGGCTGGAATTGATCCCGCCGATCGGCAAGCTCGCGGACCAGGCCGGGTGAGAGATTTCATCGCCAAATACGGGACGGCGCTCGCGGGGCTCCTTGTCTTCGTCTTCCTGCTCGTCTTCGCGCGCAACTTCGCCTCCACCGCCAATCTGCTGAATGTTCTGAAGCAGACGAGCTTTCTGGCGATCCTCGCCACCGGCTTCACGTTCGCGCTTTTGACCTCCGAGCTCGATCTCTCTTTCGCCAATCTCGCGAGCCTGGCCGCTGTCGTCACGGGCGGTCTCATCGCGGGGGGCACGTTTTGGGGGCTTGCCGTCGTCGCGGGCCTCGGCGTCGCCACCCTGGGCGGACTGGTGAACGGGCTCCTCGTGACCGGTGTGAAGGTGCCCTCGCTCATTGCCACGCTCGGCACGGCCGCGATCGCCAATGGGCTGACGTTCATGATGACCGGCGGCGTGGCTTTCGTCGGACGCTGGGATCCCATGTTCCTCGCCCTGGCACGCGGCGAACTCTTCGGTATCCCGGTCCTCGTCATCGTCATGGTGGCGGTCGTTTTCAGTGCCTGGTTCGTGACGCGAAAGACGCGGCTCGGCACGCATATGCTGGCGACCGGAGAGGCGCAGGAGGCGGCCCATCGCGCGGGCATCGCGACCCGGCGCATGAAGCTGATCGGCCTCACGCTTTCGGGCTTTGCGGCGGGCATCGCGGCCGTTCTTCTCGTTGCCAATCTGAGCTCCGCCTCGCCGCAGATGGCGGGCGATTATCTCTTGAACGGCATCGCTGCTGTGCTTCTCGGCATGACTATGTTCGAGCCGGGACGCCCGAACATCGCCGGCACCTTCGTTGGCGCCCTGATCATTTCGGTGCTTGCCAACGGCCTCGTGCTTCTCGGCGCGCCCTATTACCTCCAAGATATCATGCTCGGCGTCATCGTCATCGCCTCGGTGAGCGTCTCCGCCAGCGTTCTGAAGAAGGCCGCATTTTCCGTATGAAGCGCGCCGAAAAAGCCGCGCTCTGCCAACGACAAGAGGGATGAACATGAAACTCAGATTGCTGCTTTCGCTTGCCGTCGTCGCCTTCGCGGTGACGCGCGCGGTGTCCGCGCAGGCCTTCGAGCTCGGCGTCGTCGCCTTTCAGATGTCATCGGAGACCCATGCGCGCGTTGCCAATGCCGTCGAAGCCGCTGCCAGGAAAAAGGGCTGGGACGTCGTCGTGTTGAATTCCAACGGCACGCTGCAGACACACGCCGAGCAGATCGAGAACCTCGTCCAAAGCGGCGTCGACGGCATCGTGCTCGCCATGTCGAAGCCCGTCGAGTTCGATGCGCAGATGCAAGAGGTGAAGGACGCAGGCATCCCGTTGATCACAGTCATGAGCGGGGCCAGCCCGAACGCGCTTTTCGATATCCAGGTCAATGAGTACGCCGTCGGTTCTGAATCGGCTCTCTATCTTCTGGGGCAGCTCGGCTATGAGGGCTCGATCCTGACGGACCGCTTCGAATCCAATGTCGGCACGCGCATTCGCGGCAAGGTGCTCGACGTCGTCTTGAGCGAAAACCAGGCGGTGAAAGAAGTAGGCAGCCATTCCATGGCTCGCACCAAGAGCTGGCAGGAGGATGTGCGGAACGGCATGAACGCTCTCATCATGCAGAATGCCGGCAATTTCGATGGCATCTGGGCTTCCTTCGATGGTCAGGCCTTCATCATCGACGATCTCCTTAAGCAGCAGGGCATGCAGAAGGGGGACGTGGTTCTTGTCTCTACCGATGGCGGGCCGGAAACGTTCCGGCGCATCAAGTCGCCGGATTCCATGCTGATGGCGACCGTTGCGATCCCGTTCGAGGCGATGGGTGAGGCTGCCGTCGATGCCATGCAGAAGATCGCCGTCGACGGCGCAGCGAAAGAGACGATCACCTCCGGCCCTTATCTCTACATGCAGGCCGATCTCGTCGATCAATCGAACGTCGACGACTTCATCAAGGAGTAGGCGAGGGGTCCGGCGGGCCGCCGGCCACTTCGGAAAAAAGATGAGCGACATCCTCACCGTCCGCAACGCCCGGAAATCCTATGGCGCCGTCAAAGCGCTGCGCGGCGCCGATCTCAGCGTCGCGGCCGGCGAGGTGCATGCGCTCTGCGGCGACAACGGCGCCGGCAAATCGACGCTGATCAAGCTCGTCTCGGGCGTGGAACGCCCGGATGTGGGTGACATTCATGTGCGCGGCGAAAAGGTGCGGCTCGCAAACCCGCATGACGCGCTTGCGGCCGGCATCGCGACCATTCACCAGGATCTCGGTCTCGCGCCGCGCATGATGATCTATCAGAACATTTTTATGGGCTCCGAGCTGGAGAGGCGGGTCCTCGGCGTCAAGGTGCTCGACCGCGCCGCCATGATCGCCCGCTCGCAGGACTTCCTGATCTCGCTGAATTCGGTGATGCGCGATATGACCGCCAAGGTGGAGAACCTGTCGGGCGGCCAGCGTCAGGCCGTGGCGATCTGCCGGGCGCTCCGCTGGAAGGCGGAAATCATCATCATGGATGAGCCGACCGCCGCCCTCGGTGTGCGCGAGACGGAAGAGGTGATGAAGCTCATCCGTCGGCTCAAGGAAAATGGCGTCACCGTCATCCTGATCAGCCACAATATGCACGACGTCGTGGCCGTCGCCGACCGGGTGACCATCTTGCGCGGTGGCCGGACGGAAGCCTCGCTGTCGACCGACGGGCTGACATCGCAGGCCCTGTCGGAGCGCATCATGGGCGGCGCCTGAGCCCAAGCGAGGCGGAGAACGGCCGCCATCCGTGCGGGGTGAGGCCGGTTCGCACCGAACGCTAAGCCCACCGCAGATCCGACGGACGCTGAGAGCGAATATCGTCCGTGTCCTTCATGCCTGCCGAGCAACGCACTTGACTTCGTCGCGCAGTGAGAGTTTATGCGCTTAAACGCATATGCGCAAAGTCGTGAGTTTGTGATGGACGTATCTCTTGTTCTCTCCGCCTTGGCTGAGCCGACGCGGCTTGCCGCCATCCAGATCGTCTGGGACGGCGGGGAGCATTGCGTCTGTGAGCTGATGCAGCGCTTGGAGGCAACGCAATCGCGCATGTCGCGGCATATGGGGGTGCTGAAAGCTGCGGGGCTCGTCGTCGACCGCCGCGATGCGCAGTGGGTTCGCTACCGGCGCAACCCGAACCTGCCGCACGAACTCGCAGCGATCGTGGATGCGGCCCTGGTCGCGCTCGATGGCGGGTCGAAGAGGGCAGCTGCATGAGCGCCTCCGGCCTTGCAGAAAGTACGTCCTCCGCGCCAGGCCGGCGGTCCTCACCGCTTCTGTGGTATGGCGGCACCGCAGCTGCTCTGATGCTTTGGTTCGGCGTTTATATGGGCCTCAAGCCGGCCGCCGAAGCGCTGACCGGCTTGCTTCCCGTCGCGAGGGAAAGCCGGCTTGGCGAGGCAATTGCCTTCTTTCTCTACGACACGCCGAAAGTGCTGATGCTGCTGGCCCTCGTGGTTTTCGCCATGGGGGTGGTGCAGTCCTTCTTCTCGCCGGAGAAAACGCGGGCCTTTCTGTCGGGTCGGCGCGAGGGTGCCGGCAACGTCATGGCGGCTGGGCTCGGCATTCTGACGCCCTTTTGCTCGTGTTCGGCCATTCCGCTCTTCATCGGTTTCGTGCAAGCCGGCATACCGCTCGGTGTCACCTTCTCGTTCCTGATCGCCGCCCCGATGGTGAACGAGGTGGCGCTCGGCCTTCTCTTCGGTCTGGTCGGCTGGCAGGTGGCACTCCTCTATCTTGCCTTCGGGCTTGGCGTCGCGATCGTGGCTGGCTGGGTCATCGGCCGCCTGCATATCGATTCCTGGCTGCAGGACTGGGTGCGCGAGTTGAATGCTACGGGCGGCTGCTGCCGCGTGGCAGAGGATGAGATTACCGGCGTGGAGCGTCTCCGCGAGGGGCTTGCCTCCATGAGGGAGATCGTCGGACGGGTGTGGCCTTGGATTCTCGCCGGCATCGCTGTTGGCGCCGGCATCCACGGCTATGTGCCGGCGGAGCTGATGGCGCGCATCATGGGCGCGGAGGCCTGGTGGTCGGTGCCCGCCGCGATCGGCCTCGGCATCCCGATGTATTCCAATGCTGCCGGCATCATCCCAGTGGTGGAAGCGCTTCTTGATAAGGGCGCGGCCCTCGGCACGACGCTCGCCTTCATGATGTCGGTTCTGGCGCTCTCGCTGCCGGAGATCGTCATTCTGAGGAAGGTGCTGAAGGGAAGGCTCATCGCCGTCTTCGTCGCCATCGTCGGGACAGGCATCCTCAGCGTCGGCTTTCTCTTCAATTTCCTGTTCGGCTAGATCGGAGGCGTTTCTGCCATGAAAGACGTGAAAGTGCTCGGCCCCGGCTGCAAGCGCTGTGAGACGACCGAGGCCATGCTGCGCAATGCTGCCACGAGGCTTGGCATTGAGGCGCAGATCGAAAAGGTGACGGACTACGCGGCGATCGCCAGCTACGGCGTGGTGTCGACACCCGCAATCGTCATCGACGGCCGGCTTGTCCATGCCGGTGGTCTGCCGCGTGAGGAAGCACTTGATGAGTGGCTCGCCACGTAAGTGAGAGGGAATCTGGTCGGCCTCTTTTGTATTTCCATAATTCGCGTATTATCGAAATATGGATACAAGAACCGCTCTCGACGTCCTCTCCGCGCTTGCGCACGAAACCCGTTTGTCGGTCTTCCGTGCGCTCGTCGCCGCGGGCGGCGAGGGGGCGGCGGCCGGAGTTCTGGCGGAGCGTCTCGATGTCTTGCCGAACACGCTGTCGGCGCATCTGAGTCAGCTTTTGCGCGCAGGCTTGGTGAAGAGCGTGCGCGAGGGGAGGTCGATCCGCTACACGGCCGATCTCGACGCCATCGGGGATCTCCTCGCATTCCTGATCAGAGACTGCTGCGGCGGGCACCCGGAAGTGTGCACGCCGCTTGCCGCCCTGGCGCAGGGATATGCCGCCTGCACGACGAAAAACCCACAGGGAGCTGAGGCCACAGAGGTCCGGACATCGAAGGAGGAGACGATGGTAGCGCCTTATAACGTCCTGTTTCTCTGCACGGGAAACTCTGCCCGCTCTCTCCTGGCCGAGGCGGCCTTGAACAGGGAGGGCAAGGGTCGCTTCCGCGCCTACTCAGCCGGCGCGCATCCGAGGGGCGAGCCGCATCCTTATACGCTCGATCTGCTCAAATCGCTCGGCTACGATACGGCCTTCGCCCGCTCCAAGAGCTGGGAAGAATTCTCCGCGCCCAATGCGCCAAAGCTCGACTTCGTCTTCACCGTCTGCGACCAGGCTGCCGCCGAACCCTGCCCGGTCTGGCCGGGACAGCCGGTGACGGCACATTGGGGCGTTACCGATCCTGCCGCCGCGACCGGCAAGGAGAGTGAGAAGCGGCTTGCCTTTGCCGAAGCCTACCGCATGCTCTTCAATCGCATCTCGCTATTCATCAGTCTGCCGATTGCCTCTCTCGACCGGCTGGCACTCGAAAAGCGGGTGCAGGAGATCGGTACCGATTCCGCCGACGCCGAAACCGTCTGACTCCGGTGCGGCGCTTGTCACCGCTGTTGGCGTTCTGATCGAGGTGCCCGTGATGCTGTCAGTGGTAAAGACTGTCAATTCCAGCAAGGGCTGGTACGAAGCGGGAGCGGCCATGAGGAGACACGCCGAGCGCGAGGTGGCCAGCATCGATCCCACTCCTGCTGTTCGTGACGCAGCTGCGACCTGAAGATGCTTTGCGAGATGACCACCCCATGAACATCGTTATCCATCACAATCCTGATTGCGGCACCTCGCGCAACGTGCTGTCGATCATCGAGAAGGCCGGTTATCAGCCGACGGTCATCGAGTATCTCAAAGAAGGGTGGACCCGCCCGCAGCTTCTGGCGCTCTTCGCCGCGGCAGGGCTGACGCCGCGCGAGGCGCTGAGGACGACGAAATCACCGGCCGAAGAGCTCGGCCTGCTCGATCCCGAGGTCAGTGACGAGAATCTCCTGGAGGCGATGATTGCGCATCCTGTCCTGGTGAACCGGCCGATCGTCTGTACCCACAAGGGTGTGCGGCTGTGCCGCCCGAGCGAGATGGTGCTCGACCTTCTGGACCGCCTGCCGCCCGGGCCGCTCGCCAAGGAGGACGGGGAGCTGATCATCGATGCGAGCGGACGCAGGGTCGCATGACGGATGCGTTCGCTTAAATTTCTGTAACCCGTTGACTTGCCTCAAGCGCTGTATCGACGGATCTGCTAAATTGCAGAGGATGCTCGCAATTCGGATCCCACGTCTGGCATCGTTGCTGCTTGCGCTTCTGCTGGCCCTCGTCGGCGGGCAGGCGAGCTACGCCTCCTCGCATGGCCCGACGATGGCGCCGATGGACGTGTCAGAGATGCGCCTCGTGGTCGAGCAGTCGCATGATTGCTGCCAAGAGGCGCCGGTGGAAGAGGCAGGCTGTATTGCAGTCTGCGTTGCGACCCTGCAAGCTTTGGCAACCTCTCACTTGCCGGCTGTGCCCGCGCCTCGGCGCGCTTTCGTGGCGGGCATGCGACCCGATGCGAGGGTGCTTGTCGGAACGGATCCGGAAGCCCTGTCGCCTCCCCCACGAAGCATTCTTTCCTGAACGAAACGGGCAAAGCCCGAAACAGACTGAATCGCCAGGGTGAAACCTGGCTCATCCGCACTTTGGAAAGATGCTTCCGATGAAATCTCGTTTTCTTCTCGCTGGCGCTGCGGTTGCCGGCATGCTCGCCGTCTCCTCCGTTCACGCGGAAGGACTTCCAGCCATGACCGTCTACAAGGACCCCTCCTGCGGTTGCTGCACAGCCTGGGCAGATAAGATGCGCACCGAGGGCTTTGCTGTCGAAGTCGTCCCGACCGACGACATTGGCAGCGTCAAGCAACAGTTCGGCGTGCCTGACGAGCTGGCCTCATGCCATACCGCCGTGGTCGGCGGCTACGTCCTGGAAGGTCACGTGCCCTCGGCGATGGTCGCGTGGCTTCTCGATGAAAAGCCTATGACGGCGGGTCTCGCCGTGCCCGGCATGCCTGTCGGCTCGGAAGGTATGGCCATGCCAGGCATGGAGCCGGACACGTATCCGGTCGTCTCTTTCGGAGCTTCCGGACAGTCGACCTATGCCCGCTATCGCGGCGAGGAACGCCTGTCGGATTAAGACGCCCGATGAAGAAAGGGCGCTCACCCCACTTGGGTGAACGCCCTTTCGACTGGCTGGAGGTGCCAGGCTTTCTCTTGTCTATCGATGACGGGCGGGCAGCTGTGCGTTCATGATCCAAGCCAGCGCTTCCCGGGTCTCTTTGGTGGAGCTCTTCGCGTCGAGCTTACGGAAAATCTCCCGCGCTTCGGCGATCTGATGCACGTGGTAGAGCGCCCAGCCTCTGAGCATCATCATGCCGCGCGACTTGCCGTCGAACTCGTCGAGAAGTGCCAGTGCCTCGCGGTAGCGCTTTGCCCCGAAGAGATCGTTCACCCGCTGAGCGACCCGCGCCGCCCGCACCTGTTGCGTGCGATCGACGGTCGAGGCGGTCCGCGTCGGGCGCTTGAGCTCCGGTGCGATTGCGGCGACGCTCGGATATTCCGGCGAGAAGCTCTTCACGAGATCCGCGAGTTCTGACCATTGGTTGAGATGGAAGGTCGCAAGAACGAGGCCGAGTGCCGTCGTATCCTGCGGCTGCCAATCCATTGCCTTCCGGAACCAGCTTTGGGCATCATCGAAGGACTTGGTGTTGTAACGGTACCAGGCGAGCGCCTGCGCGCCGTCGCCGGATTGCGTGTCTTCGATGGCGTTGGCCAGCTTGGTGACGTAATCGCGTGTGAGATCGGGCGGGGGATCCATGCTGAGACGCGCAGCGCCGAGCCCGAGAAAGAGGCTGCGCACCTCCGACGATTCCGCTTCCCATTTTGCGGCGATGGCTTCCGCTTCGTCGGGCTTTTCAAGTGCGCTCAGAGAAAGCACGGCGCCTTCGGCCGATTTCACGTCACCACCGCGCTCGAGCGCCGTCTTGAACCAGCGCGCAGCATCCTGCCAGTCGTTCTGGCCGTAATAGAACCAACCGAGAAGCGCCGCATCGGACGTCGCGCTCGTATCGGCCTTCACGCTGCCTTCGAAGCGCATGAGTTCGCCACGGGAGATCGTTCCCACGTCCTTACCGGCGGCAATCGCGCCGATACGCGCCCGCAGCAGGTCGTCTTCGACGATGTCGAATTCGTTGCTACCGTCTGGATTGGTGCGGCCGAGCGAGATCAGCGTTTCAACCTCGCGCACTGGCAGAAGGCCAAGCGCCTTCTGTATGGTGCCGAGCCGCTCCCCGGAATTTTCGGATTCCTGCAGGATTTGCTCATAGAGGGCGAGCGCCTCCTGCTCTGCATGGTTGTGCGCCTGCGCTTCCGCCACCCGCCACATGACGTCGACGTCCGCCGTGCTCAGGATGAGGTCGCCGCTCCCTGCGATATCGAGAACCTTGCCCCATTGCTGGAGATCTGAGGCGTTGACGAGACGCTGGCGGGCGCGCTTGTGGGCGACTTTGCTCTTGAGGTCTTCGGACGGCTGCCAGCTGGGCTCCGAACGGCGGCGCTTCTCGATCGCAGCTTCGAGATCATCGAGCCGGTCGGCCGCGAACAGCTCCCAGAACTCCGTTTCGTCGCTGCCGCCTGTCACCTGGGTGAAGAGGTCGTCGGGCGGCGTCCAACCCGGATGCAATTGCTGCAGCCGATGGATTTCAGCCTCGACACGGTCGAGCTCCTGGTTACGCGCATAATAGCGCAAGGCGCTCTCATCGACCTGAGCGATGGCTGCGCCCGACATGTGGGCGGGTGCCTTGATGGTGATGGTCTGCGCATGTGCCGGCGCGATCCAGGCAGCCCCTGCAAGAAGAAGAAACGGGAGCGTTTTCAGCGACATCCTGAATATGCCTCCTGTGCTGCAACGACAGAGAGGGCCTGTAGGGCACTCGGATAGTAAAGGTCGGGAAGGCTGCTGCGGGCCGAGGAAGGGAAGGGCGCATCTTTGAGTGCGCAGGCCACAAGCCCCGCAACCGCGGCATAGCCAGGGCCGCCCAGAGGCTGCACCGCCCGTCCTGACATGACGTCGACGGTGCTCGGTTGCGCCCGCTCCCAGTGAGCCTGATAGGGGGCGAGATCCGAACGGTCTCCGGCCTGCGCCCAGGCTGCGTAAAGGGGAATGCGGATCGCGTTGTAGGCAAAGGTCGGGGGAAACCCGTTTGCCGGTCGCGGTTTTTCGCCCGACAGCGAGATCCAGTCGCTCGGCAGGTCGCTTTTGCCGAAACGGGTGGCGCGCATCAGCGCGATGCCGCTGTTGCGCAGGGCATCCCAATCATATTGCGGCGCGGCCTTTGCGAGGGCCGGGAAGGCGGGAAACACCCAATAGGAGAGATTGACGACGGGGCCGTCGCGGCGATCATCGACGCGAAAACCGTGAACGCCCGGCAGAATGATGCGGCCATAGGCGCTGTCTTCCGTCGCATTCTCGTAGACGGCTGAAGCGATATCGCCGGCGGCCTTGCGGTATTCCGGCTCGTTGAAGCGGGTCGCGCCCTCCATCAGTGCCCAGGCGATCAGGATATCACCGTCGGTGGCGTTGTTGGGGTCGGTGATGTGGGGATCGGCATCGGGCTCCCAGCGCCAGGCGGCAAGGCCGTCGTCGCGGATTAGGAGTTCGGTGACGGTCCAGTTCCACAAGCGGCGAAAGGTGACCGGGTCATCGGCAAAGGCCGCCAGGAGGAGGCCATATCCCTGGCCTTCGCTGTGGCTGATCTTGCCATTGCCGTCGTCGATCACGCGGCCCTCATCGGCGATGAAATTGTCCCGGAAATTCGCCCAGAGAGGCGCGGGCAGGTCTGCCTTCGCAACATCGGAGCCCGAGCCGCTCGTAGCACCGGCCGCCGCGACTTCGATCGACTTCGAAACGGGCGTCACCGCGGCCGCATGCTGCGGCTCGAAGGTCGTTTCTACGAAAGGAGAGGCGCTCTCCGCCGATGCCATCGGCTGACGGAGTGCGATGTTGCGAGGGACGAGGCCCGCAACCTTGGCGTCTTCGCCCGGCTCGCAGGGGGCTGCAGCCTTTAGCGAGGGCTTGTCGTTCAAAAGCGCCGCACCCGCCGAAATTGCCAGAAGTGCCGAGAAGGACGCCACGATCGCAGTGACGGAAACGCGCGCGCTCATGACGAATGCCCCACGCGCCGCAGCAGAGCCGTCGTTGCGAGGCCGAGGCATGCGCAGGCGGCGATGAGGCCAAGGACGTAATAGACGATATTGAGCGACATCCATCCTGCCGCGATGAGTCGGATGTTCTGGAAGGAGAGCGGCTGCGTCGTCACATAATAGAAGCTGCCGTTCGTGGCCTTGGTGATGTCGCCGTCGTTGCGGCCGAATGCAAGTGCCCGCCCGT
The DNA here is from genome assembly GCF_030813515.1 of Rhodopseudomonas julia. NCBI lineage: Bacteria > Pseudomonadati > Pseudomonadota > Alphaproteobacteria > Hyphomicrobiales > Nitrobacteraceae > Rhodopseudomonas > Rhodopseudomonas julia. Next base: position 27,762 of record NZ_JAUSUK010000001.1, on the reverse strand, counting down.
CCAGCCGGTAAAGCAGCGATGCCGTGTTGATCTGCGAAACAGAGGCTGCGAGCTCGCCGCTCGTAGGTGCCGTCACCACCGTCCAGGTACGTCCCTCGTTTGCGGGAGCTTCTGCTTGTGCAAGTACGAGTGTGCTGCCGGGTTTCACCCGCAGCGGATCGGTGCCGTCGCCAAAGCCGATGTCAGCGGTTGCGGTTCCGACTTGATCCTTGAGCCAGGAGATCACCCGCTCGAAAGGTCCGCCGAAGCCGCCGTTTTCCCGCATCTGTTCGGTCCAATCGTCGAGCGAGACGGAGGGCTGCATGAAAAGCCGTTGCGAGACGAGCTGCGGCGCCGGTTCGTCGCGACCGGTTGAACCTGTGTAGAGCGGTGCTTCGGAAACGCCGGCTGTGCCGACACCCCTGTCCAGCATCTGCGAACGCCATGCCTGGCGCATGCCGGCGGCATCGAGACCGACCGCATCCGCGACGGAGCCAGGCAGGGACTGGGCCGCGGCAACGACGATCGAGGTGCCGGCGTCAGCCGGGGGTGCAGAGAAGGCGACCTTGAGGTTGAGAGGAGAGCCGCTGACCGCTGCCAGATTGGCTGCGAGCGTCCCGGCGGCGGAAAGCGTGTCGCTGTCGGGATTGGGGATATAGGCGGCTGTCGTTTCGCCTTTGGCGTAGGGGAATCCGCCGCTGAGGGTCGAAGCGAGATTGGGCATGCGCGCGATGCGCGCAACCGGTGGGAGATAGAACTCGCTCGTATCCATGATGAGGAAGCGACTGGGGCTGGAGAGCCCGGCAAGCGTGTTGCAGCTGCGATCGCTAGGTGAGGGGAGCTGCGCCTCGATCTGCACACGGTTGATGCCGGGATGCAGCACTTTCAGCGGGATCGGGATTTTGCGCCCCCGCATAAGCGCGCCGTCGTTGTCCATGAGTGGCAGGACCGAGGCCGTCTGATCGTTTACGCGCACCAGGAGCTGGCTCTTGGGATCGAGCCGAGGTGCAAAGCCCGCCGTCAACCGGATCACCGCCTGGTTGTAATCGGCCGACAGAAAGTCATAGGGCATGCGAATGTTGAAGGTGGCGCGATAGAGGCGGCCGTTGAACTCCTCCGAGACGACACCGAGGTCGCGCAGGCTGACCGAATTTCCTGGCTGCAAGAGGCGGCCCAAGGCATTTTCTGCGGCACGCAACCCGGAGGGCGTTCCTTCCGAAGGCTCCGTTTTGCTTCCGGCTTCAAGGCTTGCGAGCGCTGCGTCGATGGCGCCGTCGCTGCCTCCTACGATCCAGATGGACACCCGACCATGGATCAAATCCATTTCGTCGGGGAGGATGACGGACACGCCGGGCTGCGCCGCCTCGCCGGGCTTCAATACGCCAAGCCGACGCAATTCCTCGGGTGTTCCGATCGCAATCTCGACCCCCGGCCCTGAGGCGAGGCCGCTGTCGAAGCGAACTTCGCTGCGTGGAGCCTTTGTCATGATCGCGGCGATTTCGGCCGCGCGCAAAAATCTCTCGGTCGCCTTCGGTGTCGGCGTCTCCGGTGCCCGCACGCTGATGCTCACCGCGCCATCGAGGCCTGGATTGACAGCGGCGAGATCGCTCAAGCGCTCGAAGCCAGCACCTGCCCCGGCGAAGGCAAATCCCGTGACGCCAGGATAGATCTGGGTCCACAATTCGTAGGTCCCCTCAAGCGAGCAATCGACGCGGTGCCGCTGCTGCACCGAGATGCGCACGGAATTGTAGCCAGGCTGGAGGAGGCCCGGGGGAACGGAGAGGCGAGTGCGGGCGAGCTCGTCGGGCGATGCGATTGGGATTTCACCGATGCTGACTTCGTTGACGGTCACGGTCAGCGTCGAGCCCTCCGACATCACCGACACGCTGTTGATGTAGCCGAGCTGCATCTCCGCCGGTGAGGCGGCCTGGGTCCTCGTCAGATAGACGGGCCATTCATGACCGGCGGTTTCGCCGTCGAAATGCAGATCGACCATAGACGCGGGAAGGCGGCGAAGATCCGGATCGATCTCTGTCGCGAGCGGCACGCCCGTGTCGGAGATCGCCATCTGGCTGGTCGCGGGCTGTGCCACCACCGGCGATGCGGGTCGAACCTGATCGATGGACAGGACCACCTTGCCCGCCTGAGCCTGCGGTGCGAGCAGGAGGAGTGCGAGGCCGGCGGTTGCGAGGTTTCTCATACCGCATACTCCCAGACGTCATGACCGAGCGAAGCGGTGGCGGCCGTCGATGTTGAGATGGAACGCCGGCGTTGCGTCTCGATCGGCTCGGCCGGGTCGACCCGTGGCGTGTCGAGAGCTGCCTCTGCCGCGCTGGAGGCCGCGGGAGCCGGTGCCGGGGTGGGAACAGAGGTCGTTCCAGCTTCGAGCGCCGCGCCCGGCGCGACGTGCAGGTGGGATTGGGCGCGCGGCAAAGCAGGCTCCGAGCGGCCCATTTCGACACCGAAACCGGCTTCGGCGCTGGCAATTGGTTCCGCGCCCACTGCCGCCGGCTGATTGCGCCTGAGGCCGATCCGGAAGGCCCGCAGCGTGTAATAGAGGCTCCAGGAAAGGAACCCGACCGTGGCGCCAACGACGCTCCGCGACTGGCGTCGCCGGCTGCGGAATGTCTCGAAGACAGCCGGGTTGCGGTAGAGGAGATCGGCAATGAGCTTGTATTGCGGCGCCGTGAGCTGGATGAATTCCATGCCGAGGAAGCGGCCGCGGTCATCATTGCCGGCGCGGCGCAGAACGACGGCGATCGCCTCCTTGGTGACGCTGCCGTCGTCGTTGATGAGACGCAGCATGGCGATTGTCGCGCCGGCCTTCATCGGCGGCAGCGCATCCTCAAGTGGGCGCACCCGGATGCCACTGGTGGAGACATCCTCCACCGATACGGCGATTTCGCCGACACCGACGATCTCGAGCACTGCGCGCCGCACGACGGCGAGGCGCTGGGCCCGGCGCCGCTCCGGCATCTCCGACACGACCCCGAGCGCGACGCCGGCAATGACGAGATTGATGGCGTTCCACACGCCGCAGATCATCAAAAGATCATTGCCTGCGGGCTCGGTGAAGTAACGCCAGCCGGCATAGATGCCGGTCACGGCGAGCACACCGAAGATTGCGAAATACGGGCCAGCAAGCGCCGAGAGCTGCTCCTTGTCGCTCGTCTGGCCTTTCGCCGTGACGTTGAAGGTCGGCGCGCGCGGATTGACGACGACGCTCAGGATCGCCCTGCCCAGATAGACCGACTGCACGTATTCGTAGAGCTCCGACACCCAGGGCCAGCGCAGCCGCCCGTAGAGATAGCTCTGCAGCATGATGTTCACGGTCATGTAGGCGACGGTGTAGCCGACGAACTCACGGAAGCTCGCTTCGTAAATTTGCAGCGAGAAGATGATGTAGAGAAGCGGCGCCAGCATGAAGGTGAGGCGCGTCAGAGGGAACAGCCAGAAGAGGGACGACGAGAGATAGGCGATGCGCTGTTCGAACCGAAGTCCCCGCTTGAAGAGCGGGTTCTTCAGCATCAGGATCTGCACCATGCCACGGCACCAGCGCGAGCGCTGGCCGATGAAAGAGACGAAGTTTTCCGGCTGCAGACCGGCGATCAGCGGAATGTCGACATAACGGCTGTTCCAGCCGCGTGAATGCAACTCAAGCGCTGTCTCGCAATCTTCGGTGATGGAGACGCCGGAGAAGCCGCCGGTTTCCTCAAGCGCCGCGCGCCGAAGCACGGCTGCCGAGCCGCAGAAGAAGGCGGCGTTCCACTTGTCCAGACCCCTCTGGATCATGGAATAGAACATCTCGTTTTCCGACGGCATTCGCTCGAAGGTCGAGAGATTCCGTTCAACCGGATCGGGATTGAGGAAGAAGTGCGGCGTCTGCACCAGGAAGAGACGCGGATCGTCAGCGAAGTGACCGACGGTTTCGCGAAGGAATGAGCGGACGGGGCCGTGGTCGGCATCGAAGACCACGATCAGATCGGCAGTGGAGCAGGCGAGACCGTTGTTGAGATTGCCGGCCTTTGCGTGCTCGTTGCGCTCGCGGGTGAGATAGTGGGCGCCGAGCTGCGCGCACAGCCGCTGCAGTTCGGCGCGGCGGCGCTTGGCGGGGACCGAAACGTTCGGATCGGGATTGTTGACCTTCTGCTCGGTGCCGCCGTCGTCGAGCAGCCAGACCTGTCTTTTTTCAAGCGGATAATCCATCGCGAGCGCTGCCGCGATGGTTGTGGCGAGAAGGCTTTTGTCTTCGTTGTAGGTCGGAATGAAGATATCGACAGTCGGAAGCTCCGCATCGCGAAGCTGGCGCGCCCTCTTCCTTTCCAAAGGGTCCGCCGTGATGAACAGGCTGATGAACAGCATCAGCACCGAGAACATTTCCATCAGGTAGACGAGGAAGCCCGGAACGAAGTTGATTGGCTCCGAAATCGGCGGCAGCGTCGAAGTGGTGCGCCAGTAGACGTAACGCAGCACCACAGCGGTCGCGAGTGCCAGAAAAACCTGGCGCCAAACGCCTTCCTTGCTGAACATCCACACGGCTGCCATCCCGCCGACGGCCGCCACGCCCATGACGAACTGTGCTTCGATGCTGATGGGCTGCATGATCAGCAGCAGCGTGGCGGTGGTGGCCAGAAGCCACAACATCGCCAGCGGCATCGTTTTCGACATGACGCCTCTCCTACCCCTTGTTGAGGGGGATATTGAGCCGACGCCCGTGTTTAAAAGCTTAATCAAATTGCGAATAGGCCGCAGTTTGAGCGGCATGGTTTCACAAAAATTAATCAGGTCACAGAAGGGCTTGGAATAGATCCTTCATTTTCGCTGAAAAGATTGCGTGCGATGCAACCACAAGGGGTTACGTGACGGCAAGGCGGAACGCTGATCACCCCTCACGGCCGCCGAAGAAGATAGGCATCCATGATCCAGCCGTGGCGCGAGCGCGATGTCTCGATCGTTTCGGCGATTTCATCCGCCTTCTCCTTCAACGGTCCGGCGATGAGGATCTCCTCTTCCATGCCGAGATAAGCGCCCCAGTAGATATGGAGATCGCTCTCTTTGAAGCGCAGGAAGGTGGCGCGCCCGTCGAGCATCACGAGGGTATTGGAGATCTTCGCGGGCTCGGTATCGGCCAAGAGGCGCGCGGTGGTGACGGTGATTTCTTCGCCGATGCGGTTCAACGGAATGCGGTGACGGGCGGCGAGGGTCTGCAGGCTCGTGATGCCGGTCACCACCTCAAAGTCGATCTCAAAGCCTTCGGCGGCGAGCTCATGCAGGATCTGCGTGGTGCCGTCGTAGAGCGCCGGATCGCCGATGATCAGGAAGCCGCCGGTTTCCTCAGGGCCGAGCTCCGACAGCATCTCGCGAAAGATCCGCCGTCGCTCGCTGCGCCACCAGTCGATGCCTTTTTCGTAGTCGCGCCCGTCTTTCGGGCGTTCCGGGCTGGTGGCATGAATGCTTCGGTAAGAGGCCTCCGGCACGGCCCGGGCGAGCACCTCCTGGCGGAAGGCGATCAAATTCTCTTTGCCGGCGCCGTCCTTGTCCATGAAGAAAAAGACATCGACGGCCCGCATCGCCTCGATTGCCCGCAGCGTGAGGTCGGACGGATCGCCTGCCCCGATCCCGATGACGTAGATTTTCTTCATCGCCGATGTCCCATTCTTCTTCTGCGCGCATGTGTCTTGCAGCTTGCGATCGGGCCTTCTTAGGACGAAGGTTACGGGGACCCAAGACACGACCGACACGAAGCGGGGATGCGCCACAGACAAATTGTCTTTCGTTGCGTGGCGTGAACAAAGCCGCCGTACCGACGCAGCGTCACGGATCTGTCATGGGCCGGTTCTAGTGGACGTTCGGCTTGGCGACTCTCATTCGAACGGGGGCCGAGCCACAGCACGGAGTCGCATAATGAAAACCACAACTCTATACGCTGCCTCGGTATCCGTCGTTGCCCTCCTGGCCACGACGATGACGGCGAGCGCCGAGACGGACCTTGATGCGCTGTACAAAGCTGCCAAGGAAGAGGGGCAGCTCACCACGATTGCGCTGCCGCATTCCTGGTGCGGCTATGGCGATGTGATCGACGGGTTCAAGGAGAAGTATCCTGGCATCCAGGTGAACGAACTGAACCCGGATGCGGGTTCAGCCGATGAGCTCGAGGCCGTCCGAGCCAACAAGAACAACACCGGCCCGCAGGCGCCCGACGTTCTCGATGTCGGCCTCGCTTTTGGCCCGCAGGCCAAGGAAGAAGGTCTGATCGAGCCCTACAAGGTCTCCACCTGGGACGAGATTCCGGACGACGCGAAGGACGCCGACGGTTACTGGTACGGCGATTATTACGGCGTTCTGTCGTTCCTCGTGAATACGGATATCGTCGGCGAAGCGCCGTCGAGCTGGGCCGATCTCCTCGACGAAAAATACGCCAACGCCGTTGCTCTGTCAGGTGATCCCCGCGCCTCCAACCAGGCTATCCAGGGTGTGGTCGGAGCCGGCCTCGCCGAAAACGGCGGCGACCTCGACAAGGCTGCAGAGGCCGGGCTCCAGTATTTCAAGCAGCTCAACGAGCGCGGCAATTTCGTTCCGGTGATCGGCAAGGCGGCCTCCGTCGCACAGGGCACGACACCGATCGTCGTCGCCTGGGACTACAATTCGCTCGCCTGGCGCGACGGTTTTGAGGGCAATCCCGCCGCCGACGTCGTCGTCCCGTCCGACAGTGTCGTGGCCGGCGTCTACGTCCAGGCGATCAGCGCTTACGCGCCGCATCCGAACGCCGCGAAGCTTTGGATGGAATACCTTTATTCCGACGAAGGTCAGCTTGGTTGGCTCGCCGGCTATTGCCATCCGATCCGCTTCAATGCGCTCGCCGAACAGAAAAAGATCCCGCAGGAGCTTCTCGATGCGCTGCCGCCGGCGGAATCCTACGCCAAGGCCGTGTTTCCGACCATCGAGCAGCAAAATGCCGCGAAGGCCGTGATCACGGAGAAGTGGGATTCCGTGGTCGGCGCCAATGTCGCGGAATAACGGCAAGCCGCTCGCGCTTCCGACTGAAACGACTGGCCCGGATCAATCCGGGTCAGTTGCCTTGCCCGCGCAAAGGCGCCGATTTTCCCAGATGTTCGCCGAGCTGAGGCCTGGGGAAGCGATCGCTATCCTGCCGTTTCTGGCGTTTGCGATCATGTTCCTGATCCTGCCGACGTTGGGCCTTTTCGCGACAGCCTTTTCCGACGGGCAGGGCGGGCTCACGCTCGACAATATTGGCGCACTCTTCACGCCTCAGATCCTGCGCTCGTTTTCGATCTCGATACGGGTCTCTTTCGCTTCTGCCGCGCTCGGCTGCCTGATCGGCCTTGCGATCGCCCTTGCCGTCATTCGCGGGCGTCTGCCGCCGGTGATCCGATCCACGCTTCTGACCTTTTCCGGCGTCGCCTCGAACTTCGCCGGCATCCCGCTCGCTTTCGCCTTTCTCGCGACGCTCGGGCGCGTGGGTCTCGTGACCATCATTTTGCGGGAGGTTTTCGGTCTCGACCTTTACCGCGCCGGCTTCAACATCCTCTCCTTCTGGGGCCTCACGCTCACCTATCTCTATTTCCAGATCCCCTTGATGATCCTCATCATCACGCCGGCGATCGATGGGTTGAAGCGGGAGTGGAGCGAAGCGGCGGAGACGCTCGGCGCCTCCACCTGGCAGTTCTGGCGTTATGTCGGACTGCCGGTCTTGTGGCCGAACCTTCTCGGCACGCTCTCTTTGTTGTTCGCCAACGCTTTCGGGGCGATCGCGACCGCCTATGCGCTCACCGGCTCATCGCTGAATATCGTGCCGATCCTGCTTTACGCGCAGATTCGCGGCGACGTGCTGCAGAACCAGCAGCTCGGGGCGGCTCTTGCCGTCGGCATGATCGCGATCACCGCTCTTGCCAACGTCGTCTATCTGGTCGTGCGCACCCGCGCTGAAAGGTGGCTCAAATGAGAGGCAATCGCTTCTGGTCGTGGGTCGTCTTCGGTCTGGGCGCGGCCTATTTCCTGCTGCCGCTGCTTGCGACCTTCGAATTTTCGCTGAGCATCCGGCGCGAGGGATATACGCTTGACGCCTATCGCAATGTCTTCGCCGATCCGGGCTTCCAGCAGACCTTCACTTATTCGCTGGTGATCGGCCTTTGCACCATAGTTGTCGGCATCGTCATCATCATGCCGGCGGCCTATTTCGTGCGGCTCAGGATGCCGCAGATCAGGCCGATCGTGGAATTCCTCACGCTGATGCCCCTGATCATCCCGCCGATCATTCTCGTCTTCGGCTATATCCGCCTTTACAATTCGTCGTCCTTTCTGCCCCTGACCGGCTCGGTGATGGGCACCAATATCCTGCTGATGCTCGGCTATGTGGCGCTCGCCATGCCCTATATGTACCGGGCGATCGATACGGGTCTCCGGACCATCGACGTGCAGACATTGACGGAGGCGGCGACCATTCTCGGCGCCGGCCGCCTCAGGATCCTGACGCGGATCATCTTTCCTAACGTCATCACCGCCGTCTTGTCGGGTGCCTTCCTGACGCTTGCCATCGTCATGGGCGAGTTCGTCCTGGCGAGCCTGCTCAACCGACCGGGCTTTGGTCCTTATATGCAGAACATCGGCGCCAACCGGGCCTACGAGCCCTCGGCGCTCGCGATCATCTCTTTTGTCTTCACCTGGAGCGCGATGGTCGCGATCCAGCTCCTCGCGCGCTTCGCCCCGAAGAGCACCGCCAGAAAAGATTGATATGGCCGAAGAATTCCTCAGTCTCGAAGCGATCACCAAGACCTTTGGCACCAATACGGTCATTGAGGACCTGGATCTCTCGTTCAACAGCGGCGAATTCGTGTCGCTGCTCGGTCCATCCGGATGCGGCAAGACAACCGTTCTCCGTATGATCGCTGGCTTTGAAAAACCGACGAAGGGCCGCATCTTCGCCGACGGACGGGAGATCACCCATCTGAAGCCCTCGCAGCGAAATGTGGGAATGGTTTTCCAGTCTTATGCGCTTTTCCCGAATCTGAATGTGAGGGACAATATCGGCTTCGGCCTCAAGGTTGCCGGGGTTCCGCGTGCCAAGGCGCGCGAGCGCGTGGCCGAGATGCTGGAGCTGATCGGTTTGCCAGATCTCGGCCGGCGCTACGCCTTCGAGCTGTCTGGCGGCCAGCAGCAGCGCGTGGCGCTTGCCCGCGCACTCGCGCCGAGCCCGCGCATGCTGCTTCTCGACGAACCGCTGTCCGCTCTGGATGCGAAAATCCGCGTGTCGCTGCGTGAGCAGATCCGCAACATTCAGCGTGAACTCGGCATCACCACGATCTTCGTGACCCATGATCAGGAGGAGGCGCTGTCGATCTCCGACCGGATCGTGGTCATGAATTCCGGGCGCATCGAACAGGTCGGCGCGCCGTTCGAGGTCTACAATCGGCCTGCAACGCCTTTCGTCGCCAATTTCGTCGGCACGCTCAACCGCGTCGAGGCGCGTGTGAAAAACGCTGCTTCGCAGGAAGTGGCGATCGGTGAGCAATCCGTGGTTTTGAAGAAGCTTCCCGCGACCGTTCGCGACGGGGAGCCGGTCGTCCTTGCCCTCCGCCCGGAAGCGCTCAACCTCGTCAACGGAGCCGATAATGGCATCTGCCTCAACGCCCGCGTCGAAACGGTGAGCTTTCTCGGTTCCGTCATCCGCATCGGGGTCGCGGTCGGCGACACGCATCTCCATGTCGATCTCTTCAACGACCGCCGGTCGGCACCGCCGCAGCCGGGTGAGACGCTGCGGGTCGGTTTCAAGGACGAGGACGTCATTTCCGTCACCGCGTGAAGGCACGCCGATTGTCGGCCGCGAGCGCCGGGATTGATGCGTCGGGACCTGGCACTTGCTCACCAGAACGCGAGAAATGCGACCCAGGCTGACAGCGCGAGCCCCGTCACGACGACATAAAGGCCGTTCCAGACGAGACCCACATAGCGAGCGGTGACACTGCCGAAGCCGCCGACGACGAGGGTGCTTGCGGTAAAGGGCGAGCTGGCGGCCGCAAGGGCCCAGCCGGCGGTCATCGCCACGGCGATATCGCTTGCATCGATCCCGACCTCTGCGGCTGCAGGCAGCAGGGGCGCGATCAGGGAGACGGCCAGGATCGGATTCATGCCGAGTTGGCCGGCGGCCGGAATGACCCAGAGGAGGCCGATGAGCAGCAGCCAGCCCGGAAGCGAGGACAGGTCGAAGCCTGCGCCGAGAACGAATGGGCTCAGAAGATGCCCTCCGAGGCCGCCGATGAAGCCGGCCATGGTGAGGAGCACGAGCTCGTTACGGTAGCCGAGAAGCTGGCGCGTCACGAAGAGGCCGGTGCGCTCCCGCACGTGGCGCATCGGGGCATCACGCCTGTTCTGAAAGGCGATCCAGGCGAGCGAGATGATCGGCACGACGAGAATGACCGCAGCGGTCGCCCGCACGCCCGTGACGAAATGAATTCCGCCCACGCTGACCCCGAGCACGACGAGGAGGACGGGAAGCGGCCAGATGCTGGTCCAGTTCAACTCCGTCACGATAGGGGTCGACGGCGAGGCCGAGACTTTGGGTTTGATGAGGGTGTCGAGAAGCCAGCCACCTACAGCCAGGATGAGAGAGCTGACGAGGCTCGGACCCAGAATCTCCTTCCACGTCGTATCCGGCACGAACGAGATCGAGATCGCCGTGGCGAAGGCGAGTGGCGACCAGGTGAGGGCCGAGGCGAAACCACGCTGAATGGCAAGCAGCATGCGGCGCAGGCGAACTGCGCGGATATGCGGGTTCTCTTCCCTGCGTGAGCTCTCCTCCGCAAGGGCTCCGAGGAGTGCGATCGAGCCGTAATTGAGGACAAGTGTGAAGAGATGCCCGCCGGTGGTCAGCGCCAGATAACGCCGGCCCGGAGGCTGTTCGGCAAGGAGGCGGCCGCACTCGATGACCGCAGGCGAACTCGTGGCCGCGTAGCGGAGCGCCGTCGTCGCGGTGAAAAAGGCGGCGATGAAGGCGGTCGTTTTCAAAGCCGATGTCGTGAGCGTCAGCCAGTCCGGACGGGTTGCCAGCGCCGCGATGAAGAGAATGCAGGCGACCGAAAGGAAGACGGTCTGCATGCGGCCGGTGCGGCGCGCCAAAAGAAGCACTGCCGGGATGACGGTGACGATCTCCGCGCCGACCAGAATGCTCTCGCCCGACCATTGCGCCAGGAAGACGAAAAAGCAGGTGGCGACCAGTAGCCAGCCGGCGAGCCGGTCGGGAAGGGGGGATGTGTTCATCAGCAAAATTCTGCGGGCAATGAACCCTCGTTACGCTTCGACAGATTGAAGGACAGCCTCGGCCCGCCGATCGATCAGCATCTTCGGTTCCGATGAGATTGAAAAGCTTCTTTGCTGCCATCCGCATGGATGCGGTGATCGGGTGTGGCAATTGCGCAGGGAGCAAAGTCCGTCATGGGCAGTTGTGTTCGTCAAAGAAGCAAATCTTGGCGGGGAGATACGGCATGCCCGAAGATGGCACCTTTGCAGGCAAAGAAGCACCGGTCGTCGTTTTTGGTGGCGGCGGCTTTCTCGGGCACCGGATCTGCCGACGCCTGCTCGAGAAGGGCCGAAATGTGCGGGCGGTCTCCCGCCATCCGAACAAGATCACGGATCTCCTCGGACGGGCGGCCGGGCTCACCGCTGTGGAAGGCGACATCGAACGGCCGGAGGACGTGGCAAGGCTTGTCGAGGGTGCGGGTGCCGTCGTCAATGCCGTCAGCCTCTATGTGGAGCGCGGTGGCAAGACCTTCCGCGACATCCATGTGGAAGCGGCGGGCCAGCTCGCCGCTCTGGCGCATCGACACGGCGTGCCTCTTCTCGTCCAGCTTTCCGGGGTGGGTGCCGATCCGAACTCTCCCTCCCGCTATATCGGGGCGCGTGGTGCGGGTGAGGTCGTCGTCCGTCGTGCTTTTGGAAACGCCGTCATCGTGCGACCTGCCGTCATGTTCGGCCCGCAGGACGGCTTCATCTGCACATTTTCCGACCTTCTGCGGAAATACCCCATCTTTCCTCTTTTCGGGAGAGGAGAGACGCGGTTGCAACCGACCTTTGTCGGAGATGTGGCCGAGGCGATCGCGCGTATCGTGGTTGCCGGACCTGATCCGGAGCCGCGCACCTACGAGTTCGGCGGCCCGCGCACTTACACCTACCGCGAACTCGTCGGGATCGTTGCCGACGAAGTCGGTGTCCGGCGCTTGCTCGTTCCATTGCCGATCGGCATTTGGAAAGGTCTGGCGGCGGCAGCGGAGCGGCTGCCGAAACCGCCGGTGACCTCCACCGAAGTGGAACTGATGGAGGCGCCCAATGTCGCGACCGAGGAGCCAGGCTTTGCGGCCTGGGGCGTGACGCCGACCTCCGTCGAAGACTTCCTGCGGGAGCGGGAGGACAGGAAGGCGGCGCAGGCCCGGCATTCTGCCGAATAGCTGGCGTAGAATACGGCACGACCGCAGCCGTGAGGCGACCGCGACTGCTAGCTGGTTCAAGGCCTGCTCAAGAGAACATGTCGCCGAATGCGACCGTCTTCGTCTCCAGGAAATCGTCCAGACCGAAGATACCACCTTCGCGGCCATTGCCGGATTGCTTGTAGCCGCCGAAGGGGCTGCCTTGCGCGAAGGGCGCGCGGTTGACCCGCACCATGCCGGCGCGCAGCTGCAACGCGACATAGCGGGCGCGCTCAGGATCCTGCGTGCTGAGATAGGCGGCAAGCCCATAGGGTGTGTCGTTCGCAAGGCGAATGGCTTCCGCCTCGTCCTTGAACGGCGTCATCGCAAGCACCGGTCCGAAGATCTCCTCGCGCCAGATGCGCATCTCGGGGATGACATTCGCGAAGATGGTCGGCCGCGCATAGTAGCCGCGATTGAAGCCGGCCGGCCGGCCCGCCCCGCCGGTGACGAGACGCGCACCTTCCGCGATGCCGGCCTCGATCAGATCCTGCACCTTGTCGAACTGGGTCTGCGAGACGAGCGGGCCGATATGGTCGCCTTCCTCGTGTGGATCGCCGACGGCGACTTTTTCTGCCGTCTCCTTGGCGATCGCGATCGCATCCTCGTAGGCCGAGGCCTCGATGAGCATCCGCGTCGGCGCATTGCAGGATTGGCCGGCGTTTTCCATGCAGAAGCGCACGCCGCCCTCGACCTGCTTTTTGAGATCGCAATCGGCGAAGAGAATGTTCGGCGACTTGCCGCCGAGTTCCAGCGTCACGCGTTTCACGGTATCGGCGGCCGCCTTGGTGACGGCGGAGCCAGCGCGCGTCGAGCCGGTGAACGACATCATGTCGACGTCGGGATGGGCGGACAGCGCCGCCCCGACGCTCGGCCCGTCTCCGTTGACGAGATTGAAGACGCCGGCCGGCACACCCGCCGCGTCGATCATCTCAGCGAAGAGGAGCGAGGAAAGGGGTGCAATTTCCGACGGCTTCAACACGACCGTGCAACCGGTGAGAAGCGCGGGCACGACCTTGAGCGTCACCTGGTTCATCGGCCAGTTCCACGGCGTGATGAGCCCGCAAACGCCGATCGGCTCCTTGATGATGCGTTCGCTCGGCGCATCGGCGCGCAACGGCCGCTCCCATTCGATCTCGTGGATGGCCTTCAGAAAACCTTCGATGTGCCAGTCGCCGGCGCCGACCTGTTCGTCGCGTGAAAACGACATCGGTGCACCCATTTCGGTGCTGATCGCCTTGGCCATCTCCTCGGCGCCAGCCCGGTAGATCGTCAGGAGCCGTTCGATCACGGCAATGCGTTCGGTGACGTCTGTCGCACTCCAGGTCGGAAAGGCGGCCCGCGCCGCCGTCACGGCCTTGTCGATATCGGCGGAACTCCCGAGCGAGATCTCGGCAATCTCACTTTCGGTCGCCGGGTCGATGACGGGAAACGGGTTCGGCTCGGCCGGTGCCACCCAGCTGCCGTTGATGTAGAAATCGGTCTTTTTCAGCATAGAGATCTCGTCAATGTTCGGTCGCGCTCAGGCCCGGCTCAGAAAGGCTTCGGCGAATTCCGTCCAGAAAGCGACGCCGGTCGCCAGAATATCATCGTTGAAGTCGAAGGACGGGTGATGCAGCGGTGGATCATCCGGCCCGCGCCCAGTCCCCAGAAAGAAATAGCTGCCCGGTTGAGCCTTCAACATATAGGCGAAGTCTTCCGAGCCCATGAAGGGACGGGCAAGGTCGGTGACATTCTCGGCACCCGCGAAACGGATCGCCTGGGCGCGGAGGAAGTCCGTTTCCGCCGTATCGTTGATGGTGGCGTCGTAGCTTCGGAGATAGTCGACGTCTGCGCGCGCGCCAAAGCCCGCTGCCTGGCGCGTCGCGATCAGGCGGATCTTCTCTTCCAGAAGATCGCGGGTCGCATCGTCGAAGGAGCGGATGCCGACGACGATTTCCACACTCTCGGGGATGATGTTGCTCGCCGAGCCGCCATGGATCGAGCCGACGGTGACGACAGCGGGCTCGATCGGATGCGTGTTGCGGGCGACGATCGTCTGCAGGGCCATGACGATAGAAGAGGCGGCAACGATCGGATCGATCGTGTCCTCGGGATGCGCCCCATGGCCCCCGCGGCCTGTAATGACGATCCGAGCCTCGTCGACGGCCGCCATGATCGGCCCGTCTCTGAGAGCAAACTGCCCGAACGGAAGCTGCGGCTCGTTATGAAGCGCAAAGACGGCATCGCAGGGAAAGAGCTCGAAGAGCCCTTCGTCGACCATCATCTTGGCGCCGCCGAAATTCTCCTCCGCCGGCTGGAAAATGAGATGCACGGTGCCGTCGAAATTTCTCCGCTCCGCGAGCCGCTTCGCCGCGCCGAGAAGCATCGCGGTGTGGCCATCATGGCCGCAGGCGTGCATGCGATCGGGAATCTCACTTTGATACGGAAGGCCGGTCTTTTCCTGGATCGGCAAGGCGTCGAAATCGGCACGAAGGCCGACCGCGCGCTTTCCTGAGCCGTTCGTCAGCGTCGCGACGACACCCGTCTTCGCAAGCCCGCGATGCACCTCGTAGCCGAGTCCCTGGAGTTTTTCGGCGACATAATTCGACGTCCATTCCTCTTCGAGGCCGAGTTCGGGATGGCGATGCAGCTCATGCCGCATGGCGACGATTTCGGGCAGGTCATTGCTGAGATCAGGCGCGATACCCATTCACACTCCTCGGGTGGGGATGCGATTTTCGAGATGGCGGAAGCCCGCGACGAGGAGGCCGGTCAGGCAAAGGTAGATGAAGGCCAGAAAGAGAAGTGGCTCGTAGATGATGTAGGTGTCCTGGCGCACGTCGCTGATGACCGCATAAAGGTCGATGACCGTGATCGTCGCAACCAGCGGCGTCGCCTTCAATTGCAGCACGATCTCGCCGTTCAAGGTCGGCAAAGCGCGCTGGATCGCGCGCGGCAGCCAGATGCGGCGCAGCACGGTGAAGCGGCTCATTCCATAAGCGCGCCCGGCTTCGAGCTCACCTTTCGGCACACCGGCGAGGGCCCCGCGCATCACCTCGCCCTCATAACCCGCAAACGAGATGGTGAGTGAGGCGAGCGCGTAGGGCCAGGCCTCGCGCAGATAAGGCCAGATGAACGAGCCGCGGATCCACGGGATCTGCGGAAACAGCGAGCCGAGTCCGTAATAGAGAAGCCAGAGCTGCAGGAGCAGAGGCGTGCCGCGGATCACGGTGCAGAAGCCGCGGGCGGCCCATGCCAAAGGAGCGGGACCAGAGACTTGTGCGAGACCGAGAGGCACCGCCATCGCAAAGCCGAGGATACTGCTGCCGACGAGAAGGGCGAGCGTGACCCACAATCCGCCCAGCATTTCCTTCCAATAAAGCGGCAGCCAGTCCCAGCGCATATTGAACGCCATGAGGGCGACCATGAGAGCGGCGAGCAGGAGCAGCACGACGCGGTGCGGCTTCAACCAGCTTTCGCTTTTCGCCCCCTTGTCCTCTTCCGGATCGATGAGGTCCGCCATGGCATGTATGGCTTCGGCATTGTCCTCCCTCATGAGGAGAACCCAGGCATGCCGCGCCTTGCCCGACGCTCGATGAGGGCGATGACGACATTGGAGACGAGGCTCACCATCAGATAGAGCAGCCCCGCGGCGCAGAAGAAGAGCATGTATTCCCGCGTCGCGCCGCCCGCCTGGCGTGTCGCGAGCGTCAGTTCCGTGAAGCCGACGACGGCGAGAAGGGCCGTGTCCTTGGTGGCGATCAGCCAGAGATTGGCAAGTCCCGGAATGGCGTGCGGAAGCATGGCGGGCAGGGTGATGCGCCGCACGAGCAGAAACGGCGGCATGCCGTAGGCGCGGGCCGTTTCGATCTGGCCGGAAGGCACGGCCTTGATGGCGCCACGAAGGACTTCCGTTGAGTAGGCGCCCTGGACGAGACCGATGACAGCGATGCCGGCCGCCATGCCCGAGACGTCGAGGCGCGCGTAACCGAGGGCTGCCATCAGACGGTTCAGAAGATCTGTGCCGGCATAATAGACGAGGACGATGAGGACGAGTTCGGGAACGGCCCGGATAATCGTCGTGTAGGCTTCCAGGAGGTCGCGCAGGATCGGCCCGCCGTAGAGCTTTCCGAAAGCGCCACCGACGCCGATCAGGAGCCCCATCAGATAGCCGCCGGCAGCGACTTCGAGCGAGGTCAGGAGGGCGCGCAGGAGGACGCCGCCCCAGCCGGGCGGGGAAAAGGCAAGAAGTTCTAAAGGACCCATTACATTACGGTTGGATGTGGCGCATCGATGCTGGCACGGCCGCATGACCGCACCTGGCTTCTAGCAAGCGGCATGCCTTTTCAGGCGGCGCGCAACCTGCTGGGACAGAAGCCGGGCGGAAAAGGGGAGGGGCGGATGCCCGCTCCCCAGGCTGCGAGCGAGCCGCTCACTTCCCGTAGATGTCGAAATCGAAGTATTTCTCGGAGATCTTCTCGTAGGTGCCGTTCTCGCGGATCGCGGCGATCGCCTTGTTGAGCTTCTCCTTGAGCTCGGTGTCGCCCTGGCGGAGGCCGACACCAACGCCCGGTCCGAGAATTTCCTCGTCGGGCTCGACTTCGCCCTTCATCTCGCAGCAAGCCTTGCCGCCATCGGATTCGAGGAAGGTTGCGAGTGCAAGGGAATCCGCCTGCACAGCGTCGAGGCGGCCGGCCACGAGATCCTGGTTGGCCTCATCCTGCGTCTGATACGTTTTCACCTCGGCGTCGGGAAAATGCTTGTGGACGTAGTTCTCGTGAATGGTCGAGCGCTGCACGCCGAGAAGCTTGCCAGAAAGGCTCTCGTTGGTGGGCTCGATCTCGACATCCTTGAGGCCGATGATGGCGGTCGGGGTGTTGTAGTATTTGTCGCTGAAATCGATCACCTTGAGACGCTCTTCGGTGATCGACATGGAGCCTATGATCATGTCGATCTTGCCGGAGTTGAGGGCCGGGATGATGCCGTCCCAAGCTGTCGGCACGATGGTGCAATCGAGCTTTGCCTCTTCGCACAGCGCATCCATGATTTCGATTTCCCATCCGGACCAGTTGCCGGCGGCATCCGGGACTGTGAATGGCGGATAGGGCTCGGCGGCGATGCCGACTTTCGTCTCGGCACTGGCAGCGCCCGCTCCAAGGACGACGACGGCCGCGGCTGCAGCGAGGCTTTTGAGGATGCGGTGCATGAGGAGTTCCCTTTTTGCTCGGTGCGATGACGACCGGTGTGACGTCCCGGCACGCCAACGCTATTGAATTGATCCGATGAACTTTTGCAGACGCTCAGATTTTGGATTGTCGAAGATGGCCTCCGGCGGGCCTTCTTCTTCGATCTCTCCCTCGGCAAGAAAGATGATGTGGTTGGCGACCTCGCGGGCGAAGCTCATCTCGTGAGTGACAAGAACCATGGTGCGGCGCTCATGCGCGAGGTCGCGAATAACGGACAGGACTTCGCCAACGAGCTCCGGATCGAGCGCCGAGGTCGGTTCGTCGAAAAGCATCACCTCCGGCTGAATGGCGAGCGCACGCGCGATCGCCGCGCGCTGCTGCTGCCCGCCGGACAGAAAAGCCGGATAGACGTCTTCCTTGTCGCTCAGACCGACGCGGTCGAGGAGGGCACGGGCCCGCTCCACAGCTTCGGCCCTGGGGACGCCCAGAACATGCACGGGCACTTCGATGACGTTGCCGAGAAGCGTCATGTGCTGCCACAGATTGAAGCTCTGGAAGACCATGGCGAGACGCGTGCGGATGCGCTGCACCTGGCGACGGTCGGCGGGCACGAGGCCGCCATCGCCGTCGCTTTTCATGGCGATGGTTTCACCATGCACGCTGACGCTGCCCGCGGTCGGGGGCTCCAGCATGTTGATGCAGCGAAGAAGCGTCGATTTCCCAGATCCCGACCCGCCGATGATGGCGATCACGTCGCCTTCGTGGGCGGTGAACGAAATCCCCTTCAGAACTTCGAGGCTGCCGAAGGATTTGTGAAGGTTTTCGACACGGACGACTTCAGGACGCTCCGCTGTCGGCGCCTCGGTGATGCTCGATGCGGGCGCTTCTTCCTGGCTCACCGGCCTGTCTCCCAAACCGCATTCGAGGCAGGGATCAGATCTTCAAACTGGGACGGCGTCAAACGTGGAAACGGCCGCCAAGCTCGTATGAGCGCGTTCGAGAAGCCAGTGATGGGTCCATTCCTTTCGCGAGAGATCGGAGTGTGTCCAGGGCGAAGCCCAGGGCCGGATTGATACACTTGCACGATAGTTATGCAAGTGCATAAATGCGCTCATGGCCAAACGGGTGGCGGCGGATTCGCCGAAATCGACATGTACCGGACGGATAAAATCGTGCTGTTCACCCAAGATCGGGCAGCTCGCGATGGCGGTTTTTCGCCGGCCGGCGTTGGGGTTCCGGCAGCCTCCGGCGAACGGTCGGGCACCATGACCCGGCGGAGCTTCAGGCGCGCAACGCAGGACGAGCGGCGCCACGCTTTGATCCAGGCGACCCTCGACCTCATCGCGGAAAAGGGCCTCAAGGGGATCACTGTACGCGAGGTGGCTGCCCGCGCCGGCGTCACCAACGGCCTCATCCGGCATTATTTCTCCGGCAAGACCCAGTTGATCGAGGCGGCCTATCAATCCGTGATGGAGGGCATGACGGAAGCCGCTAAAGCCGCGGTCGCCGACACCGAGGGCGACGCGAAAAGCCGACTGCGCCACTTCATCGCCGCCAATTTGACGCCGCCGGTGGCGGATCCCCGCGCCTTGTCGCTCTGGGCGACGTTCATCAGCCTCATCCATGTCGATCCTGCCATGGCGGCAATCCACCGGGCGGGCTACCTGCAGTTTCGCCGCGAGTTGGAAGATCTCATTGCTTCCCTGTTCGCCGAAATCGGGCGCGATGCGGAGGCTGCGGAGCGCGTGCGCCTCGCGATCCAGATCAATGCCCTCATCGACGGGCTTTGGGTCGAGCGCTGCCTGGCAGAAGACATGTTCGCCGAGGACGAGCTGGTCGCAGCAGGTATCGAAGCCGTCGAGGCACTTCTGGGGCTCAGTCTCGCCCGCTCATGACCCCGACACGCCAGCCATAACTCCAAACAAGAAGGTAGAAACGACATGCGCTACGCCTCCATCACGGAGCGGCTTGCCGACCTCGGCTCGGGCAAATGGGCCGTCCACTTCCGCGCTCGGGCCATGGCGGCAGAAGGTGCCGAGGTTCTGGAGTTGACGATCGGCGAACCTGACATCCCGCCGGAGAAAGAGCTTCTCGACGAATGCAGCCGCGCCATGCATGCGGGCCGCACGCGCTATTCGGCTGGGCGTGGCGATCCGGCGCTTCTCGACATCCTGGCAGAGAAATACACAAGCCGGTCCGGACGTACGGTCTCGCCGGAAAACGTTCTGTGCTTTCCCGGCACGCAGACGGCGCTCTTTGCCGTGATGACGGGGCTCGTCGAAGCGGGCGATGAGGTGCTCGTCGCCGATCCGCTCTACGCGACCTATGAGGGTGTCATCCGGGCAAGCGGGGCGGAGCTGCGGTCCGTGCCGCTTTATGCGCGCAACCGCTTTCATCTTGATCCGGCGGATCTCGAAAAGGCGGTGACGCCGCGCTGCCGGGTCCTGCTCCTCAACTCGCCGCACAATCCGACGGGGGCCGTTTTGAGCCACGACGAGCTCAAGGCGATCGGCGAGGTCTGTCGCCGCCACGATCTCTGGATTGTCTCTGACGAGGTCTACGAGGAACTCGTCTTCGAAGGTGCATTCGCTTCGCCCTTCGACATCCCCGAACTCGCGGAGCGCACCATCGCGGTCTCCTCGATTTCCAAATCGCATGCCGCGCCGGGCTTTCGCAGCGGCTGGGCCATCGGACCCGAGGAATTCTGCTCCCGGCTTCTGCCGGTCTCCGAAACGATGCTTTTCGGTGGCCAGCCTTTTATCGCCGATATGACGGCCTATGCACTGTCACGCCCGTCGCCTGCGGCGGCACGGATGCGCGAGGCGTATCACCGCCGGGCTCAATTCGTAACGACCTTCCTCGGGAATACGGCCGGCGCCCGCCCGATCATGCCGGAGGGCGGCATGTTCATTCTGCTCGACGTGCGCGACAGCGGCCTGACCGGCGAGGATTTCGCCTGGGGACTTCTGGAAAGCGAAGGCGTGGCCGTCATGCCCGGAGCCTCTTTCGGCGACGAAGCGCGTTGTTTCGTGCGCGTGAGCCTGACGGTGCCTGATGAGCGACTGGAAGTGGCCTGTGCCCGCATTGCCCGCTTTGCCGAGAATGCAGTCGCGCCGAAACGCGCAGGCGGCTGGGCATGAACGCTGAGATGACGCAAGACGCAATGGCGGCAAGCACGGGCGAGGCGCTGATCGCGCTTCTCGAACAGCACGACGTTGAGGTCGTCTTCGGCATTCCGGGCGTCCACACGGCCGAACTCTACCGCGGCCTTGGCGGCTCGAAGATCCGACACGTGACGCCACGCCACGAGCAGGGCGCAGGCTTCATGGCGGATGGCTATGCCAGGGTCAGCGGCAAGCCCGGCGTCTGCCTCGTCATCACCGGGCCGGGCCTCACCAACACCATCACGGCGATGGCGCAGGCCCGGGCCGATTCCGTGCCGATGCTCGTGATTTCCGGCGTCGGCCGCCGTGGGTCGCTTGGCCATGGCCGCGGCGCGTTGCACGAATTGCCGGACCAGCGCGCGATGATGGAGAGCTTCGCACTTTTCTCGCACACGCTTCTGTCGGCCGATGATCTGCCTGATGTCATGGCGCGCGCTTTTGCGATCCTCAATTCCGGTCGGCCCGGGCCAGTCCATATCGAGATCCCGGTCGATGTCATGCAGGAGCGGGTGGCAGGACTTCCCGCCCGTGCGCCGGCCCTCCCGTCGCATCCGCACCCCGGAGCGGCCGATCTTGAAGCCGCCGCCCATCTCTTGTCCGCGGCGCGGCGGCCTGTGATCATCGCCGGCGGCGGGGCAAGACGCGCCAACGACGACGTGACGGCGCTGGCGGAACGTCTCGACGCGCCGGTGATCACGACGGCGAATGCCCGCGGTCTTCTCGCCGGCCATCCGTTGCGGGTGCCAGCAAGCCCGAGCCTCGAAGCCGTGCGTGCGGCTCTGGCCGAATGCGATGCGGTCCTGGCGCTCGGCAGCGAGATGGGGCCGACCGATTTCGATGTCTACGAGGACGGCGGCTTTCCCGAGCTTCAAGGGCTCGTGCGCGTCGATATCGATGCGGCGCAGCTCGCCCGAGGGCCGCAAGCCGCGATGGCGATCCTCGGAGATGCGCGAGCGACCGCGGCCGAACTTTGCTGCGCTCTCGGCGAGACAAAGGTCGGCGGCAAGCGATGCGGCGATGACATGGCGCGCAGGCTTCGTGCGGCAGCCTTCGAAGAGATCGGAAAAGCCTATCAGGCAGAGGTTGCGATCCTTGACGTGATCCGCGAGGCCCTGCCAGGCGTCCTTTTCGTCGGCGACAGCACGCAGCCCGTCTATGCCGGTAACCTTTATTGCGACATCGACACGCCCGGAGGCTGGTTCAATTCCGCAACTGGCTTCGGCGCTCTCGGCTATGGAGTGCCGGCGGCGATCGGCGCCGCGCTCGCGGAGCCTGAGCGTCCGGTCGTGGCGCTTCTGGGTGACGGTGGCTTGCAATTCTCGCTGGCCGAGCTCGGCTCAGCCATCGACGCGGCAACGCCGGTGATCTTCATCGTCTGGAACAATTTCGGCTTTCGCGAGATCGAAACCTTCATGGTCGAGCGCGGCATTACACCGGAAGGCGTGAAGCCGACTCCGCCCGATTTTGACTCTATCGCAAAGGCTTATGGCCTCGTCTTCGAACGCCCGTCGAAGCTCGACGACCTCCCGACATCGCTGCGGCGTGCCCGCGACAACGGGCGTGCAGCACTCATCGAGCTGCGCATGCCTTTCGACATGTGAGCGCCATTCGGCCGCTCACGATTCAGCCTCTCGCCTGGAGCCGCGAGGAGCGCCGGCGCAAAAACTCCGCGGTGAGGAGCAGAAGCACCGCGAGCACGATCATGATGGTGGCGGCCGCCGCGATCGTGGGCGAGATGTTTTCGCGGATGCCTGAGAACATCTCGCGCGGCAGGGTGCGCTGGTTGGGTCCGCCGATGAAGAGCACGGTGATGACCTCTTCGAGAGACACGGAGAAGGCGAAGAGCCCACCGAAGATGACGCCTGGCGCGATCAGCGGAAAGACGACGCTTCGTGCCACGCGGACTGGCGAGGCCCCGAGGCTGAGGCCGGCGCGGATGAGCGTGCGGTCGAAGCCGGAAAGCGTCGCGGTGACCGTGATCACGACGAAAGGCGTGCCGAGAACGGCATGCGCCAGGATGAGGCCGGTGAAGGTCGCCGTCAGATCGAAGGGCGCGAAATAGAAGTAGAGCCCGACCGCATAGATCACCATCGGCACGATCATCGGAGCGAGCAGGAAGGCGCTGATGAAGCGTTTTCCCGGGAAATCCGCAAGCCAGAGCCCGGTGGCGGCAAGCGTGCCGAGGAAGGTGGCGATCGTGGCCGCGAAGACGCCGATGATCAGGCTGTTGCGGATCGACGACATCCACGTGCCAGAGAAGAAGAAATCCTCATACCAGCGCAAGGAGACGCCGCGCAGCGGATAGGTGAGGAACTGGCCGTCGTTGAAGGAGAGGGGCACGATGGCGAGGATCGGCGCGACGAGAAAAAAGAAGCCGCCGATCGCCACCACATAAAGGACGATGCGCCAGGCCTTTTCTGTGCCGGTGACTGCGCCGCTCACATCACCCCCCGAACGCCGCCCACGAGACGGCTGTAGATCGCATAAAGGATGAGCGTTGCGGCGAAGAGGCCGGTGCCGAGCGCCGCCGCAAGCCCCCAGTTCACCGTGTCGGTGGTGTAGAAGGCGATATAGTAGGAGATCATCTGATCGGCCGCGCCGCCGACGAGCGCCGGCGTGATGTAATAGCCGAGCGCAATGATGAAGACGAGGATCGAGCCGGCCGCGATCCCGGGCATCACCTGAGGAATGTAGACACGGCGGAAGGCGGTAAAGGGCGGCGCGCCGAGCGAGCGGGCAGCCCGCATGTAGGATGGCGGCACGGTGCGCATCACCGCGTAGAGCGGTAGGATCATGAACGGCAAAAGCACATGCGTCATGGCGATGATGACGCCGGAGCGGTTGTAGACGAGACGGATCGGTCCGTCCGTCAGATGCAGGAATTGTAGCATCTGGTTGACGAGACCATGCTCCTGTAGGACCACGATCCAGGCCGCAGTGCGCACGAGAAGCGGCGTCCAGAACGGCAAAAGCACCAGGATCATCAAAAGGTTGGCCGTGTTCTCTGGAAGTCCCGCGAGGAGGTAGGCGATCGGAAAGCCGATCATGAGGCAAAGCAGCGTGACAGTGAGCGCGATGATGAAGGTGCGTGCATAGATCTGCAGATAGACGGCGCGCTCCGTCGGCACCGGCACGATGGCGCCGTCGATGTCGCGCTGGCGGTCGACCGCCTGCAGAAGGAAGAAATCGGTGAGGGGGCCTGCCGCACGGCGCACGGCGGCCCAGGTTTCGGCGCGGCCCCAATCCGGCTCTGTCTCGATGAGCGTGTCGCGCCAGGAGGCGGGAGGTTGATCGAGGCGGGCGATCTTTCGCGCCGTTCCCATGACGAGCGAACGCCCGCCCGAGATATCGTAATTGAGGCGTCGGGCTACGGCCGCTGCCGTGCGGTCCTCGTAGGAGCGCGTCAGATCCTGCGCGAGCGCTGAAAAGACAGGCTCGTCCGGCACGGCGC
Organism: Rhodopseudomonas julia; assembly: GCF_030813515.1. Taxonomy (NCBI): domain Bacteria; kingdom Pseudomonadati; phylum Pseudomonadota; class Alphaproteobacteria; order Hyphomicrobiales; family Nitrobacteraceae; genus Rhodopseudomonas; species Rhodopseudomonas julia. The sequence continues at coordinate 3,524 of NZ_JAUSUK010000001.1, read as the reverse complement.
TCTTCTCCCAGTCATAGGCCCGCACGGCCTCGGCCGTCTCGGGCCAGGTTTCCATGAGGTCCGTGTCGACGATGCTGCGCTCCAGCATGCCGACGATCGGTGCGACGAAGAAGACGACGACGAAGAGGATGAGAGGCAGGACGAGGAGGAAGGCGTTGCGCTTGCGCTTGCGCTCGGCGCGCGCCAGATCCCGCTTCAGAGACCGCGTTTGACGCGGTCCCGCGAGCATTGTCTCGGTCATCGGACCGCTAATTGGTCGAGGCCCAGCGGCTCCAGCGCTCTGTCAACCGATCGATATTGTCGAGCCAGAACGTGTCGGAGATTTTGAGCGCATTCTTCATGTTCTCGTCCGCCGTCGGCAATTCTTTGAGGCGCTCCGGCGCGATCATGGCGCTCGCATCGGGATTGGTGACGCCGTACGCGATCTTCATCGGCAGCTTGGCCTGATTTTCCGCCTCTCCGACGAAGTCGAGATATTTGTAGGCGGCGTCGAGGTTCTTGGAGCCGGCGAGGATGACCCAGGAATCGAGCGTATAAAGGCTCTCGTTCCAGACGATGCCGAAATTGCGCCCATCGGCCTTGTTCGCGGCATCGACGCGGCCGTTGTAGATCGAGGTGAGGGCGACTTCGCCGGAGGCGAGGAGTTGCGGTGGCTGGGCGCCCGCCTCCCAGAAGACGAGATCCGATTTGATCGTGTCGAGTTTCTTGAAGGCCCGCTCCACGCCCTCGTCTGTCGCAAGCACGTCGTAGACTTCTGAGGGCGGCACGCCGTCGGCCATCAGCGCGATTTCCAGATTGGTCTTCGGTCCGTTCCGGAGAGCGCGTTTGCCCGGGTATTTGTCGAGGTCGAAGAAATCTTCCCAACCGCTCGGCGCCTCGGAGATCTTGTCCTTGTCGTAGCCGAGGACGAAATTATAGACGATCGCGCCCACGCCGCAGGGGCTGACGGCGGCCTCGATATAGCGGTCCTTGCCGCCGATCTGGTCCCAATCGAGCTCTTCGAAGAGGCCCTCGTCGCAGCCGAGCTGCAGCTCTTCCGATTCCACCTGCACCACGTCCCAGGTGGCGTTGCCGCCTTCCACCTGCGCGCGGAGCACGCCGATGCCGCCGTCCCAGCTCTCCTCGACGAGGTCGATACCAGTCTGCTCTTCGAAAGGTTTGAAATACACTTCGCGCTGGGCGTCCTGATAGGCGCCGCCCCATGAGGTGACGGTGACCTGCTCGGCGGCCGCCATGCTGCTGCCGGCCATCAAGACGACGCTCAAAGCCGCGACGAGCTTGCTTCTGGACCTCATATTCCCCTCCTGTGCCTTGTTCTGGCTCGAAGCGTTAACCGCTTCCTACCAATGGTTGCCGAGACGAATGGCTTTTCGCAATGGGCTTGAAGTCGTAGAACGGTAAGTCATTCTAATTTCTATAAAATCTAGTCTGTTGTTGATCCCTGAAAAGGCGAGGCGGGCAAGCTGATAAGACTTTTGTGCAGACGCGACGGGCCCGTGTGCACGCACTGATTTCGTGTTGCACTTTTTAGTCGTTCAAATTCAAACTTCCTCCTCAAGCTCCACTCAAGCCCGGATGGTTAGGCACACCTTCGCAACTGGCGAGGGAGCCGCAATGTCCTTTTCGAGCGACGAGACGGGTTTTGCCGCGGCCGCTGTGGAATCGACAGGCCACGGGACAGGGGCTGGAGTCGCCGGAGCGACCAGTTCCGCCACCGTCATCGATCAGCTTCAGACCTCGTGGACGCATGAAGCGTCCCCGAGCCCGATCTCCTGGGCTGGTCACACCATCACCTACAGCATCCTCTCCTCCGCATCGGGAAGCGGCGAGGCGGCGGGTTTCCAGCCGCTCTCCGCCTACAAAGCGGCGATGACCGATGAGGCCTTTGCGCTGTGGGACGATCTCATCGCTCCTGATATCGTGCGGACGGCGGCCGGCGGCGGCATCTCGATCGGCGAGAGTTCGACCACCTCGGGCAACGGCACCTACACCTCGTACAGCTTTCGCTATGATGGTCTCGGCTCTGGCCACGATTCCTTCATCAGCGCCGATGTCTGGCTGAACAGCCATTGGAGCAGTCTCAACGACGACAGCGACATCGCCTACGGCAAATACGGCTTTCTCACCTATCTCCACGAGATCGGCCATTCGCTCGGGTTGAGCCATCCCGGCACCTATGATGCGGCCCGCGGGGCGGTCACCTATGCCGATGCTGCCGAATTCGCCGAAGACACGCGCCGCTTCACCATCATGTCCTATTTCGATGCCGACGAGGACGGCAGCGGCACCAATCATGTCGGCGCCGACGGGCTCATGCATTACGCCCAGACGCCGATGCTCTATGACATCCTCGCCATTCAGGACCTCTACGGCGCCGATTATGCCACGCGCGCCGGCGACACGACCTATGGCTTCGGCGCCGCGGGTCTCGGTTCCTATGATGCCGTCTTCGACTTCACGCTCAATTCCGAGCCGATCGTGACGATCTGGGACGGCGGCGGCATCGATACGTTGAATGTCTCGGGCTTTGCCGACAACGCCGTCATCGATTTGCGCGAAGGCGCCTGGTCGTCGATCGGCGGCATGAGCAACAATCTGGCGGTTGCCTATGGCGCCGAGATCGAGAATGCCGCCGGCGGCGCGGGCGATGAGGTGATCAACGGCAACGGCCTCGACAATGTGCTCCTCGGGGGCGGGGGATCCGACATCCTCTCCGGCTTCTCCGGCAGCGATCTCCTCTTCGGTGGGCGTGGCGCCGGCAATGACACGCTTCTTGGGGGGGATGGCGACGACAAGCTCTTTTCCGGCGGCGGCGACGATCGCGTCGACGGCGGCGCAGGCAACGATTTCATCGGCTCCGGCATCGGCAGCGACATCGTCAACGGCAATGCCGGCAACGATACGATCTTCGGTGGCGCCGTGCCGGGCAGCGACCATATCGATGGTGGCGACGGCGACGATGTGATTTGGGGCGGGGGCGGCAACGACAGCCTCTATGGCCAGACCGGCAACGACGAGATCGGCGCCGGCGGCGGCAACGATGTCATTGATGGCGGCGCGGGCGACGACACGCTCTTTGGCGGCGCCGGCAACGACACCGTGACGACGGGCGCGGGGCGCGACCTCGTCTATGGCTCGGGCGGCGACGACGTCTTCATCTTCGGCACTGATGGCGACCGCGATGTCTATGCCGCCGTCTCCGGCAACGGTCACGACGTCATCGATGGCTTTGAGGTCGGCACCGATGTTCTCGACGTTTCTGCCTATGCCGGGAGTTTCGCCGAGCTTGCTTTTGCCGATACGGCGGCGGGGCTGGTGATCACGCTTGCGCCCGATGCGAGCGTGACGCTTGAGGACGTGACGCGCGCCATGTTGAGCGAAGAGACTTTCGTCTTTTAATCGCCGGGCTGATCCCTCCAGGCCGGACGCAAAAAGGCCGGCCGCTTTGGGCGACCGGCCGGGGGATTGGGGCGGCAGGCGGCCGCCCCGGCGATGTCACAAAACCTCAGAAGACGAAGTCGGCG